>CP104100.1:2070866-2761154 GCA_025163595.1 Phaeobacter sp. G2
GTGGGGGTCAGCTCTGGCATGGTGGGTATTTCGCGCTGGTCGATCAAAGCACGCAGCACGGCAAACGCGCGGTTGATTTCGACATCTGGGCGTTGATCAATCACCAGATCAATATGACCAGCGACCAAGGCCTGCCGCGAATGGGCGACGAGTTCGTGCACAATGCAATAGGGGCGCTGTTCGGGCCAGGCGCTGATCGCAGAGATCAGCCCCGAGTTGCCAGCGCCCACGTTATAGAGCGCGGTCACATGGGTTTGTTGCGCAAGCAATTCACGGGTTTTCGACCGCAGAATTGAAGGGTCATCTTTGGTCAAGATCGGATCGAGTACGGTTAAATGTGGAAAATCAGCCAAGATAACTTCCCGAAATCCGTCCAGCCGTTCCGCGTGGTCGCGTGCATCCAAAGATCCGGCGAATGTTTGGATTGCCCCATGGCCCCCCGCATGGGCCATGCCGGTCATCCGTGCCGCCGTCCGCCCTGCAACGACATTATCAATACCGATGTAGGCGGCGCGGAAATCTCGGGGCAGGTCCGAGACCAGTCCGATAACCTGGATTCCGCGCGTGCGCAGCTCTGCGAGGGGGGCTTCAAGAAGTGCACTTTGAAGCCCGACAATTGCGACCCCGTCAAAGTCCTTCTCACAGAAATCCGCGATGCTTTTAGACAGGCCCTCAACGGAAAACGCTGAGACCTCAAAGATATCGACACTTACGCTTTCAACACTCAGGTGGGCCGCGACTTGTGCGATATGATCGCGGATCCGGTTGAAAAAGGCGTTTGTCCCTTTGGGGATCAAAAACGCGAGGCGGTAAACCCGTTTGCGCGACAAATTCGCTGCAGCGACATTACGCACATAGTCAAGTCTGGCGACCGCATCGCGCACTTTGTCGATTGATTTCTGCGCCACATTTCCGCGGTTGTTTATGACGCGGTCTGCGGTCGCATAGCTGACCCCTGCCGCCTGCGCGACATCATGTAAGGTTGGTTTAGACATGATCGCTCCCCCAAAGACGAATCTCCCAATCGCCTCCTTATCGATCATTTGACCGCAGTTTCCTGATGGACGTCAATCATTTTCTGATAGACGTCCATCATTTTCGCAAGCTTCCTGCCATCGGCTGTCAGAAACCCCCGCGTCATTTGAAACAGGGCCGAATAGAGATTGCTTGGCCAAGGCAAAAGAAGAGGGGGCTTTGGGGGGGCGAAGCTAGACTTGGGTGGGAGGACGCCAAATTGCGCCCCTCTCCGCAAGCGATGGTCCTGCAAGACATCTTTGATGCCCAATAGGGGCGGATGATCTTGAGCAGCCCCGCTTGAGCGGTCCGAATTGAACGTTAGTGCAGGTTGACCTTTGGTCCATCAGGACGGTGGCGTCCGGCGCAGGTGGGCGGTATCCCAGATGAATCTCGGAAGCGGTTGCTCTGCACCATCGGTATTCGCAGGTGATCTTCAGTACGACATGAAACCACGCATTTTCTCACGAGTATTTGTTAAAGCAGACATGGGTGCAACCGAAACGAAAGCTCCCTCCGCCCGCTCAGCCGACCTTGACCTCCTGACTCGGCACCGATTTGGTATGCTGGTGCGGAGAACGGCAGCTTCGAGCCCTCTTTGAACGGTGCTGCGTAATGCGCGAATGTCCGATGGTGTCACAAAAACATGGCTAGCGCTAAGTTGGCGACCTCTCGCACAGAGGCAACGGCCTCACGTGTTCTTCCTCTCTGCGTGTCGAAAATAACCGCAACGATGAACGGAACTCCGTTCGGAGATCAAAGAACTGCAATATCGTTTGCTGCACCGTTGAAAGACGTGCCCGGCTTGTTGGCCACGCTCCAATCATCCGGTGCGGCAGCCCTTATCCTGTTCTGACCGTTTGCTCGTTACGCATCCATCGAACTAGCAAATCCTGCGAGGGTTTCGTCATTTGTTCAGTAGCGATTGTCAGTTGGCGCAGGTTCTCGGCCATCGCTTCGGCGATGAAGTTCCATCACCGTGGCGAATGTGGCTGTTTAGTTTAAAGATGCACCGCCACCATTTCTGGAGGCGGTGCTCAAATACAGCCAAGTTGCTGGCTATGCTGCAAACCGCGACGTTGCGTCTTTGGCTGCCTTCTCAAGACTGTCCCATGCGCTTTCAACACCGGCCTTCATATCTTCCCAAGCGTCGTCGCTGGAGGCCCTCAGTTCATCAAGTTTGGCTTGCGCCTCATGCTGCTCTTCGCGAAGGCTCTCAATCTGCTCTTGATACTTGATCTTGGCATCCGCCCCAGCTTCGTCTGTGCGGGCCTTCAACTTCTCAATCTCCGCATCCCATTCGTTCAGGCGGGCTTGGATCTTTTCGACATATGCTTGCTTCATGCTCATGTTTATCTCCTTTTCATTGCCTATCTTCTATTGGAGGTGAGGTGAAAAAACAAATAAAAACATATAGTTAAGTTACGTCACTGAATGACCCCACCCCTTTTCATCATCGTGCAGCATTGAGGTGAGACGCATATCAACCGTTACTGCGCCTTCTTACCTAGACGTTGGCTTTTCAGTAACTTACTCTTGTTCCAACACTTCATGACACCAACGGAGACAGAATTCATGAGCGATTCTGGCGGCAAACGGACTCTAAAATTGCAAGTGATGTTGAATGACGACGAAATCAAAGCCATCGACGATTGGCGCTTTGATCACCGTCTTCCATCCCGAGCCGCGGCCATTCGCGAATTGCTGAGCCGCGGATTGCAGGGCAAGGAATTTGGCAATCCGGAAGAAAGCAAGCCATCTGGTGCATTCGGTGTTACGACGCCACCAGATGAGGGTGACTAACAGGAAAGCGAATGGCTTCTGAATTTCACGCGCAATTCAGGAAGCCAGGGCCGCAAAATGCATACGCTAAAGGCTCCGAGCAACCTTCCAGACCTTAGAAAGAAACCCAGATTCGTGGGCGCGTGACTTTGGCCCTAACCGTTGTCGCTCGCTCGCTCGCCTCACGCCCGCAATGAGCGAAAGTTCGGTTTCTGCCCATGCCACTTGTCGCTGCATGAGCAGTGCAGAAAAAGCGGTCATTGCAGCAAGATTGCTAAGGTTTGTTTGGTCCCGCTCAACTGACCTTGACTTCCAGTCCCAGTCCCAGTTGGGTGTGCTGGCGCAGGGAGCGGCGGCTTGGAGCCCAGATTACCGTTTTGGTTTGCCAAGGTGCCACGCGTTGTAAAGTCCCCCTCCAAGCGCCAACGCAGCGAGCAGGAGCCAGACGCCCCCGGATTGCTCCAAGTGTACGACGCCCGTGCTTTCGTCGAAGCACCGCCCTAACTGGTTGAAACAATTTCGCCATTGCAAATACTGAACATAGTAAAGGTAGCCAAAAGCGCCTGATAGCCCAAGAAGAGTCAGCGAAAATATCTTTCTAATCATCTACTGGCCCCCAAAATACTGGCCCCAAAAAACGCTCCTGGGAGTTTATGGTTTTGTCCAAGAAATTCAACGTCCGTTTGGTCCCGCTCCTTACCAGTTCGCGACGTGCGTGGCCAAGGTCAGCTATCGCAGGTTCGTGCCAATGGCTGTTGGGCCGCTTTGGGCTGGCTGCCGTCATCTAGCGTCTGGGAACTGGTGCGGAAACGCTGCGACCCTGCTGCCGCACCGCCGCATGTCCGCTTCGAGCCCTTAGTTGCGACCCAGCACGTCAGGTTTTTCGTCCGCAAACTCAGGATATTTGACGCAAATTTCGTAGACAAAATCTCGTTCAATATTCCCTATCAAGTCAGCGAATTTTCTTCTGAAAGCGCGCTTTTCGCTAGCATCTTCGATGGCATCAATCGCCATAATTAGTTGAGATGAAGCGCCACAAAGGGTGTCTGCGGCTTCGAATATATTCTTTGCGTCATCACGTTTCATGTTGTCCCCATCTTACCGCGCACGGTTTGGCTCAAGTGAGCAGTATTATCGTCACGTTGCGGGAGTGAATGAAATAGTTGCTTTGTCCGCAGTGTTCCCCTTTGGTGACTTTTAGCGGCCGCACTGCCGCAAGTCCGCTTGGCGCCCGTTCATCACATTTTTCACTGCAGCGAATGCCTGCGTTTGGGAAATCAAATCTGCATGCAGCGCTGCCAAGGTTGCAGTTCAAGGCAGCTCAGCCAAACTCTGCGGAGGCATTGCGGATTGGAATTGGGCACCTTAGAAAATCCCGTCCGTTTGCCAGTTAATATGCATTTCTGCAATGCTGGCCGAGTTGGACAGGCCGATGATCTCTAATACCAGATGCGCGATTTCGTCAGGTTGGGTCATCTCTTTTGCTGCAACGGCGTCGCCCGCCGCGGTCGCGCCCATTTCTGTCGCGACAAGGCCCGGACAGAAGGCCGTCGCGCGGATGCCATCGTCCCAGCCCTCAAGGCGCAGAGCATGGGCCAAACCAATGGCGGCGAATTTGCTGACCGAGTACAACGCAGAGCCTTTTGATGCCACACGTTTGCCAGACAGTGATCCGAGGATCGCCACCCGCCCGCATCCGCAGGCCCGCAACATCGGCCATGCCGCTTTGGCGAGGCGGCGCGGGGCGCGCAGGTTGATCTCTAACAGGGTGTCGACCTCGCCTTCCTCAGCGTCGATGATCGAAGTGTCGGTGAACAGGCCGGCATTGGCGACAATCGTATCAATCCGGCTATGCCTTGCGACAGTGGCGTCCACCCACTTAGCTTCGGCGCTGCGCGAGGTGGCGTCATAAGCGTGAAGATCGGTGAGCTGCGGATCAAGCCCATGGGGCAAGACCGATGGATCACGCAGGCCAAGGCTGACGTGCCAGCCCCGCGCTTGCGCCGCCTGTGCGATGCAATAGCCGATGCCTCTATTGCCGCCAGACAGCATCATGACGGGCCTGTCTGATGTGCTCATAGGGAACCTGTGCGTTTGACGGCCACGCCATTTTGCATGATCAGCGGCATATGCGCGCCTTGTTCGGTCAGCAGGTCCAGATTGTTCAGCGGGTTGCCGTCCACCGCGACCAGATCAGCAAACGCACCGGGCACCAAGGCACCGATCTGCCCTTCCATCCGTAGCACCTTGGCTGCGTCCAGTGTGGCAGAGCGGATCACATCATGCGCAGGAATATAACGCCCACGCAGGGGGAATTCGCCAGATTGTTCGGACTGCATGCCGCCCAACAAATCAGAGCCGTAGCCCATGGTTACTCCGGCGTCATGCATTTTGACCAGCCGCTCCAACCCAGGCAGGCGCACATCCTCGATCTTGGCGACCGATGCCGGTTGCAGGCCAAATTCTGCTCCGCGACGGGCCAGCAGGTCATAGGTGATGTTCGTCGGCACGACGACCGCCCCCTCGCGGGCCACGCGGGCGATGGTGTCATCGCTGATCAGGTTGCCGTGTTCAATACAGGTGATGCCGCAATCCAGTGCCCGTACGATGGCTTCGTCCGCATAAAGATGCGCGGCAACATAGGTGCCAAAATTATCGGCAATTTCGACGAACGCCTTTAGCTCTTCTGTGGAGAACACCAGATAGCCGACGGGATCAGAGGGCGAAGACACGCCACCGTCGGCCATGACCTTGATGAATTGCGCCCCGGATTTGATTTCCTCGCGGGCGGCGCGCAACACTTCGGGCAGGCCGTCACAAATCCGGCCCATAGAACCCAGTTGATTGGCGTACCATTCGACAGGGCGGTTGTCGTAGGGGCCGCGATAATCGGTGTGGCCACCAGTCTGGGACAGGGCTTTGCCACAGATCACCAACCGCGGCGCGATGAAATACCCTTGCTCAACGGCCTGTTGCAGGCCGCGGTCAGCACCGCCGAGATCTCGCACCGTGGTAAAGCCACGCATGAGCATCTGGTACATCAGCCGCGCGCTTTTGGCTGCGATCAAGGACGAGGGGGCCGCCGCGTTGGCCCCAAGATTGGCACTGGCTGCAATTGTATGCACGTGACAATCGACCAGCCCGGGCATCACGGTATATCCCTTAAGGTCGATCTCTTCGTCGGCAGTGAAAGAAACCGTCGGTGCAACCTCTTTGATCTTACCGCTCTCGATGGCGATCTGCATCGGATCTGTGGGTCGGTCTTGGCTGCCGTCAACGATGCAGGCGTTTTTGATCAATATGCTGGTCATTGGGTCTTCCTTGGTTTGATTTTTTCTGTACCGCCAATGCAGCGGTTCAATGCCTTAAAGCGGGGATCAAATGTTGGGCAATCCGGCTCATTTCGTGCAGGTCTTCTGCCGTATATGCGTCCAGGCTCGCATTCAGCGATAGCACGCCAACCGTCTTTCCCTCTGAGATCACCGGCGCGCAGGCACAGGCTTTGCAGCCTTTGGATAGGATCAGTTGCGCATCGGGAAAGGCCCAGAGCACCTCATCCGCGCCGTTGCCTAGCCATGTCTGGCTGCCGTCAATCACCAGCTTGCCCCAAGGCGTGCCTCCCATCGGTTTGAGCGCGCCGATTTGGTAGTCATCTGGCGAGGAGCTATGCACCCGCAGGACATTCACCGGGTCGGGTAGAATTTTCAGAATGGTCAGAAAACGAAAGCCGAACTGTGTTTCGCAGGTTTGCGTGACCTGTGCGAAGACTTCCTGCATCTGCGCGGTAATCTTGTGGTCTTGGTCAGCCATAGATCATCTCCGGGAGCCAAATGGTGATTGCAGGGAAAGCGACAAGCAACACGAGGGTCAGAACGTCCATGCTGATGAACCAGGTGACCCCTTTGAAGATCGTCGGCAGCGTGACCTGATCGCCAAGTGCGCTTTTGATCACAAATATATTTAGGCCCACAGGCGGGGTGATCAGCCCGATTTCCAACAGCTTAATCAGGATGATGCCGAACCAGATCATGTCCATTTCGAGCGATACGGCTAGCGGCAGCACCAAGGGCGCGGTCAGCAACAGCAAGCCGATGGAGTCGATGAACATACCCAGCACGATATAGAGAACCGAGACTGCAGCAATCAGCATGAGAGGTCCCGCAGCGCTTTCGACAAAGAGCTGTTCCAGCACTTTGTTCAACCCCGCCACCGCCACATAGCGCGTCAGCAGTGCGCCACCGATGATGATCACGAAAATTGCCGCAAAGGACAGGGCGGATTGTTTCAGCGCTGACCAGAAGCTGGCAGGGGAAAAGGTGCGCATGGCGATTGCGATCAATACCGCCCCTAATGCTCCAAGAGCACCGGCCTCCGTGGGGGTGGCCCAGCCCAACGAAATCGAGCCCATGACAATTGCGATCAGGATCGGTAGCGGTGCAATGTCCATAAGAAGTTGTCCAGCTCCCACCGTTGGCTCATCTTCTGCCGTGGCCCCTCCGCCTGCAAGGCTGGGGTTGAGTTTGCACCGGGTCACAATCATCGCGATGTAGATGGCCATCGACAATATCCCGGGCAATATCCCCGCCATGAACAGCGCCCCAATCGAGACATCCGAATACACGCCGTAAAGGATCATCACGATGCTTGGCGGGATCAGTGACCCGAGCGTCCCGGAGGCCGCAATCGTCCCGCAGGCAAGACCCGGATCGTAGCGGCGGCTCAGCATTTCAGGGATTGCGATCTTTGACATGGCAGAGGCCGTGGCCACCGAAGACCCCGAGGCCGCCGCAAAGAGCGCGCTTGCCAGAACGCTGGAACAGGCCAATGCACCGGGCAGGCGGGCCAAGACTTGACGCGAGGCGCGAAACAATCCGCTGGTCAACCCGGTCTCGGAGGCCACATAGCCCATAAGCAGGAACATCGGTATGGCCGAAAAGCTCCAGTTGGAGGCGAGGTCATAGGGGATACGCGCAAGGGACCCAATGGCCGCGCGCAGGCTGATCTCATAGGTGATGCCGACAAAGGAGACCGCGATCAGCGACAATCCGACGGGGACGCGAATAGCGATCAACGACAGCAAGGCACCCAAAGCCACCAGAATTGGAGTGATATCTTCAAGCATCTTATTTTACGCCCTTAGTGTTGCGGATAGTCAAAGCAAAGGCTGCCGCAGTTGAGCTCGCAAAGGCCACTGGCAGAATCCAACGCACTGGCCAGACCGGCATCAGGTTGACCCCCATCGCCACTTCGCCTCGTCCAGTGGATGAAACGGCCTGCTCAAATGTGATGTAGGTCAACAGGCCATAAATCCCGACGGACAAAAGCCCCGAAACAATCACCGATAGCCTTTTGGCTGCGACAGGAAAAAACCGGTAGAACAGATCCGTGTCCATATGTTCGCCCCGCACCTCAAGGATCATAATGGGCAGGAACACGACTGGGATCATGCAATAGAATGATACGACTTCCATGGTGCCAGTGAGCGGCGCACTGAACGCAGTGCGCAGCGCCACGTCCAAAGAGATCGCCAGCAAAATTGCCATGACAGCGAAGGCCGCGATCGCGAGTTGCAGACGCGCGACACGGTCTAGCAATTCAAACGGCCTGGAAAGGGCATTTAGGATCATCGGGAAGCCTTTGGTGAAGAAAGGGAAACCAAAGACCGCAGACCTCAGTCTGTCGGTCCAGGCGTGATGCGGCCACACCAAAACTGTGGCCGCACCAGGCGTTTCGCGGGGTTTATTGCAGGCCGTATGTGGCCAGATCGAGTTTGTCGTAAATCTCTGCCCGCATCATATCAGCCAGCGTCTCTTTGTCCTCGACGGGTACGTCGGCCAGCTTGGCATCCCACTTATCAATCGTCGCCTGGAACCGTGCGAGCAAGGCCTCAGCCTCTGCGATTTTATAGGTTTCCTGAATGATCGGCACGGCGTTCCCTGGCTGTTTGGCACGGAAGGCAGCAATCGACGCGGTAAGATCTTCGCCGGGTGCGTGGAAGGTTACACCCTCGGCTTTGAGGCTCTCTTCGGCGGCAGCTTCCTCCAGCAAGGTCCCGTCAACGATCAAAGCAGCCATAGCGTCGGCCTCCGCATAAAGTGCGGCGCGACGTTGATCTATGGTCAATTCAGCCCAAACCGCCGGGTTGTAGCCATGGCCCAGACCTGCCCAGAACATGGTCACAGGCATATCAGTGATATGGGGTGCGACTTCATAAAGTTTACGAACATAGGCGTCAGCAGCTGTTGTTGTGGTGCAGGTCAGCGCGCCCTTATCCAGCGCGCCATACTGTTCGTTGGTGTTAAACGACACAGTCGCAGCACCGGCCGCATTGGCCCATTCCGCAGGCGCACGGCCCGGCAGACGAAGCTTGGCACCGTTCAATTCTGCAAGCGTGGTGATCGGTGTGTTACAGATCAATTTGTACTGGTTCGTCGTGTAAGACCCGCCATAGACGACGCCGTGACCGGCCCATTCTGCCAACAACATGGGCTCGGTCATGTTGAATTCGGTGGCCGCCGCAATCACCACACGCGGATCGCCGAAGGTCATGCCCAGCTCTTCAAGCGCGTTGGCCACAGGCAGGTCGCTTGGCGTGTATTGCGCGAAATGGCCTGAAACGTCAGCGAGGCCATCTGCGATCTCTTGCAGGTTGCCGCCCGCCGTCACGCGCGCAGATCCCAGTTCGACCTCGGCTACCAATGTGCCGCCAGAGCGTTCGGCAAGCGCTTCGGCCCAATATGTATACAGATAGCGCGAATATTGGTGTTGCGGTGGTAGCCAGGTGGCGGCGGTGATTGTATCGCGAGCCATCACAACACTTGGGCCCAGAATGGCCCCACTGAGGGCTACGCCCAAGATGAAAGTCGTTTTCATTGGTCTTCTCCACTGTTGGTTGTTTTTTTGCCTTGTAAAGCGCTGATATCAGGGGTGATTGCAGGCTTTATCACCGCCCCTGTAAGGAAGAACTGGGCAAACCCCTGCCGCATATGTCGTGTTGCGACCTCTTGATGGCCGAAGGAATTGGTAAACCCGTAACCGCGCAAAGTGTTCGATGCGATGGCCCAGTGGGTCTCCTGTTCGGCCTGCGACAGGGCTGGCAGATCAAACGTATCGGTCCAAAACCGCAGTAGGTTTTCGCGCCATACGACAATGGCATCTTGCGCCGCCTCAGAGAGGAATTCTTCGACACGCATCCCCAGGGACATCTCCATGGTGGCGATGAACAAATCACTCGCAAAGGCTGCTGAAGTCTCAGTGACAAATTCTTCAAGCCCAATTTCACCGGATCGCAGCCTTTGGGATATCCGGGTCAAGCAGATCGCAAACTCCGCAAGCACATCTTCGAAAGCGGCAACGACAAGCGCGTCCTTGCTGGCAAAATGATGAAATAGAGCGCCCCTAGATACGCCCGCCTTCTTCAAAAGCGGTGCAATTGAAAGCCCTGCAAACCCATTTGAGATCAACTGATCGATCGCCGCCCGCTTGAGGGCGGCAACGGTTTTCTCAGAATCGCGAATGCGCGCTGTTGGGAGTTTTTTGTCCATTATTATCATCCTGATTATACCGACCGATCGGTATGTAAGGTGCCTCAATGGAGCTCATGCTGTCAATATGTTTTCCAATGACATGTCTAAAAACGGGTCAAGCGCCTGTATCACAAAGTGAAATTTTTGTGCTCATGTGGCTATGGGCAAGAATTCCGTCCAAGATGGTGAAGCGGTCTATGCGAAGTTTTGGGGAAGCCGCGATGCCGCACTTGGACATCTGGACAAAGGCCGGTGTGGGCCGTTCCACTCGTCGACCTGGGCACTGATGTAGGGCTTTTGAAAGGTCGCTTTTTGCGCTTTTCTGCCGTTCGTGCAGGTTGCGGCAATGGGCAATTGGGGCTCGAAGCTGCTTTGTGGCGGGCGACCCAATGTCTGCTGCCGGGAGGTTTGTGCCCGGTCAAGGTATCACTGTAGCGCCCCGCTCTGCCGATCAGCTCCGATTGGAAAGCCTGCCAAAAGGGGCTGATCGCAGATGTTGATGAAGGGGCTCTAGTCGTTGATGTCTGTCTCGAAGGTTTTTACCTGGCCCGAAGGCAGAGCAAAATAGCGCCGCATCAGCAGCCATGAGATCAGCGACAGGGCGGCGAACAGGAAGATCAAGGCGGGCAGGGCAAGAGCACCGCTGCCCAGCACCGCCAGCAGGATGCCGCAGGCCAGGGCACCCAGGGCAAAGCCCAGAAAGACAAAGCCGGGGGCCAGGACCTCTAGGATGGCGAGCACCAGCGCGGCGGCGCACCAAACCCACCAGAGTTCCCAATAGGAGGCTGCAACCGGTTCCATCATTTGCCACCTTTCAGCAGCTTGAAGGCATCGCCAAAGGCCTCAATTGCGTGGGCGGGCAGCACGATGGTCTGTTTGCCTTCGCCGTTGCCAAGCGCATTGAGCGCCTCAACCTGTTTCAGGGCCACCTGATACTGCGCCGCCTCGATGCCATTTTCGTGGATCGCCTTGGCCACGACTTCGGTGGCATAGGCCTCGGCGTCGGCCTGAATGCGGCGGGCCTTGGCGATTTGTTCGGCGGCATAGAGTTCGGCATCGGCAGACAGTTCAACTGCGCGTTTGCTCCCTTCGGCCTCGGTCACCTGGGCGCGACGGGCGCGTTCGGCGTTCAGCTGCTGCAGCATGGCGTCGCGGGTGGCCTGATCCAGGTTCACATCCAGGATTTCTGCGCGGGTGACTTCGATGCCCCAGTCATCCACCGCGTCCTCGACGCTTGCCTGGATCTGGCCAATCAGCTGGGTGCGGTTTGACTGCACCTCGTCCAGGTCCATCTTGCCGATCTCGGCGCGCACGATACCTGCCACGGTGGTTGCAATGGCGGCATCCACGTCGCGGATCCGGTAGACGGTTTTTTCTGGTTCGGTAATACGGTAGAACACAGAGGTGTCGATCTGCACCAGCACGTTGTCCTTGGTGATGGCATCCTGGCTGGCACTGGGCAGCTGGCGTTCCAGAATTGAAATGCGATGCGCCACGGCGTCCAACAAGGGCACGATAAAGTTGATGCCGGGTCCAAGCACCGAATGCAGGCGCCCAAAGCGCTCGATCACAAATTTTTCGGACTGGGGTACAATGTGGACGCCTTTGAAGATGATGACGATCAGGAAGATCGCCCCCAGCAGGTAGATGGCGTTTTGTGAAATTAGACCAATGAGAAAATCTTCGTTCATCGGGCCCTCCTAGAAAAAGTTGTGTACTATTGCATACATATGGGGTCGCCATGGTATGACTGCAAGAATGCAGCCTATGTCCTGTATGCTCTGCTCTGAGAGGGCTGACAAGATGGCTTGAGGCTTGTCAAAAGCCGCGCAATCAGGCAAATGCGCTGGGTTCTGCACTCAAAGGAGAGTAAAATGGCGCCGAAAATCACCTTTGATCTGAAAGCCCGTGATGGCAAGGCCCGCACCGGGGTTATTTCCACACCGCGCGGCGATATCCGCACGCCGGCCTTTATGCCGGTTGGCACCGCCGCCACGGTGAAGGCGATGATGCCGGAAAGCGTGCGGGAAACCGGTGCAGATATCCTGCTGGGCAATACCTATCACTTGATGCTGCGCCCCACGGCGGAACGCATTGACCGCCTGGGCGGGCTGCATAAATTCATGAACTGGGATCGCCCTATCCTGACGGACTCCGGCGGCTTTCAGGTGATGTCCTTGGCAGGGCTGCGCAAGCTGACCGAGACGGGCGTCACTTTTAAGTCCCATATTGACGGCTCCAAACATGAGCTGACGCCAGAACGCTCGATGGAAATTCAAAAGCTATTGGGCTCTGATATCGTGATGTGTTTTGACGAATGCCCGGCGCTGCCCGCCACCCGGGATCGCATTGCCGAAAGCATGCGCCTGTCGATGCGTTGGGCCGAACGCTCGAAAGAGGCCTTTGGCGATCGCCCGGGCCACGCGCTGTTTGGCATCATGCAGGGCGGTTTGGAGCAGGATCTGCGTGCAGAAAGCGCCGAGGCGCTGAAAAACATCGGTTTTGATGGCTACGCTGTGGGCGGGCTGGCCGTGGGTGAGGGGCAGGAGGCGATGTTTGACTGCCTGGACTATGCCCCTGATATGCTGCCCGAGGATAAGCCACGGTACCTGATGGGGGTTGGTAAACCTGATGACATCGTCGGCGCCGTGGCGCGGGGCATTGACATGATGGACTGTGTGCTGCCGTCGCGCTCGGGGCGCACCGGCCAGGCCTTTACCCGCCACGGCGTGGTCAACATCAAAAACGCCCGCCACGCGGATGACCCGCGCCCCCTGGATGAAAACTGCAGCTGCCCGGCCTGTTCGAAATACAGCCGCGCCTATCTGCATCATGTGTTCCGCAGCAACGAAATGATTTCGGGCATGCTGCTGACCTGGCACAACCTGCATTATTTCCAGGACATCATGGCAGGCATGCGCGAGGCCATCGCAGAGGGCACTTTCGCGGCCTGGCAGCAGGGCTTCCATGATGGACGCGCCCAGGGCGATATCGAGCCATTGTAAGGGGCCTATTCACATCGCAGGGGCAGGTGAAAGACCTGCCCTGTTTGCATTACATTTGTGAAGAATTTGAACCTCTCTCCCTGTTGCGGACCCTCTAAGGACAAGGTCTGGTCACAAAATTCCTGTGTGTTGCTCAGCAGTTTGTAACACCTGGAGGTGAGTAATGAAAAATTCTGTTTCTGCAAGTTCCGCCCATATCGTTCTTTTTGTTGTCCTGGGCCTTGGTATGGCTTTGATTGGATTTATGGATGGCGGATCTTCCCAATCATCTGAATTTGCCCAACTTTCCCATCTTCAAAGTGGTCAGGCTAAATAACCAAGCTATTTGGTCCTGGTGGAACGGGGGGCTTCATCAGCCTGTTGGCGGCCTGTTGACTGTGCGGCTGGACGTCCGGCGGGGCAGTGGCATTAGGTGTTTTGGGTCGTGCGCGGATTTGCGGCGCATTTGCCAAAAGCGCTCTTGTGGTTCGGCAATGCTACGGGCAAGGTGTCCCCCAACTTTGCGGTGCGGCGGTTGAAATATGTTAACCGCTGTACCAGATAAAGACTTCCAAAGAGGGGAGCGCCAGAGGTTGCCGAGTGTCGGGACCGGGGGCTCTTGCCAAGTAAAGGACCGAGTATGAAAGAGCCGCTTAATTCTTCCTATCCTGTATTGCCGCTGCGCGACATTGTGGTCTTTCCGCATATGATCGTGCCGTTGTTTGTGGGTCGGGAAAAATCTGTGCGCGCCCTCGAAGAGGTGATGGCGGATGACAAACAGATTCTGTTGTCCAGCCAGATTGACCCGGCAGAGGACGAGCCACAGACCGATGGCATCTACCCAACGGGTGTGCTGGCCAATGTGCTGCAACTGCTGAAACTGCCCGATGGCACCGTAAAGGTGCTGGTCGAAGGCCATGCGCGGGTCAAGATCACCAATTACCTCGAGAATGAGGACTATTTTGAAGCCGGTGCGGAATATCTCACCGAGATCCCCGGCGACGCCACCACCATCGAGGCGCTGGTGCGCACGGTTGGCGACGAGTTTGAGCGCTACGCCAAGGTCCGCAAAAACATCCCCGAAGAGGCCCTGTCCGCCGTCGGTGAAACTGCCGAACCCGCCAAACTGGCGGATCTGGTTGCGGGCCATCTGGGGATTGAGGTCGATCGCAAGCAGGAGCTGCTGGAAACCCTGTCGATCAGCGAGCGGCTGGAAAAAGTCTATGGGCTGATGCAGGGCGAAATGTCGGTTCTGCAGGTCGAGAAAAAGATCAAGACCCGGGTCAAATCCCAGATGGAGAAGACCCAGCGCGAATATTACCTGAATGAGCAGATGAAGGCCATTCAGAAGGAACTGGGTGACGGCGAAGAAGGGGCTGGCGAAATTGCCGAACTGGAAGAGAAGGTCGCTGCAACCAAGCTGTCGAAAGAAGCCCGTGAAAAGGCTGATGCGGAGCTGAAAAAGCTCAAGAACATGTCGCCGATGTCGGCCGAGGCCACCGTGGTGCGCAACTACCTCGACTGGATGTTGGGCATTCCATGGGGCGTGAAATCACGCGTCAAAAAGGACCTGGGCAAGGCACAGGACATCCTGGATGCGGATCACTATGGTCTGGAAAAGGTCAAAGAACGCATTGTCGAATACCTTGCGGTGCAGCAGCGCTCGACCAAGCTCAAAGGCCCGATTCTCTGCCTTGTGGGCCCTCCCGGTGTGGGGAAAACCTCGCTTGGCAAATCCGTGGCCAAGGCAACTGGACGCGAGTTCATTCGCATCTCGCTTGGCGGCGTGCGTGATGAATCAGAAATCCGCGGCCACCGCCGGACCTATATCGGCTCGATGCCCGGCAAGATCATCCAGGCGCTGAAAAAAGCCAAGACCACCAACCCGCTGATCCTGCTCGACGAGATCGACAAGATGGGGCAGGATTTCCGTGGTGATCCAGCTTCCGCGATGCTGGAAGTGCTTGATCCGGAACAGAACGCCACCTTTGTGGATCACTATATGGAGGTCGAATATGACCTCTCCAACGTGATGTTCCTGACCACCTCGAACAGCTACAACATGCCTGGGCCGCTGCTGGACCGGATGGAAATCATCCCGCTGTCTGGCTACACCGAGGACGAAAAGCGCGAGATTGCCAAACAGCATCTGGTGTCCAAGCAAGTCAAGAACCATGGTCTGAAGGCCAAGGAATTCGAGATGAGCGATGAGGCGCTGAAGGATATCATCCGCGTCTACACCCGCGAGGCTGGGGTGCGGAACCTGGAGCGTGAAATTGCCAAGGTGGCGCGTAAATCGCTGACCAAGATCGTCAAGAAAGAGGTCGAGAGCGTTTCTGTCACCTCCGACAATCTGGATGAGTTCCTGGGCGTTGCCAAATACCGCTATGGTCTGGCCGAAAAGGAAGATCAGGTTGGTGTTGTCACCGGGCTTGCCTATACCTCGGTAGGCGGCGAGCTGCTGTCGATCGAGGCCCTGCGCCTGCCGGGCAAAGGCCGGATGAAGACCACAGGTAAGCTGGGCGATGTGATGAAGGAAAGCATCGAGGCAGCTTCATCCTATGTGCGCTCCATCTCGCCCAAAATCGGGGTGAAGCCGCCCAAGTTTGACAAGTGGGATATCCACGTTCACGTGCCCGAAGGCGCCACCCCTAAGGATGGTCCCTCGGCGGGTCTGGCCATGGTGACTTCCATCGTGTCGGTGCTGACAAAAATTCCCGTGCGCAAGGACATCGCCATGACCGGCGAGGTTACCCTGCGCGGCAATGCGCTGGCCATTGGTGGCTTGAAGGAAAAGCTGCTGGCGGCCCTGCGTGGCGGTATCAAAACAGTGCTGATCCCACAAGAAAACGCCAAGGATCTGCCCGAGATCCCGGATAACGTCAAAGAAGGCCTGGAGATCATCCCGGTGAGCCATGTCTCGGAAGTTCTGAAGCATGCGCTGGTACGCCAGCCCGAGCCGATCGAATGGGACGAGGCTGCCGAAGAAGAGGCCGCTGCGGCAAAGGCCGCGCTGGAGGCTGGCTCCCGGGCGTCGGGTGCCCCAGCGCATTAAGCCGCTTGGGATAAAACAGAGGCGCTGATCTGACCCTTTGTTTTCTGATAAAAAAAGAGGGCGGCCCCTGCGGGTCGCCCTTTATCGTTTTATTGTTACTCTTTCCGTTCTGGCCCCTTGGTCATGGGCTCTTAGTATCTCGTTTATTTCTATTTAGCTCAGGCGGCGCTTTGCTGCGCCATTTTGGCCAGAACTGTGGTGATCGCCACCGCGTCGGGGCTCTGATCTTCCACTTTTGCCTGGTTCAGGATGTTGGCCAGGGTCAGGTCCAGCGCGCTGAGCTTATCTGCGACATAGTCAGCGCGATTGCTGATCTGCTCGATCTCGGAGGCAACATTGATGATGCCGCCGCCATTGGCGACAAAATCCGGCGCATAAAGAATACCTGCGTCATGCAGCGCCTGGCCATCCGCCGGGGTGGCCAGTTGGTTGTTGGCGCCGCCACAGACGACGGACACCTGCAACTGAGGAATGGTCTGCGCGTTCAGGATGCCACCAATGGCACAGGGAGCAAAGATATCGGCCTGGACGCCATAGATTGCGTCGGGGGCAATTGCGGTGGCGCCAAACTTGGCGACGGCTTTGTCGATTTGTGCGTGATTGACATCCGTGACGATCAGCTTGGCCCCAGCTGAGTGCAGGTACCCGCAGAGGTAATACCCCACGTGACCCAGCCCCTGCACCGCAATGGTCAATCCCGACAGATCCTTGCTGCCGCTCTGGTGCGCCTGGGTGGTGCGGATCGCGTTGAAAATGCCCTGCGCGGTGACCGGCGAGGGATCACCACTGGCAAACTCACCATCGGCGAGACCGGCCACATAGGGGGTCTCTTCTGCCAGAATAGCCATGTCCACCGGGCTCATCCCCATGTCTTCGGCGGTATAGTAGCGCCCCTCAAGGCTGTGAATGGCGCGGGCAAAGGCGCGCAGCAGGGCGGGGGATTTATCTACGCCAGGGTCGCCGATGATCACCGCCTTGCCACCGCCAAGCGCCAGACCTGCCGCGGCATTCTTGTAGGTCATACCCTCGCTGAGCCGTTTCACATCCACCAGGGCCTCTTCCTCATTGCTGTATGGGCGCATCCGCAATCCGCCCGCAGCGGGGCCCAGCTGCGTTGAATGCAGCGCGATATAGCCGATCAGCCCGGTGGCTGTGTCCGCGACACGGTAGATCTCTTCATGGGTCGTGGATGCGACGGGGGTGATTGTCATTTTTCTGGCTCCTCCTGGATAAGACGCCTGTCTAACCTAGGGGGAGTGGAGGTTTTCGCCAAAATTAAGCGCGGGACTTCTATCTATTGGAGATTTTGTCTACAGTTGGGTGGAATTATAGGTGAAAGCTTCATGGACAGTATTGATCGCAAGATAGTCGCCATTCTGCAGTCGCAGGGGCGGATCAAGATGGCCGAGCTGTCTGAGCGCGTTGGCCTGTCTGCGACCCCCTGTGCACGGCGGGTTGCCATGCTGGAGGAAGCCGGGGTGATCAGCGGCTATTCGGCACGGGTGGACCAGGCCAAACTGGGTCTGCCGGTGACAATTTTTGTGGCGGTCGAGCTGGACAATCAATCCACCGATGCCCTGCAGGCCTTTGAACGCGCGGTGCGTCAGTTTGATCAGGTAATGGAATGCTACCTGATGACAGGCACCCGCGATATCTTGCTGCGGGTTGTGGCGCAGGATCTGAATGATTTTGATCGCTTCTTGGAGGAACGCTTGATGCGGGTCTCCGGTATTCGAAATACCCGCTCCAGCTTTACCCTGCGCACCATGATTGCCCGCACCGCCTTGCCGCAGTTCTAGCTTTGGGGCAGCGCTGGCAAGGGGGGCTGAAAGTGCCTCACCAACACCTTTGCAAGACCTGAAAAAGGGCAGGGAGCTATGTAAAAGTCACAGGTAGACCTTTTGTAAACCACATATCTGGCCTTCCACTTTGGGACCGCCTAGCCTGAGCAAAGATGATGGATAGGCAACATCAGAAAATCGAGGCACATCATGACCAGCAGTAAGACAGGCGGTCGCAAACCGGCGACGCGCAAAGCTTTGCCGCAAAAACCCGCGACTAAAGCGCGGCTGGCAGAGGCGGCGCAGCAGGATCCGGCCACGTCACCTGAGTTGGCAACAGAAGGAGCACCCCCGTTGGATATTTCGGACAAATCCGCTAGCCCGCCCCAGACACTGGCTGCCGGGCAGGACCCCAGCCCGGTTGTGGTGACCTCGACACCGGTGCTCGACGTGCCGCCCCTGAACAAGAAAGAACTGATTGATGAGGTCGTTCTGCGGTCCGGGGTGAAGAAAAAAGATGCCAAGCCGGTTGTCGAGGCGCTTTTGTCCGTACTCGGAGAGACAGTGGCCTCTGGCCGCGATCTGAACCTCAGACCCTTTGGCAAATTGTTGCTGAAACGCAGTGAGCTGCGCAGCAATGGCACTCTGCATGTCTGTCGGCTGCGCCAGCCATTGGAGCAACCGCGCGAAATTGCCGAAGATACGGATATTTCTTCCTAGGCCCCTCTTGCGTAGGGCGAGACCTGAGGGTACTACCCAGCGCACCGGGTGATTAGCTCAGTGGTAGAGCGCTTCGTTCACATCGAAGATGTCAGGAGTTCAAATCTCTTATCACCCACCATCCAGCCCTTTGAAATTAATGCGTAATGCATCTCGCGGGGGCTCGTTTGCACCGTGTTCCACTGTCCTTTACCTCTTGCTGTTCCGTTCGTCGCGTCAGGAGACGGCTTATTCAGCTGCCAGAGTGGGGGGCAACTCACTAGGGCGGGTTCTCAGGACCGATGCGCTCTCAGAGCTTCCGGCACTGCGATTAGCAGCAAAAGGGTTGCGGTGATCATGAAAAGCCAGCTTCCGACCAGCTGAAACAACAGCGCGCCGCACAAGCCGCCAACGGCAAAACAGGCGAGCGTTAAACTGTGTAGCCAGAGCTTTGGCGTGGCCTCTCGTCGTGACTTGTCCCCCCCGACCAATGCCGCCAGCTCTATTCCGATGTCAGTTGCCATTCCCGACACATGGGTGGTGCGCACCCGCGCCTGAGAAATCATCGTCGTCACAGCGTTTTGCAGGCCCATGACAAAGCTGAGTACAATGACCAACAATGTCTCGTGTTCTGTGGCTGATGATCTGGTAAGGGCGGTGCCGACCAGCAATAGAATGATGGCCTCGGCGGCAATTGCCAAGGCATAGACCGAGCGGAGCTGTCGACGTTCCCCTGCTTGAATAGCAAGGGCCGCTATGGCTGCGCCCCAGATAAAGGCAACGACCAGCCCCAAGAACGACAAGGCAATCGGGATTGCACCATTCGCCAGGTGGTCAGCAAATGCCGAGATATTTCCTGTCATGTTGGCTGTGAAGGATCCGGCGATCAGGAAGCCGACAGCGTTCAGCGCACCGGCGATAGACGAAAGGAGGCCTGCCAGAACCAGATCAATATTTGAAGTGCGCGCATTGCCAACTTTGATGAGCATCATAGTTCCAAATGGTTAGGGCTTTGGGGGCAGGACATCGTCATCCGACCTGATCAGTGTGACAGACTTTGTGGCAGAATAGGAAGCCCTGCGCAAAATAGGGGGGCTACTTGATGCAGATGTGAAGCCGTCTGCGGCAATAGCCGTCAAACCCGGAGGGTGGCTGCTTCATGGTGTGTCAGGCTCTTGAAGGGCTTGCGACGAGAGCGACTATTGGCAACGTCTCGGATCTTGCACAACTGTCATTCACGGGTGTTCAGCAAACCTTCGTTACCTGCCGCAAAACACCTCTATTTAAGTTCTGACCATAGGGCCGCCAGAAAAAATGGGGCCAGAAGGGGGGCAAAGAAAAGAGGCGCAATGGGTCCATTGCGCCTCTTGCCTGATGTGAAAGGCTAAGCTCGAAGCCGTGAGGCGCGCTTAGAAATGTGCCGATTTTGTTCCGGCTGGAACTGCCAGAGGTGGGGCAAACTTGGTGAGATCAATGCCTTCAACAGCGGCTTTGTATTCCTCCATTGTGGGGGTGCGCCCCAGAACGGCGGCCAAAACAACAACCGGGGTCGAGGCAAGCAGCGATTCACCCTTCTTCTCGGCGGTGTCACCAACAACGCGGCCCTGGAACAGGCGGGTCGAAGTGGCAAGAACCGTGTCCCCCTTGGCGGCTTTTTCCTGGTTCCCCATGCAGAGGTTACAGCCGGGACGTTCAAGGTAGAGAATGTTCTCATACTCGGTCCGGGCCTGTGTTTTGGGGAACATGTCGTCAAAGGTGAAGCCGGAATAGCGCTGCAGAATTTCCCAGTCGCCTTCTTCTTTCAGCTCATCGATGATGTTGTAGGTTGGGGCAGCCACCACCAGCGGTGCTTTGAACTCGACCTTGCCCATTGTCTTTTCAAGGTTCTTGAGCATCTGCGCCACGATTTTCATATCGCCCTTGTGCACCATGCAGGAGCCAACAAAGCCCAGGTCGACGTGCTTGTCGCCGCTATAGTAGGTGATGGGGCGGATTGTGTCGTGGGTATAGCGCTTGGACACGTCGTCGTTGTTGACATCCGGGTCCGCGATCATCGGCTCGTCGATCGCGTCCAGATCAACAACAACCTCGGCAAAGTATTTTGCGGTGTCGTCCGGGGTCAGGGCTGGGTTGGCGCCTGATTTGATATCAGCAATACGGGCGTCTGCCTTGTCGATGAGCCCCTGCAAAAGCTTGGCGTCATTGTCCATGCCCTTGTCGATCATGATCTGGATACGGCCCTTTGCCAGCTCTAGCGAGCCGATCAGGGTCTCGTCATTGGAGATACAGATCGAGGCCTTGGCCTTCATCTCCGCTGTCCAGTCGGTAAAGGTAAAGGCCTGATCCGCCAGCAGGGTGCCGATATGCACTTCGATCACACGGCCCTGGAAGACGTTGTCGCCATGCTGATCCAGCATCTGCGCCTGGGTGGCATGTACCACGTCCCGGAAATCGAGGTGGTCCGCCATCTTGCCTTTAAAGGTCACCTTGACCGATTCAGGGATTGGCATCGAGGCTTCGCCGGTGGCCAGCGCCAGGGCAACAGTGCCCGAATCCGCACCAAAGGCGACGCCTTTGGACATACGGGTGTGGCTGTCGCCGCCGATGATGACGTCCCAGTCATCGACGGTGATGTCGTTCAGGACCTTGTGGATCACGTCGGTCATCGCATGATATTCCCCCTTGGGGTCACGCGCGGTGATCAAGCCGAAATCATTCATGAATTTCATCAGCTTGGGGATGTTGGCCTGGGCCTTTTTGTCCCACACGGATGCGGTGTGGCAGCCGGACTGATAGCCCACGTCAACCGAAGGCGAGATGACGGTTGCGGCCATCGCTTCCAGTTCCTGCGCCGTCATTGGGCCGGTGGTATCTTGCGAGCCAACCACGTTGACTTTGACGCGCACATCAGATCCGGCATGCAAGGTCGCGCCTGGGGTGGTGCCCAGGGCGTTGCGGTTGAAGATCTTTTCAACAGCGGTCAGGCCCTGGCCCTCGGCGGTGACTTCTTTGGAGGGGGCATAGGCTGATTTCAGCTCTTGACCCAAAGCACCAGCGGCAAATGTCTGCAGCTTTTTGCCAAAAACGACAGCGTAGGAGCCGCCGGCCTTCATGAATTCCACCTTCTGCGGGGTGAAGGCGGTGGCGACGCTTTTCAGCTCTTTGCCATCCGCATCATGCAGGGTCTTGGTTTTGGAGTTGATGGTCAGGACCGTGCCGGTGGCGACCGAATAGGCCTCTTCCAGCACAGCTTCGCCATCTGCGTCTTCCACGACGTTGCCGTCGGCGTCCAGCTTTTTGACCCAGTTGTCCAGGTCAATGCCGATGCCGCCGGTCACGCCAACGGTGGTCAGAAAAATTGGCGAAATGCCGTTGGTGCCGGCCACAACAGGGGCGATGTTGATGAAGGGCACATAGGGCGAGGCCTTTTTACCGGTCCAGAGCGCCACATTGTTGACGCCGGACATGCGGCTGGAGCCAACACCCATGGTGCCTTTTTCGGCGATCAGCATGACGCGGGCATCGGGGTGCTGTTTTTGCAGCTCCTGGATTTCGGCCTGGGCTTCGGGGGTGATCATGCACTGGCCGTGCAATTCGCGGTCCGCACGTGAGTGCGCCTCGGCACCGGGCGACAGCAGGTCGGTCGAAATATCGCCCACACCGGCGATATAGGTCACCACTTTGATTTCTTCTTCGACCTCTGGAAGCTTGGTGAAAAATTCAGCCTTTGCGTAGCTTTCCAGGACCTCCTTGGCGATTGCGTTGCCGTCGGCAAGCGCTGCGGCCAGACGGTCGGTGTCTGCCTCATAGAGGAACACTTGGGTTTTCAGAACTTCGGCGGCCTGTGCCGCAATCGCAGCGTCGTCCCCAAGTGCCAGATCCAAAAGTACTTTGACCGAGGGGCCACCCTTCATGTGCGACAGCAGCTCAAAGGCAAAGGTCGGGGTGATTTCCGCAAGGCTTTCCTGACCCAGAATGATTTCTTTCAGGAACTGAGCCTTCACGCCCGCGGCGCTGGTTGTGCCTGGGATCGTGTTGTAGATGAAGAAGTTGAGCGAGTCCGCGCGATAGGCGTTGTCGACATCTTTGATCTGCGCGATCAGCTCTGCAACAAGGTCCGCCCCGTCGATGGGCTTGGGGTGCAGGCCCTGTTCTTTGCGTGTTTCAATCTCTGCTAGGTAGTCAGTGTACAAGGTCATGGTTTTCCCGCCGATTTGGTGTTGCACGTAAGCTTGAGCGACGGGTGTCAGAAAAGGTCTGGCGAGTCGGAACAAGCTGGTTGTATGCGATGGTATACTTATTGGGGGTCAGATGCAATATGCCCCCCGGTGAGTTTGATGTTTTGACTGGTCTTGTCTGTTCTCAACTGTGAAACGGTTTCAGCCTGCGCTGCGACCCAAAGGTGTCGCTGCGCAGGCTAGCCCATCAAGGTTACCGCCGGACTAAACATGGTTTTGCAGCGCTGGCAACAAAAGCCGCGCTGAAACAGGCTGCGGCACTTTGTTTGACAGGGCCGGGGCAGGGGGCGCAGGGGCGGGCTGTCTGGATCGTCTTAACTCTGCCAGCTCCCAGCCCCCGCCCGGTGGCTTTGGCTAGTCGCTGGCCACCACTTTTTGTTTTTGCACACCCAGGCCTTCGACCCCCAGCTCCATGTAATCGCCGGGTTTCAGGTAGACCTCGGGGCGTTGCCCCATCCCAACACCCGGAGGTGTCCCGGTCGAGATCACATCCCCCGGCTGCAGGCTCATGAACTGGGACAGATGCGAGATGACAGTAGCCACGTCAAAATGCATCGTCCGGGTGGAGCCATCCTGATAGCGATGGCCGTTCACCTCCAGATGCATGGCCAGATCCTGTGGGTTTGGCACCTCGTCGCGGGTCACCAGCCAGGGGCCGATGGGGCCAAAGGTATCGCAGGATTTGCCCTTGACCCATTGCCCGGAGCGATGGATCTGAAAATCCCGCTCTGACAGGTCATTGACCACACAGTAGCCTGCAACATGGCTCAGCGCGTCCTCAACAGAGACATATTTTGTGTGTTTGCCAATCACCACGCCCAGCTCGACCTCCCAGTCTGACTTGACCGAGGTACGGGGGATTTCGATCTCGTCATCGGGGCCGCAGATGGCGGAGGTGGCTTTGAAAAAGACCACTGGTTCCTGTGGCAGGTCCATGCCCGCTTCAGCGGCGTGATCGGCGTAGTTGAGGCCAATACAGACAAATTTGCCCACCTGCCCGACGCAGGCGCCAATCCGGGGGTTGTCCTCTACCAGGGGCAGGCTGGCCGGATCAATCTGCCGCAGCGCCTGCAACTGGCTGTCGCTCAGCACCTCGCCTGCGATATCCCCCACCACGCCAGACAGATCGCGGATCTTGCCATCGGCATCCAACAGTCCTGGTTTTTCGCTGCCCAGTGGACCAAATCGCAATAGTTTCATGTGGTGTCTGTCTCCCTGACATTCAAACTGACATTCAAATCGATCAGCCGCCGTTGCGGGCGGGCGTTGCCCCAGTGGTAAAGGCGTTGTCGGCGCTGGCAAGGTGCAATGCGACGGCTGCGACCTCTTGTGTCCCCACCCTGGGGACGCGGCCGGATGTTCAGGCGCGTTGAATTGCCTTGGCAATCAGCCGGGCAACCTCTGGCGTGGTGCCGAGGGCAGGCAGCACTGTGCCATCGAATTTGGCGCTGCTGAGCGCCTCGGGAATATCGTCTTTGACGTGATCGCCGGACTGGGCAAAGAACGGCAGGCAAAGGCCGTCGCTGGGCATGTTTGAGGCGACATCCGCCAGATAGGGCGCTTGTTCGATATAGGCTGTCCTCACCTCCAGCTCTGGCAAGAGCGGGCGCAGTGCGGTGGCAAAAAGCTCGGTGGCGGCGGCGGCCTTTGGGCCGCGGGCAGAGCCATGGGCCGCGAGCAGCAGGCAGCCTGGCGCGCTCGGGTCAGAACCAGAGCCAGAGGCCGAACCAGAACCAGAGGCCGCTTCAAAGGGCTGGCCCTGTGCGGCGCGGGCCTGCCGGACCAGCCTGGCCGCCAGTTCGGGGAGGTTGGGATCCTGGCCAAAAGGCGGCAGTTGCCGGTGATCCACGTGACAGATCCGTTTGGGCAGAACTTTGCTGGTGAACCAGCCCTCTGCCATGAAGAAGGGATAGACCAAGGCCCCCGGCTGCATCACCTGTTCCAACCGGCCAGGCTGCGCCAGGGTGGCCGAGCGCAGCTGCCATCCGGGAAGAAAGCTGGCAACCTGTTCAGCCAGTTGTGCCAGGCTGTGCTCTGGCGGATTGGGCGCCGACGGCTGGCCATGGGCCACCAGAACAACGGTTTTGGGGGCCGCGTCGGAGGTCTGTGCATCAATGACTTGGGAGGCAGGGGAGGGGGAGGACATCAGGAGGCTTCTGCATGGCTGGGGGTGAATGTGGGAGACTTGGTCTGTCCAGAGGGCAGGACAGAGATCGACCGGCTGGGTGATTTATATATGTCGTTCTGGGCCTGGCGCTAGGGCACAGAGCCTATTTTGCCAAAGGCTGTGCCCGCGATAGGTGTTCCCGTGGAAGGTATGCCCGAGATCGCAGCCGCTCTTGTACCCTGTTGGCGGTTCGGTCAATCCGCTCCCAAGATAGCACGGGGCGGGACGGGGAGGCCAACCGGCCTCCCCAGGGACGACAGCCCTAGCCATATTGCGCCACAGGGGTGCCGGCGATGGCCGCCATATTCAACAGGCCACGCGCGGTGATCGACGGGCTGACGATATGGGCGCGGTTGCCCATGCCCATCAGGATCGGCCCAACCTCCAGACCATCAGAGCGCATTTTCAGAATGTTGCGCACCCCAGAGGCGGCATCGGCATGGGCAAAGACCAGCACATTGGCCGCCCCCTGCAGACGCGAATTGGGGAAGATACGACCGCGCAGATCGGGGTCCAGCGCGGTGTCGATGTTCATCTCGCCCTCATAGGTGAAATCGCAGTTATTGGCATCGAGGATCTCGATCGCGGCGCGCAACCGGCTGCCTGTATCACAGGCGATATTGCCAAACTGAGACTGCGAGCAAAGCGCGATTTGAGGCTCGATGCCAAAGCGGCGCACATGGCGGGCGGCGCCCATGACGGTCTGGGCGATCTGTTCCGGTGTGGGTTCGATCCTGACCTGAGTGTCGGCAATGAACAGAGGCCCATCTTCGAGGATCATCATCGACAGGGCGCCGTGTGGTTCAAGGCCATTGCCGCCCAGCACCTGGTTCACATAGTTCAAATGCCAGCGGTATTCGCCAAAGGTGCCGCAGATCAGGCTGTCGGCCTCATTGTGATGCACCATGATGGCGCCAATTGCCGTGGTATTGGTGCGCATGATCGCCTTGGCCAGATCCGGGGTGACCCCCTGGCGCTGCATCAGCTGGTGGTAGCTGTTCCAATAGTCATAGTAGCGCGGGTCGTTTTCCGGGTTCACGATCTGAAAATCGCTGCCGGGGCGGATGCGCAGGCCCATCTTTTCGCAGCGCGCCTCGATCACCTCGGGGCGGCCAATCAGGATTGGGGTCTCGGTGGTTTCCTCCAGAATTTCCTGTGCAGCCCGCAGCACCCGCTCGTCCTCGCCCTCAGAAAACACAATCCGACGGGAGGCTGCGCGGGCAGCTTCAAACACCGGGCGCATCAGCAGCGCTGATTTGAACACCGTTTGATTGAGCCGCTGTTTGTAGGCCTCCAGGTCGTCGATCATACGCGAGGCGACGCCGCTTTTCATCGCCGCCTCAGCCACCGCTGAGGAGACCACGGCCACCAGGCGCGGGTCAAAGGGTTTGGGGATCAGATAATCAGCGCCAAAGGTCAGCTGCTCGCCCTTATAGGCGGCTGCCGCTTCGGCGCTGGTGGTGGTGCGGGCCAGTTCGGCAATGCCCTCGACGCAGGCGATCTGCATCTCATCGTTAATCTCAGAGGCGCCCACATCCAACGCCCCGCGAAAGATGAAGGGAAAACACAATACGTTGTTGACCTGATTGGGAAAATCGCTGCGCCCGGTGGCGATGATAGCATCAGGGGCTGCTTCGCGGGCCAGATCCGGCAGGATTTCGGGGTTGGGATTGGCCAGGGCAAACACAATCGGCCGGGAGCTCATCTTGGCGACCATTTCGGGCTTCAGCACATTGGGGCCGGAAAGGCCAAGGAACAGGTCGGCGTCTCCGATCACCTCGTCCAGGATGCGCAGGTCGCTGTCCTGGGCAAAGGCGGCTTTTTCCGGGTTCATGTCTTCGCTGCGGCCCTCATAGACCAGCCCGTGAATATCGCACAGCCAGATATTTTGCCGCTTCACCCCCAGTTTCACCAGCATGTTGAGGCAGGCAATCCCGGCTGCCCCGCCGCCGGTCGAGACAATCTTGATGTCTTCAAAGCTTTTGCCAGCCACATGCAGCGCATTGCGGGCGGCGGCCCCAACCACGATGGCGGTGCCGTGCTGATCATCGTGAAACACCGGGATCCCCATGCGCTCGCGGCAGATTTTTTCCACGATAAAACAATCCGGTGCCTTGATGTCTTCCAGATTGATGGCGCCAAAGCTGGGTTCCAGCGCACAGACGATATCGGCCAGTTTTTCCGGGTCGCTTTCGTTTACCTCAATGTCAAAGCAATCAATGCCGGCAAAGTTCTTGAACAGCACCGCCTTGCCCTCCATCACCGGTTTGGAGGCCAGCGCGCCGATATTGCCCAGCCCCAGGACCGCAGAGCCATTGCTGACAACCGCCACCAGATTGCCACGTGCGGTATAGCGCGCGGCGTTCTCGGGATCGGCTTTGATTTCCAGACAGGCCTCAGCCACCCCCGGTGAATAGGCGCGGGCCAGATCGCGGCCGTTGGCCATCGGTTTGGTGGCGCGGATCTCCAGTTTCCCGGGGCGGGGGAATTCGTGGTAACGCAGCGCCGCGTCGCGCAGGGAGGGGGTATCGGACATGAGGGGCTCCAAAAATACTATAGTTTAACATTAAACCAATTGTGACGTCGGGTGAACAGGCTTTTCAGCAACCTAACGTGATCGGCACTCTCTTGCGCAATGAAAAACTTCGTTCCACTGTGCCCAAACTGTGCCGGAAACGGTTTGCGACGCCCCGTGCAGCGGGGGAAAAGGATAAGTGATATGAGCGAGATTGCAGCAGAGATGCGCCTGCCCACGCAGGAGTTGCGTGAGGATATTCCGTTTTTTACCGAAGTCTTGGGTATGAAGATGGATATGATCTACCCAGCGGATGACCCTTCGGTTGCGGTGTTTTCAGGCCATGGGCTGCGGTTGCGGATCGACAAGGACGCCCCAGAGGCACCGGGGACCCTGCGCATTTTATGTGACGACCCCGATGGGTTTGCCGATGGCCAGCGGCTGCTGACGGCGCCAAACGGCACTCGGGTTGAAATCGAAGAGCGCCACCCGCCGCTGGTGATGCCAAAGACCGTGCATAGCTTTGTGGTGCGCCGTCTCAAGGATCAGGCGCCCTGGATCATTGGCCGTGCCGGGATGCATTACCGCGATTTGGTGCCCGACCGGCTGGGCGGCTCGATCATTGCCAGCCATATCCGCATTCCTGATGGCGGGCCGGTGCCGGATATGGTGCACTTCCACCGGGTTGGCTTTCAGCTGATCTTTTGCATCCATGGCTGGGTGGATGTGGTCTATGAGGATCAGGGCGAAAAGATGCGCCTGACGGCGGGGGATTGCTTTATCCAGCCGCCCGAGATCCGCCACCGGGTGCTGGAGGCCAGCGACAACGTGCAGGTGATCGAGATTGGCGTGCCGGCCGAACATGTGACCGAGATCGACCACGAAATGACGCTGCCAACACCGCATTTGCGCCCGGATCGCGAATGGCAGGGGCAGCGGTTTGTCTACAACCAGGCCGAGGGGGCTGCCTGGCAGCCGTTTCGCCTGCCGGGGTTTGAGGTCCGCGACACCACCATTGCAACAAATACCAAAGGCGTTGCCGGGGTTCAGGTGGTGCGGCCTGCCGCGGGCGGCGCAGATCCCGTTTGGGCCAGCCACGATAGCGATATCCACTTTACCTTTGTGATGAATGGCGCAGTGACGCTGGAGGGCGAGGGGCGCGATCCCTATCCGCTGGAAGAGGGCGATGCCTTTGTCATCCCGCCGGGGATGAAGACGCGGCTCAGCAGCGCCTCTGGCGATCTGGAACTGTTGGAGGTCAGCCTGCCGGGGGTATTCAACACCACCGTTTCGCAAAGCGCATAACCCGCCTGCGGGCTGGGGCGGGGTAGGATGTCGGACTACGCGCGGCAATAGGGGCTTTCCCTTTGCCGCTGCTTTCTCCTATCCTGATCCCTTTCGATCCCTCCACGCGGCCTGTTGCCCCAATCTAGCGAGACCCATTTATGACCCTGAAAGACGCAGCCTTCGCCGTGCGTAAGAACGCCTACGCGCCCTATTCCAACTTTCTGGTCGGGGCGGCTCTGCGCACAACGGCCGGCAATACCTATGTTGGCTGCAATGTTGAAAACGTCGCCTATCCCGAAGGCACCTGCGCCGAGGCCGGCGCTATTGCCGCCATGGTGGCCGCCGGGGAGCAAGAGCTGGCAGAGGTCTATGTGGTGGCCGACAGTCCAACACCGGTGCCGCCCTGTGGTGGCTGCCGTCAAAAGCTCAAGGAGTTTGGCGCTGGCGCGGTGAAAGTGACCCTGGGCACGCTGGACGGTTTGGAACATGAGACCACCATAGCAGATCTGCTGCCTGGCGCCTTTGATGCCGACCATATGGCACGGAGCTAACTCCATGGATGCGCGTGCGATCATTGCCACCCTGCGTCGGGGCGGGCAGCCCAGCGAGGCGGAGCTGAGCTGGTTTGCCGAAGGGCTGGCCAATGGTGAGGTCAGCGATGCCCAGGCGGGGGCCTTTGCCATGGCGGTCTGCCTGCAGGGGCTGGACCAGTCGGCGCGGCGCGCCCTGACCCTGGCGATGCGCGACAGCGGCGATGTGTTGCACTGGGACCTGCCGGGACCGGTGATGGACAAACACTCCACCGGTGGCGTCGGCGATTGTGTCTCATTGCTGCTGGCGCCGGCACTGGCGGAATGCGGTGTCTATGTGCCGATGATCTCGGGGCGGGGGCTGGGTCATACCGGCGGCACCCTGGACAAGATGGAGGCCATCCCCGGCGTCACCACCCAGATCTCGCAGCAGCGGCTGCACCGGATCACCGCAAAGGTCGGCTGCGCCATCGTTGGCGCCACTGGGCGCATCGCGCCGGCGGATAAGCGGCTCTATGCCATTCGCGATGTCACCGCGACGGTGGAAAGCCTTGATCTGATAACCGCCTCGATCCTGTCGAAAAAGCTCGCCGCCAGCCCCGAGGCTTTGGTGCTGGATGTGAAAATCGGCTCAGGCGCCTTTATGAAAACCCTTGAAGAGGCCCGCGCCCTGGCGCGCTCACTGGTGGATACTGCCAATGGGGCGGGGTGTCAGACCACGGCGCTGATCACCGATATGAACCAGCCCATCGCCCGCGCCCTGGGCAATGGGTTGGAGGTGGCCGAGGTGATGCAGGCGCTGACGGCGGGCAAGCCCTGCCCGCTGATCGAAATCACTGCGGCCCTGTCCGGCATCTTGCTGGCCCATGCCGGTCTGGCAGGGAATGACACCGAGGGGGCAGAGCGGATCACCGAGGCATTGCTGAGCGGGCGGGTGGCCAGCCGTTTTGGCCGCATGGTGGCTGCCCAGGGCGGACCCGATGATTTTGCCAGCCACTGGCAGCGCTATCTGCCGGTGGCTCCGGTGATCCGCGAGGTCACAGCGCCGCGCGCGGGCTATGTCAGCGCCATGGACGGTGAGGCCCTGGGGCTGGCCGTTGTGCATCTGGGCGGCGGGCGCTTGGTCGAGGGCGATCTGGTGGATCCTGCTGTGGGCCTGTCGGATCTGGTGCGCCTGGGCCAGTGGGTCGAGGCCGGCACCCCGCTGGCGCGCATCCATGCAGCCCGCGAAAGCGCGGCACAGGTGGCCGAGGCCGGCGTGCGAGAGGCCATAACCCTCACATCGCAGGCGCCAGAGCTACCGCCTCTTGTCTACGAGAGGATCAGCTGATGGCGCGTGCTTTTCTGGTGGTGATGGATTCCCTTGGCATTGGCGGTGCGCCGGATGCCAGTGAGTTTTACAACGGCGATCTGCCGGACCTGGGCGCCAATACCCTGGCGCATATCGCCCAGGCCTGCGCAGCGGGCCGGGCCGAGCAGGGGCGCTCTGGCCCTTTGCAGGTGCCCCATCTCGAGGCGCTGGGCCTGGGGGCGGCCCTGCGGCTGGCCTCATCCCAGCCGCTACCGGGATTTGAGGCCACGCCAGAGGGGCTTTGGGGCTGCGCCGCTGAGGTGAGCCGGGGCAAAGACACCCCGTCGGGCCATTGGGAGCTGGCCGGGCTGCCGGTGCCCTGGCAGTGGTGTAACTTTCCTGATGCCGATCCGGCCTTCCCGCCAGAGCTGACAGATTTTGTTGCAGAGGCAGCGGGGGCTACAGGCATCCTAGGCAATTGCCATGCCTCCGGCACAGATATCATTGCCCGCCATGGCACTGCCCATATGCAAAGCGGCCAGCCGATCTGCTATACCTCTGCCGACAGCGTGTTTCAGATCGCCGCCCATGAAGACAGCTTTGGGCTGGAGCGCCTGTTGGACCTGTGCCGCGCGGTGGCGCCACGGCTGCATGAAATGAAGGTCGGGCGGGTGATCGCGCGCCCCTTTGTTGGCACGCCTGAGCAGGGATTTACCCGCACCGCCAACCGGCGTGACTTTGCCATTGTGCTGCCCGCCCCGGTGCTGACCAATTGGGTGCAGGACGCAGGCCAAAGAGTGCATGCCATTGGCAAGATTGGCGATATTTTCACCATGTCCGGCATTGATACGCTGAAAAAGGGCTGCGACGCCCAGCTGATGCAGCATCTGGCCGAGGCGATAGATCAGGCAGAGGAGGGCAGCCTGACCTTTGCCAATTTTGTCGAATTCGACAGTCTGTATGGCCATCGCCGCGATCTTGCGGGTTATGCCCGTGCTCTGGAATGGTTTGATGCGGAACTGGGCAAGCTGCTGCCGCGCCTGCGCCCTGGTGACATGCTGCTGCTGACGGCGGATCATGGCAATGATCCCAACTGGCCCGGCACCGACCACACCCGCGAACAGGTACCTGTTCTGGTGGCGGGTTGTGGCGCGGGCTGCATTGGACAGCGGGCTTTTGTGGATGTTGCGGCCTCTGTTGCGGCGCATCTGAACGTGGCGGCTCAGGGGCCGGGGCGCAGCTTTCTTTGACCATCAGATCAAAAGCCACTTGCCCTGACAGGGCGCAGGCGCATAAACCCGCGCTGAAACATCATGGTATTCATTGTAGGAGAGAGCCCAAATGAGCGAACATCTGACCGTTGTTGATCACCCGCTGGTACAGCACAAGCTCACGCTGATGCGCGACAAGGGCACCTCGACCTCTGAGTTCCGTCGCCTGCTGCATGAGATCACCCAGCTGCTGGCCTATGAGATCACCCGCGAGCTGCCGGTGACCCATACGACCATCGACACGCCGATGGAAACCATGGACTCGCCCATCCTGGCCGGTAAGAAGCTGGCGCTGGTGTCGATCCTGCGGGCTGGCAACGGCATGCTGGACGGGGTGCTGGAGCTGGTGCCCTCGGCCCGTGTAGGCTTTGTTGGTCTGTACCGTGACGAAGAAACCCTGCAGCCGGTGCAATATTATTTCAAAGCCCCCAAAGAGCTGGGCGACCGGATGGTCATCGCAGTTGATCCGATGCTGGCCACCGGCAATTCCTCGGCGGCGGCGATTGATCTGCTGAAAGAAGCAGGCGCAACCAATATCCGCTTCCTCTGCCTGCTGGCAGCCCCAGAAGGGGTGGCGCGGATGAAAGAAGCCCATCCAGATGTGCCAATCGTCACCGCGTCTCTGGACCGCGAACTGAACGACAAAGGCTATATCATGCCCGGTCTTGGCGATGCTGGTGACCGGATGTTTGGCACCAAATAAACCCGCTTTTCTAGCGTGTTACTCAATGGCAGCAATCGGGAAACTATTTACCTGAATGCTGCCATATTGTTGTCACAGGCGGCTTTACTCATTCGACTAAATGAGGCATCCTAACCCCATATATAGTGGGGCCTTGGTATGAAACTTACAAGAATTGTTGCGCTTGCCATTATAGCGGCCTCTGCCGCAGCCGTGGTTGAGACTTCAGCGCTGCAGGCGCAGACTTTGCGGTCTGTCAGCTCTCCTGCCCAGTATCCGCCAGCCTCCTTTAAGGGCAACCAGTTTGTCGATAGCCGTGGCTGCGTCTATATTCGCGCCGGTATTGATGGCAATGTAAACTGGGTGCCGCGGGTGGCGCGCAATCGCAAGCAACTGTGTGGCTATAAACCAACGGCTATCGCCGGGACCACTGCGCGCCCCACCCAAAGTGCCGCACCTGAACAGATCACTCTGAATGGCGGGGCCGCGTCCTCCTCCGCTGCTGCATCTACAGCCCGTCCTGCGCGCGCCCGTCCGGCTGCCAGTGCGCCGCGCCGCGCCGCTGCAACAGCTGCTGCGCCCACTGTGGTGACCACGACGCGGGTTCGGCGCACGCCGCAAACCACCACCGCGCGGGTTGCGCCAGCGCCCAAGACCCGCCGCACCTCAGCGGCCGCTCCGGTTCGCATTCAGGCCGCCCCTGTTGCCCGGGTGCCCAAGCCCCGCGCCACGGCCTCCAACCAACCAACTGGCGCTTCTCAGGGCGGCTGCGCCGGGGCCTCGGCGATTAGCCAGCAGTATAGCAACCAAAGTGGCGTGCGCTGCGGGCCGCAGGCGCAATCCCCTGTCAGCTATGGCTCAGGCGGTGGCATTGGCCCGCAGTCCTCGCTGCAGCTGACGCCCAATACGCGGGTGCTGCCGGTGCATGTCTATCAACAGCAGCGCCATAGTCAGGGGTTGACCACGCCAGCAGGATACAATCCAGCCTGGAAGGATGACCGCCTGAACCTGCGTCGCGCCGAGCGTGATCTGCGTCCGGCAATTTTGACCAGCCAGACAGAGGTGCCTGCGGGCTATGTGCAGGTTGGCCGCGGCGATGACCGGATGAACCCAATGCGGGGCGTCCGTACTGCCCAGGGCGACGCGCAGATGGCGGCAATCTGGGACAATGGCACACCGCGCAGGCTGCGCGACCTGCCGCTGGATCGCCAGGTTGTGACCAGCCAAAACAGCCGCACCGATGATTTTGAGGGCGAGGCCTCAAGCGGCCTGGCGCTGCGGCTGTCGAGCCGCTCGCAACCCGGTGCGACCCTGGAGGAACGCTCTGTGGCCTCTGCCTCGCGCTATGTGCGCGCCGCGACCTTTGCTGATCCGGCTGAGGCACAGCAGGCGGCGCGGTCTCTGGCTGCCACCGGTGTGCCGGTGCGCCTTGGCTCGGTGTCGCGCAATGGTCAGCCCTATAAGGTGGTGATGGCCGGACCGTTTGGCAATTTGAATGCAGCTGAACAGGCGCTCAGCACAGTGCGCGCTGCTGGCTATCGTGGTGCGCGTATCAGTCGCTAAGCGCCGCTTGGCCGCGCCTGCATCTACCTACCTGCATCTGTAAGGCCGTATGATTGGACAGCGCTTTATCAGCGCGATTGCCGCTTACCAGCCATAAAGCGCCCAGAGCACCCCCGGATAGCGCCCGGCGGGGCGCTGTCACTGTCTAGCCGCAGATGTTTTGTAGCTGCACCCAGTCGCGATCATTCAGCACCGGCTCCAGCACCCGGCCAGCCATGGGATCGGCTTCGATCAGACCAAGCGTGGTTTCACCGGTCACATCCAGCGCATAGGCATAGGGCGTCGAGGGAATGGCGGCGCGGGCAAACTCGGCCAACAACAGATCATCCGGCAACACTGGGCGCGGCGCGGCCAGCACGGTTTCGGAGTAGCGATCCAGGGTTTCGCGGGTCAGCTCACCAGTGGTGAGCAGCCGGAAAGAGGCAAGGAAACCGCCAACCTCCAGCAGCTCCGCCAGCGGATCGTGCAGATGGGCGCGGGCGCGCTCGGCCAGGACCGCACCAGCGGCAACCGCCGGATCTTCAAAATCTTCCACCAGGCTGCGGTTCAGCAGCACTATGCCGCCGGGCAAATGCAGGCTGCTGGCGACGCCTGAGCGCATGATCACCAGTTGCCGCACGTCGGTGCGTGCTGCCAGTTTGGCCAGAATCGGGCTGGCCTCCGGGGTGGCGCAGGCCTGCCCAGAGACCCGTTCAATGCGGCCCAGCAAGGCCTGTCCGATCGCCTTGGTCTTGATCTCTGGCACCACTTTGACTGCGTGGTTTTGCATCAATCCTGGCAGCCCGAAGACCACCAGCAGTGCCACCAGCGCCAGGCTGCCAAAGATGCTCACCACCCGCAATCGGCCAGGATGGGGGCGGGCGCGCTCAATCGCGGTGCGGACCTTTTCGATGGCCTCCAGCATTGTCGTTTCATCCTGGGGGATTTCCAGCTGTTCACCGGGGTCACCATCCGGGTGAAACAGGGCCGGAAATACACCGGGGTTGGCCCGTTCCACCGCCGCCAGAGACCAATGCGCCAGCACCCGGTCCTGCATATCGGTGATGGTGAGCGTCGCATCGCCAACCGAAATGATCACGTCACGACGCTGCGCGTCTGGGCTCGCTCGCCAAAGGCCCGCAGCCTCAAGTCGTTCGAATTCCCTCAGAACGGTCATTCATCCTGCCTGTGTTGCCTGTTTTCGTTGCCAAAAGCCTAGCATGGCTCTGCCGCAGGCGGCAAATGGCTTTGCATAGCAAAGGCCTTGAATAGCGCGATTTTCCCAGGGTGGCGCGTCGGATCGGCAATGGCAGGCGCGGGGCGGGTGTAGATCACTGTGTATTTTTGATCAAATTACTGTAACGTGAGGGGTGTTGTTGTGATGTGAGAGAAAGCGGAGAGATGACAGGGATTTCTGTACGGGCGGCGCGGGTTGAAGACGCCGCGATCGTTGCTGATTTTGTACATGCGCTGATTGATGAGCTTTCGGGTGGGAAAGCGCCCGCAAAGCAGGGGGTTTTTGACATCGCTCAGGCATTGCTTGCGGGGGCGGATGTGAGTGCAGCCATCGCTTATGCCGGGGACGCGCCAGTTGGTGTCATCACGCTGAACCAATGTGCCGCAATGTATGCTGGTGGCAAATTTGGCGAGATATCAGAGCTATACGTGCGCCCTGACATGAGGTCGCAAGGGGTTGCGCAGCTGCTTTTGGATCATGCGCAGCAAGAGGCGCGGGCGCGGGGGTGGGCGCGTCTTGAGGTTGGCGCGCCAAGCCAGCCTGAATGGCACCGCACACTGAACTTCTACCTGCGCAATGGGTTTGATGAGGTCGGCCCACGGCTGCGGCGTTTGGCCTAAGGCCCAGCCCCCTGCAGCAGCAAGGGGGCCGGGGCTGTAACCGGGCTTGGTTACAGGGATTTTGCGGTTTCGCGCAGCTCGAACTTTTGAATTTTCCCGGTAGAGGTCTTGGGAAGCTCCTGGAAAACCACCCGCTTTGGCGCCTTGAAACCCGCCAGAGTCTCGCGGGCAAAGGCGATCAGTTCCGCCTCGGAGACCTCTGCGCCCTCTTTGAGCTCCACAAAGGCGCAGGGCACTTCGCCCCATTTGTCGTCGGGTTTGGCCACCACCGCCGCCAGGTTCACCGCCGCATGGCCCATCAGCACGCCTTCGACTTCGACAGAGGAGATATTCTCGCCGCCGGAAATGATGATATCCTTGGCCCGGTCGGCGATCTGGATATAGCCATCGGGGTGCTGCACCGCGATATCGCCAGAATGGAAATAGCCGCCCTCAAAGGCTTCGGCGGTGGCTTCGGGATTTTTCAGGTAGCCTTTCATCACCGAGTTGCCGCGCATGACAATTTCACCCTGATCGGCGCCGTTCCGGGCGATCTGCTTCATGTCGTCATCCATTACGGTGATATGGTCCATCATTGGGAAGGCAACCCCCTGGCGGGCCTTGATGGCGGCGCGGCCCTGGTGGTCCAACCCATCCCATTTGTCGCCTTTCCACAGGCATTCGGTGACATGGCCATAGGTTTCGGTCAGGCCGTACACCTGGGTGACGTGAAAGCCGAGGGTTTCGATCTTTTGCAGCGTCGCAGGGGCGGGCGGGGCACCAGCGGTAAAGACCTCAACGGTGTGGTCAAAGGCGCGGCGCTCTTCTTCCCTGGCGTTGACCAGCAGGTTGAGCACAATCGGCGCGCCGCCAAAATGGGTGACCCCGTGGTCGCCAATGGCGGTGTAGATCGCGCCGGGGGTGATGTTGCGGCAGCAGACCAGAGTGCCGCCCAAAACCGGCATCATCCAGGTGTGGTTCCAGCCGTTGCAGTGAAACAGCGGCACAATCGCCAGATACACCGGGTTCATCACCATGCGCCAGGAAATCACCGTGCCCATGGTCATCAAATAGGCACCGCGATGGTGGTAGACGACGCCCTTGGGGCGACCGGTTGTGCCAGAGGTATAGTTCAGCGCCAGGCTTTCCCATTCATCCTGCGGCATGATCCAGTCAAAATCATGCTCGGCGGCGTCCAGCACCTCCTCATAGGCAGGATGGCGGCCGGTGGCCTCGAAACCGGCCTGCGGATCCGGCACCTCGATCAGCAGCGGCGGCTGGCCCGCCATCTGCGCCACGGCGGCCTCGGCCAGGGGCAGGAACTCGGTATCCACCAGCACCACCTTGGCGCCGCCGTGCTCAAAGATATAGGCAACCGTGTCAGTATCCAGCCGGGTGTTGATGGTATTGAGCACCGCACCACAGGCGGGCACGCCAAAATGGGCTTCGGCCTGGGCGGGCAGATTGGGAATGAGGGTGGACACCACATCGCCGGGTTTCACCCCCATCCCCGCCAGTGCCGAGGCCAGCCGGGTGCAGCGATCATAATAGGCGGCATAGGTCTTGCGGTGATTGCCATAGATCACCGCCGGAATGTCGCCAAAAACATGTGCTGCCCGGCGCAGATGCGACAGCGGTGTCAGCGGTACGTAGTTTGCTGCGGTCTTCTCCAGGCCCGCCTCATCAGCCATCCATCCCATCAGCTATCCTCCCGTGATTCTTTTGGTATGTCGGTTTGAGAACAGATAATGAGCAAAGTTGCAGGCATTGGAAGAGCTATGAAACAGATTGCAGCCCTTCCACCCCATGCAGGACATCAAACAACGGCGGCGCAGGCCATGTTGGCGGCGATGGCGATTATTGGCGTCACTGATAACGTCGTGCCTCTGATGGCAGAAACCATGGGGCTGGGGCAGTTCTACCTGCTACGCACGCTGGTGGCGCTGCCAATTCTCTGGGTGCTGTCGAAGATGGGTTTTGGCAGCATGATGCCGCGTCGCTTTGGCGCAGTGGGGTTGCGGGCTCTGTTGGTGGCTCTGGCGATGGTTTTCTATTTCTCTGCGGTGGCCTTGATGCCGATAGCGCAGGCGCTGGCAGGTCTGTTTACCTCGCCGATCATCATCGTGGTGGTTTCGGTGCTGTTTATGCGGTTGCGCATCGGCATGGTGCGGATTGCAGCGGTGATTGGCGGATTTGTCGGAGTGCTCTTTGTGTTGCAGCCCGATGTTGAGGCCTTCGACTGGCTGATCCTGCTGCCGGTTGCAGGCGGGTTTTTCTACGCGCTGGGGTCGATCGTCACCGGCACCATGTGCAAAGAGGAAAGCACCGTTGCGATGCTGTTCATCTACCTTTTGGCCCAGGGGCTGATCGGGGCAGGCTTATTGGTCGCAGTCGAGATCTGGCCGCTGCCCGTGGGGCAGGGCGCAGATGGGTTTGTCACCCGCGGGTGGGTCTGGCCGCTTTGGGAGATGTCGCATTTTATCTTGCTGCAGGGCTTTGCCGCCGTGGCTGGGGTGTTTCTGATCACCAAGGCCTATCAGCTGGGCGAGGCGTCTTTTGTCGCCGTGTTTGAATACTCAGTGCTGCTGGTCGGCCCGGCCATCGCCTGGGTGGCCTTTGGTCAGGTGCTCAACCTTTGGCAAATGCTGGGAATTGCCTTGATTGTTCTCGCAGGCTCCACCCTGGCGTTGCGCTCTTCCAAGGGGGCGTAATTGGCGAGGACCGCAGAAGGCCCAATATGAGCCCATGCACTCTCAATACCTGTTTTGAGCGGTGAACGGATTTGGTCGCAGTCTCAAACGAGGCATGGGGGCCAAGAACCAGCCCGTTTGGCGCGAGGTTTATAACCATTGGTCTGAAGACGCCGATAAGATCAGACACCCGCCCGCCAAAGCCCAGTTCTTGACCAAGATCGACATCTGCCATGGGTCATCCGGCACCAAGTGAAAGACGCTGGTGAGCAGGCAGTACATGGCGAGTGTGCGCCCAAGAGATTTCAGGAACTTGCCGGCAATTAGAAGGCCCGCAGCCAGAGCGTTAAATGCAAGGGCGGGCCAGACGAGCCATTCAGGCATCCCATATCCGGCCAAAAGCATTCTTGCCGGGGCGGGATCAATTGTTTTCTGCGCCGCTCCGGCAAGAAACAGGAACGCCAAGAGGTATCGCCCAAAGGCCCATTCAAGCCGTCCGCTCATCCGGCAGGAGCGAATGACAAGCTGAGCCCATTCAAGCAATGGCGTTTGCCGGTCGGCTCTGGCCCATCATCAAAAATATGACCCAGATGGCCGCCGCAGCGACGACAATGTACTTCGGTCCGGACCTGAAAGATGAACCTTCGGTCCTCTTTTGTCCTAACCGCATTTGGGAGGCTTTCAAAAAAACTCGGCCAGCCGGTTTCGCTGTCATACTTGGCCTCTGCGCCATAGACAGGCAGGTCGCATCCGCGGCATCGGTAGGTGCCGGGGCGCGTCTCTTCATTCAAGGGGCTGGTGTAGGGTTGCTCGGTCTCTTCCTCGCGCAATACGAGGTATTCGTCGTCGCTCAAACGGGCGCGCCACTGGGCTTCGCTGCGGCAAATCTCAAAGTCGCAGGTCTCAGCGGTCAGCGGCTGCGCAAGCATGGCCGCGCCAGTGGTCAACAGGAATGCTCGACGGTTCATAACATCACCTTTTGAATAATTGCGCGGATAGGAGAGCCCTGTGGAGGCCCTCCCATCCGCTCGCCTGCTCGATTTATTTTGGAACCAGAACGGAATTGACGACGTGGATCACGCCATTCGACTGATTGACGTCAGCGATTGTTACCAGGCTTGCATTGCCGCTTTCGTCGAGGATGTAGACATTGTTGCCCTTGACCTGGGCAGACAGGGCGTCACCTGACACGGTATTGAAGTGATAAAAGCCGTCGGATGAGGCACGCGCCTGACGTGCGATCTCTGCGGCGGACCAATCACCGGCCACCACATGCGCGGTCAGAACTTTGACCAGCATATCTTTGTTCTCAGGCATCAAGAGCGTTTCGACCGTTCCCGCAGGCAAGGCCGCAAAGGCGTCGTTTACGGGTGCAAAGACTGTGAAAGGCCCAGGGCTTTGCAGCGTTTCGACCAAGCCGGCAGCCTTAACAGCGGCAACAAGTGTCGTGTGGTCGGCTGAATTCACCGCGTTTTCCACGATGTTTTTAGTCTCGAACATGGCGGCGCCGCCAACCATCGGGTTTTCGGCATAGGCTGCGGTTGCAATGGTCAGTGCTGCTGCGGTTGTAGCGATTTTGGATACGATTTTCATGCTTATTTCCTCTCATGATTGTCCGCAATTTCCTGCGGCTATGAGGGAACCACGGCGCCCGGCCGGAAACAGTTTCAGCCGGCGCGAAATAAATCTGCATCAAAGAATTCGTCGAGAGCGAGAATGGCTCCTGTCGGCGCGCCGGTTGGTGATCCGCCTGCCGGTTCATCCGAGACCGCCAGAGTTCCGCCGTCGATCAAGGCGGCAATCTCGGGCGTGATTTCGAACAGGCTTTCGCGATCCGCAGGGATCACGCCCAGGGACACCGGCGCTGGTGCGTCTGCGCCGATGACCCAAAGCTCAAAATCGCGGCCTGTCGCGGGCCTGCCCTGTTCCGGGATGACTTTGAACAGATTGCCGTCCGGGGCGTAGCCTGCCTCGATATGCAGGCCGCCGTCTTGCGAGATCAGCGTCGCATGATGCGTGGGATCAAAAGCCGGGCCGCGCAGCATCGGGCTGAAGACGAGGAATGCGGCCAGGGCAACGGCGGCCATTGCGGGGAAAGCCAACCAGTTCCAGCCCCATCCACGACCCCAGGCCCATCCACGGCGCCGGCGCGCGGCCTCGCCGCCCAATTCGGCGACAAGCTTTGCCCTGACCGAAGGCGATGGGGTGTCTTCCGGCAGCTCCATGGCCATGGTTGCCAACTCTGCCTCCCAGAACTGCACATGCGCGCGAAGATCCGGTTGGGTCTGAAGCCGCGCTGCAAAGGCCTGCTCTGCGTCCGCGTCCAGCAGGCGCAAGACGTATTCAGCAGCCAGGGCCTCGTCTTCCGGTATGTCCTGAAGGTCGCTCATCGTGAAAGGCACTCCTTCAAAGATTGCAGGCTGCGGCGCAGCCAGGTGCGCATCGTATTCAGCGGCACGTCAAAACGGTCCGCAAGCGTTTGGTACGTCGCCCCGTCGAGATAGGCGGAGCGGACAGCATCGGCACGGTCTGGCGGTAGTTCCGCGAAACAGGCACTGATGCGACGTTGTTCAGAGGCTGCTATACTTGCAGCCTCAGGCCCTGGACGCTTTTCGACAAGCTCACCAACACTGTCGAGGTCCACATGATTGCTCTTTTTCGCACGCAGCCGGTCTATGGCCAGATTTCGCGCAACGGTTATGAGCCATGTCATCGGAGAGTGACCCGTCACCGCATAGCGGTCAGCCTTGGCCCAAATCCGCAGATACACGTCCTGTAGTGCGTCCTCGGCTTCTGAGCGGTTCTTCAAGACACGTAAACAGACACTGAATAGTTTCCCGCTTGTGGCATCATAAAGCGCGGCCAGTGCAGCCCGGTCACCAAGCGCGACCCTGCCAATAAACTCTTCGATGTTCTTGCGGTCTGTCATAGGTGTTTTGAGCAGCTCAAATAACTTCGTCTTGTCTTCCTGACAGAAATGGTCCCGAACAGCAATCTCTTGCCACCGGGACCATCCTGCACTGGTATGAAGGAACTCATTTACCCATCGCGACGAATTACTTGCCGAGCGACGTCGCGAAGCCCGTAATGCCACCCATTTTCAGATCGGCCTTCATCGTGGAGGCCCCTGTTTCGAGGTCAATCTCGTAAAGGCCAGCCGATCCGGCGCCTTCCATTTGCAGGATTGCAAGTGCCATGTTCTCGCCTTCCTTGGACGAGACGATGTCGAAGCCACCCATCGGGGCGAGGTCGACAGCGGCACCGTCAACGGTGATCTTGCCGATGGTTTTCAGGGTGCCTGCGTTGTTTGCCAAGCTGACCAGCGTGTCGGTTTCGGCATCAAGCGCATATTGGAATGTCGCGCCCGCTGTCTCGCCATTGATCGCGTTTGTGTAGGCATTGGCAAAGATCATCGGTGTTTTATCTGCCATGGCGTCCCCGTCAGAGTAGGCGAGGTCGGTAAAGCGGCGTACAGAACCTGCGCGCTCATCATTGTCACCGAAGCCTTCGGGAAAATAGACGAGGTTGTCGCCGGCCGATGTCACGGCGCGAACGGCGTCGATCTTGTTGTTGAAGTCAAACGCCACCATTTTTCCGTCGCCGATCATTGCACCGTCCATGAACGACGCGCCCAGATCGGTCATTTCGCCCGACATCGGGTCGATCACCGCGATCATTCCATCGGAAAAGCCAAGCAACTCTCCGGTCACGGGACGCCATGCAATCGCGCTCAACGGAGAGGCAAGGCTGTAGGTCATCACCTCTCCGGGGGCGTTCACATCGCTCATCACAACCAGCGTCGCGCCATCATTGGCCAAGGCATAACCCGAAACAGCTGCGTGACCTGCGGCAAATGCCGGACCGGTCGCAAGGGCAATCAAGGATGTCACAAGAGCTCGAGTTTTCATCGTATTTCCTTTCAAATTGGACATGTTACGCACCGTACTGGATGCGCTCTGACCTGAACCACGAAAGGCAGTGCTGGATAGTTTCAAAAACTTGATCACTTTGAAATTTAGTTGGTGAAAAAGTCCGGCGCCCACATTGATCGTTTCGTCGCAGCCGCAGCGCATTTCTGGTTTGTCCGGCTCTGCGCCCTTGACCTACGGCCCCAGCACCGTGTCGGTGTGCTGACACCGCAAACGGCGGTTTTGATCCCGGTTTGACCAATAGTGCGGCAGAAATGAGCAGCGGCTTTGACGCGGCGCTCCAGCAAGGGGCTGCTGTCAGACGTGAACCGAGGCTAGACGGCGTGTGAACCACAGCGCGACCAGGATCGACAATCCGCCGAGCATGAACGTGATCCGCAAGCCGTCGACAATCGCAGCTTCGGCGGCTTCCTCAATAGCGGTGCTTCCCACGCCGGCTGAGAAGACGGCTCCCATGACGGACGCCCCGGATATGAGACCGATGTTGCGCGACAGTCCGAGCAGGCCCGACACCGCGCCGCGCTGGTCCGCGGACACGTCTGCCATCACCATCACGTTGTTGGCGGATTGAAACATCTGGTATCCCGGCGTCAGGATCGCGATTGCCGCGATATAGCCTGCGACACCGAATGTCGCGGGCAACACCGATAGCGAAAGAGCTCCGGCGGCCAGGGTTCCCAGCCCGAGCGTCAGAACCCGCTGGCCCCCCCAGCTGTCGACCAGTCGACCCGACGGCACGCCAGTGCAGATCGACAGGACCGGCCCGACCGACATAACGAGACCGACGATCGCCTCTTGCAGGCCAAGCGCGACGGCGAGGTAGAACGGCCCGACCACCAACGTAGCCATCATCACATTCGCCACCAGAAAGTTTGCCGTTAGGCCTGCAACTACGCCATTTTCTCCAAGCGCGGACAAATTCAATCGCGGCGTTGTCCCGATCGGCGCGACCGCTGGCAGGAGCCGCAAAGCCAATCCGGCCGCCAACAGACCAACCGGAACCAGAACAAGGAAGATCGCATGCCATCCGACCCAGCCGATAAGCACGCCGCCGAGAGACGGGCCAAGTGCCGTTCCAATGGCCGACATCGTGCCGAGCCATCCCATGGCCCGTCCGACACGCTCGGTCTCGACTGTCTCTCGCACAAGGGCAATGGCGAGTGTCATCATAAATGCGGCACCGATCCCCTGAAGCGCCCGTGCCGCGACCAGCATCCACAGATTGGATGCCAGGCCGCAAAGCGTGGATGCCAGAGCGAATAATACCAGACCAACAGCGAGCATCCGTTGCCGACCAAAAACGTCCCCGAGACGCCCTGCGATCACAACAAAAAGGGTGATCGACACCAGATAGGCGATCACAACCCATTGCACCCATTGAAATGACACGTCGAAGGCCACCGCCAGCGTCGGGAGTGCGATATTGGCGATGCTGGTTCCCAGCGAGGCCAGCACCATGGACAGCGAAAGACACAGCATCCCCCCGCGCTGCGCGGCCTTTGGTGGCGATGGTTCGAATGTCTGCATCTGTGTACTCCACTTGCGAGAATCGATGTGAACGGGCACCTTACGAATTCAAGCCAACTTGAGGTCAATCATGAAACTGATCGATATCGGCGAGGTGTCGCGTCAGGCCGGTATCCCGGCATCGGCACTGCGTTATTACGAAGAGATTGGTCTGATATCTTCGGTGGCTCGACACGGGCTAAGACGGCAGTTCGAACCCGATGTGCTTTTGCAGCTTGCGCTGATCTCTATGGGGAAGGCGGCGGGTTTCTCGCTTGAGGACATCTCGGCAATGTTTGGTCCAGGCGGAAAGCCCGACCTGCCAAGAAAGGATCTGCACGACCGTGCAGATGAACTGGATCGGCACATTGCAGAGCTCACCGCGCTACGCGATACCCTTCGCCATGTTGCCGACTGCCCGGCTCCGTCGCATATGGAGTGCCCAACCTTTAGACGACTCGTCGACCTTGCTGGAAAACGGCGACAAAAACGGATCAAGCCACCTTTGCAGACCTTGGGTTAGTCTGGACGAATGGCCGCGTCGTCTGCTCAGCCTCTGAGCCGCTATTGGCCCCACAAACGCGCCGGCTTTCTATCCCAAAGGTGTCAGAGATCCGCTAGGAGCCGAATTGATCAGTGCTGCACAACGCTTGAATGACCGCCAAACAGAAATTGTGGCTACATCCATTATTCATAGCGATACCATGGTGATCTGATCCAGGCTGACTGACGTAATCGATAAGATTGACGGCGAGAGGTGGATGGCTCATGCAAGTTGTTTGGTTCAAGCGAGATCTGCGTGTGGTGGATCATGCTGCCTTGGCCTGTGCGGCACAAGCCGGGCCGGTTCTACCGCTCTATGTTGTTGAGCCCGATCTTTGGCAGCAGCCTGATGCATCGCCTCGGCACTGGGGCTTTATCGCGCAAACGCTTGCAGAACTGCGCGAAGAGCTTGGGCGGCTTGGCCAGCCGCTGGTTGTGCGTCAGGGGGCGGTCGTTGACATTTTGGAAGGATTGACGCGCCAAGGAGCGCTCTCGGCGCTCTGGTCGCATGAGGAAACTGGCAATGGCTGGACCTTTCGGCGGGATCAACAGGTCGCGGCCTGGTGTCGCGACAAAGGGGTGCCTTGGCATGAACTGCAGAACCATGGTGTTTGGCGGCGGCTTCAGTCTCGCGACGGTTGGGCGACGCGTTGGGATCGACTGATGGCCCAGCCCTGTGCGTCTGCGCCGCATCTCGCCCCAGTAGAGAGTGTGCCGGGGCCGATACCCACGGCCCGGGATCTGTGTCTTGGATCAGATCACTGTCCGGGGCGGCAGACCGGGGGGCGACGGGCTGGGCAAGAGCGGTTGGAGAGCTTTCTTCAACAACGGGGTGAGCAATATCAGCGCGCCATGTCCAGCCCGGTTGAGGGCGTCTCCGCCTGTTCACGGCTTTCTCCGTATCTGGCCTGGGGCGCGGTTTCGATGCGTGAAGTGACGCAGGCCAATGAGGCACGGCGGCGCGCCTTGCCCCCCGCCAACAAAACCTGGCGGAAGTCGTTGCGGTCCTTTTCAGGAAGATTGCACTGGCATTGCCATTTTATTCAAAAGCTTGAAGACGAGCCGCGGGTTGAGTTCGAAAATCTCCACCGGCTGTATGACGATCTGCGCCCCAGAACGCCCGACGTCGCACGGCTAGAGGCTTGGGAAAAAGGGGAAACCGGCTACCCATTTCTGGATGCCTGCATGCGGTCGCTGCAAGCTACGGGCTGGCTGAATTTCCGCATGCGCGCAATGCTCATGGCGGTGGCATCCTATCACCTTTGGCTCGACTGGCGTGCACCGGGGCTGCATCTGGCGCGGATGTTCACCGATTACGAACCGGGCATTCACTGGAGCCAAGTGCAGATGCAATCAGGCACCACGGGTATCAATACTGTCCGAATTTATAACCCGGTGAAGCAGGGGTTTGATCAGGATCCCACGGGCACTTTCATTCGCACCTGGCTACCGGAACTGGCGCAGATTCCCGATCAGTATCTCCATGAACCATGGGCGGCAGATAACGCGGCAGAGGTGATCGGTCACGATTATCCCGAACGAATTTTTGATCATATGGCAGCCGCAAAAGCCGCGCGTGAAAAGATCTGGGAGGTTCGGCACCGCCCGGAGTTTCGTGCACAGGCCGAGGCGATCGTGATCAAACATGCTAGCCGAAAGAACCGTTCCAGGCGGAAGGCGACTGCACCGAAACGCTCTGACCAATTGAGCCTGCCTTTTGGAGAGACGTCGTGAAACACCAAAAGAAATCGGATTTGCCTCAGAAGATCTGCCCCGCCTGTAGCCGCCCCTTTGTCTGGCGCAAGAAATGGGCGAAGGTCTGGAACGAGGTGAAATATTGCTCCAAACGCTGCAGGGCATCCTCATGACTAAAGCCGCCATCCTGCTGCCAAATCAGCTATTTGCTGACCATCCGGCCCTGCTTACCCCTGTAAAGCATGTGGTTCTTTTCGAAGACCCGCTCTTTTTTGGCGACCCACAATATCCGGCCAGGATGCACCGTCAAAAGCTTTGGCTGCACCGGGCCAGTATGGCGCGCTATCATCAGGCGCTGGTGAAACAAGGGATGGATGCCGAGATCTTTCCATATGACGGGCAAAAGGGAGCGTGCCTACGGCTTTTCCAAAGCCTAAGGGGGCAAGAGATCACCGAAGTGGTCATGGCTGACCCGGTTGATTTCATTGCCGAACGTCGCCTTCATGCGGCTGCAAAGGACACAGGCATCGCAGTTGATATCCTGCCCTCTCCCGGCTTTCTGAACAACCGGGGCGACAATATTGAATGGTCGCAGGGCCGTAAGCGCTGGTTCATGGCAGATTTCTATAAATACCAGCGTCGCCGCCTGGATGTGTTGATGGAGGATGACCAACCCCTAGGCGGAAAGTGGAGCTTTGACCAGGACAACCGCAAGAAGGTGCCAAAGGCACTGCTGGCAAGCCTGCCCTGGATTGATTGGCCCGCCCCTGACGCCATCGATGAGGCCGCAAAAGCAAGCGTTCTTGCCGAATTCCCGAAGGCGATAGGCCGTTTGGAAAAGCTCTACTATCCCACCTCCCACGCGGTTGCCGCCGCTTGGTTCGATCAGTTCCTCGAGCGGCGGCTTGACCGGTTCGGCGATTTTGAGGATGCGATTGTCGAAGGTGAAAGCTGGCTTTGGCATGCCATTCTAACCCCTGTGCTGAATATCGGGCTGCTAACCCCGCGCCAGGTGCTGGACAGCACGCTTGCCTATGCAAAGCGCAGGGATATCCCTCTGAATTCGCTGGAAGGTTTTCTCCGCCAAATCATCGGTTGGCGCGAATTTATCCGGGCCACCTATGATGAGCTCGGTGTCCCCATGCGGCAAACCAACCACTGGGGACACCGCCGCCCCATGCCCAAGTCCTTCTACGATGGCACTACCGGCATTGCCCCGCTGGACGACACGATCCGGCGCGTGCTCGCGACCGGCTATTGCCACCACATCGAGCGGCTGATGGTGCTGGGCGGCTTCATGTTTCTGTGCGAGATTGACCCGGACGACGTTTATCGTTGGTTCACGGAGATGTTCGTGGACAGCTACGATTGGGTCATGGTTCCCAATGTCTATGCCATGAGCCAGCACGCCGATGGCGGGTTGATCACCACCAAGCCTTACTTCTCCGGCTCAAACTACATCCGGAAAATGAGCCACTGGGACAAAGGGCCTTGGACGCAGGTCTGGGACGGATTGTATTGGCGTTTCATTTTCAAGCATTCAGATGCGCTCGCAAAGAACCCGCGTTGGGCGATGATGTGCCGCACAGCCGAGCGGATGAAGCCGGAAAACAAGGACTACCATTTGACGGTTGCCGAGGAATTTTTGTCGCAACTGAATTGAACAACGCAGAAATGCACAAGCAGGTGCGCCTCTGGAATAAAAGACATTTCTGCAAAACGAATGAAATGCGGTTTTGGCATTACCAGCGCCAGTAATCTTGGGTCCTGAGCCTAGGGGCAAAACGACTGGATCCTGGTCCTAAGACGGTATTCTTCTCACTGTCAGATGCTTTCGGCGATTGTCGTCCAGGTCTGGCGGGATACGGCCTTTGGCCCGGCGAGCAGCCAGTAGCTTTCGTGATGGGCAAGCGATCGCGCGTCAAGACGTACAAGCGTCCCTTCCTTCAGCGCACCGGCACAAAGGGGGAGCGATGCGAGAGCCACTCCCAGCCCTGCCTTTGCCGCGGTCAACGCCGTGAGTTGGGTGTCAAAGCGCAGATGTGGCACTGGGGTCGTCGGAATGCCGAAGGCGGCTGCCCAGGCAGGCCAGCCCGGGCGGGCCCCAGCGCAGGCAATCCGCGGCAAAATGGTCCAGGGATCCGCGCGCTTTTCAAGCGAAGGAGCCGCGACCGGGGCCAGTTCTTCGGCGTAAAGGCGGGCCTTGTAAGGATGCGGCCAATCTCCCGTTCCGTAGCGAATGCTGATCACGTCGTCGAGTGGTGCATCATGGGCGCCCAGAACCAGCGTACGGATCGAAAGCTCAGCCCCTGTCAAGGCCTGCAGCTGCCCCAACCGAGACATCAGCCACAACTCGATCACCGACTGGCTCGCCGATATCGTCAGCCGTTTGTGTCCCGCGCCAAAGATCGCTTCGGTGCTGTCGCGCAAACCGTCGAGCGCATGGCGAACATGCGGAAGCCATGCTTCGCCTTCGACTGTCAGTGCGATCGTGCGTGCTTTGCGGTTGAACAGCCTGATGCCAAGATGCTTCTCCAGTTGACCGATCCGCTGGCTGACTGCCGCCTGCGTCAGGCCAACCTCGCTTGCGGCTGCGGTGAAACTGCCAAGCCGGGCAGCTGCTTCGAATGCACGTATCCATTCAAGCGGTGGAAGCCGATTTCCATGCATAAGCAAAACCATGTCTCATACTTGTTTTTCTTAATTTGTGTTTATGCCAGGTCTGCGCGAGGTTCAAGCGCAACAGACATTTTCAAAGGGGCGCAAGCATGCCGACCGTCACAGTCGATCCAACTGGATCATTTTTAACTCTTCAGATGTCTTCAGGGCCGCTGCGCTTCCATGCAGTATGGCTGCGGGACAACGCACAAGACCATGAGACGCGGGCGCAGGGCAACGGCCAGCGGTTGATTGCTCTTCGGGACATCCCCGCCGAAACCCGCATCGAGGCGGCGGAAATCGCCAAGCCCGGTACGCTGGATGTGCGTTTTGCCCCCGAGGATAAGCGCGTCTCGTTCGATCTTGCCTGGCTCGAAGCGCATGCATACGATCAGCCAGCACCCGCTCAACGTGGATGGCTGGAAGACGGGGTCGAGACTTGGGATGCGGATCTCATGGCAGACGTGCCTTGCGGAGATTTTGCTGCGCTTGCACAGGGGGGGCGCGCTCTGCAGGACTGGCTTGGCCAGATCATGCGCTATGGCTTTGCCAAGGTGGTAAACGCGCCCGCCACCCCCGGCACGCTGTTCGACATCGTGGGCCTGTTCGGCCATGTGCGCGAAACCAACTATGGTAGGCATTTCGAAGTCCGCACAGAGGTCAATCCCTCGAACCTCGCCTTCACTGGTTTGGGTCTGCAAGCCCATACCGACAACCCATACCGCGATCCGGTGCCAACAGTGCAGGTGCTGCATTGTCTTGAAAGCTCGGCTGCAGGTGGGGAGAACATGGTTGTCGATGGATTTGCCGCCGCGCTGCGTTTGCGGGCTGAAGATCCTGAAGGTTTCGACCTGCTGGCCAACCATTGTGCGCGCTTTGAATACGCGGGCGAAGACGGCGTTTGCCTGACCTCCCGTCGTCCGATGATCGAACTTGCACCGGACGGCGCACTGATCGGGATCCGTTTCAACAACCGGTCCTGCGCCGCGATCACCGATGTGCCCTTCGACCTGATGGCAGACTATTATGCGGCCTATCGCAGGCTGGGCGAGATCATCGATGACACGGCAATGGAAGTGACGTTCCGACTGAACCCCGGCGAGGCCTTCGTCATCGACAACACCCGTGTCCTGCACGCACGCAAGGGATACTCGGGCGAGGGCACCCGTTGGTTGCAGGGCTGCTACGCGGATATGGACGGGCTGCGGTCAACCTATGACGCAATGGTGCGTTCGACAGCCCTGGAGGCTGCGGAATGAAACCGGATATCGAGATGTTGAACCACAAAACGATCGTAGACTTCATCGGGTCGATCTTTGATCGGCGCGGCGGCGAAGAATACCTCGGCGAGCCGGTGACGATGGGCGAGCACATGCTGCAAGGCGCGACCATCGCAGAGCAGAACGGCCAGTCCGAAGAGATCATTGTCGCAGCCCTGCTGCATGACATCGGCCATTTTACCAGCGAGTTCGGCACCTTCACCATGGACGACACCGAGGACCGCCATCACGAGCACGCTGGCGCCGAGGTGCTTGAGCAGTTCTTTCCGAGGGTGATCACCGATTGTTGCCGATACCACGTTGCCGCAAAGCGTTATCTTTGTGCGACCCGGCCAGAGTATTTCAAGCGACTGTCCGAGGCCTCGATTCATTCTCTGAACCTTCAGGGCGGCGCGATGAGCCCGGATGAAGTTGCCGTGTTCGAGAAGAACCCAAATCTGGATACGATCATTGCGGTCCGCTACCTTGATGAGGCAGGCAAACGCCCCGATATGGAGACGCCGGACTTCTGGCACTTTGCCCCGATGGTGCAACGCCAGGTCGACAGGCACAGCAGGGTCAACGCCTGACCCGCGTCCTGCTCACCTAACCTGTTTTCACTGCGCCCGCGCGGCTGACAAAGGTTCGGGCGCAGTGGCCAAACGCTACTTTTCCAGCTCTCTGTCGGGCAGCCGTGGGGGCGGTTGCACTGCATCGATCATCTGGATGAGACTGCAAATAACCAGGCCACCAGATCTGGCAGACCGACAACGCGCTGTTGTGAGCGACCCCAGTGTGGCGCAACCTCGGCTCGAATGTCATCGCCACCACAAAGTACCAACAGCGCAGGGCGAGGCAACGCCGCCGAACAGTAGCAAAGTGCGTCTTAGCGACCAGTTCGCAGGCGTTTTCTTCTGCCTTGGGATGGCGTAGCCTGATGCCATGATCCTGTCACGCGGCCGTAAATTTCTGTTCATACATATCCCCAAAACCGGCGGCACGGCCCTGGCTTTGGCGCTGGAGGCGCGGGCCATGCGCGACGATATGATGCTGGGGGATACCCCAAAGGCCAGCAAACGCCGTCGCCGTTTGCAGGGGGTGAAAACGGCGGGCCGCTTGTGGAAACACTCCACCCTTGCCGATCTCACCGGGCTGATCCCCGAGCCGGAGATGCGCGACCTCTTCACCTTTACTCTGGTGCGTAATCCCTGGGATCGCGCGGTGAGCTACTATCACTGGCTGCGGGAGCAGGGCTTTGACCATCCGGCGGTTTTGCTTTCCAAGAGGCTGGAATTTAAAGATTTTATACTGCATCCAGTGATCCTGCGTAGCTTTGAAACCCACAGCGCACCCAGCTATATGCGCCGGGCGGATGGCCGCGAGCAGTGCCAGATTTATATCCGGCTGGAACAGTTCAGCACCGATGCCGCGCCGCTGTTTGATCACCTCGGATTCACGCTGGAACTGCCCCGTGAAAACACTTCTCAGCGGCACCGGGACTGGCGCGGCTACTATGATGAGCAGACCCAAGAGGCACTTGCCCAGGCCTGCCGAGAAGAAATAATACGATTTGAATATTCTTTTAACGATTTCGACCTAGCCTTGGATCAAACAGGCCGTCCAACCACGTGAGATCGCACCATAGATTCTCTCCGGTTTGACTGGCCAGACAAGTATAGCAGCACTTTCGCCACCAGGGTGACTGTGCCGCCGCAGAGGAGAGATCGAAATGCTGGATTGGTTTCAAAAACGCCTGAGCTTTGGCGCAGAACTGTCGGTTCCGCCTGTTTCTGTAGGTCAGGGCGGGTTTCTCAGCGGCACCCATGTGGCGTCGAACTTGGGCTGGCGCCCGGTTGAGGCGCTCTGTGCCGGCGACAAGGTGCTGACCTTTGATCATGGCATGCAGACCGTGGTCGAAATGGTGCGCGAGACCGTGCAGCTGGAAGCGGGCGAGATCGACCCGACCCGCTGCCCCATGCATATCCCCCGCGATGCGCTGAACAACCGGGTGCCAATGTGGCTGATGCCCGATCAGGGCGTGCTGATGGAAAGCGACCTGATCGAGGATCACCAGGGCGACCCCTTTGCCGTGGTGCCAGCCTCGACGCTGGAGGGCTACCGGGGGATTTGCCGGTTGCATCCGGACAATCACCTGCAACTGATCACGCCGCGTTTTGAACAGGATGAGGTGATCTACCTTGAGGCAGGTCTGCTGGGATATTGCCCGGCACCGCGCGACCTGCTGACCATCGGGGTCGATCTGCAAGAGGACATCTACAAGGTATTGCCCATCGAAGAGGCCTGTGCCCTGATCGAGGCGATGACCACCGCCGAGGCTGTGATGATGACTGGCGCACTGCCAATGACGTCTCCAGGTGCCTTTCAGATGTAATAAGCCACGATTTTGGGCCCAGACCGGGCTGTAAACCTGATCACAAGCTGCCCAAAGCCTGCGCGCTTTGGGCTGTTTTGTTTACAAAGATCCGTTTCCTGCCGGGCCTGCGAATGGCCATGCTGCAGACGTTGCAAAAGCCGCAATCGGTGGGGGCACAAAAGGCCCGCTCTGAAATCTTACCAGAGGCGGCACCGAACTCAATTTCAGCAATGCGCAGATTGCAACCTTTGCAAAGTCATTCGTACAGCGGCAATGTAAGCCATTACACATATCAAATGTCTGCGATGCCGCATCCTATAGCTGACCTTCATTTCGGGTGCATCGAGCATGCGCGATCGGTTTGAAGATGAGCAAACGCATAGGCCATTTATAATCTGGACATTTCTGATCATCCATTGCGCCAGCTAGTAGGAAGCACCTGTTGCGCTGCTGAGTTGGTAAAAAGGGGATCCAGTTAAGTTTCGAGGTAAGCGAAAAGCACGAAGTTCAATTAAGGGTTGACTGAAAAGGCGTTACCCTGTTGAAATAGCAATCATAAATTTGGCACTTGCATCGCTCCAACCCGGGCTGTGTTGACGCAAAAAAAATTAGAAAGTCATAAATCGTGGTCATTATTGAAGGCTTGGTGGACGCGGCAAGTTCAAACCAAACCGTGTATGCCATTTCAACAGGCGATACTTTCGCTGGGCGGATTGAGACCGGAGCAGAATCCGACTGGGTGCAAATCAACACGGAACCAGGGCGAGTCTACGAGATAGTCATATCCTGTACTTACCCCCAACGTCATGGCTCACCAGAGATTGGCTTTGAAGTTCTGGATCCTGCCAGCGGCAACTATGTTACATCGGCCACATCAAACCTTTCGTTCGGGTCGGAAACTGGTGATGCGGGGGTGTCAATATGGGATCTTGATTTGCAACGTTGGTTTGATACATCCCAAGATGCGGCCTTATTCATCTCAGTTACAAGCAGTTATTCCAGCGAACCGTTTGATTACACCGTGACTTACTTGACCCACGGGTATCACTACATGGTCCCCGACAACAAAAGAGTAAGCGGCTCCAATTTAGCGGATACCTTTAGTGGAGGCACCGAAGCTCCATTGGTGTATGGCAGGGGCGGAGATGATCGATTTGATCTAGGTGGAAATGCTACAGTTTTTGCCGGAAAAGGCAATGATGATGTAATTACTGGTGATGGAAAAAACCTAGTTAAAGGCGGTTCCGGTCGCGATCAGATCATGAGCGGCGGTGGTGATGATACTGTCTATGGTGGCGCAGGCCATGATGCGATTTCTGGGGATAAGGGCGATGACCTGATTTATGGCGGCCGCGGCAATGACCGCCTTCATGGTTCGTTTGGTGATGACACAATCTTTGGCGGACACGGCAATGATTACATCTATGCCTTAAGCGGAGGCGGCAGGGATCGTTTTTTTGGTGGTAAGGGTGACGACCTAATTGAATCGCAAATCGGAGAAGTCACATCTTTTGGCGGTGCAGGAAATGACACCCTTTTGGGATTGTACGCAGCAGTCACATTAAATGGTGGTCGCGGCGATGATCTGCTAAAGGGCAGCACTGGAGACGACATACTTAGGGGGGGCAGGGGAAACGATTTTCTAATTGCGAACGCTGGCAGTGATACATTGGTCGGTGGCGGCGGGTACGATATCGTAGAGTTTATCTCCTATGCTGGCTTCGAGCGAAATGACGTGATTGTACAAAACTACGGAACCAAGATCCATGTAACCTATCACAGTAATCAAGCGCCAAACTGGACCACGACCTATGTTCTAAGGAAGGTCGAGGAGATCAGGTTCAGAGATGGCATTTACATTGTTTCACAGATGGAATTCGATCCCCTCGATACCAATGACACTCTGACCGGAACAGAAAGAAATGATACTCTGGATGGAGGAACACTCGATGATCATTTATCTGGTTTAGGTGGACACGATGTACTGATTGCAGGCTCCGGCAGTGACACCTTACTTGGAGGTGACGGTGACGATACGCTAGTGGCGGGAACAGGTCCTGACATCATGAATGGCGGCAATGGTATTGATACAGCTGACTATTCTCAGGCTGGGTATGTTCAAGTGTTTCTTGGAGATGGGGAAGGTTTCTTCCATCTTGCTGAAGGGGACAGCTACTTCAGTATTGAGAACGTTATTGGTGGGAACTTGGGGAATTTGATCGTTGGTAACAATGAAGCGAACCGAATTTCCGGTGGAGACGACATTGACATATTAAGCGGTGGAAACGGAGCCGATACTTTGACGGGTGGTGGTGAAAGTGACGCGCTGGATGGAGATGCTGGAGACGACGAACTGTTCGGTGGAGATGGCAGGGACAGCCTTGACGGCGGCCAAGGCAATGACACGCTGACCGGCGGCAAAGGAGAAGACCGATTGATAGGTGGTTCTGGAGACGATACATTTATCTTCGGTAGGCGAAGCGGTGCAGACACCGTGATGGATTTTTCTCCGGGTGAGGACTTATTGATGTTCGATGATGCACTCTGGACTGGGTCTCTGACTACCGAACAAGTGTTGGCGCGCTTTGGGGATGATAGCAGTGACGCGGTTATGATAGATTTTGAAAGCGGCAATTCCGTGATTATTTATGGTGTCGATCGCCTTGACGAGTTGGAAAACAGTATTCTTATCTTCTAGTCCCATGCCGAGTTGGAAACAGGGATCTGGCCATGTTGACTGAAGGCTTGGGGCGAGACGTTCCGGCGTCTGGTCGGAGAGATCCCAAAGCTCTTCGTCGAATTGTTCGCGTCCATGCTAACACAGTAGCGCCTTGTTACCGGCACCTCACCATCATTTGAATCGACTAAAGCTATCAAAGCTTTGAGCCAAGGTGTTTGAATGACTGCTTTCGAGAGCATAGCTTCTTAACGCTGCGTATGCAGCAAGTTCGCTGACGTAGCTTTCACAAATGTCTAGGAAGGGCTGGGAGTGGTCGTTGTACCGGTCTCACAGGTAGCATTTTGTTCAGGTTTCAGACTTTGCCCATAAATAGTCTGAGGGTTGCTTTCAGAGATCTTCCGGGCATAAAAATACCGCCCCCCAAATGCATGGGGGGCGGCGTTTGTGTCGTCGGATCGGGGGGAGGCTTTAGGCCGCCGAAGCCGCATCCGGGTTGAAGCGGCCGTAGAAGGTTTGGCCTTTGGCGGCCATCTCACGCAGCAGGTCGGGGCAGGCAAAGCGCTCGCCGTAGGCTGCGGTCAGCTGGTCACAGCGTTCGGCCGCATAGGGCGTGCCGATGATGTCGAGCCAGCTGAGCGGGCCGCCGGACCATGGGGCAAAGCCCCAGGCCAGAACCGCGCCCACGTCGCCTTCGCGGATGTCTTCCAGCACGCCTTCTTCCAGCGCCCGCACGGCCTCAAGCACCTGGGCAAACATCAGACGTTCCTGCACCTCGATGAGGTCAGGCTGGTCTTCCAGCAGCGGGTATTTGTCCTGCATGCCTTTCCAATAGCCGGTACGCTTGCCCTTTTCGTCGTAGTCAAAGAAGCCCGCGTTGGATTTGCGGCCCAGGCGGCCCAGATCTTCCATCCAGAAAATCATGTCGTCAGCCGGGCTGTCCGGGTAGGCATTGCCCATGGCGGCCTTGGTGGCGCGGGCAATCTTGGCGCCCAGATCAATCGAGGTCTCATCCGTCAGCTGAATGGGACCAACCGGGAAGCCAAGCTGGCGCGCGGCATTGTCGATCAGCACCGGCGAGACACCTTCGGTGATCATCCGCGCGCCTTCATTCACGTAGGGAATGATGCAGCGGTTGGCATAGAAGAAGCGCGCGTCATTGACGACGATCGGCGTCTTCTTGATCTGGCGCACATAGTCCAGCGCCTTGGCCACGGCACGGTCGCCTGTTTCCTTGCCTTTGATGATCTCCACCAGCAGCATTTTTTCAACCGGCGAGAAGAAGTGGATGCCGATGAATTGCTCGGGGCGCACCGAGGCCTTGGCCAGATCAGAGATCGGCAGGGTCGAGGTGTTGGAGGCAAAGATGCAATCTTCGGGGATGATCGCCTCAACCTTTTTGGTCATATCAGCCTTGACGGCTGGGTCTTCAAAGACGGCTTCGATGATCAGATCGCAGCCTTTCAGGGCGTCCAGATCAGGGGTTGCGGTGATGCGCGACAGCATCGCCTCTTTCTTCTCGGCGGTGACCTTGCCGCGCTTCATGCCTTTGTCGAGGTAGCTTTCGGTATAGGCTTTGCCCTTGTCGGCAGCCTCCTGATCGCGGTCCACCAGAACCACCTCGATACCGGCCTGAGCCGACACCAGCGCAATGCCCGCACCCATCATGCCAGCGCCCAGAACGCCCAGTTTTTTGACGCGCTGATCGGGAATGTCCTTGGGACGGACTGCGCCTTTTTCCAGCGCCTCCTTGTTGATGAACAGCGAGCGGATCATTGCGCCGGAGGAGGGGTTCATCAAAACGCTAGTAAACCAGCGGGCCTCAATCTTGAGCGCGGTGTCAAAATCAACCAGCGCGCCCTCATAGACGGCTGACAGCAGCGCCTTGGCGGCTGGGAAGGCGCCCTGGGTCTTGCCGTGCACCATGGCAGAGGCGCCAACAAAGTTCATGAAACCGGCAGGGTGATAGGGGGCGCCACCAGGCATCTTGTAGCCTTTGGCATCCCAAGGTTTCACTAGATCGGCCCCAGAGGCGTTCAGCACCCAATCCTTGGCGGCGGCAACGGGATCGGCGGCGATCTCGTCAACGTAGCCCGCACCCTTGGCCTTTTTCACGTCCAGCATCTTGCCTTCCAGCAGCAGCGGCGCGGCGGCGATGGCGCCAACCTTGCGCACCATGCGGGTGGTGCCGCCGGCACCGGGGAAGATGCCAACCATGATTTCCGGCAGGCCATATTTTGCCTTGGGGTTTTCAGCGGCAAAGATCCGATGTGTTGCCAGCGGCAGCTCCATGCCGATACCCGCAGCGGTGCCGGGCAGGGCGGCTGCAATTGGTTTGCCGCCTTTTTTGGTTTTCAGATCCATGCCGGCCAGTTCGATCTTGCGCAGCAGGGCGTGCATTTTCATGGTGCCTTCAAAGACACCGCGTGCGGGATCGTCACCGGCTTCTTCTTTCATCACCGCCAGCAGGTTCAGGTCCATGCCGCCGGCAAATGTGCCCTCTTTGCCAGAGGTGATCACCACGCCTTTGACCGCGTCATCCGCCAGGGCGTCGTCAATGCAGGCCTCCAGCTGGGTGAGCCCGTCAAAGGACATCACGTTCATGGTTTTGCCGGGCACATCCCAGGTGATTGTTGCGACGCCGTCGGCGTCCTTGGAAAGCGTAAACTCACTCATGTCTCGTCTCCGATCTGGTCAGCCGTCAGCGGGCTGCCGTCTTTACGGGTAAAGGAGGAGCCCTCGGCGTCCATCTCTACCATCATGTCGATATCGCTGTAATAAGCGGTTTCAGTCGGGGTCCGCGTGCCCACCACCAGGAAGGTGGCCGGCGCGTCGGTGTTATTTTTCAGGTGATGGCCATTGGCCTCACCGGCTGGAAAACTGGCGCAATCACCGGGCTGCATCGCGTGCTCGCCCTGATCGTCGATCAGGATGCAGGCGCCGCTCAGCATCACCAGGAATTCATCCTGCTGCATGTGATAGTGGCGCAGCGAAGACAGGCCACCGGCTTCCAGCCGCACGATGTTGACGCCAAACTGGCTCAAACCGCTGGCATCGCCGATGCGCTGGCTAGAACGGCCAGAGACCGCCTCAGCCAGCTTTCCTGGGTAGCCAGAGCCGCCTTGATAGGGGATTTGGGCCAGATCCAGTTTGGGCATCAGACGCGCTCGATGATGGTGGCGGCCCCCATGCCAGAGGCGATGCAGAGTGTGGCCAGACCCATTTCCTTATCCTGACGCTCCAACTCATCCAGCAGGGTGCCAATGATCATCGCGCCGGTGGCACCCAGCGGGTGACCCATGGCGATGGAGCCGCCATTGGGGTTGACCACGGCCGGATCCACGTCAAAGGCCTGCTGGAAGCGCATCACAACGGAAGCAAAAGCCTCATTGACTTCAAACAGATCCAGGTCGGAAATCACCATGCCGTTGTCAGCCAGGATTTTCTGGGTCACAGGCACCGGGCCGGTCAGCATGATGGTGGGGTCGGTGCCAATCTTGGCGGTGGCCTTGATGCGCGCCCGTGGCTTCAGGCCATATTGCTCGCCAAATTCCTTGTTACCGATCAGCACGGCAGCAGAGCCATCAACGATGCCAGAAGAGTTGCCCGCGTGGTGGATGTGGTTGATCCGCTCCAGATGCGGGTATTTCAGCATCGCCACCTTGTCAAAACCGGGCATCTGCTCGCCCATCATCTGGAACGAGGCATTCAGCGCGCCAAGCGACTGCATGTCGGTGCCGGGGCGCATGTATTCGTCATGGTCCAGAATGGCGATGCCGTTTTGGTCACGCACGGTGATCACTGATTTGGCAAACCGGTTGTCATCCCAGGCCGCTTTGGCGCGGCGTTGGCTTTCTACCGCCAGGGCATCGGCCTGCTCGCGGGTGAACCCATATTCGGTGGCGATAATATCGGCCGAAATACCTTGGGGGACAAAATAGGTCTCCATCGCCAGGCTGGGATCGACTGCGATGGCAGCGCCATCCGAGCCCATGGCAACGCGGCCCATCATTTCGACACCGCCCGCGATATAGGCCTGGCCAGCGCCGCCCTTTACCTGGTTGGCGGCAAGGTTGACCGCTTCCATGCCGGAGGCACAAAACCGGTTGATGGCCAGACCGGGAATGCTCTGGTCCAGATCCGAGGCCAGCACTGCCGAGCGCGCCAGGCAGCCGCCCTGTTCCATCACCTGGGTAACATTGCCCCAGATCACGTCTTCGACCGCATGGCCTTCCAGATTGTTGCGCTCTTTCAGCGCGTTTAGCGTCAAAGCTGACAGGCGCACCGAGGTGACCTCGTGCAAGGCGCCGTCCTTGCGGCCCTTGCCACGCGGGGTGCGGATGGCATCGTAAATATAAGCTTCGGTCATGAGTGTCTCCTCAAGCGCGGTCCGACGGATTGCCGGGCATTAGATCATAGGGATGTTTCCAGCCGGGCGTTTCACTGATGCGCGTCAGCCAGGCGTCGATATTGGGGTAGTCCGTGCGGTCAAAGCCAAAAGGCTCATCATAGAACAGGTAGCCGCAGCAGGTGAGATCAGCATTTGTCATGCAGTTGCCCACCAGCCAGTCGCGCCCCCTGAGTTGGTTCTCCAAAGTGGCAAAAGCAGCTTTTAGGCGCCCCTGCATAAAGCCGATCACCTCTTTGGGGCGTTTGTCTTCAGGCAGGAAGTTCATCAGAAACCGCGTCATTCCAACCTGGCTGGAAAGCTTGTGGTTATCCCAGAGGACCCAGCGCAGAACCTCATATTTCTCGTCGGGCGCGCCGCCAAACTTTCCTGTCTTATCTGTGATGTACTGCTGGATAACTCCGGACTGTGACAGGCGGATGTCACCGTCAATCAGCACCGGAGCCTCTGCCATGACATTTAGGTTGCGATAGTCCTCACCGCGATGCTGCCCGGCAAAAAAGTCAACAAATACGGGCTCCCAGTCCAAACCCGACAACTCTAGCGCCAGTGCCGCTTTGTAGGAATGACCCGACTCGCCAAAACAATGCAGTTTAATCGTCACGTTGTTCTCCTTGTCGCCAATGTGGTGCCGGGGGTTTCACACCCCCGGACCCCCGTGAGGTATTTTGAGTAAGATGAAAGAGAATTAACACTCTCCCTCTGGTAGTGTGCTAATGTTGTGGCGCGGTACAGGCTGAGGAGCCGATGACCGCGTAAGGTGAAGTCGTCCCTGCCCATTTGGCGAAGGCTTGGGGGCAGGGACGCGCCGTTGATTTCATCTTGCCTTAAATACCTCCGCCGGAGGCATCCATCAGATCCTGTTGGGGGAAACCTGTGTTGTGTCACAGTGACCTGCCAATCAGTTCCTTCATGATTTCATTGGTGCCACCGTAGATGCGTTGCACCCGGGCGTCAGTCCACATTTCTGCGACCGCATATTCTTGCATGAACCCATAGCCGCCGTGCATCTGCAGGCAGTCGTCCAGGACTTCGCCCTGGGTGTCTGTGATCCAATATTTGGCCATAGCGGCCTTTTCAACCGTCAGCTTGCCTTGCAGGTGTTCTACCATGCATTCATCAAGAAAGGCCCGGGCGACTTTGGTTTTGGTCAGGCATTCCACCAGTTTGAAACGGGTGTTCTGGAATTGGGTCAGCGGGCCGCCAAAAGCTTCGCGTTCCTTGCAATAGGCGATGGTGCGCGCAACTGCGCCCTCCATTGCGCCAACTGCGCCGCAAGCGATGATCAGACGTTCCTGCGGCAGCTGCTGCATCATCTGATAAAAGCCCTTGCCCTCTTCCTGGCCCAGGATGTTTTCCGGTGGGATCTCGACATTGTCAAAGAACAGCTCGGATGTATCTGCCGCGTGCATCCCGACCTTTTCCAGGTTGCGTCCGCGGGCGAATCCTTCGGCGCCATCGGTTTCCAGCGCCACCAGCGACACACCCTTGGACCCGAGGCTGGGGTCGGTTTTAGCCGCCACCAGGATGAGATTGGCATGTTGGCCATTGGTGATGAAGGTTTTTTGACCCGATAGCCGGTAGGCATTGCCATCGCGGATTGCCTTGGTCTTGATCCGCTGCACATCGGACCCGGTGGAGGGTTCTGTCATCGCCAGGGCGCCGACCAGCTCGCCGCTGATCATCTTGGGCAGCCAGCGTTTTTTCTGCTCTTCGGTGCCGTATTGCAGGATGTAATGGGCGACGATGCCGGAATGGATACCATGACCCCAGCTGGCAAGATTGGCCCGGCTGCCTTCGATCAGGATGGCGGCCTCATGGCCGAAGTCACCGCCGACGCCGCCGTATTCTTCGGGGATGGAGGGGCAGAGCAGGCCCAGCTCGCCGGCCTGGTTCCAGGTCTCGCGGTCCATCATACCCTGTTTGCGCCATGTCTCGTATTTGGGCATCCATTCATTGGTAATGAACTGTGCTGTCATATCAGCAAGCATCTGGTGTTCGTCAGTCATCCAGGCGGAACGCGTCTCAGTGGTCATGTTGCTCCCATTGGCCCGTCTTGGCGCGCCGTGCGCCGGGCCCTTATCTTTTGCGGTCTTCCAGCGCGCTGTTGAACAGTCGCAGCCGGTGTCCAAGGTTTTCTTGATCTGTCACGCTGTCGAAATTTTCGAACAGAAATGACAGGGCTTCGCCTTCGTCCAGTCCGGCCTCGGCAGCAAAGCGTTTCAGCCTGCGATAGCCATCCTCTGTCATGGCGACGGGAAAGCGGCGGGTGAGGCGGAAACGTTTGGGCATGGAGGCTCCTTACAGCACGTTGGTCAAAGCCCCGGACCGGATCGAGCACCCCCTGACGCTGTGCAGGGGAGGCCCGGTGGTGTTTTATGGATCAGAAGCTTGCCGCATCCAGTGCCATCACTGTATCGGCGCCGGTTTCAATGCGGGCCAGATGCAGTTTGGTGGCGGGCAGCCTCCGTGCCATATAGTACCGGCCAGTGGCGATTTTTGTCTCATAGAACGCCGCGTCAGAGGCCCCTGCGTCAAGGGCTTCGATGGCGGCTTTGCCCATCTGCGCCCACATCAGGCCCAGGCAGACATGACCGAACATATGCATGAAATCATAAGACCCGGACAGGGCGTTGTTGGGGTTTTTCATGCCGTTTTGCATGAAATACATCGAGGCGGCCTGCAGGTCTTTGGAGGCGGATTTGAGCGGGGCGATGTAGCTCTTGGCGTAGTCTTCGCTCAACTCTGCGTTGTCTTTGCAGAAGGTTTTGACCAGCTCAAAGAAGCCCATCAGGTGCTTGCCGCCATCCACTGCCAGTTTGCGGCCCACCAGATCCAGCGCCTGAACCCCGTTGGCACCTTCATAGATCTGCGCAATGCGGGCGTCACGGGTGTACTGGCTCATGCCATGTTCTTCGATATAGCCGTGGCCGCCAAAGACCTGCTGCGCCTTGACGGTCATGTCGTAGCCTTCATCGGTGAGGAAGCCCTTGATGACCGGGGTCAACAGCGAGACCAGACCATCGGCATCTTTGTTGCCGTCGCGGTGGGCCTGGTCGATCATGTTGGCGCCCCAAAGCAGGAAGGCACGGCCGCCTTCAACAAAGCTTTTCTGGTCCATCAGCGAGCGACGGATATCCGGGTGTACGATCAGCGGGTCGGCGGGGCCATCGGGGTTTTTAGCGCCGGTGACATCGCGGCCCTGCAGGCGGTCCTTGGCGTATTCCACCGCATTTTGATAGGCGGCTTCGGCCTGAGACACACCCTGCATGCCGACGCCAATGCGGGCTTCGTTCATCATGGTGAACATGGCGCGCATACCCTTGTGGGTGTCGCCCAGCAGATAGCCGGTGGCTTCGTCGTAGTTCATCACACAGGTCGAGTTGCCGTGGATGCCCATCTTTTTCTCGATATTGCCGACGGACACGCCATTGCGCGCCCCTGCTGTGCCATCTTCTTTGACCACAAATTTGGGCACGATAAACAGCGACACACCCTTGATGCCTTCAGGGCCGCCGGGGATCTTGGCCAGCACCAGGTGGATGATATTGTCGGCCATGTCATGGTCGCCCGCCGAGATAAAGATCTTCTGGCCGGAAACCTTATAGCTGCCGTCGTCCTGTGGTTCTGCCTTGGTGCGCATGAGCCCGAGATCGGTGCCGCAGTGCGGTTCGGTCAGGTTCATGGTGCCGGTCCATTCACAGGACACCATCTTGGGCAGGTAGGTGTCTTTTTGCTGGTCGGTGCCATGGGCCAGGATCGCGGCTGCGGCGCCATGGGTCAGACCCTGGTACATCACAAAGGCCTGGTTGGCAGAGGAGAACATCTCGCCGACTGCGGTGCCCAGCACATAGGGCATGTTCTGACCGCCGTATTGCTCGGGCATGTCCAGCCCGGTCCAGCCGCCTGCTTTGACTTGCTCAAACGCGGCCTTGAACCCGGTTGGGGTCGAGACCAGGCCGTTTTCCAGTTTGCAGCCTTCCTGATCGCCAACCGTGTTCAAAGGATGCAGAACCTCAGAGCTGATCTTGCCGGCCTCTTCCAGAATGGCGGCGGTAAAGTCGCGCTCCAGATCCTCATAGCCGGGGGTGGCGGCCTCGGATACTTTCAACATGTCATGCAGGATGAACTGGGTGTCTTTGGTGGGGGCGGTATAGACTGGCATCGGGGTCCTCGTTGGTCTGAGACATCTGTTCTAGGGTGGTCCTGTGCACATTTCGGCAGAGGATAAAGCGGGCAGGGCGCTATTCAGCGGCCTTTTGTTCTAGTTTCATTGAAGCGATGACTTTCTCGCCCCATTTCAGCTGGTCCTGAAGCTCTTCGATGGCCTCGTTCAGCTCGTCGCGTTGACGCACCATGTCGTCCAGCCGGTCGCAGGCGATTTCATAGGTGCGCGACAATTGGGTCACCTGCTGGTCGCCGATGTGATAGAGATCCAGAAGCTGGCGGATCTCTTCCAGGCTAAAGCCAAAGCGTTTGCCGCGCAGGATCAGTTTGAGCCGGGCTCCATCGCGTTTGGTGAACAGTCGTTTCTGACCATCGCGCTGGGGAAACAACAGCTCCTTTGCCTCGTAAAAGCGCAGGGTGCGTGGGGTGACGCCAAAGGCATCACACATCTCACGGATCGATTTTGTCTCTTCTTCTGTCATCGTCGTCACTCTTTGTCGGCCATGGATCAGCAGCGGATCAGCAGCGGTCAGGTTGCACATCCAAGCTGGGACGGTCTGAGGTGTTTTACAACACTATCTTGACGTTGACGTAAGCTGAACGCGACGTCACTTTTTCAGATGACGTAGCTGTCACTGGTTTTGGCGCCGGGTTGTGGTCAACCGGTCGCGTTCAATATGTGCAGTGTGGTGATCAAAGGCGGCGGAGAGTTGCGGGCCGCGCTCTATGCCTTTTGGGGCTGAAGCGCCTTTTGGGACCTTACCGTCGCGCAATCGTCGCTAACCCTGGCTGGCGCAGATAGCAGGGCCCAGACCGCCAGGCCTCCAGGCCACTAGACCAAAAGGGTAGAAATGATTAGGCCCACCCCGCGTCGGCAGGATGGGCCATAAATGTCTTCAGAGTCTGTGCAGCCTACTTCAAAAGGCTCTGTGTGGTTGCGCGCAGGCTGCCCAATTCATCCAGGGCCTCGTCCAGCTGTTCGCGCTGCTGTTGCAGCTCTCCTATCTGACGATCGGCCATTTCGATGAAGGTCTGCATCTGGGCTTTGTTGCCCTCATTTTCGTAAATCAAAAGCCATTGCCGGATTTCTTCCAGCTGAAACCCAAATCTGCGGCCGCGCAGAATCAGTTTCATGCGGGCCCGCTCGCGGGCGCCGTAAAACCGGGACCGGCCTTCGCGGTCTGGCTTCAGCAGCTCAATATACTCATAGTAACGCAAGGTTCGCGGCGTAACGTCGAACGCTGCGCACATTTCCTTGAATGACAATCTTTCTTCGGTCATCCATCATCTCCCTTGCGCGCAACCTATGCACTTGAATTGAACAGTGCAACCACCCAGCGACGTGTGGGCTTGCTCTTTGTTTCGGGCGGGGCCACAAATAGGTTCTAGTCAAGACAGGAAACAGCCAGATGGCAGACAAGACCCAACTCGCCCGCCAGTTTATTCAGGCTATTCCCCATGCCAAGGAACTGGGGTTGGTGCTGGAAGATATCGGCGATGGAGTTGCCCGTATTTCCATGCCTTACGATACAAAGCTCGTCGGGGATCCGCAAAGCGGTGTGGTGGCGGGGGGCGCGGTTTCCGCCATGATGGATACCTGTTGTGGCGCGGCGGTGATGTGCCACCCTGACGCCCCTGGTGGCACCGCGACAATTGATCTGCGCATCGATTACATGCGTGCGGCCACCCCCGGCCAGACCATCACCACCCGCGCCACCTGTCACCACATCACCCGCAACGTAGCCTTTGTGCGGGCGGTGGCGGTTGACGATGATACCGACCGGCCAGTGGCCACAGCCTCTGGTGCCTTTACAGTGGAGAATGGATTTTGAGCCGTCCCCGTCCAGAACATGTCCAGGTGGTGAAACAGCGCCGCGATGCGGCTTTGAATGCACTCCTCGATTCGGTGCCCTATATTCAGTTTCTGAATGTTACCTTTGATCGCCGCGGCGATGAGCTGACCGCACAGCTGAATTTCAACGAAAAACATATCGGCAATCCCTTTCTGCCCGCCATCCACGGTGGGGTCACAGCGGCCTTTCTGGAGATCACCGCGATGATCTCGCTGAACTGGTCGCATCTGTGGGAACGTATTGAGAGCGGCGCGCTGGATCCTGAGGATATGGCTAAGGGCCATGTGCCGCGCCAACCCAAGACAATCGACTTTACCGTTGATTACCTGCGCTCGGGCCTGCCGCGCGATGCCTATGCCCGCGCCACCATCAGCCGCGCCGGGCGGCGCTATGCTTCGGTCCACGTCGAGGCCTGGCAGGATCACAAGGATAAGCTCTTTGCCCAGGGCACGGGCCATTTCCTGATGCCGCAGGATGACGGCAAAAGCTGAGCAAGACTGATCACTGGTCCCTGGGTATTACACAGCGGCCAGTGGTGAAACAGAAAGAGACGCCGCCCATGGCCAAGTCGCAGGCTGACATCACCCATTCAAGGGTGCTCAAGATTGCCGTGCCCATTGTGCTGTCCAATGCGACAGTGCCAATTTTGGGCGCGGTGGATACCGGCGTGGTGGGGCAGATGGGCACCGCCGCGCCGATTGGGGCCGTGGGCATCGGCGCAGTGATTCTGGCGACGCTCTATTTCATCTTTGGCTTCCTGCGCATGGGCACCACAGGCTTGGTGGCGCAGGCGCGCGGCGCCGGGGATGTGGCCGAAACGGGTGCGCTGTTGATGCGGGGCGTGCTGTTGGCCGCAGCCGCAGGGCTGAGCTTTATCCTGTTGCAAAAGCTGCTGTTCTGGGGCGCCTTTGTTTTGGCGCCCACCAGCCCCGAGGTCGAAGGGCTGGCCCGCGACTATCTGCAGATCCGCATCTGGGGCGCCCCTGCCACCATCGCGCTGTATGCGGCGACCGGCTGGTTGATCGCGGTTGAAAACACCCGCGGCGTTTTTGTGCTGCAGATCTGGATGAATGGGCTCAATATCATTCTGGATCTGTGGTTTGTGCTGGGGCTGGGCTGGGGCGTTGAAGGCGTTGCCATTGCCACCTTGATTGCGGAATGGACCGGGGTGTTGTTGGGGCTTTGGCTGTGCCGCGCCGCCTTTAAGGGCAGGCAGTGGTGCGACTGGCCCCGGGTGTTTGACCCGGCCCGTATCCGCCGCATGGCGCAGGTGAATGGCGATATAATGGTACGCTCGGTGCTGCTGACCGGGTCGTTTACCACCTTTCTGTTTGTTGGCGCCAAATTTGGGGATGTCACCCTGGCGGCCAATCAGGTGTTGCTGCAATTTGTTGAGATCACCGCCTTTGCGCTGGATGGCTTTGCCTTTTCCGCCGAGGCCCTGGTGGGGGGCGCAATCGGTGCAAAACACCGGGGCAACCTGCGCCGAGCGGCCTGGATATCTTCGCAATGGGGGATGGGCTGCGCGGTGCTGTTGGCAGTGGGTTTTGCCCTGGGTGGGCCCTATCTGATTGACCTGATGGCAAAGGCGCCCGAGGTCAGGGTCGAGGCGCGCAGCTATCTGATCTGGGCGGCGCTGCTGCCGATCATATCGGTGGCCAGCTATATGTATGATGGCATTTATATCGGTGCCACCTGGACCGGCGATATGCGCCGCGCCATGGTGCAATCGGTGGCGATCTATGTGCTGGTGTTGTTTGCCCTGGTGCCGCTTTTTGGCAATCACGGGCTTTGGGCGGCGCTGGTTGTGCTTAATCTGGCCCGCGCCGTGACCCTGGGGCTGCGCTACCCCCGACTGGAAGCCGGGGTCGCAGCCTAGATCAGATCAGCGCCTCAAGCGCTTCGGTCGGGCGGCCAATTACGGCTTTGTCAGCTTTTATCGCAATCGGGCGCTCAATCAGGATGGGATGGGTCCCCATGGCGGCCAGCAACTCGGCCTCGGGGCTGTCCTTGTGCAGGCCCAGCTCCTTGAAGAGTTTTTCGCCTGTGCGCATCATCTTGAGGGCCGGTAGGCCCAAGGCAGCCTGCACCGCCTGCAGCTCTTCCAGCGTCGGGCCATCTTGCAGATAAAGCCGCAGCTCGGGCGCGATGCCGTTTTCCTCAAACAGCGCTAGCCCGGCGCGGGATTTTGAACAGCGTGGATTGTGCCAATAGGTGATCATAGCCAGTCTCCGCGTTTGGAGCCCACAGCAGCCGCAACCGAAGCGAACCCATCACGGGCCAGCAACCTGTCCAGCCCCTGGGCAATTTCAGCGCCCAACGACAAACCACCATAGACCATGGCAGTATAAAGCTGCACCGCCGAGGCCCCGGCGCAGATCTTGGCATAGGCCTGCTGGGCATCGGAAATGCCGCCGACGCCAATCAGCGGCAGCTTGCCATCCAGCAGCTCAGACAGTTGCGCCAGAACCCGGGTGGATTTCTCAAACAGGGGCGCGCCGGACAGCCCGCCAGCCTGATCGCGGTGGCCACTTTGCAACCCTTCGCGCGACAGTGTGGTATTGGTGGCAATCACCCCATCGATACCTGTTTCAACCGCAACTGCGGCAATATCTTCGATGCCGGCGCGATCCAGATCCGGGGCGATTTTCAGGAAAACCGGCACCCGGCGCTCCAGGCTGTCACGGGTTTCAATGACACCGTGCAACAGTGCCGACAGCGCCGCCTTGCCCTGAAGATCGCGCAGTTTTTCGGTATTTGGAGACGACACATTGACGGTGGCAAAATCCAGATGCGCGCCACAATGGGCCAGCACCCGGGCAAAATCGGCAGCGCGATCTTCGCTGTCCTTATTGGCGCCGAGGTTCAACCCGATCACGGCCTGTTGCGGGCGTTTGGCCAGACGGGAGGCAATCACCTCCATGCCCTCATTGTTAAAGCCAAAGCGGTTGATCGCGGCGCGGTCTTCGGTCAGGCGAAACAGGCGCGGCTTGGGGTTGCCGGGCTGCGGGTGTGGGGTGGCGGCGCCCACCTCGATAAAGCCAAACCCGGCCTGCGACAGGGGCGCCAGGGCCTCGGCATTTTTGTCAAAGCCAGCCGCCAGACCTACCGGGTTGGGCAGGGCGATGCCGGCGATCTTGCATGTCAGGCGCGGCGAGGTCACCGGGCCGGGAGCCGGGGCCAATCCGGCGGTGAGCGCCTTGATCGATAGCCCATGGGCCAGCTCTGGATCTACTTGGTGCAGGGCTTTCAGCGCCAGTTTTTCGGTCAGTTTCATCCAAACGTCGCTCCGCTGTCGCCGGGTTTGGTGCGGATCAGCCGCGAGGTGGCAACAGCCGCCTGCCGGTGCACCACGGCTTTTTGATAGTCAGGATTGGTGACCATCGCCAAAAAGGCATGGGCATCCGGATAGCGGGCGACAAAAACCGCGTCCCAGGCCTCATCCGCAGGGCCGATCAAGGTGGTTTCAAAGCCACCGCGCCAGACAATTTTGCCCCCCAGCCCGGCAAAGATCGGACCGGATTCGGCGCCGTAGTTTTTGTAGGCTTCAGCCCCGCTCAGCCCCGCATTGGCCAATGGATGACCTTCGGGATAGGCGGCTTCGGTCTTGAAACGCACCAGATTGAGCATCTCGATGGGGTGGCCGCGCTCCAGCGCTTTGAAGGCTGCAAACTGCGCGGGGGGTGGATCGACATAGGCGCTGATGCCATCTCCTCTGGTCATCTCCTCGGGGAATTGATGCACGCCCTGGAGCAGCGGCAGCGGCTTGGCCCAAAGCACCTCTGACAGCAGCATCTTGCGATAGAGATGCGGGAACTCGGCCCCCCCGCGGGAGACCTCCCATTTCAGCGCTTCGCCCAGGGCGTCACTGTCCAGCGCCAATAGCCACAAGCCGTCCACATTGGCAAAATGCTTGGCTGCGGTCTCGGCGGCCTGCGCGGCGGTGGAGAAATGAATGAACCCGTCGTTCAGGTCGATGGGGGCGCCAAGGGTGTCGCCTTGGGCCTGGAGGGCCGACCATTCGTCGGCGCGAAAGATTTTATAGATCAGCATATGGGTCTGATGCCCCGTTGCCGCGTTGGAATCAAGCCCGAAGCAGCGCAAGGTGATCGCCATTCCCAGCCCTGGCAGGCACAGGGCGCGTGGCGTTTTGCAAAAATTGCGCACCAGCGACTGCGGTTTCCCTATGGAAACCCGGCAGAGTTGTTTTTCCCCTTTGACTGGCATCCGCTTTGGTCGCACCATTGCGGGCAAAGAAAAGGCAAAATGGGAGTGATTATGATGTTTACGCGTTTCCTGACCTCGGTCGCGGCATTGGGGCTGACGGCTGGCATGGCGGCGGCTGATTTCAAGCTGACGATCCTGCACACCAATGATTTCCACGCGCGGTTTGAACCGATCAGCAAATATGACAGCGGCTGCCGTGATGGTGACAATGCCGAGGGCAAATGCTTTGGCGGCTCCGCCCGTTTGGTGACAGCGCTGGCCGAGGCGCGGGCGCGGGCCGAAAACTCCATTCTGGTGGATGGTGGCGACCAGTTTCAGGGCTCGCTGTTTTATACTTACTACAAGGGCAAAGTCGCGGCTGAGATGATGAACAAGCTCGGCTATGATGGCATGACCGTTGGCAACCACGAATTTGACGATGGCCCCGAGGTGCTGCGTGGGTTCATGGATGCGGTGGGCTTCCCGGTTTTGATGTCCAATGCCGATGTCTCGGGGGAGCCGCATCTGGCGGAGGTGCTGCAAAAATCCACGGTGATTGAGCGCGGTGGCGAACGGATTGGCCTTATTGGCCTTACCCCCGAAGACACCCATGATCTGGCCAGCCCCGGCAAAAACATCTCCTTTTCTGATCCGGTGGCCGCCGTGCAAGGCGAGGTGGACCGGCTGACCGAGATGGGCGTCAACAAGATCGTGGTGCTTAGCCATTCGGGCTACAAGGTCGACAAACGGGTGGCGGCAGAAACCACCGGCGTGGATGTGATCGTAGGGGGCCATTCCAACACCTACCTGTCGAATGTTTCGGACAAGGCGGCTGGTCCATACCCCACCATGATCAATGATGTGGCCATCGTGCAGGCCTATGCCTATGGCAAATTCCTCGGTGAGCTGAATGTCACTTTTGATGATGCGGGCACTGTGACCATGGCCGCTGGTGAGCCGCTGATCATGGATGGTTCTGTGGCAGAGGACAGCGACACGGTTGCGCGTATCGCGGAGCTGGCGCAGCCGCTGGATGAGATCCGCAACAAGGTGGTGGCCGAGGCCGCAAGCGCCGTCGAGGGCGATCGCACGGTCTGCCGTATTCAGGAATGTGAGATGGGCAATCTGATTGCCGATGCCATGTTGGCGCGGGTCAAGGACCAGGGGGTGAGCATTGCCATCGCCAATTCCGGCGGCATTCGCGCCAGTCTTGAACCCGGTGCGGTCACCATGGGCGAGGTGTTGACGGTGCTGCCGTTCCAGAACACCCTGTCCACCTTTGAAATCTCTGGCGAAGGCCTGGTAGCGGCGCTGGAAAACGGCGTGAGCCAGGTAGAAGAGGTCAAGGGGCGTTTCCCGCAGGTGGCGGGTCTGAAATTCACCTGGGATGGCACCGTGGCCGCCAACGAAGGCCGGGTGCAACAGGTTCTGGTGCAGGGGGCTGACGGCTTTGCGCCGATCGACCCGGCCAAGACCTATCTGGTTGTGACCAACAACTACGTGCGCAATGGCGGTGACGGCTACAAGATCTTCGCCGGCGACGACAAAAACGCCTATGATTATGGTCCGGATCTGGCCGATGTCCTGGCGGAATATCTGGCGGCGCAGGGGCCTTATCAGGCCTATACTGATGGGCGGATTACCCAGAAATAGTGTTTCGCGCGCGAAACAGGTGACTGAAACCTTTAAGCCCCGCCCGCAGTGGTGGGGCTTTTTCTTGCGATGCTTGCTCCCCGCAACTGGGTCTTAGGCGGCGGCACCCCAAGCCATCTGGCTGGCGGTTGCGCGCCAAAACCGCTAGACTACCTGCATGTGTGGACGCTTTGCCCTGACCCTGCCAAATGACGCCATGGCGCGGCTGTTTGCGGCCAGCCCGGCCAATGATCTGCCCGCGCTGCCCAATTACAATATCTGCCCCACCAATCCGGTGCATGTGATCCAGGCGCAGGGCGACGGGCGCCAGCTGGTTGCGATGCGCTGGGGTTTCTTGCCGCAGTGGTACCAAAGTGAACTCGCCGGGCCGTTGTTGATCAATGCCCGCGCCGAAACACTGGCGCAAAAGCCCGCCTTTGCCGAGGCCTGTCGCACGCGCCGCTGCCTGATCCCGGCAACCGGGTTTTATGAATGGGTCAAGGATGGCGACGGCAAACGTCTGCCCTGGTATATTCAGGCTTCGGACGGGACACCGCTGGCCTTTGCCGGCATCTGGCAAAGCTGGTGCCAGCAAGATCCGCAGAAAACCTGCGCCATTGTGACCACCGCAGCCAATCAGACGATTTCTGCGATCCACCACCGGATGCCCTTGGTGCTGGAACCGCAGCACTGGCCGCTGTGGCTGGGGGAGGCAGGCAAGGGCGCGGCGGCGCTGATGCAGCCAGGGCCCGAAGGCCAGCTGCAGATGCACCGGGTTGCGCCGCAGGTGAACAGCAATCGCGCGGCAGGGCCAGAACTGATCGAGCCGTTTTATGAGGACGCAGAACAGGAGCCTGCCCAGCCTCAGGATGCTGACTTGCCGGTACAATTGGCCCACGAAACCGAGCCGCGTCTGATCTGAACCCTTGATTTGTCGCCTGGCCTCAGTCGGGGCTCCCTCGGGGCGCTGCTGCGCTCAGGCAGGCGAGATCTTTCTTTTATTCAGCGCGGCTGCGGGGTAAGCAAACCCTATGCCCAATCGCTATGAAACCCTGCAAGACCTGATGGCCCACGGCTATGACACAGTCATAGATGTGCGCAGTCCTGCGGAATTTGCTGAGGACCACCTGCCAGGTGCCATCAACCTGCCGGTGTTGAACAACGAAGAACGGGCCAAAGTCGGCACCATCTACGTGCAGGACAGCCCCTTTAAGGCGCGCAAACTGGGCGCGGCGCTGGTGTTTCGCAATGCCGCCAACAATATTGAAACCAGCCTCAGCCACCATGAGGGCGGCTGGCGACCCTTGGTCTATTGCTGGCGTGGTGGCCAGCGATCGGGCAGTTTTTCCTGGATGTTGAGCCAGATTGGCTGGCGGGCTGGCCTGATTGAGGGCGGCTATCAAAGCTATCGGCGGCTGGTGCATTCCTATCTTTATGACCAACAGCTGCCGTTTCGCCTGGTGGCCTTGGATGGCTATACCGGCAGCGCCAAAACCGAGCTGTTGCAGCGGGTGCGGGCGCTGGGCGGGCAGGTGATTGATCTGGAGGCGCTGGCCAATCATCGCGGCTCGCTGTTGGGGGGGATGGCGCAGCCGCAGCCCTGCCAAAAAGGCTTTGAGAGCGCCTTGGCGCAGGCGCTGTTGCAGCTGGATCCGGCCCGCCCGGTTCTGGTTGAGGCGGAGTCCAGCAAGGTCGGCGCGCGGATTCTGCCGCCCAGCCTGTGGCGCGCCATGAAACAGGCGCCCCGCATCGAGGTGCACGCGCCCGTGGCGGCGCGCTGCCGCTACCTGACCCAGGCCTATGACGATATCCTGTCGGATAAGGACATGCTGCGCGAAAAGCTGAGCTTTCTGCGCGGTCACCGCGCCAATGCGGTGATTGACCATTGGTTCGACCTGATCGCCACGGGGGATAAAGCGGCGCTGACCCTGGCCTTGATGCAGGACCATTATGATCCCTCTTACCAGAAATCCAGCCGCCTCAGCGGCGCTGCGGTGATGGCTGAACTGGAACTGGAACAGATGTCTGAAACGGATCTGGACCGGGTGGCGCAGCAGATCTGTGATCTGCTGCAGACCCCACAGGACAATCCGCTTTAGATCAGGTGCAGCTCTGCCGTGCCAGAGGTGAGGCTGCCAATTCTGGCGGCGCTATAGCCCGCGTCCTGCAGCTTTTTCAGCACCTTATTCGCGGTCTCGGGGGCGATAGCCGCCAGCAGGCCACCGGCGGTTTGTGGGTCAAACAACAGATCTGCCTCTGCTCCGCGCGGCAGGCCGGGCGCAATCGCGCGGTTTCCCTCAAACAGGGAGGAGCGGATACCGCCCGCGCTGAGCTCTGCCGCTCCCTGCATCAGGGGCACCGCTGCCAGATCCACCTGCGCGGCCAGACCGGAGGCCTCGCAGAGCCCCAAGAGATGCCCGGCCAGACCAAAGCCGGTGACATCGGTCATCGCATGAGCACCGGACAGAATGCGGGCGGCGGCGCCCTGGGGCTGGCACATCCGCGTCAGGGCTGCTGCCACCCACTCGCCCTCGGCCGCGCCAGCCATTTCCGCCGCCATGATCACGCCCGAGCCGAGGGGTTTGGTCAGGATCAGCACATCTCCCGGCTGCGCCCCAGCCAGGGTCACCGGGGCCGATGGGCACAGCCCGGTGACGGTAAAGCCAATCGACAGCTCATCGCCGATCGAGGTGTGGCCGCCGACAATATCCGCCCCGGCGGCGTGAAAGATCTCGCCTGCGCTGGACATGATTTCACTTAGGGTTCGCTGTTGCAGGGCAGGCGTCAGGCGGGGCAGGATCAGGTTGGCTGTGGCCACCTGCGGGGCAGCCGCCATGGCCCAGATATCCCCCAGAGCATGCACCGCTGCAATGCGCGCCATCACCACCGGATCCAGGACCAAGCCGCGCAGATGATCGGTGGTGATCACCTGTTGCACACCCCCTGTCTGTACCAGCGCCGCGTCATCGCCGGGCAGGGCGGTGACATCCTGTCGTTGCAGTGCCGTCAGGGCGGTCAGCGCTTCCCGCAGCGCGCCGCGTCCGGCCTTGGCGCCGCAGCCGCCACACATGGGTTTGTCGCCCAGAGCATCGGGCAGATCATAGGTATGTTCGGCAGGCAGTTTCACTTGCTCCATTTGCGGCAGGTGGCGGAACTGCTCCATAAAGGCCTGGTCGATCCGGTTCTTCCAGCCCCAGACCAGAGCGCCGGAAAATTGCAGGCCAAAACGATCTCCCAAAGCCTCTTTACGGCCCATGGAAATCAGCTTGAGGTAGTCCTTTTGCGGGCGATATCGGCGCAGCGGATCTGCGGTCAGACGGGCGCGCAGATTGTGATACAGAATCGGGGCCTGACGCACCGCATAGACGCCAGCCTTGGGGCGGGGGGAAAACCCGAGATGGGCGCAGTCGCCCACGGCAAAGACATTAGGATCAGAGCTTTGCAGGGTCTCATCCACGGTGACAAAGCCCTGATGCAGGGCGAGGCCGGACCCGGCGATCCAATCATGGGGGTGGGCGCCGGCAGCGCCCGTGGTGAAGTCAGAGAGCACCTCGCGCCCATTCGACAGGTGGATCAGACCCGGCTCGACCCGGTCAACGCCGGTGTTTTCCACCAACGTGACCCGATGTTCGCTAAAGGCGCGGCGCAGACGCTTGGCAACCTCCGGGCTGGCCTGTCCCAGCACCGGGCCGCTGTCGATCAGCGTTGCCTGTCCCAACCGCCCCTGCCGGGACAGAGCATGGGCCATGGCCAGCACCAGTTCGGCCCCGGCAACACCCCCGCCGATAACGGCAATATGTGCCGGGTCAGTGCGGCCATGATCGCTGCGAAACGCCTCCCAGGAGCTGGCAAAGGTGCCCAAAGGTTTGGCCGGGACGCCATGGGTGGCAAAGCCGGGAAGATCCGGCATTTCTGAGGTGATGCCAACATCGATTGAGGCAAAATCATAGGCAATGGGCGCACGTCCGGGCACATTGACCAGGCGCGCCTGCGGGTCCAGCCCGTCAGCCGCCCCCAGGATCAGACGCGCGCCGCAAAACCGCGCCAGTTTCACCAGATCAATATCCAGATCCTGGCGCTGGTAATGACCGGCCACAAACCCCGGCAACATGCCGGAATAGGGCGCTGTAGGACCGGGGTTTATCAGAGTGAGCCGCGCGCCCGGCAGGGGCCGCATGCCCCATTTTAGCAAAACCAGCGCATGGGCATGGCCACCGCCGATCAGAACCACATCTTTGGTTGCCGGAAGAGGAGGGCTGTACATGGGGCGGCGCCTTTGTGTCAGTTATCTTGTCAGTCCTGACCTGTTTAGGGCCAGCAGCGGGAACTGCCTTGAGCCAGAACAAAGTGACAGATCACCTCTCACCGTCGCGGGTGGTAGCTGGCCGTTGCTGGCAAAACCGCTGGCAACACCCGCACCGGGCAACTCAGATCAGAGGCGCGGCGGCTGGTCGTGCAGCCAAGTACCCTCACGCCGGGTTTTAGCCCTGCGCGGGATCCGTTTCGCTCTCAGTTTTGGTCTCTGGCACATCATGGGTGGCCCAGATGCCATCTGCGCCGGCCTTTGGCAGGCTGGCCTTTGTCTCATGGCGGTGAATATGGACCTTGGCAATAAACAAGGCCGTGACCGGTGCGGTGAGGAACAAAAACAGGGTGATCATCAGCTCATGCAGCGACAGATTCCCCTCAACCACCGCGCCGTGCAGCATCGAGGCCAGCAGCACGCCACCAACGCCCAGCGTGGTGGCCTTGGTGGGGGCATGCAGCCGCGACATCGGATCGTTGAGCTTGAGCAGGCCGAAGGAGCCGACAAAGCCAAAGATGCCCGCCATGATCAAAAAGCCTGCGACCAGGTAGTCATATACCATCTCTGCGCCCCCCATCATTCGATAATATTGCCGCGCAGAATAAAGCGCGCATAGGCCACGGTTGAGACAAAGCCCAGCATGGCAATGATCAGCGAGGCCTCAAAATAGATTTCGCTGCCCAGGGCCAGCCCATAAAGCACCATCAGCGCCAACCCATTGATGAACATGGAATCCAGCGCCAGGATCCTGTCTGCGATCTCGGCGGCGAAGATGATTTTCCACAGGTTCATCAGGAGCGCCAGGGCAAAGCAGGTAAAGGCAAAGAGCGTGGCATAGGTAATAATCATTCAAAGATCTCCTTCAGGCGGCGCTCATAGCGGTGTTTGATCTCATCGCGGACGGCATTTGGTTCTGGCGCATCCAGACAATGCACCAACAGGGCGTGGCCCTCAGCCGAGACATCAGCCGCCACCGTGCCCGGCGTCATGGTGATGGTGCCGGCCAGAACCGAAATCGCCTCGGGGGTGAGCAGATCCAGCGGCACGGCGACCCAGGCGGGCTGGCGTTTGGCATTGGATTTGAACACCACGATGCGGGCCACAACCACGTTGGCAACAACAATATCATAGAGCACAATCAGGATATATTCGATGATCTTCAGCGGCTTTTTCAGCCGCATCTGATTTGGCCAGTAGGGCTGGGTCAAAAAGGGGATCAGCAGCCCCAGCAAAAAGCCAAAAACCAACGAGTTGAGTGTCCAGGTGCTGGTCAGCAGCACCCAGGCCAGGGTCAGCAGCAGGGTCAGGATCGGATGCGGCAGCAGCCGCCGTAGCAGTCTCATGGTGTGACCTTTCCCAGCACGGCTTTGATATAGATCTCGGGCGCAAAGAGCTGCGCGGCTGTTGCCTCGGCGTAGCGGCTGGCGGGGCCGGCAAACACGGTGAGCAGGATCAGGCCGCTCAGCAGGGCAAAACAGGCGACAAAGGGCAGGGCGGCGGGGCGCGGATTGGTGATGTCCTCGTCCTGCTCGTTGGCCTCTTCCTCATAAGAGGGCGCAGAAGCGGGGTCGGTTTGGGCGGTGACGCCGTGGCTTTTCCAGAACAACAGGCTGCCGGCACGGGCCATGCCAAGGATGGTGATCAAAGAGCCGATCAGAATGGTGCCCCAGATCCACCAGACCAGATCGTGGTCGCGTGCCGCATCCAGCACCAGCAGCTTGCCCAGGAAGCCCGACAAGGGCGGCATGCCCGCCATGGCAATGGCGCCGGTAAAGAACAGCACCGCGATCAGCCCGCTTTGCGGCATCAGGCGCTGGCCGGTGATCTCGATGCCCTGGCGCTCAGCCACCAGATCCGCCACCAGAAACAGAAAGGCGGCAGCAAGGGTGGAATGCACCGTGTAATACAGCGCCGCGGCGACCCCTTCGGGGGAGAACAGCGCAATCGCCGTGAGCAGCGTGCCCATGGAGGTGATGGCGCCAAAGGCCACCAGGCGGCCAATGCGGTAAGAGCCAAGGATGCCCACGGCGCCGATCATCAGAGTAACCAGCGCGGCTGGCATCAGCCAGGCCCCGGCCAGCCCCTGGGTGATCGCCAGATCTGGGCCAAAGACCAGGGTATAGACCCGCAGGATGGCATAGGCGCCGACCTTGGTCATAATGGCAAAGAGCGCCGCAATCGGTAGGGGCGCATTGGCATAAGAGGCCGGCAGCCAGAAATGCAGCGGAATGACGGCGGCCTTGATGGCAAAAACCAGCAAGAGCATCACCGCGCCAACGCGCAGCAGAGCGGTGTCTTCCGCCGGGATCTCTGCCACCCGCAACGCCAGATCCGCCATGTTGAGCGTGCCAGTGACGGAATAAAGCGTCCCCAGCGCAAACAGGAACAGGGTTGAGCCCAAGAGGTTATAGACCACATATTGCACCCCGGCCTGAAACCGCCGGGTGCCACCGGAATGGATCATCAACCCATAGGAGGCGATCAGCAGAACCTCAAAGAAAACAAACAGGTTAAAGGCGTCTCCGGTGAGGAAGGCGCCGATGATGCCCATCAGCTGAAACTGAAACAGCGCATGGAAATTGGCGCCGCGTTTGTCCCAGTCCGAACCAATGACATAGAGGTTGATCACCAGCGCCAGTACCGAGGTCAGCAAGACCATCATCGCTGACAGGCGGTCCAGCACCAGCACGATGCCAAAGGGCGCCGACCAGTTGCCCAGCTCATAGACCTGCACTTCTCCGGTGCTGGCCTGCGCGGCCAGGACCAGCGAGATCGCCACCAGAAAGACCGTGCTGGCCAGCGAAAAGATCCGCGCCAGATCCATATGGTGGCGCACCACCATGATGATGAAGGGCGCCACCAGCGCCGGCAGAACAACCGGTGCAATCAGGAAATGGTTCATGCGTCTTCCCCTTCGTCTTCGGGATGATGGGGCATATCGATCTTGTCATCACGGGCCGACAGATAGGCGGCCAGGGCGATCATCACCACCACTGCCGTCATGCCAAAAGAAATCACGATGGCGGTCAGCACCAATGCCTGCGGCAGCGGATCGGTATAGGGCACCTCGGCGTATTTGTTCAGGATCGGCGGCGCATTGACCATCAGCCTGCCGGTGGCAAACAGAAAGATGTTCACCCCATAGGTCAGCAGCGACAGCCCCAGGATCACCGGAAAGGTGCGCCGCCGCAGGATCAGATAGATCCCCGCCGCCGTCAGCAGCCCCACCGCAGAGGCCACCAGAAATTCGATATTCAGAAAGCCCATGGTCATGCCTCGCCTTTTGCCGCTGCTGCTGCGGCTTCCGCCGCCGCCTCTTCTGCCGCGTGATCGCGGGCCGGGTTGATATCCATCGCATGTTCCGAAGAAATTCCCGGCTGCCAGGCAAAGCGCGCCAGGCTTTCCAGCGCCAGCAGCACGGCGCCAACCACAGCCAGGAACACTCCGAGGTCAAACAGCGCAGCGGTGGCCCATTCGAACTCTTCCAGTGGTGCCCAGTGCAGATAGCCAAAGGCGCTGGTCAGGAAGGGCAGGCCGCTGAACCAGGAGCCAAGCCCGGTGGCGGCGGCAATCAGCACCCCGGACCCGATGGTGCCGTGGTAGAACATTCGCTGGCGCTCAGACGCCCAGCTAAAGCCAGAGGCCATATATTGCATCAACAGCGCGATGGCGGCGATCAGACCGGCGATAAAACCGCCGCCGGGCAGGTTGTGGCCGCGGAAAAAGATATAGGCGGCCACCATCAGCGCCAGCGGCATCATCACCCGGGTAGCGACAACCATCATCATTGGATGGGCATCGCCAGCCTGCGGAATATCGGGTTTGCGGTTCAGCAGATAGGCCCGCACCCGTGTGCCCAGCACCGCTTCGGTCAGGGCGTAGATCACCAGCGCGGCAATGCCCAGAACGATGATCTCGCCAAAGGTGTCATAGCCACGGAAGTCCACCAGGATCACGTTGACCACATTGGTTCCGCCGCCGCCTTTGTAGGAATTGGCCAGGTGGAATTCAGAAATGCTGGGCATCGCAAAGTCGCGCAGCATCAGCATATAGATCAGCGTCGCAGCGCCCAGCCCGGCAATCATCGCAATGCCGCCGTCGCGCAGCCGTACCCACAGTGGCGATTCAACGGGGCTGTCCTTGGGCATGAAATTCAACGCCAGCAGCAGCAGCACCATGGTCACCACCTCCACTGACAGTTGGGTCAGCGCCAGATCCGGTGCCGAAAGATAGTTGAAGCCCAGCGAAACCACCAGGCCAACCACGCCGATCAGCACCAGCGACAGCTGACGCTGACGGTGCTTTGCCACCACAGCCAGGGTGGCCACCATCAGGCAGAACCAGGCGATCACGGTGATCGGCCCGACGCTTTGCACCGCGCGGCTGGGGAGACTGAGGGTGCCGGTGGCATAGGCGTAGTAGCTGAGGCCGATGATGAACAGCATCATCACAAAGGCATAGCGGGTAATGGCGCCATTATGCAGACCATCAGTGATCAGCTGCGACAGTTTGGTGAACCCGCGCATGAGGGCGTCAAAGATCTGCTTGGCCTCGGGGCGTGGCGCCCGGTTCCAGGCCGCCATCAGCGGCGCGTGCAGCTTGAGCAAAACAAAGCCGCCAACAACAGCTCCTGCGGACATATACAGCGCCGGTGTCAATCCGTGCCACAGCTTGAGCGAATAATAGGGCAGATCTGCGCCACCAATCACGGCGCCAGCTGCGACCGCCACCAGTGGCCCTGCCAGATTGGCTGAAAACAGCCCGATCAACACTACCAGCATCATCAGCAAGCCGGGACCAGCCCACATGCCAAACCCCGGATCATGGGGCTGCGCCGGATAGTCAACGCGGGTTCTACCCAGAAACACATGGCCAATAAAGCGAAAGGAATAGGCGGCGGAGAACAGCGCCGCCAGCAGCGCCAGACCCGGCACCACATAATGTGAGCCGCCCCAGAGCGTATGCACGGTCTCTTCCAGCATCATCTCCTTGGACAGGAACCCGTTGAAGGGGGGAATGCCGGCCATCGACAGGGCGGCAACAATGGCAATGGTTGCGGTGACCGGCATCAGATGGCGCAGCCCGCCCAGACGTTTGATGTCGCGGGTATGGGCCTCGTGGTCGACAATGCCGGCCGACATGAACAATGCGGCCTTGAATGTGGCGTGGTTGATGATGTGAAACACCGCCGTCACCGCTGCGATCTTGGTGCCAAAGCCCAACAGCATGGTGATCAGCCCCAGATGCGACACGGTGGAAAAGGCCAATAGCGCCTTCAGATCATCCTTGAACAGGGCAATCACCGCCCCCAGCAACATGGTGATCAACCCGGTTGTTGCGACGATATAGAACCACTCAGGCGTGCCCGCCAGCACCGGCCAGAGCCGCGCCATCAGGAATAGACCGGCTTTGACCATGGTGGCGGAATGCAGATAGGCTGAAACAGGTGTGGGCGCTGCCATGGCGTGGGGCAGCCAGAAATGAAACGGGAACTGCGCCGATTTGGTAAAACAGCCCAAGAGGATCAGGATCAGCGCGGGCAGATACAGCGGCGAGGCCTGGATCATGTCCTTGTGCTGCAAAATCACGCTCAGATCATAAGAGCCCGCGATATTGCCCAGGATCATCATGCCACCGATCATCGCCAGGCCACCGGATCCGGTGACTGCCAGTGCCATCCGCGCGCCCTGGCGGCCCTCGGGCAGGTGTTTCCAATAGCCGATCAGCAAAAACGAGGACAGCGAGGTGAGCTCCCAGAACACCAGCAAAAGCAGTATGTTATCTGACAGAACGATGCCAACCATGGCGCCCTGAAACAGCAGCAGATAGGTGTAGAACTGTCCCATGGGATCTTCACGCGACAGGTAAAACCGGGCGTAGAGGATGACCAGCAAGCCAATGCCAAGGATCATCGCGGCAAAGAGAAAACCAAGCCCATCAAGAAAGAAATTGGCATTGAGGCCAAGGCCGGGCAGCCAGTCAACGCCGACCTGGATTACCTCGCCGCGAAACACCGCAGGCGCGTGTAGCAACAGGCCAACAAAGGCAAGAAACGTGGTCAGACCTGCTGCTGAGGCCGAGGCGTTGCGCCCGGCACGGATCAATAGAGCGGGAAAGACCGCTCCGAGAAAGGGCAGGGCCGCAATCAAAAACAGGGACACGTGCAGTTCTCCTGGCTGGGCTTAGGCATTAGTCAAGGCTTAGGCAATTTCTTGCAACTGTTCCAGCCCTGCGACCGCGTAAGTGCCTCTTGAGTGAGGTTTTGTTGTTCGATTGGGGGGCATTTAGGTCTGCACTGGCGCTTTTTGTAGGCCGGGGCGCTGAATTTTTCCTTCTTCTCGTGGAATTTAAAGGCCGGGTGCGCTGGCGGCGTATCCGTTGGGGGCGAAGTGGGGGGCTTGTTGGGGCCAGTGGCTGCTTGGGGGTGCCGATAAGTTGAAGAAGCGGGGCGCAGCCAGAGCTGATCCGCGCCGCAATAGCTGTTATAAGAAATCGTTCCGTCTGCGACAGGATGCAGAAGGCGGAGCACCTTATACCAGATACCGTCACTCAGCTGCAGGGCATTATGGCACGACATGAACAGATGCAGGGATCTCTCCCTGAAACAAGCAGAGCCTTGGGGATGTCGCGGCGTCAGCTGCTGCTCGGCCTTGGCGGAATTGGCCTGGCGCTCGGCGGCGGCATCTATTGGTGGCGTAGCCAGCCAGTGGACCATGACTATCCACGGCTGACCCCGGCGCAGGCCTTTGCGGCGGCCAAAGCAAAAGAGATCACGCTGGTTGACATTCGCACGCCGGGTGAATGGCGCCAAACCGGTCTGCCCGAGGGGGCCGTTGCCATCGATATGCGGCGTGATGACTTTTTGCAGGCCCTGAGCGAGGCCACCGCTGGGAACCTGGCGGCGCCGGTTGCGCTGATCTGTGCCCGGGGGGTGCGCTCGGCGCGGATGACGCGGGCCCTGGCGGCGGCTGGTTATCGCAGGATTATCGATGTGCCAGAGGGCATGCTGGGATCCGCAAGTGGTCCTGGCTGGATTGCAGGAAATCTACCGGTGACCCGATGGCAGGGCTAGGGCTAGGGCTGGGGCTGGGGATGGCGGTCGCGTTCGGCCGCAGGGGCGCGCGGCGGTGCGCGTCGGCGCTGGCGCTGGTCGCATTGCCCCTGATGGTGGCGCTGGCCAGCCCGCGCCCGGCAGTGGCGGGCTGTGGCCCCACAGTGGCGCGGGCCTGCGCGATGCCCCAGGGGAGCTATCATATTGCGCTGCCAAGTCCGGATCAGCGCAGCCCTGTGCAGGCGGAGCCGGCCGCGGCGATGCCCGCAGTGGTGTTTCTGCATGGTTACGGTGGGTCAGGTCTGGCGGCGCTGAACAACCAGGCCGTGGCGCAGGGGCTGACGGCGCGGGGCTATGCGGTAATTGCGCCAGATGCCTTGCCCCGGCGCGGTGGTCCGCGCTCCTGGAATTTCTTTCCCGGCTGGCAGGGCCGCGACGAGGTGAAATTCCTGCAGGATGTGGCAGCGGATGCGGCGGCGCGCTTTGGTCTGGATCGCCAGACCATGCTATTGGCGGGGTTTTCGGCGGGGGGCTTTATGGTCAACTATCTGGCCTGCGCCGAACCTGAGGCTTTTGCCGGCTACGCGCCCATTGCCGGCGGCTTCTGGCGCCCGCAGCCAGAGACCTGCAGCGGAGAGATACGGCTGTTTCACAGCCATGGCTGGAGCGATGGGGTGGTGCCGCTTGAGGGGCGTTATCTGGATGGCAAGCGGTTCCAGCAGGGCGACATTTTTGCCGGGCTGGAGCTGTGGCGCGACACCAATCACTGTAGTGAGCACGCGCCGGATCAGCGCTGGCAACAGGGCGATGTCCTGGGGCGTCGCTGGGACTGTGGTCCGGAGGCGGATATCGAATTTCTTTTGTTTCCTCAGGGGCATCGGGTGCCCGGCTGGTGGCCGGCGGCTGTGTTGGACTGGTTTGAGAGACCACAAAAAGGCGCCGAGTGAGGCTGTGATTAAATATAGGGTCTGGCAGGGAGAAGGTTGGCAAATCTGTGTGCTCTGAGACGGGCGGGCTCCCGTGCCTTTGCCTCTCATCTCAGATGAGAGACAAAGCCTTGGGCCGGGCCTCCGTCGCCCAAGGGGCAACGGAGGCGGTTGCGCCTGTTTCAAATCACATGGAGCCAATGGAGAGGCTCTGAGCTACTGCGCCGGATGTTGGTTGATCACATCAAGGTAGCGTTTCAGCTGCGCCCGGTAGCGGTGGGCGGCCTGGGTGATTTTGGGTTCCGAATAGACCACCGGGGTGGCCATCCAGCCGGTTTTGGATTTACCGGCGCGGCGCCCTGACAGCGCCGACAGGGGCACCGCAAGCACCAGGGACAGGGCGATGGGCACCAGCCAGAGCGACACCAGCCCGGTGGCGATGCCACCCCACAACGCCAGCCCGCTGAGGGTTTCCAGCGCGTGGCAGCTCAGCAGGGTTGCCAGACCATATTGGCCGCCGGCCCGCGCCTGGGGTGACCAGCCACGCTGCAGGCCGAAGGTGGTGCGAAACACCGCGATCATCTGCTGCACCATGAGGATCGGCGCATAGAGCACCGCCAGCAGGATCTCGACCCCTACGGAGGCGGCAAAGCGGAGAGGTCCGCCATAGTCGGACAGCCGCCCACTGGTGAGGGCCAGCGCCAGCACCGCCAGCAGTTTGGGCGCCAGCAGCATGGCGTAGATCAGCAAGATCACCAGTACATGGCGCGGCTCTGACATATCGGGCCAGGAGGGGCGCGAGGGATTGGCGGCGCTGAAGTAATGGATCACCGAGCTGTCTTCGCCCCGGCCAATCAGCGCCCAGATCACCAAGAGCGCAAACCAGATCGGCGCCATCAGATAGCCAATGGCCCCGTGCAGCAGGTGAAATCGCGAGATGGCAAAGAAGCCGCGGGCCCCCAGCAGGTTGAGGTGTTGCAGATTGCCCTGGCACCAGCGCCTGTCGCGCAGGATGTGATCTATCAGCGTCGGCGGCGTTTCCTCAAAAGATCCCCCCAGACGCGGCAGAAACCGCACCCGCCACCCGGCACGGCGCAACAGGCCGGCCTCGACAAAATCATGGCTCATGATCAGCCTGTCACGGCCCCAAAAGCGCGAGCGCAGCGGCGGCAGCCCGGCACAGGCGGCAAAGGCCTGGACCCGCATAATGGCATTGTGGCCCCAGTAGTTGCCCTCAAACCCGGTCCAGCGGGCCAGACCTTCGGCCAGAGCCAGGCCGTATACGCCATTGGCAAACTGCTGCATGCGACCAAAAACGGATTGCGCCCCGATGAGTTGCGGGAAGCTTTGGATCAAACCGGCGCTGGGATCGCGCGACAGCGCATCCGCCAGCCGGGCAATGGCCCGCCCGGTCATCAGACTGTCGGCATCCAACACCAGCATGGCCTCGTAGCCCGCGCCCCAGCGGCGCAGCCAATCGCTGATATTGCCCACCTTGCGGCCAGTGTTCAAAGCGCGGCGGCGATAATAGAGCGCCACGCCAGCAGGCAGGGCGGCGCGCAGGGCCTCGACGCTTAAACGTTCCTGGTCGGCGAGGTTGTCGTCGCGGGTGTCCGACAGCACAAACATGTCATAGCTGTGCTGGCCGCCGCGCTGGTGCAGCTCTTCCAGCATGGATTGCACATTGCCCAGCACATACCAGGGGGTCTCATTATAGACCGGAACCAGCAGGGCGACCCGCATCGGCGCCGGCCTGGCTTTGGGGCGGTCGCGGTTACGTTTGGACAGGGAATACAGCCCCAGGACCACTGTGGAGACCGAAAAGCAGATCCAGAAAAAGTTGAAGGCGATCAGCGCCAGCAGCACCAGCTCCAGCGCCATAAAGCCGCCCTTGGCAAACCAGCCCTGCATCACCCAGGTCAACACGGCGGTGGCCAGCATGGCGGGGGAGAAGGCCAGCAGACGCCAGAGCGCCAGATGGCGCGGTGGCTCAAACTCCGGGGCGTTGTGGTCGTGAAACGGCCTGGCAAAATCCTGCTCGGGCATGGCCAGCGGCTGCAGCGGTGGCATCAGCGGTTCGGCTGGCTGTAGGGGGGAGGTCGGGATCGGATCGCTCATGCAGTCCACCGATACAGCCAGACTTCGCTGGCGGCGGCGCCATTGCGGCGCAGTTGCAGGCGCAGCTCAACATGGTTTTCTTCATTGGGGGCAAAGCTGAAGGCCAGCCGCACCCCGCCGGTGGCTGGGTTGCGTTGCAGCACCCCTTCGCTGGTTTCCACATGGGGGGAGGAAAGATGCACCTCGATGTCTTCGGGATCGCCGTCCAGCAGCGGGTGGGCTTCAAAATCCACCGTCATCAACCGTCCGGGCTCCCCAAAGATGCGCGCGCCTGCGGCGGTATCAATCACTCGGGCCAGATCCATCTCTGGGTCCTCGCCCCAGCTGAGCCGATAGGACAGCGGCAGCTCGGTTCCGGCGGGCAGGGTGTCCTGAGGCCGCCAATAGGCGACGATATTGTCGTAGATTTCCTTGTCGGCAGGGATTTCGACCAGGGTCACAGCGCCTTTGCCCCAGTTGCCCTTTGGTTCCACCCAAAGACTGGGGCGGCGGTGGTAATTGGCTTCCAGGTCTTCAAAATCTTGTAAATGCCGCGACCGTTGCATCAGGCCAAAGCCACGGGGGTTTTCATCCACGAAGGAGGAGATTTGCAAATGCACCGGGTTGGCCAGGGGCCGCCACAGCCGCTCGCCATTGCCGTTGAGGATCAACAGCCCGTCGCTGTCGTGCACATTGGGGCGGAAATCGTCAAACCGGTTGCGGTTGGTGCGGTCAAACAGGAACATCGAGGTGAGCGGCGCCAGCCCGGCGTGGGTCAGATCCTCGCGGGTAAACAGATGCGCCTCGACATCCATCACCGTGGTGGCTCCGGGGGTGATGGTAAAGCGATAGGCCCCCGTGACCGAGGGCGAATCCATCAGCGCATGGACCACCATACTGCGCTGGTTGGGGCCGGGGGCCTCCAGCCAGAACTCAATGAAATCGGGGAATTCCTCCCCCATGGGATCGCCAGTTTTCAGCGCCAGCCCGCGTGCTGACAGACCATAGGCCTGGCCGATACCGATGGCGCGGAAATAGCTGGCCCCCTGAAAGACGCAGAATTCGGTTTTCTTATTGGGCTGATCCAACTGGGTGCGCAGACGCAGCCCGCTATAGCCCAGAGCACCGGTGGTGCTGAGAGGCGGCGCAATCTCGCCGCGATCAAACAGCGCCATGTCAAAGCCAAAGGGGCGGGTCATGCCGTCTTTAACGGTGTTCACCTGAACCGCGTGGCGAAAATACAGCCCCGGCAGAAAGAGATCGACGTTGTAGCTGCTGTCGGTCTTGGACCAGATCGCGTCCTTAGTGCGGAACCGATGTGCCTTGTACTGATCATAAGTCAGATCCAGCCAATCCTGTGGCACCTGTTGCCGGGGCTGGTAGCCCTGGGTGGCCAGGGCGCGGGCGCGGGCGATCACCTGGGCCGGGTCAAAGGCCGCAGGCTGAGGGCTCTCTGTGGCGCCCGCCGGCAGCGCGGTGAGCAGGGTGCTGGAGAGTGCAGAGGCGACAAAGGCCCGGCGGCTAAGGGTGCTCATCGCTTGGCCCTCCAGGGGTGGGATTTGAACCAGCCCGCCCCATAGGCGCAGGCGATGATCAGGGCAAAGCCCGTCAGATTGGCCAGGGCGGTGATCGCGATGCCGCGCTCGGTCTGATCCAGGGCAAAGCCGATGAGCCGCGCCAGGGCCATGGAGAAGACAAAGACCGCGAGGCTTTGCTGGCCGACCTTGGTGATGATCCCCAGCAGCCGTGCCCAGATCCGGGCAGCAAGGCTGTGACCCGAGGCAATCAGGCGCTTGCCGCCGGTCCCGGCAATCAGCCAGCCAAGATAGGCCAGGGCCAGGAAATGTGCGTAGCGCAGCAGGCCAAAATCACTCTTTTCACGCCACTGGGCCGTGGTCTGCCACCAGGGTCGGATCATATCGCCAAGATCGCCATTGGCGGCATCCACCCAAAGAAACACCTTCCACGAGCCAAAGGGCGCCGAGAGCAGCAGAAAGGCAGCTGCGGCAGCGCCCAGCAGGGCCGAGACAGGCGGCGGGGGCAGCCAGCCCTTCATGAAGGCAAAGCCGGTAAAGAACAAAAGCTGCCAGCCAAAGGGGTTAAAGAACCATTCGCGCTGCGACCAGGGCTCCGCCGGGAGCGAGAGCCCATCGGGGCCAAGCCCGACAAGATAGGGGTTGGCAGCGAGCCATATCAGACCAGAGGTCAGCGCCACCGCCCAGAGGCCGAGGCGCTCAACCCCCATCATCACCGGCATCAACGCCAAAACCACCAGATACATCGGCAGGATGTCAAAATAGTTTGGCACATAGGTGAGGGTGAACAGCCCCACCAGCTGCGGTGCGGGATTGTTGAAGAAATGTTGCAGGTTCAGGGAGTTGATATAGGTCTTGTCAAAGCTGCCATAGGTGTCCAGCGCCGCCATGGTCATGGCGACAAAGAAGAACAGGCCGATGTGGGCCCAGAACACCTGCCAGCAGCGAAACACCACCCGCGTGGTGCCCAAAGCCCAGCCCTGCTGCGCGTAAGAGCTGCCAAAGGCAATCGCCGAGGCCATGCCAGAGCAGAACACAAAGATCTCGGTTGCATCAGAAAAGCCAAACCGCGCTGGGATCCAGCCGGTCCAGCGATTGCCGGGGATATGGGCCACCAGAATGATGAACATGGCAATGCCCCGGTAAAAATCGAGCCGGGGGTCGCGCTGGCGCTTGGCGGGCGCCTTATCCAGATCAATAGGTCCGGGAGAGGCGCTCCGGTTGGCCGCAGGGCCTGGATCCTGCTGTAGGGTGGGGAAGGGCGAAATCTTCGCCATGGGGAATTCCTTATTGGTCTTTTGAAGCCAGTTCTGAAGCCGGTTCTGCCCCTGATTCTAAATCGAAACTGCGGGGTCTTGGGTCCAGTATCTGTCTGTGCTCTCTGAGCTGTTTTCCAGATCTTTACCAGCGGTTATTCTGCGGGCACGCTATGGGGATCCGGGGTGCTGCGGGCCTGGGCAATCAGACTGCGCCGGGCCAGGGCATAATTGTCCTCTCCGCCGGCGCGTTTGGCACGGCGATCGTCCAGAATGGCCTCGACCGCGTCGAATTCTCCGGCACGTAGACCGGCGTCGATGGTCATGCGCTCAAATACATCGCGCTGGGCATGGCTGCCGCCCGCCAATTGCAGGGTGCTGCGGGCGCGCGACAGATGGCTAAAGGCCTGGGCATAGTTGCCATCGCCAAAGGCCTCCAGCCCGTTGGCCGCGTCGCAACCCGGCGTCGCCATGCGTTCCTGGGCCTCGGTGTTGCGCGCCTTGGCATCGGCGTGAATGCGGCTGACCAGGCGGCGGGTTTCCGCCTGCCGGTTGTGACCGGCCAGGGCCAGCAGGTAGTGCAAATCGGCAAAGATCAGGCTGCCGTCCTCGGTGCGATTGGCGCAAAGCTCAGAGAGCTCCTCCCAGCGGTTGCCAACCGGCACTCCTTCCAGTTCCAGCCGCATCAGCAGTGAGGTGGCATTGGAGATGTCGCGGTAGTCGTCGGTCTTGTCCTTGCGCACCTCGGTATCATACAGCATCAACGCCTGATCAATCTGACCAAGATCCAGATGCATCAGCGCCTTGTGCCACCAGACGTGATAGCGGAAGTTGTTGCAATGGGCCCAAGCCTCTTCGCGTCCGGTCAGCCACTCCAACCCCTGTGCCGCATTGCCGGTCATTTCGTGCACATGGGCGACAGAATGCAGCCCCCAGGCATCATCTGGCGCCATCCACAGCGCCTGACGCCCGGCAATCCCTGCCTTCTCGTAAGACCCGGTTTCTTCCAGCGCAAAGGAGTGACAGCCCAGCAGATAGCCGCGCGCGGCGTGATCCGGGGCATAGGCAGGCATGACCCGCTCAACCGAGGCGCGCATGCCGGTGCAATCGCCCAGAATAAAGCGGATCCCATGGCTGAGCTTCATCGCCAGGGCATCGCAGGGATCAACATCCAGGATCTGCTCCATCAGCACCACTGCCCGCGAGGGACGTCCAGCCAGCCAGGCCGCAAGCGCATCGACATATTTGCGTTCCCGCGGCAGGGCAGCCTCATATCCCAATTTGGCGTCGCTCAGCGCCTCCTGCGCCATCGGCACCAGTTCAGAGCGGCCCAGCATCAGCACCGACAGCCCCTTGATGGCCTGGGCCTGGGCAAAATCAGGTGTGGCTGCCAGAACGGCGCCCAGGTGATCTGCTGTGGCCGCGGAATGCGCCAGCACCCCCATCTGCGCTGCATCCCAGCGTGCTTGGGTGGCGGCACTGCTGAGGCTGGTGTCCTGTCCAAAGATATCTTGCGTCATTGAGGGTCCAATCGCTGCCTATGTTCACAAACCACTGTTGTTGCTCAAAAGACTAAACCAGAGCGCACAACCGCGCGACGTCGCTCGCGGTTTGGTGATGACGCGTGTGTGCTTCGTGCGGAAAGGCGCGAAGTCTGACACCCGAACAGGCGGATTTTTGCGCCTTTTGGCAATTGAAGGTGCAATAACAAGCAAGCACCCGCCTTGGGGACGGGTGCTTGCGTGTTTTTGTAACATTAGGCAGTCAGCGGTGCGACCGGCCTGGCGGGGTCAGGTCTCGGCAAAGGGATCTTCGGCCTGCAGAATCTCCTCGGTGGCCTCGCCGCATTGGGGCGGGGCGTGGCGGTAGGTCACTGGCGTACGGGAGAAATTCAGCGGATTGCCCAAGAGCTGTACCGGACCTGCGCCAGACTGCATTTCAATGGCCATATCGCGGGCGGCGACCTGATCGGAGGCAAAGACCCGGTCCAGGGTCTGCACCGGCCCGGCGGGCACCTTGCGGGCTTCCATGCCGGCGATGACTGCATCCATGGTAAAGCGTTTCAGCGCCGGATGCAGGATATCATTCAGCGCGTCGCGATGCTTGAGGCGGGCGGGGTTGGTGGCAAAACGCGGATCCTCCGCCAGGCCTTCAAGGCCGAGAAACTCCATAAAGCGGCGGAACTGGCTGTCATTGCCCACCGCCAGGATCACATGGGCATCTGAGGTTTCATAGAGACCATAGGGCACGATGCTGGGATGTTCATTGCCGCGCCGCTGGGGCAGCTCGCCGGTATTGAGATAGGCCACACCCTCGTTGATCAGCCAGGCCACCTGGGCATCCACCAGCGCCAGATCAATCTGCTGGCCCTCGCCGGTCTGGGTTTTGTGGTGCAGCGCGGCCAGAACGCCGATGGTGGCATACATGCCGCACATCACATCGGCGATGCCAACGCCGGCCTTCACCGGCTGGCCCTTGGGCTCCCCGGTGAGGGACATCAGGCCGCCATAGCCCTGGGCCATCAGATCATAGCCGGGCTTGGCGCTGTTGGGGCCGGTCTGGCCATAGCCGGAAATGGAGCAATAGATCAGGCTGGGGAGTTCGGCGCGCAGGCTGGCGTAATCCAGCCCGTATTTGGCCAGACCGCCGGGTTTGAAATTCTCCACCAGAATATCCGCCTCTGCGGCAAGGCGACGGATCACGTCCTGACCTTCGGCACTGGCGATATCCAGGGCAATGGAGCGTTTGTTGCGGTTGGCGGCCATGAAATAGGCCGACAGATCAGAGCGTTCGCCGGCCTCATTTTCCACATAAGGAGGGCCCCATTGGCGGGTGTCGTCGCCGCCTGTTTTGGGGTTTTCCACTTTGACCACGATAGCGCCGAGATCGCCCAGCATCTGGGTGCAGGTGGGGCCTGCCAGAATGCGGGAAAGATCCAGTACCTTGATGCCCTTCAGGGCGCCATGGGTGAGGCTGCTCTGGGGCGAGCTTGGCTGTGGGTTAGATGCGTCCATCATATCCTCCGGGTTCGATTTCGGCAGAAATGACAGTGAAGCGGTCCGAGGCCAAGGCCTGTTGCAAGGCCTGGTCCAATTCAGCGCGATTACGCACCGTTACACCCGTGCCGCCAAAGGCGCGGCCGATGGCCGCAAAGTCGTGGCGCCCCAGATCAACCCCGGCATTGGACATCTGGCGGCCCCGCTGTTTCAGCTCGATCAGGGCCAGGCTGGCATCGGCAAAGACCACAAAGATCGGTGCCACGCCCAGCTCGGCGGAGGTGGCCAGATCCCCGGCAACCATCAAAAACCCGGCATCGCCGGAGAAGCTGACAACCGGACGATCGGGCTCTGCCAGCTTGCGGCCAATGGCCATGGGCACGGCGCAGCCCATGGTGCACAGGCCGGAGGATTGGATCAGGGCGCGCGGTTCAGCGCAGGGCCACATCTGGCTGAGCAAAATGCGATGAGCGCCGCTGTCCGCTGTCGCCAGGGTGGTTTCGGGCAGGGAGGCGCGGCACTGGGCAATCACCCCGGCCGGGCCCCAGTCATCGGTGGTGGGAAAGGCCGCTGCAAGATCCTGGCGAACCTGTGCCGGGGCGGCGCAGGGCCATTTGAGGCGATCTGTTGCGGTCCCGGAGCGGGTCAGATCCGCAAGGGTGGGTTTCAAGGCAGCGACCAGCGCCAGACTGGCCTGATGCATGTAGTGGCTGTTGGGCTCAGGGGTGATGTCGATCATCCGCTGCACCGCAGGATCCCAGATATTGCGCCAGCCGGGGCGCATCTCGATCGGGTCATAGCCCAGGGCCAGGATCAGATCGGATTTTTGCACCAGGGGCAGCAGATATTTGTCCGCCAGCGGCGACAGCCCGGCGGCGCCCAGGCACAGCGGGTGGCTTTCCGGCAGAATGCCCTTGGCCTTGTAGGTGGTGACAAAGGGGATCTGGTGGTGTTCGAGGAAGGTCTTGATCTCGGGCGCGGCCTGTTCCTGCAGGGCGTCGAGACCGATGATGGCGATGGGACGCTGGGCGGCGTCGAGCCAGGACAGCGCCTGCGCCAGCGTGGCGTCTTCTGGCCGGGTCAGCGCCGCAGGCGCGCGGCGAGAGCCGCGATCTCTGGCAGGGGCGTCTGCAACCGAGATCGGCACGTCAATATGCACCGGACCGTTGCGTGGCTGGGTGGCAATGGCGACGGCCTTGTCGGCGATCAGGTCCGCAGCCTCGGAATCCAGGCGGAACGTGGCCTTGGTTATGGGAGAGAACACCGCCCGGTGATCCAGCACCTGGTGGGTATAGCTGTGTTCCTCGGCAGCATCGACGCAGCCGGTGAGCACCAGCATCGGCACCCGGTCCTGATGGGCATTGGCCACCACATTGACGCCGTTGAGCGCACCTGGACCCAGGGTGGCAACCAGAATAACCGGGGCGCCGTCGCTGTGGTGCAGGCCTTCGCCCATAAAGCCGGCGGCGTTTTCATGTTTGGCCAGGTGAAACGTAATGCCGGCCTTGATCAGCGCATCCACCAGGGTCAGCACCTCGCCGCCGGGCATGCCAAAGGCGTGACGGCAGCCGGCCTCGTAGAGGCGGCGGGCCAGAACGTCGGCGGCGCGAAGGGTCTGTGTCATGTTTTTGATTTCCCACTTGTTCCAGAAGCTAGAATTCGCGGGTTGCGGCAGGCGGCGCAAGCCGTATCACGTCTCTGTGACTTGCTGTGTGTTGCATAGTGGCCTCGGCACTGGCTACAGGGCGCCCTAAACTGGTCAGCTTGGGGGCATGGTAGGGGCGGGCTTTGTTGCCGTCCGGGCCGCCCTGCCATTCCCCTAGTGCAGTGCAGCTTCAGCGATGGCCGCAAAGCGGCGGTCCAGGTCGGTGGAAATGCGCAGCAGCCGACCTCCGCCCTCATTGAGGTAGGGGGCAAAGACAAAGCTGGGACGTTTATAGGCCAGATGGCTGTGATCTGCGTCGACCTCGGTGACATAAAACCGGAGAGGGGCTTCGATCATCGCGGCAGTCGACAGGGCCAGAATGCGCACCGCGTAGTCATTGTTGAAGACACCAATCACCCGGTTGCCGGGAATGGAAATGCCACGGGCTGCGGCTGCCTGCGTCGGGCCGGCCTGTGTGACCACCACGAGCCCCTCGGCCTTTACTGCGGCACGCAGATCCTGCAGCAGCGTTTCATAGGGTTTTTCGCTTTCAAAGATCACCCAGCCTTTGCGTTTGCCAAGTTCGCTCGCCCCGGCGGGCTGGGGCAAAGATCCGAGGCTGAGGATCACCACCATGAGCAACGCCGGGAGAGCAGCCTGTGGTAGGGGGAGGCTCATTGCCCTTAGCATCTTGGGAAGTCTGCGACACAGGGCAGAGCGTGATAGGCACAGTGCGCGCATTGGAAAGACCCTTTGGATTAAGCTGACCGCAGATTGGCATAGATTTGCGGGCTAAGGCATCACATTGCAGTGTAGCATTTTGGGTCGTCAAGTGCGGCGGAGGGGGGCAAGGCAGGGTCCTGCCATAAGCGCAGACAGGTCAGGCCCGGACGGATCCGGGCCTGGGCCAGTGTGAGGTATAGCGGTGGCTTGCGCTATGAGACCCAGCTAGACAGCGATCCGGCCGCCGCCTGTTTTGGTGACCACAACAACCGAGGGGCGCGGCGGCATTTTTGGATCGAAGTCGGGCCAACGGGTGGCGGGATCTTCGAAAGTCGAGGCGCGCTCAAACCCTTGCAGCGCCTTGGTGCCATCGGTGCCGGGGTGTTGCACCGCCAAAAAGAGCGTTTCGCTGTCCTCGGTGAAGTATGGCCCACAGAGTTCCCCGCCAACTGGGCAGCGGAAGAACAGTTTCGAATGGCCACGCAGTTCGCCTTCGGTTTCCAGCGCATACAGCCCGTCGGATTTGCCCGTCTTGCCCCATTTGCTGCCCTGATCGGTAGAGATCCACAGGCGGCCATCGGCGTCAAAGGCACAGTTGTCGGGAGAGCCAAACCAGCCGTTTTCGCTGGTTTCCGGGTTCCACTGAGCGCCCACTTCCGCAAGCTCTGGGTCGCCACATTTCACCAGGATCGACCATGTGCCCGTGGTGGAGGCATGATCGCCTGCCGCTTCTTTGATTTCGATGATGTGACCAAAGTTGGATTTGGCGCGGGGGTTTGCGGCGTTGAGCTGCGTATCCTTGCGCTTGGAGTTGTTGGTCAGCATGATATAGGCGGTGCCGTCGCCGCGCGGCTGGGCATCTTCGGGACGGTCCATTGGCGTGGCGCCAAGCGCATCCGCGGCCAGGCGGGTATCAATCAGCACATCAGCCTGGCTGGCAAAACCGTTCTCTGCGGTCAGCGGCCCCTCGCCATGTACCAGCGGCAGCCAGTGCACGGTGCCATCGGCATCAAAGCGGGCAACATATAGAATACCGTCGCTCAGCAGGTTTCCATTGGCATCATCGGTGTGGGACACTGTCCCGTTGGAGACATATTTGTACTGGTAATCAAACCGGTTATCATCGCCCATATAGACAACCAATTTGCCGGTCGCTGAGATGGTTGTCTCGCACCCCTCATGGCGGAAACGACCCAGGGCAGTGTGTTTTACTGGTTTTGCGTCTGGTTTGCGGGGATCGACTTCAACCACCCAGCCAAAGCGGTTTGGCTCGTTTGGCTCTTTGTCGATGTTGAACCGGTCATAGTGCTGACCCCAGGCATACCAGCCACCGGGGACGCCATAGCGTTTCTTGCTGGCAGCATCCTGGTGCGCGGTCAGATCCGGCTTGCCGTCGCTGTCGCGGGCATCGGTCCAGAAATAGCCGTGGAAGTTCTCTTCGGCCATCAGCCAGGTGCCCCAGGGGGTCATGCCGCCGGCACAGTTGTTGAGCGTGCCAATGACAGCTTTGCCAGAGGCATCAGCATTGGTTTGCATCCGGGCGTGCCCTGCGGCGGGGCCGTCGATGGTCATTGCGGTGTTCAGCGGGGTGATGCGCCGGTTAAAGGCGCCATCACGCACAACCGCCCATTTGCCGCTTGCGTCGCGCGCGATCTCAACCACGGTGCCACCATGGGCGGCCATCTCGATGTCGATCAACTCCTTGGTCATACCGGCAAAGCCCTGTTTGTCCTGACGGCCAAGACCGGGGAACATGACTTCTTCGTTGGTGTATTCGTGGTTCACACAGAGCAGACCACGGGTGCCTTCGGCGTTCAGGGGGGTAAAGCCCACATAGTCGTTGTTATAGCCAAACTGCTGCAGCTGGGCCTCAGCTGTCTGGTTCATCACGTCAAATTCAGGCGCATCAGCGGTGATCGGATCGCCCCAGCGCAGCAGCACGTCTGCCTCATAGCCATTGGCGATGTGATGGGTTTCATCATTGCCCCAGGTCAGCTCATCAAAGCGATAGCGGCTTTCAGGGGCCGCAGAGGCGGTGGCGTGGTTGGGGGCGATCAGCGCGGAGGTGCCAAACAGGGTGGCCGCTGCCGAGACACCAAGCATACCGCGCAGCATATCGCGGCGGCCATAGCGGGTATTGATGACATCGCCGATGGTGGCATCCAGGTTGGGGTTGGTTGGGATGTCGTCAAAGGCTTCATAGGCTTCGGCCTTGTTGCCGATCTCAGGATCGTTGATGATTTGCTTGCGGTCCATGGCGTGCTCTTTTCATAACGGTGTAGGCGGGAGATCCCCGGCAGATGCCTGGTGATTTGCAGCCGCTGTGTAACAGATAGATTATGATCAAAGCGAATTCATCAGAATGTCACAGGGTACATATCACGGGGCACATATAACGGGGCATATATCACCGGGTATATGTCAGGCGGCATATGTGACCAGCCAGATAGAAAACACTGCGGCACAGCGATGGCAGAGGTTAGACCGGCCCTAGGTAGTGCGGCGAAAGCCTTCGATCAATTGGCGCAGCCCCAGGGCGGCCCCGGCAAAGATCGCCAAAAAGGTGACAGGGGCGGAGAGCGAGAGCAAGGAGAAGGCGCTGAGCCCTTGCCCCACGGTGCAGCCCATGGCGACCACAGCGCCCGCGCCCATGATGGCGGCGCCAATGATCTGGCGCCGTAACTCACGCGGATCGTCACAGGCCTCCCAGCGGAAATGTCCTTTGATCAGCGAGCCAATAAAGGCGCCGAGCCAGACCCCGGTGATCGAACCCACCGCAAAGGACAGTGGCCGCAGGCTGCCGGTCATGGTCCAGAGGATGGTTTCCCCCAGAGGCGCTGAGAAAGAATGTGAAACCACCGGCAGCGCCTCAAACCCGCGGGCGTTGATATAGGCGGTGCCCGCCCAGCCAGAAACCACGGCCACACCGACAATGACGGACCAAAACAGGCTTTTGCGATCACGGCGGAAGTCCGCATCCCATAGGCTGATGCCAATCAGGAGGACACCGACAACGATCCCAATACCCGCCAGCGGCAGATGGGTCAGCGCGGCCAGGTGATGTGCCAGTCCTGGCGGCAGCTCGCTGGTGACATCCTGTTGCTGAAACAGCAGGTTGCGCAGTGGGGCGAGGGGGCCAGACAGCACCACATAGGTTGAGATGCCCATCACCAGCACAATGACAAAGCTGCGCAGATCGCCGCCGCCAAGCCGGGCAATGGCGCCGTAGCCACAGTTGCCGCTTAGGGCCATGCCATAGCCAAACATCAGGCCACCGATAATCGAGGCCATCGGCATCCAGCGCACTGAAAGGTAGAAAGAGTGCGAGGCGTCAAACAGCCCCAACCCGATGAGGGTGAAACTGCCAATGATGGCGGTGCCAATTGCCAGCCCCCACATGCGCATCCGCTGCGACGAGTCGCCATATAGCAGATCTTCGATGGCGCCCAGGGTGCAGAACCGGCCCAACCGGGCTGCCAGCCCCAATAAGATCCCCCCCAACAGGCCGATACCGGTGACCAACTGGTGATCGCTGAACAGATCAAACATGGGCAACCCTCCTCCTGGGCTGGGCGGTTGGCGCTGACCTCAAGCGATGTCGCTCCCGCATGTGCGCCTGTGGTCTTTCCGGCGACGGCTCAGGGGATGCATCTATGGGCGCAGCAAAGCGTCATTGCAGGATCCATTGCAATGGGTTTTGCGCAATGGGTTTTGCATCCTGACCCGCGCGCTGGGCGTCAATTTCAAGGGATCTGGCCCTAGCTGGCGTCGTTGCAGAACAGCTCGTAGACCACTTCGAGGATCCGCCGTGGACGGTCGTCTGCCAAACGGTAATAGATGGCCTTGCCGTCCCGGCGTGGCACGACCAGCCCTTCGAGCCGCAACCGCGACAGCTGCTGCGACACGGCGGCCTGGCGTGCGGCCAGTAGATCTTCGAGTTCGGTGACCGATTTTTCACCGGTGACCAGGTGGCACAGGATCATCAATCGTCCCTCATGGCTGATCGCCTTGAGGAAATTTGACGCTGTGGTGGCGTTGTCCACCATGTTGTCCAGCTCTTCCGGGGCCATATCGGCCGAGAATTGCGGTAGTCCCATAGTCTCTCTCCTGTGGTGGCAGCGCGCGGGCGCCGCTCCTCCCAATGCGGTCTTAATATCGGCTAGCTCTCGGGTGGGTCGGCCTCTTCGGTGGGCAACCCCAGATGCTGGCGCATAAGTTGGGCGATCAAGGGCCAGAAAAAGTCTTCCCCTGGATAGCCTTCCAGGCGGGCCATCTCATGTCCGTCGTTTACAATCAAGAATGTTGGCGTAAAAGTCACCCGACGTGTCAACTGCAGGTCAGCGGGAATGGCCCGCAGATCCACCCGGTGCAGCGGCGCAAAAGCGCCCTCGCGGGTTTTGGGGTAAATGGGGCCGATTTCTTCGTTCCAGCGTTTGCACCATTCACAGCCTGCCTGCTCAACCATGACCAGCGCGCGGCCCTTGTCAGCCCAGGGTAGAGCCGCGTCAGCCAGCGCAGGCAACGGGTTTACAACCGCAAGGCCAATAGCCACTGACAGGGCGGTCGCTGCAAAGCTGCGGCGTGTTACAGAAAGGGGGCGTTGATTTTTCATGACCTCAACCGTTGACGGCATCCGCGATTTGCGGCTTGATACTACATAATTTGAATATGTGAATAACACAAGTCTTGCGCCAAGACAGCTTAAGGCGCGGAAGGTCATAAAATCGTGATGCTGGAAATTTCATACCTGGGCGCAGCTTTTGCCGGATTGTTGAGCTTTTTCACCCCCTGCATTCTGCCGATGGTGCCGTTTTACCTGTCCTATCTGGGCGGGTTGTCCATGTCCGAACTGCGCAGTGACGGCGAGATCGCACCGGGAGCGCAGCGGCGTATGGTCCTGGCTTCCCTGTGCTTTGCTGCCGGGGTGACCTCGGTCTTTATGCTGATGGGAATGGGGGCGACGGCGCTGGGGCAGCTGTTTGGCCAGTACATGGAAATCCTGTCCTATGGGGCGGCTTTGATTCTGGTGGTCTTTGGCCTGCATTTTCTGGGGGTCATTCGCATCGGGTTGCTGTACCGTGAGGCACGGATGGAAAGCTCTGCCGACCCATCCAGCCTAGCCGGGGCCTACTTGATGGGGCTGGCCTTTGGCTTTGGCTGGACGCCCTGTGTGGGGCCGGCCCTGGCCTCGATCCTGATGGTGGCCTCCGGGCTGGGAGAGGTCTGGCGCGGCGGCGCGTTGCTGTTTGTCTATGGCGCGGCCATGACCTTTCCTTTTGTGGTGGCGGCGCTGTTTGCCAAGCCGTTTTTGGCCTGGGTGGCGCGGCACCGGGCGGCCTTTCACTGGGTCGAAAAGATCATGGGGGCGATGCTGATCCTGTTTGCCATCCTGATCGTCACCGGCGGCGTGCGCTGGATTGCAGATCTGATGATCCGCTGGATGCCAAGCTTTGCCACAATCGGATAGTGACCAAGACTAAATGCGAGATTTTGGGAGAGAAACATGAAGAACTGGATGTTGAAACTTGCCACCCTGGCACTGGCGTTGCCCTTGGTTGCAACGGATGTTGCAGCGGTTGAACTGGGTGATGACGGGCTGCATAAAACGCCCTGGATGCGCGAGACCTTCAAGGATCTGCGCGAAGACCTGGAGGAGGCCAACAGCGAAGGCAAACGCCTGGTGTTGTTCTTTGAACAACGTGGCTGCATCTACTGTACCAAGATGCACACCGATGTGTTCCCTCGCCCCGAGGTGAGCAGCTACATCGACGAGAATTACTTTGTGGTGCAGATGAACCTTTACGGTGATGTGGAGGTCACTGACTTTGATGGCGAGAGCCTGTCGGAAAAAGACATGGCGCGCAAATGGGGCGTCCTGTTTACGCCAACGATTCTGTTCCTGCCGGAAGAGGTGGAGGAGGGGCAGACAGCCCCCCAGGCGGCGGTGGCGACAATGCCCGGTGCCTTTGGTCCGGGAACAACACTGGACATGTTTACCTGGGTGAACGAAAAGCGGTATCTCTCTGACAATGGGGAAGATTTTCAACGCTACCACGCGCGCCGCATCTCGGAGCGCAACAATGGGTCTGCAGACTGAGTGCGGGCGAACGAATATATTAATTCATACTATTGAATTTGTTGTTGCGTTTAGAGGGCAGGGTGCCCTACGGTATACAACAGCTAAGCCCGCCAGACTGCGGGTGGCAGCCAACGGGAGGAACCATGAAGAGACTATCTCTGACACTGGCCGTGAGCCTGATCGGGAGTGCAGCCCTGGCGGCAGAGGTCGCGCCAAAGGATGTGCAATTTGACGAGGATGGCGCAGTTGCGGCCTCCTTGACCGGCAAACCAGGTGATGCGGCAAGCGGTGCTGTTATCGCAGGCACCAAATCGCTGGGCAACTGTGTCGCCTGTCACCAGCTGACAGCCTTGGCTGATGTGCCGTTTCACGGCGAAATCGGCCCGTCGCTGGATGGCGCCGGGGATCGCTGGACCGAAGCGGAGCTTCGCGGTTTGATGACCAATGCCAAAATGACCTTTGAAGGCACAATGATGCCTGCATTCTACAAGGTCGACGGCTTTTTGCGTCCTGGTGATGCCTATACCGGCAAGGCCCCCACAGAGGCGCTGACACCGATCCTGTCCGCCCAGGAAATCGAAGATGTGATCGCGTTCATCGCGACCCTAAAAGAAGAGTAAAGCGAGGGCGACAGCCCAGCCGCTTTGCGAAACGTCAAAGGAGACATATGATGGAGTTCTCACGCCGTGAGACCCTGGGCATGGCCCTGGGTGCTGCTGTGATGACGGTGCTGCCGCTGCGGGTCAGCGCCAGCACCGAGGATCGGATTGCCGAATTTACAGGTGGTGCCGACATGGCCGACACCGGAGTTGAACTAACGGCGCCGGAGATTGCTGAAAACGGCAATACCGTGCCAATCGAAGTGAGTGCCCCGGGCGCCACTGCGATCATGGTTCTGGCCACCGGCAACCCGACGCCGGGTGTTGCAACCTTCAATTTTGGCCCCCTGGCCGGCAGCCAGTCAGCTGCCACCCGGATCCGCCTTGCTGGTACCCAGGATGTTGTGGCCATCGCCAAGCTGGCCGACGGCAGCTTTGCCAAGGCAAGCGCATCTGTGAAAGTGACCATCGGTGGCTGCGGCGGCTAAGCATTCAGCCCCGCTCATATCCGATTGCGGCCTGAAATACGGCCTGAATACGAAGGAGTTAAAGACATGGCATCCGGTGTAAAACCCCGCGTCAAAGTCCCCAAGAAGGCAACTGCTGGTGAGGCGATCACCATCAAGACCCTGATCAGCCACCAGATGGAAAGCGGCCAGCGCAAGGATAAGGAAGGCAATGTTATCCCGCGCTCGATCATCAATCGCTTTACCTGCGAATTCAACGGCCAGATGGTCGTGGATGTTACGATTGAACCTGCGGTTTCGACCAACCCCTATTTCCAGTTCGAGGCCATTGTGCCAGAGGCCGGCGATTTTGCCTTTACCTGGTATGACGACGATGGCTCTGTTTATGAGACATCTAAATCTATCGCTATCGCCTGATCCCTTCCGGATCTCAAAGGCACGGCATCCTGGCCGCAGATGTGGCCAGGGTGGATACCCAAGGGAGGACAAGGAATGAACTATAAGGCGCTTACCGCCATTGCTGTCGCACTGAGCCTGCCGCTTTCTGCCCATGCGGATGCGGATGACGACACACTGGTGCTCAACGAAGAACAAACTCTGGTAACCAAAACCGCGGCACCGGCCCATGTGGCCGATGTGCTGGACGAGGTGATGTCGGGGTGGCACTTCCGCTCGGATGAGACCCAGTCCCTGCAGATGGACGATTTTGAAAACCCCGCCATGGTCTTTGTCGATAAGGCCTATGATGCTTGGAACACCGTCGAGGGGTCCGAGGATAAATCCTGCGCCTCCTGTCATGATGACGTGGAACAAAGCATGGCAGGGGTGCGTGCGGTCTATCCTAAATGGAATGAACAGGCCGGCGAAGTCCGTACCCTGGCGATGCAGGTCAATGACTGCCGCGAAAACCAGATGGGTGCCAAAGCATGGAAATACACCGGCGGTGACATGACCGCGATGGAGGCTCTTATTTCGGTGCAGTCACGTGGCATGCCGGTCAATGTCGCCATTGATGGACCGGCTCAGTCGGTCTGGGAGCAGGGCAAAGAAATGTACTATGCCCGTACCGGTCAGCTGGAACTGTCCTGTGCCAATTGCCACGAGGACAGCTATGGTCTGATGATCCGCGCTGATCACCTGAGCCAGGGCCATATCAACGGCTTTCCGACCTATCGTCTGAAAAACGCCAAGCTCAACAACGTGCAGGCCCGTTTCAAAGGCTGCGTGCGCGATACCCGCGCCGAGACCTACAAGCCCGGTTCGTCCGAGTTTGTCGCGCTTGAGCTCTATGTCGCGTCGCGCGGCAATGGCCTGTCCGTCGAAGGCCCCTCGGTCCGTAACTAAAACACACCAACACCCCGCGTCTTTGCAGGCGCGGGGTGTTTCGCTTTTAATGAATTCATAGATGCGAATATGAATCATATTTGCTGCTTATGATCGCACAGGATGATAGATAGACATGATCTCGCGCCGTGACTTTTTGCAGGTATCGATGGCCGCTTCCGCCCTGGTTGGTGCATCCGGTTTTGGCAACTGGGGCCGTTTGGCTGCACAGCAAAGCCTGACCCAGGATCAGCTGCTCCAGTTTGACACCTTTGGCAATATCAGCCTGATCCATATCACTGATATTCACGCGCAGCTGAAACCGATCTATTTCCGCGAGCCCTCGGTCAACATTGGGGTTGGGGGCAACAAGGGCCATGTGCCTCATATCACCGGCGCTGACTTCCGGAAGGCATACGGCATCCAGGATGGCAGCCCTTCTGCCTATGCGCTGACCCATGATGATTTTTCTTCACTGGCGCAGGGCTATGGCCGGGTAGGTGGCATGGACCGCGTCGCCACCGTGATCAACGCCATCCGGGCGGAGCGCCCCGATGCGCTGCTGCTGGACGGCGGTGACACCTGGCATGGCTCCATGACCTGTCACAAGACCGAAGGTCAGGACATGGTCAACGTCATGAACGCACTCAAGCCCGATGCGATGACTTTCCATTGGGAGTTCACCCTGGGCTCTGACCGGGTGAATGAGATCGTCGAAGGCCTGCCCTTTGCGGCGCTTGGCCAGAACATCTTTGATTCCGAATGGGACGAACCGGCGGAACTGTTCAAACCCTACAAATTCTTTGATCGCGGTGGCGCCAAGGTGGCAGTGATCGGTCAGGCCTTCCCCTATATGCCCATCGCCAACCCCGGTTGGATGTTCCCCGAGTATTCCTTTGGCATCCGCGATGAGCACATGCAGGAGATGGTGGATGAGGTCCGCGCTGCGGGGGCTGATCTGGTTGTTTTGCTGTCGCACAACGGCTTTGACGTGGACAAAAAGATGGCCAGCGTTGTCACCGGCATTGATGTGATCCTGTCCGGTCACACCCATGATGCGCTGCCAGAGCCGGTTCTGGTTGGCAAAACCCATATTATCGCCTCCGGCTCCAACGGCAAATTTGTCAGCCGCATTGATCTGGATGTGCGCGATGGTCAGATGATGGGCATCCGCCATAAGCTGATCCCGATTTTTGCCGATGTGATTGCGCCGGATCCGGTGATCACCAAACTGATCGACGAACAGCGCGCTCCTTTTGCGGATCAGCTGGCTGAAGTGATCGGCAAGACCGACTCGCTGCTCTATCGTCGCGGCAATTTCAACGGCACCTGGGATGACCTGATCTGTGACGCGCTGCTCAGCGAGCGCGAGGCGGATATCGCCATGTCGCCCGGTGTGCGCTGGGGGCCGTCGCTGGTGCCTGGGGATGACATCACCCGCGAAGACATCTGGAATGTCACCTCGATGAGCTACGGCGCTGCCTACCGGTCTGAGATGACAGGGGAATTCATCAAGGTGATTCTGGAGGATGTGGCCGATAACATCTTTAACCCCGACCCCTATTATCAGCAGGGCGGTGACATGGTGCGCATTGGTGGCATGGGCTACCGGATTGATATCACCAAGCCGCAGGGGGATCGCATCAGCGAAATGACCCTGTTGAAAACCGGCGAGAAAATCGACGCCAGCAAATCCTTCATGGTTTCTGGTTGGGCCAGCGTCAACGAGGGCACCGAGGGTCCCATGATCTGGGATGTGGTCGAAGATCACATTCGCAAACAGGGGACGGTCTCAGTCACCCCCAACACATCGGTCAATGTGGTCGGGGCCTAGGCCTGACCCGGAGGTGCTGCTGGGGTGACGTCTCTAGCAGCACCTCTTCCTGATCAAAATTTTTTGCGCTGATGAATTCACAAAGGCGAATTTATCGATGTAAGGAGAAAAGAAAATGAGCGATAAAGCAGATGATTTTGCGCCATCGCGCCGCCAGTTTCTGGCCGGTGCAGCCGCAACCGGAGTAGGGGCCGCCGCCGTTGGCGCAGGCCAGGCGGCCCAAGCCGCGACGCCGGACCCTCTGATCACCGAAGTGCAGGAGTGGGCCAGTGGATTGGGCGATGGTGTGGATGCCACCCCCTATGGCCTGCCGATCCAGTTTGAGCAGGACGTGGTGCGGCGCAATGTGGAATGGCTGACCGCAGATACGATCTCTTCGATCAACTTCACGCCGATCCACGCACTGGATGGCACCATCACCCCACAAGGCTGCGCCTTTGAGCGTCACCACTCGGGTGCGATCGAGCTGCGTAAAGAAGACTACCGCCTGATGATCAACGGGTTGGTAGATACACCGCTGGTGTTCTCCTACGCCGATCTGGAGCGTTTCCCGCGCGAAAACCGGGTTTATTTTTGCGAATGCGCTGCGAATTCAGGCATGGAATGGGCGGGCGCTCAGCTGAATGGGGCTCAGTTCACCCATGGCATGATCCACAATATGGAATACTCCGGGGTCTCGCTGCGTACCTTGCTGGAAGAGGCCGGACTGGCCGCAGCTGGCGATTTCAAGGACAAATGGGTCTACGTTGAAGGCGCTGATGCCTCGTCCAATGGCCGCTCGATCCCGCTGGAAAAGGCGCTGGACGATGTGCTGGTGGCCTTCAAGGCCAATGGTGAGGCCCTGCGCAAAGAGCATGGCTACCCGGTGCGTCTGGTTGTGCCCGGCTGGGAAGGCAACATGTGGATCAAATGGCTGCGCCGCATCGAGGTCATGGATGGCCCGGTGGAAAGCCGCGAAGAGACCTCAAAATACACCGACACCATGGCAGATGGTTCGGCGCGCAAATGGACCTGGGAAATGGATGCCAAATCCGTCGTGACCAGCCCCAGCCCGCAGTCGCCCATCACCCATGGCAGCGGCCCGCTGGTGATCACAGGCCTGGCCTGGTCCGGTCGCGGCTCCATCACCGGGGTGGATGTCTCGATTGATGGTGGCAAGACCTGGACCGAGGCCCGTCTGGGCGCGCCTGGTGTCGACAAGGCGCTGGCGCGGTTCTACCTCGATGTGAACTGGGACGGCTCCGAAATGCTGCTGCAAAGCCGGGCGCGTGACAGCGCGGGCTATGTCCAGCCGACAAAAGCAGAGCTGCGCGAGGTGCGCGGTCTGAACTCGATCTATCACAACAACGCCATCCAGACCTGGTGGGTCAAAGCCAATGGGGAGGCAGAAAATGTCGAAGTTTCCTAAAGTTATCGCCGCAGCGGCTCTCTCAGCCGGGCTCGCACTGCCGGCCTATGCCGGCACATACGGTCTGGGCCGTCCCGCCCTGCCGGAAGAAATTGCCGCCTGGAATATTGACGTGTCTCCAGATGGTACCGGCTTGCCCGTGGGCTCGGGCGATGCGCTGACCGGTGAGGAAGTCTTTGCCGAGAAATGCGCCGTCTGTCACGGCGACTTTGCCGAGGGTGTCGACAACTGGCCCAAACTGGCCGGGGGGCAGGGCACGCTGGACCATGAGGATCCGCTGAAAACAGTGGGCTCCTACTGGCCCTATCTGTCGACCACCTGGGACTATGTGAACCGCTCTATGCCCTTTGGTGCGGCGCAGACGCTGGAACCCGATGAGGTCTATGCCATCGTCGCCTATATCCTCTATTCCAATGATCTGGTGGATGAGGATTTTGTGCTGTCAAATGAGACATTTGCTGATGTCACCTTGCCCAACGCCGAAGGCTTTTTTGTCGATGACCGGCTGCAAAGCGAGGCGCATTTCTGGAAGCCAGAACCCTGCATGGCGGATTGTAAGGACAGTGTCGAAATCACCATGCGGGCGCGGGTTCTGGATGTGACACCAGAAGAGACAGTGGCCACTGAGGCGGTTGTGGAAGAGGCAGCTGCTGAACCGGTTGCAGCAGAACCTGTGGTCGAAGCGGCCGCAGAGCCGGTGGTCGAGGCAGTTGCACTGGACCCGGAATTGGTCGCCAAGGGCGCCAAGGTCTTTAAGAAGTGCAAGGCCTGCCACAAGGTGGGCGAAGGGGCCAAGAACAGCACCGGCCCGATCCTGAACGGTATCTTTGGCGCCACTGCGGGCATGGTCGAGGGGTTCAAATACTCCAAGCCGATGCTGGCCGCGGGCGAAGATGGTCTGGTCTGGGACGAAGAGGCCCTGGCTGCCTTTCTGACCAAACCAAGAAAGTTCATGAAGGGCACCAAGATGTCGTTTGCTGGTCTGCGCAAGGAGCGCGATATCGAAGCGGTTGTGAGCTACCTCAGAAGCTTTGATTAACCTCCTCATCGGGGCCTGACAAAACAGCTGGGGACAAACCCCACTAGCATGGGATCAAGGGCGGATCATTCCGCCCTTTTTGCTGCCGTCAGCTTCGGCTGTGGTCTCTGTGACGTTTGAAACTGGGAGGCTTATTTCCTGCCGCTTTTCCTGAACATTTTTCCTGGCTCCGGGGCGGACCTGGCTCTTTTTCGACTCCAACCGCGCAACCACGGGCACCAGCGGCGGTGTTGTGCACCTTCTGCGCCGGGACGGGAGATCTCGAAAACTTGAATAGAAATGTTGATAGCTTAACCTCTTGATCACCAATTTTAGACAGGTTGCCCAGACGCGAAGTTTTCTAAGCAGACCAAGAGGTAGTATATGAGCGACTGGACTTCCGGCTACGTAGCTGAGGTTGACTATACACATGATTTTTTTCAAGAAATGACGCCGGCAGTCATGGCCCTGGCTGCAACTTCAAAGGGTCAAAAACACAATCTGACACAGAGGGACCTCAGCTATTGCGAGCTGGGCTGCGGTCAGGGTTTCACCGCCAATCTCTTGGCAGCGGCCAACCCGCATATTCAGTTTCACGCAATGGATTTTAACCCTTCCCACATTGCCGGCGCCCGTGATCTGGCCGCAGAGACGGATCTGGATAATGTTCATTTCTACGAGCGCTCCTTTGCTGATTTTGAGCAAGAAGACAGCCTGCCCAAGCAGTTTGACATCATTGCCCTGCACGGGGTGATGAGCTGGGTCTCGCAGGAAAACCGGCAGCATATCGTCCAGTTTATTCGCCGCCGTTTGAAACCTGGCGGCATGGTCTATGTCAGCTACAATTCCCTGTCGGGCTGGGCCTCGGTGATGCCATTGCGGCGTATTCTGCAGGACCGCGCCGCCCAGGGCACAGGCCCGCTGGAGGACCGGATCGTTGAGGCGCTGAGTTTTGCCGGGAATCTGGAAGGGGCAGGGGCCAAGTTTTTCAAAGCCAATCCCATCGCCTGCACCAGACTGGAAAAATCCCAGCAGATGTCGGCCAACTATCTGGCGCATGAGATGTTCAATGCCGACTGGACGCCGTTTCATTTTGCAGATCTTGCCGGTGATCTGTCACAGGCCAAGCTGAATTTCCTGGGCTCAACCAGTATTCTGGACCATGTGGACGACATTTGCCTGACCCCCGACCAAACTGCGGTGCTGGAGGGCGAAAGCGACCCGGTGCAGCGCGAAAACCTGCGGGATATTCTGGTGAACGAACAGTTTCGCTCTGACCTGTTTGTAAAGGGGGGGCGCAGCCATACGGAACGCGGCGCTATTGGGGCCTGGTTCGAGACCCCGCTGGCGCTGATGCAGCGCTACAGTGGCGGGCCGTTGAAGCTCAGCTGGCGCCAGGGGGAGATCGCTTTGGACCCGGCGCAATATGGGCCGATTCTGGAAGCTTTGCAGTCCGGGCCAGCCACGGTGCGCAGCCTTTTGGATCAAGGAGCCTTTGGCCAAATGACCTGGGGCGAAATATCGCGATTGCTGCGCCTGTTGGCCGGGTCCGGGGTCGTGGCGCCCTGTCTGCCACTGGACGGAATCACAGAGCGTCAGGCGCGCTGTCAGGCTTTTAATCTGGCGGTTTGTAAACGGGCCGAGGACAGCGAAACGCTGCGGTTTCTGGCCTCTCCGGTGACTGGGGGCGGGCTGCAGCTGGACCGGATCGAACTGCTGTTCCTTTTGGCCTATGGCGAAGGCAAGGCGCAGCCAACCGACTGGGCGGACCTGGCCTGGAGCATTCTGTCCGCGCAGGGGCAGCGGCTGCAGCATGAAGGACGGGTGTTGGTAACGCCGGAGGAAAACCTGGCGCTATTGCAGGCGCGGGCCGCTGCATTTGCCGCGCGACGGATGCCTCTGTGTAAATCACTGGGTCTGATCCCGGCTGCACCTGAGGCGGCACGTGCTGCAACAGCGCCGGCGCACAACACGGTGCGCGCCGCATAGGGCAGGACGCAGCCGTTGGGGGGGGAGCCAGATCCGTTGCGCGCAAATACAACGGCCACCGCGCATAGACGGTGGCCGTTTCCGCTTGGCGGGCGCCGCGCCAAACCGTTGGGGGGGGGTTAGCTCCAGCCCTTGCGGAAAAAATGTGGTGAGGCGCCGAATTTTCGTTTGAACTGGCGGGAGAAATGGGTCGAGCTGTTAAAGCCGGAGGCCAGCGCGATTTCTGTGACGCTCATCGAGGTTTCGTTCATCAGGGCAAAGGCATGGGACAGGCGCATGTCGAAATAGACATGCATCGGGCTTTGATCCAGATAGCGCGAGAACAGGCGTTCCAGCTGGCGCCGCGAGATGTCCAGCTGTTCACATAGCTCGCCAATGGACAGCGGGTCCTCAATAGCGGATTGCATCAGTTGCAACGCGTTCAAAAGCCGCTGGTTGCGGCTGCCGATGGCCACTGCATAGTTGGATTTCTGGGGTGTCGCCTGGCCACCAGAGCGCACATGCAGGCACATATCGGCGACGATAATCGCCAATTGTTTGCCATGACGGGCTTCGATCAAGTTGAGCATCAGATCAGTGGCCGCATTGCCGCCGCCACAGGTCATCAGGGCGCCGCTGATCTCAAAGGTGTTGGCCGAGGGCGTAAGGTCCGGGAAACTCTCCTGAAAACCGGGTTGGTTTTCCCAGTGCAGGGTAAAGGCCTGATCGCGGATCAACCCGGCCTGGGCCAGGGCAAAGGCACCGGTGCAGATGCCGCCAATTGCGCGGCCAAACCGGCTTTCGCGACGCAGCCAGTTCAGGGTGGCATCGCCTGCGGTCGACTGGGGCTCGACCCCGGAACAGACAAACCCCAACGCCTCCGAGGTCATCGGCTGCAGCGCCATATCCGGTGTCACCATCATGCCATTGGAGCAGCGGATAGGGGCGCCGTCCTCGGTGAGGATGTACCAGCGATACAGTTTGGAGTTGGTGACTTGATTGGCAATGCGCAGAGGTTCGATTGCAGCGGCAACCGCCAGCATTGTGGCTTTGGGCAACAACAGAAAATAAAAATCCTGCGGTGCGCCTGAATGGGGAACTGCCAGGGTGGCGGATGCACCTTTTTGAACAAAATTGTCTTCTGTCATGGCAATGTCCTGGTCCAAAAGGCAGTGATAGCCGCTATGGCAAGAGCGGATTTGGCAAAAACATATCCAAAATGCCGGATTTTGCGACATCCTGAATGGGCGGCACCTTTGACCTATCCTGCACTGCATGTACTGTGCCGTGGCAACTGAAGGCCCTGAAATAGCGACAGCGTTAAGATGTTTTGCGACGCCTGTGCCACAGGTCTGCCTTCATTGGGGGGTAGATCGGGAGCTGGGCGGTAAAAACAAAAGCGACCTCTTGCAGGCCCCAGAGGGCGATACTAAGACTCAGGTAACACTCTGTCTGGTATGGTGCCGGACAGTACACAACGCAGGCAGGTTCGCATGATTGATCCCAGAGAAACTTATATGAATACCCTCGTACCTATGGTGGTCGAACAGACCAGCCGGGGTGAGCGGGCCTACGATATCTTTTCACGCCTGCTGAAAGAGCGGATTATCTTTCTCAACGGTCCGGTGCATGACGGCATGTCTTCGCTGATCGTGGCGCAGCTGTTGCACCTTGAGGCCGAGAATCCCTCCAAGGAAATCTCGATGTATATCAACTCCCCCGGCGGTGTTGTGACCTCGGGGCTGTCGATCTACGACACAATGCAGTATATCAAACCCAAGGTTTCGACCCTGGTTATCGGCCAGGCGGCCTCAATGGGATCGCTGCTGCTGACCGCAGGTGAGGCTGGCATGCGGTTTTCGCTGCCCAATTCCCGGGTTATGGTGCACCAGCCCTCTGGTGGGTTCCAGGGCCAGGCTACGGATATCATGATCCATGCCGAAGAGACCCTGAAGCTGAAGCGTCGTCTGAACGAGATCTACGTCAAGCACACCGGCCAGGAGCTGGACAAGGTTGAAGCGGCGCTGGAGCGGGACAACTTCATGGATCCCGAAGAGGCCAAGGCCTTTGGTCTGATTGATGAGATCGTTGAAAACCGCGCCAAGGGTGACGACGAGGAGAGCTGAGGCTCGCCTTTCTAATACAACATGTGCTCCGGTTTTTACGGAGCACATATTTTGACATTGTGGCCGCCGATGGGCTGTCATAAGCTGACTGATAGGCGCGGCATCCGGAGAAACCGGCGCTGCGAGCGGACTGAAAGGTAGACCATGGCGACGAATTCGAGTGGCGACAGCAAGAACACGCTTTACTGCAGCTTCTGTGGCAAAAGCCAACATGAGGTACGTAAACTGATTGCGGGCCCCACCGTGTTCATCTGCGACGAATGCGTTGAACTCTGCATGGATATCATCCGTGAAGAAACCAAGGCCTCTGGTCTGAAGGCCACCGATGGTGTGCCGAGCCCCAAGGATATCTGCGAAGTTCTGGATGACTATGTGATTGGTCAGGCCATGGCGAAAAAGGTGCTCTCGGTGGCGGTGCACAACCACTACAAGCGCCTGAACCATTCGCAAAAGGCTGGCAATGACATCGAGCTGGCAAAATCCAACATCCTGCTGATCGGTCCCACCGGTTGCGGTAAGACGCTGCTGGCCCAGACCCTGGCGCGGATTCTGGATGTGCCCTTTACCATGGCCGATGCCACCACATTGACCGAAGCCGGCTATGTGGGCGAGGATGTTGAGAACATCATTCTGAAGCTGTTGCAGGCCAGCGAATATAACGTCGAGCGGGCGCAGCGCGGCATCGTCTATATTGACGAAGTCGACAAGATCACCCGTAAGTCGGAAAACCCGTCTATCACCCGCGATGTATCGGGCGAAGGCGTGCAGCAGGCGCTGTTGAAGCTGATGGAAGGCACTGTAGCTTCGGTACCGCCGCAGGGCGGCCGTAAGCATCCGCAGCAGGAATTCCTGCAGGTGGACACCACCAATATTCTGTTCATCTGCGGCGGTGCTTTTGCCGGTCTTGACCGGATCATCGCGCAGCGCGGCAAGGGCTCTGCCATGGGCTTTGGCGCCGATGTGCGCAACAATGATGACCGCGGTGTCGGGGAGATCTTCCAGGAGCTGGAGCCAGAAGATCTGCTGAAATTTGGTCTGATCCCGGAATTTGTGGGTCGTCTGCCGGTTCTGGCAACGCTGGAAGATCTGGATGAAGACGCGCTGGTCACAATCCTGACCAAGCCAAAGAACGCGCTGGTGAAACAGTACCAACGCCTGTTTGAGCTGGAAGAGACCGAGCTGGACTTTACCGAGGAGGCGCTGAGCGCCATCGCCAAACGGGCGATCGAACGTAAAACCGGTGCCCGGGGGCTGCGCTCTATCCTAGAGGATCTGCTGCTGGAAACCATGTTCGAGCTGCCCGGGATGGAGAGCGTCACCAAGGTGGTGGTCAATGAAGAGGCGGTCACTTCTGATGCGCAGCCTTTGATGATCCATACGGATAATGAGGCGGAAAAAGAGCCGGCCTCGGCGAGTTAAGCGATTGATATCGGGATGTAGATGCATCCCCTTTGGAATGGCCGATGTTTAAAAACATTGGCCATTTTTGTTTTGTAGCGGGCGGTTCACAGGGGGCTTTGCGACCTGGTGCCTGTTGGGCATTCGCTCCATCAGGGTTTTGGGGCCAAATGAAAGGGATTACAGATGGCTAGGATCACGCGTATTTCGTCCGGTGGCGAATTTGAAAAAAAGGTTGGCTATTGTCGCGCCGTGGTTGCGGGCGGATTTGTGCATGTGGCTGGCACCGTGGGCCAGGGCGCCGATGTGGTGAGCCAATGCCAGTCCGCTTTGGACATCATCGCCAATGCCCTGGAAGAGGCAGGGGTTGGATTCTCCGATGTGGTGCGGGTGAATTACTACCTGCCTGACCGGCGGGAGTTTGAGGCCTGTTGGCCGATACTGGCAGAGGTCTTTGGCGACAATCCACCGGCGGCCACGATGATTGAATGTGGCTTGATCGACCCGAAATACCGCATCGAGATCGAAGTGACCGCTTTGGCGCCGGGCGCCAGTTAACGGGGATCCGGCAGGCGTGGGATCGGACGTTCGGTGATTTCGCCGTTATGATTGATGGCGTCATCGCGGCGCCATTCTTCGTAGAGATGTACGAGGTGTTCCATTGTTTTGGGATCGTTCTGGCGCAGCTCGGCAATCATGATACGCGCATCATCCACCAGATTGCACATGATCCCTCGAATAGAGGCCTTAAGCAGGTCTTTGTCCAGATCCTGTTGGGCGATGCCAACCGCAAGGAATTCATAGTAGTTCAGCATCTGCTGCAGCGCATCAGCCCCGTCCCTAAGCGCTGCGGCGCGCGCTTCATCCTGGGGGGAGCAGCCTGTTGCTGTTCGCGCGGCGCGCCAGTCGGCCAGGGTGATGTCCTGATCGACAGGAAAGGCCAGTTTGCGCTGGGTGTTCGTCCGTTGGAAGTATTCCGAAAGCCGGGTTTCAAACAGGATGGTGATGGTGTGCTGCTTGCGCTGCGCCAGCCGGGTGGCCTTGGTGGAGCGGCGATAGGTCCAGAGGGCGACCAAAAGGCCCAGGACTGCGGTCAGTGTGGCGGCAGCAATGCCAAACAGCGTGACCAGAATTTTGTAATCTTCGGAAGGTTGATCGGGAATATGGCGCAGCAACGCCTGGAATTCCCCAGTGATGAGAAAGGTGGACAAGGCTGCAAAGACCAGAATCACCGACGCTGCCAGAACTGCGGTGGCGGTCACAAAAATTACCTGTAAGGATCTACCCAAAGAAAAAAGGCCCCAAAGACCAAGGTGTTGAGATAATTTTGGGGCGATCAGCCGTTACCAAAACCTTCGCGCATCATTGGTCTGTTTCCTTCTGTATCATTTCTGATTGGGTATAGAGCAATCCTATACCATATGGAGGCGCCGGGCCAAGCCCTGATCCTGTGGCGGCGTCTGCGGTCGGGACCTGCATAGCGGCCGCATGATGAGGAACCGTCGCTGTCTGAGCCTGTCACCATGGTGTTCACATGGGGTTAAGCCTGCGTATTGCAAGGGGGCATCTACCAATGCTTAAGGCTCTTGCAGTAGCCTGTGCCAAAACCTGCCGGGGCTGGCCTTGCACATCGCAAGCCACTGGACCTTGGCGGGAAACTGCGTCATACGGATAGGGAAATCTTCGGAGGCATTCATGGGAATTCTGAACACTCTTTTACGCGCTGTGACCTGGTGGAACGGTCAGACGCTGAATACCCAGATCTTTACCGCCCGCAAGGGGATCAAGGTGGGAGAGGATGACCAGGGCAATGTGTTCTACCGCAATGCCGATGACAGCCGTCGCTGGGTCATTTTCAACGGCGAAATCGAGGCCTCGCGCATTGGCGCTGATTGGCATGGCTGGCTGCACCGCACCTTTGATGAGCTGCCCAGCAAAAAGCCACTTGTTCACAAGGTCTGGGAAAAGCCGCATCAGGAAAACCTGACAGGTACATTGCAGGCCTATGCACCGGCCGGGTCGATCCGCAGTGGCGCCAGCCCCGCATCGCGCAGCGATTACGAGGCATGGGTGCCGGAATAGGGCCTGATCCCAGGACCTCCGATCGCATATATCACTGGACCCAAGGGCGGAACGCTCTTTGGTCCTTTCCTCTTTTTGACCCATAGATCTAGGCAGACACGCTATGTCGCATAACACAACTGAAGTTCTGACAGGCGGGCTGGTTCTGGCAGCGGCCATTGGTTTTGCTGTCTATGCAGGGCAGGTCGCCGGGCTGTCTAGCGCGGGCAGCGGCTATGAGCTCACGGCCTCTTTTCGATCGCTGGAAGGCGTTGGCGTCGGCACCGATGTACGCCTTGCCGGGGTTAAGATCGGCACCGTTACCGGGGTGGATCTGAACGCGGAAACCTTTCGGGCGGATACCAGATTTTCGGTTCTTGAGGGCATTCAGGTCCCGGATGACAGTTCGGTGATCATCTCATCCGAAGGTTTGTTGGGCGGCAACTTTGTCGAGGTGATGCCCGGGGGATCACCCTACAATTTTGAACCGGGAGACGAGGTTCTGGACACCCAGGGGGCGGTCAGTCTGATTTCCCTGTTGGTGAAGTTTGTGTCTGGCAGCGGGGGGGACTCGTGATTTTGGGACGCGCATTTTCCGGCCTGTCTGACGCCTTGCGGGCAATGCCCCTTGCCTTTGGCCTTCTGGCGCTCGGGCTCAGCACCACTGTCGCCCCAAGCACGCTGTTTGCTCAGGAGCCTGCAGAGCGTGGAGTGGCGGCCATTTTACGCGGGCTGGATAAGGTCAACGGCCATCACGCCGACATTGAAGTCCAGGTCGGGGGCAGCGCCGAGATCTATGGGTTGATTGTCACTCTGGCCGAGTGTCGCTATCCGGTGGCCAACCCAACCGGGGATGCCTATGCCTATCTCACCATCCGGGATCCGCTGAGTGGCGAAGTCTTTTTTGACGGCTGGATGATTGCCTCCAGCCCGGCGCTGTCGGCCCTGGATCACGCCCGCTATGATGTCTGGGTCATCCGCTGCAACAGCAGCGCGGGCGAGGGCAGCTGAGGCGCCTCAAAATCCGCGTCGTGTTCCAACGCCTGTTGCAGGCGCGCCTTATAGGCGGCGCGGCTGATTTCTATTGCGCCCAGCGAGGCCAGATGCGGCGTCAGGAACTGAGTGTCGCAGAGCTGAAACCCGGCTTGGCGCAACCGATCCATCAGATAGGCCAGGGCAATTTTTGAGGTGTCGCGTTGGCGCGAGAACATGCTCTCGCCAAAAAAGCCCCCCCCCAGAGAGACGCCATAGACGCCGCCAACCAGGTTGCCCTCTTGATCCCAGACCTCAAGCGAATGGGCATGTCCCATGGCGTGAAGATCTTGGTAGCGGGCAAAAATTTCGCCATTGATCCAAGTCTCTGCCCTGTCGGCGCAGGCGTCGACCACCTGGTCAAAGGCGCGGTTCACAGAAATATCATAGGCGTTGCGGCGAATGGTTTTGGCCAGCGAGCGCGAGATATGGAAATCATCAATGGGAAAGATGCCGCGGCGTTTGGGATCGACCCAAAAAATCTCATCATCTTCGCGGTGCTCGGCCATCGGAAAAACACCGACAGAATAGGCATGCAGCAAAAGATCCGGGGTGAGGCTCATCAATCTGCCTGGACAACGAGTGGGGACAGGGAAACGGGGCTGCGAAACGGGGCAGGGCGGTTGGTGTCACTGCCAGAGCGGCAGTTAGAAATTGGGGCGCTCCGCTATGGAAACGCCCCAATCCAGTAGGAGGCTTACTTACCCCCGAGATTTTCTTCCAGCCAGTGTTCCAGCCAGTGAATGCCGTAGTCGCCAGATTGCACATCGGGCTCTTGCAGCAGAGCATCGAACAGCGGCACGGTGGTGTCGATGCCATCCACGATCAGCTCCCCCAGGGCGCGGCTCAGACGCGCCAGGGCTTCGGGACGGTCGCGGCCATGCACGATCAGCTTGCCAATCAGGCTGTCGTAATAGGGCGGGATCGAATAGCCATCATAAAGCGCCGAATCCATCCGCACGCCCAGACCACCGGGGGCATGGTACGCGGTGATTTTACCTGGGCACGGAGAGAAGTTCGGCAGTTTTTCAGCATTGATCCGCACCTCAATTGCATGGCCGTTGATCTGCAAATCGTCCTGGGTAAAGGAGAGCGGCAGACCTTCTGCAACGCGGATTTGTTCGCGCACCAGATCAACACCAAAAATGGCCTCGGTGACCGGGTGTTCCACCTGCAAACGAGTGTTCATCTCGATGAAATAGAACTCGCCGTCCTCATAGAGAAATTCAACGGTGCCAGCCCCGGAATAGGACATGGCGCCAACCGCATCGGCGCAGATTTTGCCAATGCGCGCACGCTCTTCAGGGCTGATCGAGGGGCCGGGGGCTTCCTCGAACACTTTCTGGTGGCGGCGTTGCAGCGAACAGTCGCGCTCTGCCAGATGAACGCCGTTGCCTTTGCCATCGCCAAAGACCTGCACTTCGATGTGACGCGGCTTCTGGAGGTACTTCTCCATATAGACTTCGTCATTGCCAAAGGCGGCTTTCGCTTCTGAGCGGGCGGTGGAGAAGGCCACATCAATATCAGCCGCCGAGGTGGCAACCTTCATGCCGCGGCCGCCACCACCTGCGGTGGCCTTGATGATCACAGGGTAGCCCATGTCGGCAGCAGCCTTGCGGGCGCTTTCCACATCGGGCACGCCGCCTTCAGAGCCGGGAACCACGGGGATCCCCAGGGCCTTGGCGGTCTCTTTGGCGGTGATCTTGTCGCCCATGGTGCGGATATCGGCGGCCGAGGGGCCAATGAAGGTCAGCCCGTGGTCTTCGATGATCTGCACAAAGTTGGCGTTTTCCGACAAAAAGCCATAGCCGGGATGCACCGCCTGCGCGCCGGTGATCTCACAGGCCGAGATAATGGCCGGGATCGACAGGTAGCTTTGCGCGCCAGAGGGCGGTCCGATACAGACGGATTCGTCAGCCATGCGCACATGCATCGCATCGGCATCTGCGGTGGAATGCACCGCAACCGATTTGATGCCCATCTCGCGGCAGGCCCGGATCACGCGCAGCGCAATCTCTCCGCGGTTGGCAATCAGGATCTTGTCAAACATGGGCTGCCCTTACTCGATGATGGCCAGCGGAGATCCAAATTCGACGGCAGCGCCATCTTCAACCAGGATGCGCTTGACGGTACCGGATTTTGGCGCCGGGATATGGTTCATGGTTTTCATCGCTTCTACGATCAAAATGGTGTCGCCCTCATTGACCTGTTTGCCAACAGCGATAAAGGCAGGCGCACCGGGTTCTGCCTGCAAATACACGGTGCCAACCATCGGCGAGGTAACGGCGCCGGGGTGGCTGGCCGGATCCTCGGCTGCTGGGGCTGTGGCTGCGGGAGCCGCTGCTGCAGCGACGGGGGCGGCGGCCACAGGCGCGGCCACCTGTACAGGGGCTGCTGGCGCGGCGATGGCCTGGCGCGATACGCGCACATTCAGGCTGTCGTCTTCGCTATAGTCGCGTTTGACCTCCAGTTCGGTCAGGTCGTTGTCGCGCAGCAATTCGGCCAGTGCCTTGATGAATGCCACATCTGCTTCGTGCGTTTTGTTTGTCATTGTGTCCTCAGCCGGTTCCGACAGATCTGCCACAGGTTTGCCACTTGGGCAGCCTGGAAATTAACAGCGCTTATAGGGGAAGCTTTACCACAAGGAAAGCACTGTCGATTACAGTGATAAAATGGGCAGGCTTGCCGGGATTCGCAATCGCTGAGCCAAAGTTTTCATCACCGACCGTCAGTTACAGCGGCATGCCGCCCAGCTTTGCCACCAGTTCTGGCAGCTTGCGGGCGTTGAATTTCTGCAAGAGATGGGCACGATGGGTTTCAATCGTGCGATAGGACAGGTCCAGCTTCAGGCCGATTTCCTTGGCCGAAAGCCCCTTGCAGGTGAGGATCGCCACCTCGCGTTCACGCGGGGTGAGGCTGACCACCGGCCGATCCTCTGAGATATCGGCAAAGGACCAGATGCCGGTGCGAAACGGATCCTCTGGGCTGATGGAGCGCCCCCGCACCCGACACCAGAACAATTCGCCAGAGTGGCGACGCATGATGCGTTCATCATTGTAAAGCCCGGTTTTGGCGCCTTCGTCTTGCTGCAGCAGTTGACCAATGCGGTGGTAATCTTCCTGGCTGGGATACAGCTCGGCAATCAATACATCGGCGTGATCCGCAGGGGTGCCGCCAAAGGTGACGGCAAACTGCTGGTTACACCGTTTGATCACACGGTTTTCCAAAACGGCGAGCCCCACAGGGGCATGGTCAAAGGCAATATCGCTCATGCCTCCTATTAACCGGGTATTTTTGCGGAATTGAAGGGGAAGCTGCACCATGGAAGGGTGTTTTTGACAGGTTCTTTGTCGCAAGGCTCCGGGGAGGGAGCAAAAGAGCCGACCATTCAGGAGGAGATCAGGCGATGAATATCGCGCAATGGCTGTATCGGCAGGCGCAGGCAGAGGGCGACCGTCCGGCGCTTTACCTGGGGCAGGATCTGGTGGCCAACTATCAGAGCTTCCATCACAAAGCCGCCGCACTTGCGGGGTGGCTGGTGGCGCAGGGTGTGCAGCCCGGCGATCGGATCGCCCTGTTTATGAAGAACTGCCCGGACTATCTGATCTCGCTTTATGGCATTTGGTATGCCGGCGCTGCGGCGGTGCCAATCAACGCCAAGCTGCACGGCCGTGAGGCGCAGTATATTCTGCAGGATTCCGGGGCGCGGATGGTTATTGTCTCAGCTGGACTGGACAGCGCCCTGGCGGAAGTCGGGGTTGAAACACCGGTGGTGTCGATCGCGGCTGATCGCTATCGGCAGGCTATGGGCTGTGCACCCGTTGCTGAGCCCGTGCAGCGGCATCCACAGGATCTGGCCTGGCTGTTTTATACCTCTGGCACCACGGGTCAGCCCAAGGGGGTGCAGATCACCCATCGCATGCTGGTGGCGGTCTCGCTGAGCTATTTTGCCGATGTGGATGCGGCCACGGGTGCTGATCAGATCCTTTATGCGGCCCCGATGAGCCACGGCGCAGGGCTGTATAATATGCTGCATGTTCTGGTTGGGGCGGCCCATGTCTGCCCGGTGTCAGGCGGCTTTGACGAGGCAGAGATCTTTGATCTGGCGGAACATTTTGGCCGGGTGCAGATCTTCGCGGCCCCCACCATGGTGACGCGGATGACCGCAGTGGCCAAGGCGCAGGGGCGCAGTGGCACCGGGCTGCGCAGCGTCGTCTATGCGGGGGGGCCAATGTATCTGGCCGACATCATCGAGGCCGAGGCGCATTTTGGCCCGATCTTTATTCAGATCTACGGTCAGGGCGAATGTCCGATGGGCATTACCGCGCTGAAACGGGCCGAGGTCAGCGACCGCAGCCATCCCGACTGGAAACTGCGCCTTGCAGGGGTAGGGCGCGCCCAAAGCGGTGTCGAATTGCGTATTGGCACCCCAGAGGGGCAGCCGCTGCCAGCGGGAGAGCTGGGCGAAATCATGGTGCGCGGCGATGCGGTGATGCCGGGGTATTGGAACAACCCGCAGGCCACCGCGCAGACCCTAAAGGACGGCTGGCTGATGACCGGCGATATGGGAGTTATGGACACGGCCGGCTATCTGACTTTGCAAGACCGCTCCAAGGATCTGATCATTTCCGGTGGCTCAAACATCTATCCGCGCGAGGTCGAGGAGGTGCTGCTGACCCACCCCCAGGTGCAGGAGGTCTCTGTGGTGGGGCGGCCCCATGCGGATTGGGGCGAAGAGGTGGTGGCCTTTGTGGTGGGAGAGGTGGCGGAGGCCGATCTGGACGCCCTGTGCCGCGACCAGATTGCCCGCTTCAAATGCCCCAAGGCCTATGTCTTTGTTCCCGAGCTGCCCAAGAACAACTACGGCAAGGTGTTGAAAACCGAATTGCGGGCGCGATTGCTGTAAAGCCCTTGCTAAAGACCATCGGCACCTAGGCTCAGCCGGGGGACCTGCCTTGCAAATATGCCAAAGTTGTCTAATGTCTCGGTATGGTTGTTGGGATCTTTCCATTTTCACCTTGAGGGGTATTATTATGAAGCTACTTCTTTCGCTTTGCGTTCCTGCTGCGATCTTGAGCACTGCCGCTTTGGCTGGGAGCTCATTTCAGAACACCTGTTCAAATTTCCAATTTTCCTATCTGGGCAATGACGCGGGTATTACCGCAACCTGTCTGACCAGCAATGGCGACGCCAACCAGACGAGCATTGTCATCCGTGGGATATCCAATCAAAATGGTATTTTAACCCAGGATGGGGCTCCGAGCTCGTTCCAGAAAAGCTGTGGCAACATTGGGCTGTGGAGTGACCTCAGATCGGTGACGCTGACGGCGAACTGCCGCGCCCCGAATGGCGAATTCATTGAAACCTCAATCGAAATTGATGGCATCTCCAATCAAGATGGGGTTCTGAGCTACTAACGCTCTCTACACAGTCCACAAATTTAAAGGCGGTACCCTGTGCCGCCTTTAAATTTGTGCCGCCTGTATATTTCCTGTGAAGCAACAAAAGGAAAGACCGGCCCCCCAGAGGGAGGCCGGTCAGAGTGGTATTGCCTGGGCTTTTGGGCCTGAGCAACGGGGAGTGGCCCGGAAATCAGATCGCCAGATATTCCGCCCGCAGCTCGGCGTTTTCCAGAACCTCGGCGGCGGTGCCGTCAAAGACGATGCCACCAGTGTCCAGGATCACTGCACGATCCGCCAGTTCCAGCGCCCGCACAGCGTTTTGTTCCACCAGAATGGTGGTCATGCCCTGTTCCTTGACGTGGATGAGGGTCTTTTCGATCTCATCCACAATCACCGGCGCCAGGCCTTCATAGGGTTCATCCAGCAGCAGCACCTTGATGTCCCGCGCCAGAGCACGGGCGATGGCCAGCATCTGCTGTTCGCCGCCTGACAGGGTCACGCCCTCTTGCTTGCGACGTTCGCCCAGACGCGGGAACAGATCATAAAGCCGTTCGATCGACCAGCCGATGGGCGGGGCAATCTGCGCCAGTTGCAGGTTTTCCTCGACGGTGAGGCCGGCAATGATGCGGCGATCTTCGGGCACCAGGCCCAGACCCGCGGCTGCGGCCTCGTGGCTTTCCATCAGGTGCAGTGGCTGGTGATCCAGCCAGATCTCCCCCTGGGTCACCATCGGCGAGCCGGTACGGGCGATGGAGCGCAGGGTCGAGGTCTTGCCCGCGCCGTTGCGGCCCAGCAGTGCCAGGATTTCGCCCTCGTGGACGTTAAAGTTGATGCCCTGCACGATATAGCTTTCGCCATAATAGGCATGCATGTCCCAGACCGACAGAAAGGCCGGCGCGGTGGTTGCCGCATTGGCGTTCTTGGAAAAGTCGGGTTTGACGTTCATCTGTCTTGTCCTTTCTTACTCTGACCCATCCTGACGCGGGGTTGCCGCGCAGCAGGAGGGGCCGGGAGTGTCCGTTTTTACGCCGACTCGCCGAGATAGGCTTCGCGCACTTTTGGATTGCCACGGATGTTTTGGGGATCATCCTCGACCAGGGGCGTGCCCTGGGCCAGAACGGTGATCCGATCCGCAAGAGAAAACACCACATGCATGTCGTGCTCGATAATGGCGATGGTGATGTCGCGCTGTTCCTTGATCTCTTTCAACAGATCAATGGTGTTGTTGGTATCCGCCCGCGCCATCCCCGCGGTGGGTTCATCCAGCAGCAACAGACGCGGCTCTTGCGACAGGCACATGCCGATCTCAAGACGGCGTTTGTCCCCCCGCGACAGCGAGGCAGAATGCATGTGGCGCTTGTCTGCCATATTCATTTCTACCAGCATGGCTTCGGCCTTTTCCAGCACGTCGGTTTCACTGGGAACCGAGGTGATCGCATTCAGGGAAAAGGCGCCATCCCGTTTGGCAAAGCAGGGGATCAACATGTTTTCCAGCACCGTGAGATCGCCAAATATTTCAGGCGTTTGAAAGACGCGGCTGATGCCCATTTGGTTGATCTCATAGGGTTTGCGCCCCAGCACCGACTGGCCGTCGAACATCACCGATCCGGTATCAGGGATCAGTTTGCCCACCAGACAGTTCAGCAGGGTGGATTTGCCCGCGCCATTGGGTCCGATAATGGCGTGGACGGTGTTTTCCTTGACGCTGAGATTGACATCTCCCAGCGCTTGCAGGCCACCAAAGCGTTTGCCTACGTTTTTGACTTCAAGAATACCCATCAATCCGTCTCCTTATTCCGCAGGGGTTTTTGTGGCTGAGCTGGAGTCGTCTTTATCTTTACGACCCTTCACCCATTTGGCGATACGTTGACCACCCTCAACCAGGCCACCAGGCAGGAACACCACAACCAGCATGAACAGGATGCCCAGGGTCAGGTGCCAGCCCTTGCCGATAAAGGGGTGCACGATGAAGACCACAAAGTCCTCCAGCCCGTCTGGCATAAAGTTGAACCAGTTGTGCAGCACGGTGTCGTTGATCTTGGAGAAGATGTTTTCAAAGTACTTGATGAAGCCCGCGCCCAGAACCGGGCCGATCAGCGTGCCGGCACCGCCGAGGATGGTCATCAGAACAACCTCGCCCGAGGCGGTCCACTGCATCCGTTCCGCACCAGCCAGAGGATCCATCGAGGCCATCAGGCCACCGGCCAGACCCGCATACATGCCGGAGATTACAAAGGCCGCCAATGTGTAGGGTTTGGTGTTGAGACCGGTGTAGTTCATCCGCTGCTGGTTCGACTTCACCGCCCGCAGCATCATGCCAAAGGGCGAGCGGAAGATGCGGATCGACAGGTAGAAGGCGGCCAGCAGCACCAGCGCACAGAGGTAGTATCCGGCGTTGAACTGGAAGGCCCAGGGGCCAACAACCATCTCAAAGGTCGAACGCATTTCCAGACCAAACAGGCTGGTCACCGGGATTGAGCCATCAGCCGTGGCGGAAACGCCCAGCACGCGGGGGTCATCCAGTGTCAGCTGCAGACCGGTTTCACCGTTGGTGATCGGGGTCAGCACCGAATAGGCCAGGTTGAAGGACATCTGGGCAAAGGCCAGCGTCAGGATCGAAAAGTAGATCCCCGAGCGTCTGAGCGAGACAAAGCCAATGAGCAGTGCAAACAATCCCGAGATCACCACCGCAAGCAGGATGGCTGGCACCACGTTCATGCTCAGCAGTTTGAACATCCAAACGGCAGAGTAGGAGCCGACACCCAGAAAGGCCGCGTGACCAAAGGAGAGATAGCCGGTGAGGCCAAAGAGAATATTGAAACCGATGGCAAAGATGCCAAAGATCACAAAGCGTTGCATCAGATCCGGGTAGCCCGCATTGAACTGCGCCATGGCGCTGTCAGTGGGGAAGGGATTGAGAATGAAGGGAGCACAGAGCGTCAATATAGCGACGACCAAGAGCATCCGCGTGTCTTTTTTATCAAGTCCGAACATGTGTTATTCCTCCATCACACCTTTGCGGCCCATGAGACCCCGCGGACGGGTGAGCAGAATGATGATCGCAACGACGTAGATGATGATTTGGTCAATACCGGGAAGGAAAGATTTGATCTCGTTCATCGAGGCAAAGGCCTCAAGAATACCCAGCATGAAGCCGGCCAGAACGGCACCAGGCAGCGAGCCCATACCGCCAACAACCACAACCACAAAGCTCAGCACCAGAAAGTCCATGCCCATGTGATAGTTGGGGGAGTTGATCGGGGTATACATCACCCCGGCAAGCCCGGCGACGGCAGCAGCAATGCCAAACATGATGGTAAAGCGACGGTCGATATTGATGCCCAGCAGGCCAACGGTTTCGCGGTCTGCCATGCCGGCGCGCACAACCATCCCAAAGGTGGTGAACTGCAGGAAAGAGAAGATGCCGCCGATGATGACAACCGAGAAGAAGAAGTAGACGATACGCCAGACCGGATAAAAGATTTCGGTGCCAAACAGCGCGCCGACATTCGCAACGCCGCTCAAGGCCTCGGGGGAGGCGGTTTGGATCGGGTTGGCACCGTAGAAGTATTTGATCACTTCCTGCAACACGATGGCGAGACCAAAGGTCACCAGAATCTGATCCGCGTGTTCGCGCTTGTAAAAATGCTTGATCAACCCGCGTTCCATGACAAAACCGATTAAGATCATGATCGGGATGGCAAAGATAATCGCGATGGGCACTGCCCAGTCTATTATGGCGCCCCCCATTTCGGGGCCGAACCAACTTTCCACATAGGTTGCTTTTACTTTCAGTGGGTTGCCAAGGAAATCCTTTTGGGTTTCGTCGACCACCTCATAGCTGAGGTTTAGGATACGCTGCACGGTGACAGCGCAGAAGGCACCGATCATGAACAATGCGCCATGGGCAAAGTTCACCACGCCCAGCGTGCCAAAAATGAGTGTCAGGCCTAGCGCGATCAGCGCATAGGCAGAGCCTTTGTCCAGCCCGTTTAAAATTTGCAATAGGATTGCGTCCATAGTCCCCACCCTTGGGTTCTTCGATGTGGAAGTGGTGGATTCCGACCCTGCGAGGCCTCATGCCCCGGCTTAACGGCACGCCCAAACGGCCTAGGCCGCGTCAGGTGAAACCGCGATGTCAGAATGAAGATAAAGTGCCGGGCGCTATAGCAAGCGCCCGGCGACGAGTACCTGAATTAGGCGCCCGAGTTACAGCTGCCCAATGCGCCACCGGCAAACATTGGGTGATCCGCAGGATAGGTAACCTGTGCTGCAGGTGTGACTTCAACCACTTCAAGAAGGTCAAACTCGGACGTGGGGTTTTCTTTACCACGTACGACCAGAACGTCTTTGAAGCACTGGTGATCTTCGCCACGGTACAGTGTTTTACCGTTGCCCAGACCGTCGAACTCATAATCTTCCAGCGCTTCGACCACGGCGCATGGGTTAAAGGAACCGGCGCGCTGAACCGCATCTGCATAAAGCAGTGTCTGGCAGTAAACGGTATGAGCCGCCTGGCTGGGTGGGAAGCCATATTTGGTACCAAACGAGCGCACAAAGGCCTGGCTGCCTTCGTCCTGCAGGGACCAGTGCCAGTTGGTGGAACCGTGGATGCCTTTAACGTTGGCACCAGCACCTTTGGCCATCAGACGCGAATAGAGCGGAACAACGATTTCGAAGTTCTTGCCATTCACCACCTTCTCACGCAGGCCAAACTGAACCGCGTTGGTCAGCGAGTTCACCATGTTGCCGCCGTAGTGGTTCAGAACCAGCACGTCTGCACCGGAGTTCAGAACCGGCGCAATGTAGGAAGAGAAGTCGGTGGCCGCCAGCGGCGTACGGACTTTTTCTACAGTGTTCCAGCCCAGAGCTTCGGTCGCGGCCGCGATGCTTTCTTCCTGAGTCCAGCCCCAGGTGTAGTCGGCGGTCAGGTGATAGGCGTTACGGTCGGTGCCATAGAGGTTCTTCAGCACTGGCGCCAGCGCGGCACCGGACATGTAGCCGTTAAAGAAGTGACGGAAGCCATTGGCTTTCTTATCTTTACCGGTGGTGTCGTTGGAATGTGTCAGACCCGCCATGAAGATCACGCCAGCTTCCTGGCACAGGCCCTGAACCGCGATGGCCACACCGGAGGACGAGCCACCAGTGATCATCACTGCGCCGTCTTTTTCGATCATCGACTTGGCCGAAGCACGGGCCGCATCAGATTTTGTCTGGGTGTCGCCGGTGACGAACTTGACTTCTTTGCCCAGGATACCGTTGCCCTGCAACTCTTTGGACGAGAAGGTGTTCATCATGCCACCGTCGCCGCCACCGTTCAGGTGCTCAACTGCTAGCTGATAGGCGCGCAGTTCGTCGGCGCCCTCATCGGCGTAGGGGCCGGTCTGTGGAACGTTGAAACCCAGGGTGACCGAGCTGCCGGTTGGGTCATTTGTAAATGCGGCTGCAGAAGACGCGGTGAAAATTGTTGGAAGCGCAAGGCCAGTGCCTGCGAGAGCGCCTGACTTCAGGACCCCGCGACGCGAGAATGCTGACTTGGACATAAATTCCTCCCTTATGTGTAAAACGCTGAGCAGCTCCTCACTTCTGCCCAGGCGTCTGCACGTTTTGTGCAAAATCAGTATGGGAGCGAGTTGTAAAATTGCGCAATAAAACCCTTGAAATGATCATCTATTCTGTAAACAAATGCACAGTATTCAGCGGTATTCTGTAAAGTTTGTTATGTTGCAACGCAGAAAGCCGTTGAAATGGCGGAGTTTTGACAGGGGGGCAGCTGATGGCGCGTGACACGCTGACAGGCAGCCGCATTCGGGAGCGGCGTTTGATCCTGGGTATTCGACAAGCAGAGCTGGCGCGCAAGGCTGGTATCTCGGCGTCCTACCTCAATTTGATCGAACACAACCGCCGTAGAATCGGCGGTAAACTCCTGGTGGATTTGGCGCAGGTTCTGGGGGTTGAGCCCTCTATGTTGACCGAAGGCGCTGAGGCGGCATTGCTTGCCGCCCTGCGTGAGGCGGCAGCCGATGCAGGCGCCAAGGTGGCTGAACTTGACCGGACTGATGAGTTTGCCGGCCGTTTTCCAGGCTGGGCCGAGGTCTTGGCGAGCAATCATCAGCGGATTGCCCGGCTGGAACGCACGGTCGAAACCCTGTCGGACCGGCTGACCCATGACCCGCATCTTGCGGCCTCCTTGCATGAGGTGCTGTCAACAGCGGCGGCGATCCGCTCCACGGCCTCGATTCTGGCGGAAACCGGAGAGCTGGAGCCGGAATGGCGCGATCGGTTTCACAATAACCTGAACGAGGATTCGCGACGCCTGGCCGAAAGCAGCCGGGCGCTGGTGAATTTTCTCGATGAAAGCGACAGCAGCGCCGAGCGTCGCGGGATGCCACAGGAGGAGGCTGAGGAGTTCCTGCTGTCCAATAGCTATCACTTTCCGGAACTGGAGCAGGGGCACAGCAATCCCAAAGCCCTGGTTGCAGCCGCGCCGGAGCTGGTCAGTGACTCGGCCCGATTGATTGCCCGTGGCGCGCTGGAACAATATCAAAAGGACGCGCTGCAGATGCCCCTGGCGGAGGTGGCGCCGATTATCCAGTCTCAGGGAGTGGATCCCTCGGCGCTGGCGCGGCGGTTTGACGTCCCCCTGCCGGTGGTGCTGCGGCGCCTGGGGGTGTTGCCGGTTGATGTGCTGGGGCAGGAGGCAGGACTGGTGGTCTGTGACGCCTCGGGGTCGATCCTGTTTCGTAAACCGGTGGCGGGTTTTGCGCTGCCGCGCTTTGGCGCCTCCTGTCCGCTTTGGCCGATCTACACGGCATTACAGCGGCCGGATGTGCCCTTGCGGCGCAATGTAGTGCAACAGGGGCGCAGCGCGCTGGGGTTCGAATGCTTGGCGGTGGCCTGGAACCATGTGCCCAGCTCGTTTGACCGGGATCCGCTGTATCATGCGGTTATGCTGATCCTGCCCCGCCGAGAGGTGCCGCCGCAGGCGCAACCGGTGGGCAGCAGCTGCCGGATCTGCCCCCGTCAAACCTGTGAAGCACGCCGCGAGCCGTCGATCCTGAAGGAAGAGTTTTGACTTGTGCCCGGCGGCAGGGGTAGTCTGCCTTGGGATGAGAACGTGGTCTTGGGCAAAACAGTCCGAAATAGCCGCGCTGGGAGGAACTTCTGCCAATGAGCAGACATGTCGTTTTAATTGAAGATGAGCCAAATATCGCAGAGGCCATTCGGTTTCTGCTGACCCGCGACAATTGGACCGTGGATGTGCATGGAAATGGCAGTGACGCGGCGGAGGTCATCCAGGCTGCCAGCCCCGATCTGGTGATCCTTGATCTGATGCTGCCGGGGAAAAGCGGTCTTGAGGTGATCCAAGAGCTGCGCCTTGTCGAACAGATGCAGCGCCTGCCGGTCTTGATGCTGACCGCCCGTGGCCAGCTAAAAGATCGCGAAATGGCGGAAAAAGCCGGGGTGACCCGGTTTATGACCAAGCCATTTTCCAATTCCGAGGTGCTGACGGCGGTGCGCGACCTTTATGCGCAGGCCTATCAGGAACCGCAGGACGCCGGCCCGTGAATTGTCCCCCCGCCAGCAGCCCGGCGCGCAGCCCTGTGACAGGCCCGCAAGTTTTCATGGAAACTGCCACCATAGTTACCCTGGAACCGCTGTGATGCGCGGCGATGGGGCAGGGCATCAGGACGCGTTCAAAAGCCCCTTTGTGGAGCGGCGCACCTATCGTCGTCGTCGCCTGATGGATATTGCCCGCTTGTTGCCAATTCTGGGCGCATTGCTGTTTACGGTCCCCCTGATGTGGCCAAACCCAGATCCCTATCCTGCCCCCGGCAATCACGGTGGTATGGCCACCTCTGCTGCAATCACCTACATCTTTGCGGTCTGGGGCGGTTTGATCGCTGCCAGCTTTGTCTTTGGATTGGCGGTGCGGCTTTGGGCCGGGCACTGGACAGAGGGCGGACCTCAGGACGACAAGAGCTGATGGCCTCGCTTAATGTTCTGGCGCTGGTCTGTCTGGCCTATGTGGCGTTGTTGTTCTTTGTTGCCTTTGTTGCGGACCGCCGCGCCGCGCGCGGCCAAAGCTCTGCCTGGATACGCTCGCCGCTGATTTATACACTGTCCCTGTCAATTTACTGTACAGCCTGGACATTTTACGGGGCGGTGGGATACGCGGCGCGTTCAGGGCTGGAATTCCTGACCATCTATCTGGGGCCGACTCTGGTCATGGTTGGCTGGTGGTGGGGGCTGCGTAAACTGGTCCGGGTTGGGCGCAGCCAGCGGGTGACTTCGATCGCGGATCTGTTGTCGGCACGCTATGGCAAGTCCAATGCGCTGGCCATCGGTGTCACGGTCCTGGCGGTGATTGGCATTACGCCGTATATTTCCCTGCAGCTTCAGTCTATTACCCTGTCTTTTTCAACTTTTGCGGAGGCCGATCCGCTGCGCAGCTACCACGAGACCACGACGGTGTTCTGGGTGACTGCGGGGCTGGCGGTCTTTGCCATTCTGTTTGGCACCCGCAATCTGAACGCGAATGAACGCCACCACGGCGTGGTCACGGCTGTGGCGCTGGAGGCGGTGGTCAAACTGGTGGCGCTGCTGGCGGTTGGTATCTTTGTGGTCTGGGGGCTGTCGGATGGGATCTCAGATACACTGGCGCGGATTGATGCCTCGCAAATTGGTGATTGGCGGGTGGATGGCGGCCGCTGGGCGACCATTACCTTCCTGTCCGCTGCGGCCTTTGTCTGCCTGCCGCGAATGTTTCAGGTCATGGTCGTCGAGAACGAGGACGAGCGCCATCTGCGGGTCGCAGCCTGGGCCTTTCCGCTTTATCTGTTTCTGATCTCGATGTTTGTGGTGCCGATTGCGGCCATCGGCCTGGAGCTGCTGCCGCCGGGATCAAACCCGGATCTGTTTGTCCTGGCCTTGCCTCTGTCACAGGGCCAACAGGGGCTGGCGATGCTGTCTTTCCTGGGCGGATTTTCCTCGGCTACATCGATGGTGATCGTGGCGGCGATGGCGCTGTCGACCATGGTGTCGAACCATATGGTGATGCCGATCTGGCTGCATCTGCAAGGCGGCGAGGGGGCTTCGGTGTCCGGAGATGTGCGCAATGTGGTGCTGTTTGCCCGGCGGATTTCCATCGCTGTCATTCTTGGCCTGGGGTATTTCTATTACAAGCTCTCCGGCGGTGGCGCCGCACTGGCCGCCGTGGGGTTGATCTCGTTTGCTGGTATTTCCCAGATGTTGCCGCCCCTTGTTGGCGGGCTGTTCTGGCGCGGTGCCACCCGTACCGGCGCCCTTTGTGGCCTGTCCGTGGGCTTTGCCATCTGGGTCTATACCATGTTGCTGCCGGCCTTGGGGGGGGGCTTGTTGCCGGATCATATCCTGGCCGAAGGGCTGTTTGGCCTCTCCTGGCTGCGCCCACAGGCCCTGTTTGGTATCGAAGGGCTGGATTCCACGGTGCATGCGGTGCTCTGGTCGATGAGCCTCAATGCGGTGGTGTTTTGTCTGGTCTCGCTGATGACCTTTCCAAGCCCTATTGAGCGTTTGCAGGGCGCGCAGTTTGTCAATGTGTTTGAACATTCCTCGGGGCCACGCGGCTGGACTGGCTCCGTGGCGCAAAGCGAAGATCTGATGGTGATGTCGCAACGCATCTTAGGCGCGACCGAGGCGCAGGCGTTTTTTCAACGTGAACTTGTCAGGCAAGGCGGGCGCGGCACCCTGCCAGAGCCCACACCGGCCTTCCTGGAGCGGCTGGAGCGCGAACTGGGGGCCTCGATCGGGGCGGCCGCGGCCCATGCGATGATTGGCCAAATCGTCGGCGGCTCCTCGGTGTCGGTGCAGGATCTGCTGGCGGTGGCGGATGAAACGGCGCAGATGCTGGAGTACTCCAACCAACTGGAAGAGCAATCCGCGGAACTGTCGCGCACCGCACGACAATTGCGGGTCTCCAATGAAAAGCTGACCCAGATTTCCCAGCAAAAAGATGCCTTTCTCAGCCAGGTGAGTCATGAGCTGCGCACGCCGATGACCTCAATCCGGGCCTTCTCCGAGATCCTGCGCGATGAGGGCGATATGCCTTTGGCGGACAAAACCCGGTATGCCACCATCATCCATGACGAAGCGCTGCGTCTGACCCGGCTGTTGAATGATTTGTTGGACCTGAGCGTGCTGGAAAGCGGACAGGTGAGTTTGAATATGTCGACGGGGACTCTGAGCGAGGTGATGGACCATGCGATTTCCACTGCCTTGGCGGGTTCGGATCACCCCATTCAGGTGCACCGCGACCCAAAATCAGAGCAAATACGAATTTCCTCTGACCTGGATCGACTGGCGCAGGTCTTTATCAACCTGATTGCCAATGCACAGAAGTATTGCGACGGGGAACCGGCGGAAATGACCATTCGGGTGACCCGCAGCTTAGGGGAGGTCTGGATAGATTTCACCGACAATGGCAGCGGCGTTCCCGCAGACCACCAGCAGCTAATTTTTGAGAAATTCTCGCGGGTTAGCCCCGAACGGGCCGGGGGAGCCGGGCTTGGGTTGGCGATTTGCCGTGAGATCATGCAGCGCCTTGAGGGCGACATTTCCTACCTGCCGGGGCAAAAGGGAGGCAGTTTTAGAATTTCCCTGCCATTTGCGCGGAAAATCTCCCCGGAGGGGGCGTTTTAAAGGTCTTGGTAACGAACGGGCGTTAAGACAATTAAAAAGGGAGCGCAAAACGTGCAGGTTTATGGCTGATGTCTGAAGCGGAAAAACAGCAAGCTGGGAACGGCGGGTCCGGTGGACTCGCGCGTAAACTTGCGGCGTCAAAGGACGGGGGAGCGGCTCAAAAAGGGTCTTTGACACTCAAAGCCTTGCGTCGTTCGCTTGCCCGTGCGGCGTCGGAGCAATGCGACCTGCCGCTGGCCGTTCTGGCGGCGCGCCAGGCCAACCGTGCCCCCGAAGACCTGGTCGAAGAGCTGTCTGACAAGGATCTATTGGTGATTCTCGATGGGCCCGACGGACGGATTGGCGCGGCCACCTTGGATGCGGCGCTGGTGACGGCCTTGATCCAGAAACAGACCATTGGCCAGATCATGGGCAAGGCCCCATCTGAGCGGAACTACACCCCAACGGATGCGGCGATGACCGCAGAGTTCCTGGAAAAGTCCTTTTCCAAGGTGCAGGCGTTGTTGCAGGGGGAAAAAGATCAACTGGTGTTTTCTGGCTATCGCTACGGCGCACAGATCGAAGACGTGCGCTCGCTGATCCTGGGGATGGAGCGGGAAGACTACCGTCTGATCACCATGACTGTGGATTTGGCCATTGGGGCGATGCAGGGTGAGCTGAAGCTGATCCTGCCGGAACCCACCCCGGAGGAGCTCGGCCTGAGCGGTGCAAAATCCGGGCCAACCTTGGCTGGCGGCATGGGGGCCATGCGGGCGGAGCTCTCTGCGATTCTGTGCAAGGTGCGGGTGCCGCTGAATGAATTTTCGGCCCTGCGCGTGGGCGAAGTGCTGCCGCTGGATCAGGCCTTTTTGTATGAAACCGATTTAATCGACATTGGCGGTCATTCCATTGCCAAGGGCCGTCTGGGCCAGTTGAATGGCGCCCGTGCGGTGCGGTTGAACACTGGACCCAGCCAGCAGGCGGACCCCGCTCAAATGGGCGATGGGTTTGCCGATAGCATTGGTTCTGACGTGCCCCCGGCTCTGCCTATGATCGAAGAACCGGCAACGCTGGATCTGGGGATTGCGGCGCAGGATTTGCAGGATCCACTGGATGACCCCATGGGCTTTGGGGCTCCGGCAGGGGGGCTTGCCCTGGATGGCATGGGCTCTGATCCCGCTGGGATGGACGACGACATGAGTGATCTCGGGGGCGATCTTGGGCTTGGCTTAGGAGCGGACCTTGGTGCGGATCTGGGCAACCTGGGAGGCGACCTTGGCAGCGGCCTCGGTGGGGACCTGGGCGCGGATCTGAGCGCAGCCCCAATGGGGGAGTTCGCCGGGCTTGGTGATGGCGCGGATCAGTTTAACCCCGATGATGCGGCGGCAGAAATATCAAAACTTGCAGGCCTGGAAGGGGACGCAGCACCTGGGCTCTGAAGCCGTTGACCCGATCGTGGCGTTCTCTAGCGATGGTCGGCAGCTGCTTTGTCGCAAGACAACAAACCAAAGGCCCGGCCAAATGATGGCCGGGCCTTTGGTTTGCGCCCTTTGGGTTTGACTGGCGGGCAGGATGCACCGCAGTGTTCAAACGCCGTATCCCCCCGCGGGCGAACCACAGGGGGCTTGCCACATTTATCCGGCGGAGATTGATTCCAGTGCTGGCCGCAGACCATCAAGTTGATAGCCAGCAGCGCTGGTTTTTTGCAAAATCTCGTCCGGGCTCATTTCTGTGGCAACACCGAGAGACCAGATCACCGAACAGCGGGTTCCAGAGGCACAATAGGCCAAAACCGGGCCTGGGCTTTCTTCATAAAAGGCGCGCTGTTGCGCGACATTTTCTGGTGTCATGGTCTGATGGGTGAGCGGCAGCTCCCGAAAGATCAGCCCTGCCGCCTCGGCAGCGGCACGAATGGCAGCGGCCTGATGGCTGGGCGGGACTTCGGAATCCGGGCGATTGCAAATCACCGTTTTGTAGCCGTCAGCAACGATTTTTGGCATGTCTTCCGCCGAGATTTGCGGCGAGACGGCGTAGCGGGGGGTGATTATACGTGCATCCATGGTGGGTTCTTTAAACCTTTGCCGCCAGCCCGTCCAGTTGCCTGCCAAAAAAGGGCGCCGCCCACATGCCCACAAGCATCGTCCCCATGAAGATAAGACCCCCAGAGCCATTATAGCTGAGCGAGGCAATCGCTGGTCCGGGGCAAAGACCGGCCAGTCCCCAGCCCATGCCAAACAGAATGGATCCGGAGATCAGTCGGTGATCCATTTCCGGGCGCGGGGCAGTGGGAAATTCTCCACCAACCAAGGGGTGCCGTCCCTTGGTCAGACGCCAGGCGATAAACATTGGTACAATGGCGCCGCCCATAACAAAGGCGAGGGTGGGATCCCAACTGCCAAAGACATCCAGCCAGCCCTGGACCTTGGTGGTGTCGGTCATGCCGGAAACAAAAAGCCCGGCACCAAATAGCGCGCCGGAAACAAGCGAGAGAAACAAGCGCTGCATCAGATCACTCCCAATACGTGGCGGAACAGGGCAATGGTGATCCCGCCGGCAATGATATAGAAAACGGTGGCGATAATGCCACGCAGGGACAGGCGGGAAATCCCACATACCCCATGGCCAGAGGTGCAGCCATTGGCAATTCTGGTGCCAATTCCAACCAACAGGCCGGCGGCAATGATCACAGCAATATTGCCGGTCATATGCGTGTCCACACCGGTTTGATACAGGGGATAGAGCAGCATTGGCGCGACCAGCACCCCAATCAAAAAGACCAGGCGCTCCGCCATATTGCTGCGGCCTGAGCCGTCCACCAGGCCACCAAGAATGCCACTGGCCCCCATGATGCGACCATTGCCGAGCAGGAAGACTGCGCCTCCCAATCCAATCAGGCCGCCACCGACGAGCCCCCAGATCCAATCCATTTCCATTTTCGCGCGTTCCTATTTTGTCAATTTTGCTATCGGGTCGTGGATCATCCCTGAAGCCGCGATGGACATATCAGCCTGTGATAACAAGCCATCTGACCATGCAATTGCCCCCGACCGAGCCACAGCGGTTTGGCGGGAAATTTCTATGCCGCCAAACCCAAAAGCAGGGGTTTAAATCTTGTTCACCGGCAGTTTCAGGAAGATGTCGCCCTGTTCGTCCGGTTCCGGCATCTGGCCTGCCCGCATATTGACCTGCAGCGAGGGCAGGATCAGTCGCGGCATTGCCAAGGTGGCATCGCGTGCGTCGCGCATTGCGGTGAACTCCTCCAGTGGACGCCCCTCCCCGATATGCACGTTGAGCGCTTTTTGCTCACCGACGGTGGTTTCCCAGGCGTAGTCATCACGCCCCGGTGCCTTGTAGTCGTGGCCGACAAAGATGCGGGTCTCCTCAGGCAGGGCCAGGATCTTTTGGATCGACTGGTACAGCACCTCGGAAGAGCCGCCGGGAAAATCGCAGCGCGCAGTGCCAAAATCGGGCATGAACAGGGTGTCGCCAACAAAGGCCGCATCGCCAATCACATAAGTCAGGCAGGCCGGGGTATGGCCGGGCGTGTGCAGTACGTCGCCACGCAGTTGCCCAATCATAAAGCTGTCGCCTTCTTTGAACAGCGCATCAAACTGGCTGCCATCGCGCTGAAAGGCTGTGCCTTCGTTGAAGACCTTGCCAAAGGTGTCCTGAACCACGGTGATATTGGCGCCAATGCCAATCTTGCCGCCCAGACGCTCCTGCAAATAGGGCGCCGCCGAGAGATGGTCCGCATGCACGTGGCTCTCCAGAATCCACTCACATGTGAGCCCTTCTGCGGTGATCCAGGCGATGATCTCATCCGCCGAGGCCGTGTCGGTGCGCCCGGAGGCATGATCAAAGTCCAACACGGAATCGACAACAGCGCAGGCCACTCCGGTCGGGTCCCGCAGAACGTAGGATACTGTGTTGGTGGCCTCGTCGAAAAAAGCTTTGACGGTGGGGTTCATTGTCTGGGCACTCCCTTTCGTTTCATTTGATATATACAAAATAAGGAATATGTTTCAAGTGCTGCGGTCGCTTAGATTGTGGATCAGTCTAAATTAGTTTCTGGCGTGGGTCTTGAAGAGAAAGCGCGGGTTTGAATGTGCACTGGTTTGACCTGCCGCAAGGACAGCAGGAACATCGGGAGCTAGGTTAGAGCTGTGCAGGGGGCGAGCACTTGGCTTTTAACGGGGGTTTCAAGCCTCTTGTGGGGCAACTTGGATATACTGGCCTCAGGCCGCGCCCTGCAATGTAGGTGAACCCAGCTTGCCCTGCGCGCGCAGGATCTGGTGCGAGAGGCAGAGCAGCTTCCTGCGGCAGAGGTGTATGGCGACACCAGATTTGGCACGTTTTTCGAGGAGATAAAGTATCATGACACGCGCGTTGCTGACCCAAGCCGAAGAAATGGCTGAAAAAATTCACCAACAACCGGCAAAAGCCCGGCTGGCAATGCGGCCAGAGTTTTCACGACTGCTTAGCGATCTGCGAATCGAAGGCCTCTCTGTGCCGCGCTATTTGCAGCAATTGGAGAGTGATCTGGCTGAACAGGACGCTGAGAACCTATTTGACAATATGCCGGTTTGAACAGGATGCTGGTCTGAACAGGCCCGCGACTGAAGCGAACCCGGTCGGTGCGCCCAGCTGCATGCTGTGGCGCGACCCGCTTGCTCCAGTTCACCGGGGGCTTTGGGGCTGGCTTGGGGATAGGTCTGGTTTGCGGGCAGGTCGGGCTTGCGGGCGCCTGGGAATGGAGGCGGTCAAATGGCGGCTCCCAGAAACCCGCGCTGAAACTGGGCGCGGCTTGGGGCGCGGGATTAGCCCAGAAAAATTCCAACCATAACCAGCATCAACCCAATAACCGAAAGAAACAGCGCGCCAAGGTTATATGGCAGAACCTTTTGAACCACCGCGCGCAGCGCGTCGTCGTCCAGTCTTTTTCCACGGGCTCGCACCACGTGCACGATGCACCACATCAGGCCAATCAGGCCAGCAACCGAGAGGGCTGCTCCGGCCCAGACGAGGATTTCAAACATAGCGCAGCTCCTGCATCACTTGCACAGCGCTGCGATTAGCGGATTGCAAGTGCAGACACAAGCCACAGCCCAGCGGATATCAAGCGCGCCGCGGTGAACAGGGCAGGGCTGACCTCTGGGCAGGTTGGTGCAGGCTGGGGGCAGGGACAAAAGGCGAGAAATCGCAGCAGTCCGTTTCCTGTCTTGCGATGGGGCAGCTGTGCCGCTATCCCCTTGCCCCAATCCCTATGGCATGACAGCAGTAAAATGAGGCACCCATGACAGACCATGAAGACGCCAGCGACTCCTATAAAGTAACCGCCGGAGAGCTGCGCCAGTTCGTTGAACGTATCGAACGGCTGGAGAGCGAAAAGAAAGACATCGCCGAGCAAGTCCGTGAGGTCTATGCCGAAAGCAAATCCCGTGGCTATGACCAAAAAGCGCTGCGGGCCATTGTTAGCCTGCGTAAGCGCGATAAGGATGAGATTGCAGAACAAGAAGCTGTTCTGGAAATGTACAAAGAAGCGCTTGGGATGTTGTAGATATCCTGTAAGTCATTGGTATAATAAATTAAAATCCGGGTGTTGTGCGGGCGTTAAAACGTGTTGTGCAGCACCCTTTTTTATCGAAAACACGATGCTTGGGTGAGTGAAACTTCACACAAGTGCTTTTCATTGCTGGGCTCTATTTAGGGGGGTAAAATTACTGGAAAGAATTACATCCATCGGCATCTGATTTGAAGTTAGAATATAAAATCTATATATTTATCAGTAGGTTGGATGTCCCTTTTGTCTGTGCTGAGCGATCTTGATTTCGTGCCAATAGACATGTGCCAGCGCATCGGCCAGATCGAGGGAAGCAGACCGATTACCGCAACGGCGCTGGTCGCCGCAGTTGGCGACAAGTCTTGCTTCAAAAATGGCCGTCAATTTGCTGCCTGGCTGGGCCGGGTATCCAAGCCGCACTCAAGCGGCGGAAAGCCGTGGTCCGAAACAAGCCGCGCCTGCTCAGTTGCAACGGGTCGTGCTACATATCAGGCGACCCGGCCAAATGGCTGGGGACCAGAAAATGGATTACGTTCGCGGTGCGCCGTTCCATCCGCAAATCCAGGGCAAAAGCGAGCGCTGGCATCAAACCATGAAGAACCGGGTTCTACTCGAAAACAACTACCTGTCCGGCGATCCTGAACGCCAAATCGGGGCCGGGCATCAACGTGAGGCTCGCCGTGGAACTTCGGGAATTAGGGCTCTAGGCGCCATCTGTGCGTCGTGCAGCCAGAAAAGATCAGGCATGTCACTGTTTGTTTTGTGAGCGACGCATCATGCCGGTCAGCGGAAATCGATGGAGCCTGAGCCTAGAGAAGGTCTGGCGCCCTGTCGATTGTAGCAAGATCTCCGTACGAGACTGCAAAATTTACGGCGTCTTAAATCCAGTCTCGTATAGTCGGCATCACAGTTGATTTAGTGCGAGTGACCCATGGGCGCCAGTAATACGCCTCTTCCAGATCTGATAGAGTTGCAGTCGATCTCGTCAAACACGACCTTTACGGGAACCCCCGGCGGAGGCGGTGATATCATCGGTGTGGTGGACAATGCCACCTATACCGATGACGAGGCCGGGAACAGTAACACGCACATCGGTGAGCTAAACGAAAGCACCGATGCAGACAGTGGCTGGCTGATGATCGACGGTACGACCTACAGCTTCGAACTGGTGACGCCGCTGGACAATACGGATGATCCGGTGACGATCACCCATGATGATGGGCTGTCCCAGACCAATCTCTATGGGGATGCTGGCGACACCCAGATCGCCTTTCTCGTGGCGACGCCCGTGGGGCCCGGTGCGGTCCGCTATTTTGCGGTGGTCGATGATTCAGTCGGCGATCTGGACAGTATTACCTCGCTGCAAACCCGCGGATTGGATTGGGATCCTGCGGGGGATGACGTAAAAATCAATGTTTCCTCCGATAATAACGTGACGACTGTCTGCTTCGCGGCCGGGACCCGTATCGCGGTGCCGGGCGGGGGAGTGCGCACAGTGGAGACATTGAGGCGCGGCGATATGCTGTGCACCGCGGATGAAGGCGCACAGCCCCTGCTGTGGGTGGCGCGACAGGATCGGGGCTTTCCTGCAGACCCAGAAAAACACCGTCCCATCCAGATCGGGGCTGGAGCCTTTGGTCCAGGTGTTCCGGCCCATGATCTGGTGGTCTCGCCTCAGCACCGTATTTGCCTCGCGGGGGCGGTGATCGCAGACCAGTTTGACGCCGAAGAGGTGCTCGTTGCGGCCAAGGGGGTGCTGAGCCTGCCGCGGGTGCGCCGGATGCACGGTCTGAGGCGGGTTTCTTACTTCTCCCTGCTCATGCCACGGCACAGTGTGCTGATTGCCAATGGCGCCCGCGTCGAGAGCTTCTACCCTGGGCCGATTGCCCTGCGCTCCCTGTCGGGCGTCCAGCGGGCCCATTTGCGTATGGTGCTCGCAGCCGCGGGGCGGCATCGAGCTTTGCCCGCCCTGTAGTGACCTGCGGAGAGATGCGCCGACTAATTCGGGACCTCAAAGCGCAGGGAACGCGCGGGCGGAGTCTGTCCCGAACCTTTGGTGGCGGGCAGGGGCAGATACTCGATCAGGACCGGTCGTCTCTTCCAGGCTGACCTCTGTCTGCAGTTTCGTACGCTCCGCACCACCCTGCGCTGAATAGGAATTGGCACTATGAGTGATGGGCTTTTGGTGTCTTGCCGCGCCTGTGTTTTGAAGCCCCTGGAGTTGTCGGACGTCAGCGCGTATTCCCGTTGGGGCCAAGCAGGCGACTATTGTTGAACCAATCGACCCAGCCGAGAGTGGCCATTTCCAGATCCTGCATGTTGCACCATTGCCCCTGGCGGTGGACCAGTTCGGTTTTGTAGAGACCATTTATCGTCTCAGCGAGGGCGTTGTCGTAGGAAACCCCGACGCTGCCGACCGATGGTTCAATACCTGCTTGACCCATCCACTTAAGGTCTGGGGAATACAGCAGATCTAGGGTGGAATGGCGGCGATCGGACCCGCCTGCGTCTCATAGGAGCCTTGATGCTCAAACACCATAAGGACCGCGCGGGCGCGGACCTCAGGCGAGTAGAGATTTGCCATTTTTCTTTTTGTCAAAACCATCATCCTTACTTAAGTTGATGGTCTCCGACAAACTCGGCGCGATTCAGTCCATGTCGCTCTTTCACATCTCACCTGCGCTCTTGAAGCGGCCCTGGAAGCTCATGTTGAAGACCCTTTGAAAGGGCCCCTTCAAGGCGGAGTTACATCGCAGCCTACACCGCCCTGGTCGCCCGCGCCTTATTGACGACGGCTCTGAACTGTAAGCCTTTGTCCCAAATCGGATCGATGTCATGACCCTGCGATGAACTGGCGGAAGCGATTGCCGACAGGTTTCCCTCAGGCCGACAAGTCGGAAAGAGTGCATTTCATGACTGGTTTCACAATACGTGCCGATAATCCCATCCGAGAACTACCGAGATAGACCGGACTCTTCCGGTATCAAACCTGCTGAAACGGCGGTATCAGACTGAATGATGACTAACAGCAAGCCGATGGTAGCGCCCTCCCATTGGTTTCCACCTTACCACCTGTGGGTCCGATGCCTTGCCAAGATCAGCGCGGGCTAAATGCAGTTGTGTCCTTTAGGGGATATGGCCGGTGCCCGCCTGTTCTGGGGTCGGAGGTGAAATTGCTTCAGGGTTATAAATTTTAAGCTTGAAATACCAGGCGCTCTGCTCGATATTAAGGCGACAGCTGCTGTCGCTACCAGTTTACACGTGCCAAGTGACCAAAAGGAGAGCTCTATGCCTGCCATTTCTGTACATCCCGAGGGGTGGAAACCGGCCAAGGGCTATGCCAACGGTATGGTTGCCGAGGGAAAGCTCTTGTTTGTTGGCGGCCAGATTGGTTGGACCGCAGATCAGGTATTTGAAGAGCACGGGTTTATTGGCCAGATGAGCCAAACGCTGCGCAATATTCTGGACGTGGTGGAGGCCGCGGGCGGGCAGGCGAGCGATATCACCCGCCTGACTTGGTATGTGACAGACAAGGCCGAATACCTGGCGCATCAGGCCGAGGTTGGCGCCGCATACCGCGCTGTTATGGGCTATCACTTTCCCGCCATGACCATGGTTGTTGTCTCGGCGCTGGTTGAGGATGAGGCCAAGATCGAGATCGAGGCCACGGCTGTTCTCGCCTCCTGAATATTTCCACTAGACAACAGATTTTTTGAGAAGGCCGGCAGGGAAACCTCCGGCCTTTTGTGATGTTTCGGGCGCCTTTTTTTCCGGTGCGCCGCGGCGGATCTGCCGGGGGAGGAATTGCCACGCAAAGGCTCATTCTGACGCTTGTCAGCCGGAAACGGAGGGGCTTGGGGTTTGTATCTTTCTGCGCCCAAGAAATGGGCGAGATGAAATATGTCTGTATTTCAATACATTAAGGTCGGTAAGTATGTTTCGTGTGCAAATTTTTCAAATTTCAAAATTTTACCAGTTGATAAAAAATCAAACTGTGGCACTCTTTGAGTCGAAGAAAAAAACAGTCAGGGAGACACCCAATGGCGAGTAGCCATCAGGCATCAGGCATTCAGGCAGGGCGGTTGGCCGCTGCTGACATCGCCGACAACTTTGGGGATCTGCACCCCGCTTATGACGCACATGAGGCCGCAGTGGCCGCGGATCGTTGCTATTTCTGCTATGACGCGCCCTGTATGACCGCATGTCCCACCAGCATTGATATTCCGCAGTTTATCCGCGAGATCCAGGCCGGGCACCCGGCCTCTGCTGCCAAGACCATTCTGGATCAGAATATTCTGGGCGGCATGTGCGCCCGGGTCTGCCCCACAGAAACGCTGTGTGAAGAGGCCTGCGTGCGTGAAGCCGCCGAGGGCAAGCCGGTAGAGATCGGTCGCCTGCAGCGCTATGCCACTGACGTGGTGATGGAAAAAGATGTGCACCCCTATAGCCGTGCTGCAAGCACTGGCAAAAAGGTTGCCGTTGTTGGCGCGGGCCCTGCGGGTCTGTCGGCCGCCCACCGTCTGGCGATGCTGGGCCATGACGTTGTGGTCTACGACGCCAAATCCAAGGCTGGTGGCCTGAATGAATTTGGTATCGCCGCCTATAAATCTACCGAAGATTTTGCCGCCCGCGAGGTCGACTGGCTGTTGAAGATCGGCGGTATCACCGTCGACTATGGCAAGAAACTGGGCGCGGATCTGTCGCTGGAGGGCCTCAAGTCTGATTTTGACGCGGTGTTCCTGTCGATCGGTCTGGCCGGGGTGAACTCCCTGCGTGCGGCCGGCGAAGACATGGAGGGCGTGCGCGATGCCGTCGACTTCATCGAAGAGCTGCGCCAGGCAGAAGATCTGAGCGCACTGCCTGTTGGCCGCAATGTTGTGGTTATCGGCGGTGGTATGACAGCTGTAGATGCGGCTGTTCAGTCGAAACTGCTGGGCGCTGAAAACGTCACTATCGCCTATCGCCGTGATCGCGATGCGATGGGCGCCAGCCGGTTCGAACAGGATCTTGCAGCCTCCAAAGGTGTGACCTTGATGTTCAACGTGATGCCCAAGGCCATCCATGGCAATGGCGTGGCGGCGGAAATCGAGCTGGAATATACCCAGGTCGAAGACGGTCGGGTGCGTGGCACCGGTGAGACAGTGCGTCTGGCGGCAGAGCAGGTCTACAAGGCCATCGGCCAAAGCCTGCAAGGCCAACCCGATGCGGTTGAGCTGGAGGGGGGCAAGATCATGGTCGATGCAACGGGCCGGACTTCGGTGGCGAATGTCTGGGCCGGGGGCGACTGTGCTTCTGGTGGCGAAGACCTCACCGTGACTGCCGTGGCCGAGGGTCGCGACGCCGCAATGGACATCCATACAAGCCTGATGGGCTGAGCAAGCCAGGGTCGTTGCTGGTCAACGGCCCTAAGCGAGCATGAAAAGGAACAGACAAATGGCTGATCTGACAACAGAATTTCTGGGTATCAAATCCCCAAACCCGTTTTGGCTGGCCTCGGCGCCACCAACGGATAAAGAATACAACGTACGCCGCGCCTTTGAAGCAGGCTGGGGTGGTGTGGTCTGGAAGACCCTCGGCTCCGAAGGCCCTCCCGTGGTCAACGTCAACGGGCCCCGTTATGGTGCCATCTTTGGCGCCGACCGCCGCCTTTTGGGGTTGAACAACATCGAGCTGATCACCGACCGCTCGCTGGAGACCAACCTGGAAGAAATCACCCGCGTCAAAAAGGACTACCCGGACCGCGCCGTGATCGTGTCGATCATGGTGCCCTGCGAGGAAGAAGCCTGGAAGGCGATCCTGCCCAAGGTTGAAGCCACCGGTGCTGATGGCATCGAGCTGAACTTTGGCTGCCCGCACGGCATGGCCGAGCGCGGCATGGGGGCGGCTGTGGGCCAGGTGCCGGAATACATCCAGATGGTCACCGAGTGGTGCAAGAAGTACTACTCCAAGCCCGTCATCGTAAAGCTGACGCCCAATATCACCGATGTGCGCTTCCCCGCCCGTGCGGCTAAAAACGGCGGCGGCGATGCGGTCAGCCTGATCAACACAATCAACTCGATTGTTTCAGTCGATCTGGACCAGATGGCGCCAGAACCAACCGTTGGCGGCAAGGGCACCCATGGCGGCTATTGCGGCCCGGCGGTGAAACCAATTGCCATGAATATGGTTGCGGAAATTGCCCGCTGCCCCGAAACCCATGATCTGCCGATCTCCGCCATTGGCGGCGTCACCACCTGGAAAGACGCGGCAGAATTCATGGCGCTTGGCGCGGGCAACGTGCAGGTCTGCACCGCCGCGATGACCTACGGGTTCAACGTGGTGAAAGAGATGATTTCCGGTCTGTCCAACTGGATGGATGAAAAGGGTTATACCTCGACCCAGGATTTCATCGGAATGGCGGTTCCCAATGTGACCGACTGGCAGTATCTGGACCTTAACTTCATTGCCAAGGCCAAGATCAACCAGGAAGACTGCATCAGCTGTGGCCGTTGCTTTGCCGCCTGCGAAGACACTTCGCATCAGGCCATCGAGATGAGCGCAGATCGTGTCTTTACCGTCAAAGACGACGAATGTGTGGCCTGTAACCTCTGCGTCAATGTCTGCCCAATTGAAGGCTGCATCACCATGGAAGAGGTTCCCGCCGGTCAAATTGATGAGCGCACCGGCAAAGTGGTGTCGGATCAATATGCCAACTGGACAACCCATCCAAACAACCCCTCTGCCACCGCGGCGGAATGAGGTAAGCTGGCCAACAATTTGGTTTAAAATGAAAAAGGCGGCGCTCATGCGCCGCCCTTTTTGTTGTAGCTGTTATGTGCCATGCCAAGGGGCTTGGGTCGCTGAACAGGACTAACTAATGTTAACTTATTGGTGTAAGCATCCGGCGATAAAGGGTTTCCAGGAATTCAGGCGCCACATCAAAGGGATCCTCCGGCCCCATCAACATGCGCACCTGAACGTCAAAATCCGCATAGTGCTGGGTCAGGGCCCAGATCGAAAACATCAGGTGTTTGGGGTGGGTCGTGTTGATCTTACCCGCTGCCATCCAGCCGGTCAGGACAGCTTCTTTTTCTGCCAGAAGATCCCGCAGATCGGTGGATAATGCATCCAGCATGCGCGGCGCGCCCTGCACAATTTCATTGGCAAACAGCCGACTTTCGCGCGGGTAATCCCGGCTCATCTGCAGTTTGCGCTGCACATAGGCGAGGATCTCTTCCAGCGGGTCGCCACTGGCATTGATTTCGCGCATCGGGTCAAGCCAGGTATCCAGCAATTCGGACAGCAAGGCGGTGAACATTGCGTCTTTGGAGGGGAAATAATACAGCAGATTCGGTTTTGACAGCCCGGCTTGGGTGGCTATTTGATCCACCGTGGCGCCGCGAAACCCATGGGCTGAAAAGACCTCAAGCGCGGCCTCCAGAATGGCGGCGCGATTCTTTTTCTGAATACGGGTGGGTGATCGGTCCTTGGGCATAGTGGATAAGCGATCCTTAACGTCCGTTGCGCGGGTATGAGCGCCCGCAATTTGCGCATTGCCCCCAGTTTCATGGGGATTTCAGAGCCAAAATGACTCAATTTCTTGACTGGTGGTCTCTCCGTGATAGCGTGAGTTTGACCAGTTGGTCAAATCCAGACCTTTGGATGCAGGCCAACGATTCAAAGCCACCAATTGGTGCCAAGCCAAGAATAACCCGCAAGATCAGCGGGGGGAACAGGAAGGAAGCTGCGATGACGTCTTTGGGACAGAATCTAAAAATCAACGGCGATCGGCTCTGGGAGAGCCTGATGGAGATGGCAAAGGTTGGTCCCGGTATCGCAGGGGGAAACAACCGCCAGACCTTGACCGATGAAGATGCCGAAGGGCGGGCCTTGTTCCAGAAATGGTGCGAGGACGCGGGCTGCACCATGGGGCTGGATCAGATGGGCAATATGTTTGCCCGCCGCGAAGGCACCGACCCGGATGCGCTGCCGGTCTATGTGGGCTCGCATCTGGATACCCAGCCAACGGGCGGCAAATACGACGGTGTGCTTGGGGTGCTTGCTGGGCTGGAGCTGATCCGCTCGCTTAATGATATGGGCATCAAGACCAAACATCCCATTGTGGCAACGAACTTTACCAACGAGGAAGGCACCCGTTACGCTCCGGCCATGCTGTCGTCGGGGGTCTTTGCGGGCATTCACACCCAGGACTGGGCCTATGACCGGGTTGACGCTGAGGGCAAGACATTTGGCGATGAGCTGAAGCGGATCGGCTGGCGTGGCGAGGAAGAGGTCGGCGCGCGCAAGATGCATGCCTTCTTTGAGCTGCATATCGAGCAGGGCCCCATTCTGGAAGCTGAGGGCAAGGATATTGGGGTTGTGACCCATGGGCAGGGGCTCAGCTGGACCGAAGTGACCATTACCGGCAAGGATGCCCATACCGGGTCGACACCGATGCCGATGCGCCGCAACGCGGGGCTTGCCATGGCGCGGGTGCTGGAGGCGGTGGATGAAATTGCCTGGTCCCATGCGCCAAGCGCTGTCGGCGCGGCGGGCCATATTGATGTCTATCCAAACTCGCGCAATGTGATTCCCGGCAAGGTGGTCTTTACCGTTGATTTCCGCTCACCCGAGTTGGAAGTGATCGAAGACATGGAGCTGCGGCTGCGCGAAGAGGGCAAGGACATCGTTGAAGCCCTTGATATGCAGATCGAATTTGAAAAAGTCGGCGGCTTTGATCCGGTGAAATTTGACGAGACCTGCGTCGCAGCAGTGCGGAATGCGGCCGAGCGACTGGGCTATTCGCATCTGGATATTATTTCCGGTGCCGGCCACGATGCCTGCTGGATCAACCGAGTGGCGCCAACTGCGATGATCATGTGCCCCTGTGTCGATGGGCTGAGCCACAACGAGGCGGAAGAGATCAGCAAGGACTGGGCCGAAGCCGGCGGCAATGTTCTGTTTCATGCGGTTGTGGAAACGGCTGAAATCGTTTCCTAAAGACAGATTGGGGCGCAGCCCCCGCGGCCCCTTTGGGGGCCGCTCCCCCGGGAGTATTTCCGGCAAGATGAAATGTGCAGCGCCCAGGATTAGGCGCAGCATCAAACAACAATGGAGGCGTTTAAACGCCCCGTTTCAGGGAGTTGTACTCATGAGTAAAGTCATCAAGAACGGGACAATTGTCACCGCTGATCTCACCTATAAATCGGATGTTTTGATTGAAGGCGGGGTGATCACTGCAATTGGGCCGAACCTAAAAGGCGATGAAGAGCTGGATGCCACTGGCTGTTACGTGATGCCGGGCGGGATTGATCCCCATACCCATCTGGAAATGCCTTTTATGGGCACCTATTCGACAGATGATTTTGAAAGCGGCACGCGGGCTGGTCTGGCCGGGGGCACCACCATGGTGGTGGATTTTGCCCTGCCAAATCCGGGCGAGAGCCTGTTGGATGCTTTGAAGCGCTGGGACAATAAATCCACCAGGGCGAACTGTGATTATTCCTTCCACATGGCGGTGACCTGGTGGGGGGAGCAGGTCTTTGACGAGATGAAGACCGTGATCGAGACACGTGGCATCAATACCTTCAAACACTTCATGGCCTATAAGGGCGCTTTGATGGTCAATGATGACGAGATGTATTCCAGTTTTCAGCGTCTGTCCGAGCTGGGCGGCATTGCCATGGTGCATGCGGAAAACGGCGATGTGGTGGCGGAACTGTCAGCAAAGCTGTTGGCCGAAGGCAATTCCGGCCCCGAGGCCCATGCCTATTCGCGTCCCCCCCAGGTGGAAGGCGAGGCCACCAACCGTGCCATCATGATTGCCGATATGGCGGGTGTGCCGCTTTATGTGGTGCATACCTCCTGTGAGGACAGCCACGAGGCCATTCGCCGGGCGCGGATGCAGGGCAAACGGGTCTGGGGTGAGCCGCTGATCCAGCATCTGACGCTGGATGAAAGCGAATATTTCAACTCCGATTGGGATCATGCGGCGCGCCGGGTGATGTCGCCCCCCTTCCGCAACAAGAAGCATCAGGACAGCCTTTGGGCGGGTCTGCAGTCTGGCTCGTTGTCGGTTGTGGCCACCGATCACTGTGCCTTCTCGACTGAGCAAAAACGCTATGGGGTAGGGGATTTCACCAAAATCCCCAATGGAACCGGCGGCCTGGAAGACCGGATGCCGATGCTGTGGACCCAAGGCGTTGCTACGGGGCGGATCACGCCAAATGAATTTGTTGCTGTCACCTCGACCAATATTGCCAAGATCTTGAATTGTTACCCGAAAAAGGGTGCGGTTCTGGTTGGTGCCGATGCCGATCTGGTCGTCTGGGATCCGGAAAAGTCAAAAACCATTGCCGCCAGCACCCAGCAGTCTGCCATCGACTATAACGTCTTTGAGGGTCATGAGGTGAAAGGCCTGCCGCGCTTTACCCTGAGCCGGGGCCAGGTGGCGGTGCATGACGGCGAAATCCGCACTCAGGAAGGCCATGGCCGGTTTGTTGAGCGCGAGGCCAATACAGTGGTGAACAAGGCGCTGTCGACCTGGAAAGAGCTGACCTCTCCGCGTCCCGTTGAACGCTCAGGCATTCCCGCAACTGGCGTTTAATCAAGGAGCAGGGCTGCGCCGGGGAGCTCCCTCGTGCGCGGCCGGCTTATAGTCTGAACAAGGCGAAGACATGAATACTCAAACGACTACCCAGGCCGATGCTCCCCAGGCCCATGCCTCAGAGCGTGCCCCCGAGGCCGTCGTCGAAGCGAAAAACCTGGATCTGGTTTTTCCGACAAATGACGGTCCGGTACAGGCGCTGAAGGATGTGAATCTCACCATCAACAAGGGAGATTTTGTCTCCTTTATTGGCCCCTCAGGCTGTGGCAAAACCACCTTCCTGCGGGTGATGGCGGCGCTGGAGCACCCTACGGGCGGCTCTATCACCGTGAATGGCATGACCCCGGATGAGGCGCGTAAGCAGCGCGCCTATGGCTATGTGTTTCAGGCCGCGGGCCTGTATCCCTGGCGTACCATTGCCAAGAACATCAAGCTACCGCTTGAAATCATGGGCTATTCCAAGGCCGAGCAGGACAAGCGGGTCGAGCAGGTGCTGGAGCTGGTGGAACTGTCTGGATTTGGCGGCAAATACCCTTGGCAATTGTCCGGCGGCATGCAGCAGCGCGCCAGTATTGCCCGCGCCCTAGCCTTTGATGCCGATATCCTGCTGATGGATGAACCCTTTGGGGCGCTGGATGAGATTGTCCGCGATCACCTGAATGAGCAGCTGCTCAAACTTTGGGCGCGCACCAACAAGACCATCGGTTTCGTTACCCATTCGATCCCAGAGGCGGTGTATCTGTCGACCAAGATCGTGGTGATGTCACCACGCCCAGGCCGGATTACCGATGTGATTGAGAGCACGCTGCCGCGCGAGCGTCCCTTGGATATTCGTGACAGTCAGGAATTCATCGATATTGCCCATCGTGTACGCGAAGGTCTGCGGGCGGGGCATGGTGATGACTGATGCTATGATTTTCACCGGCGGTGAGGAGGGGACGTTATGAAAACCTTTCTTTCCGTTCTGACGGTGCTCGCGGCCATTGTGGCCTTTTGGTACGCGGCCTGTGTGCCGATGAACATCAAAGGCGTGTTGGATGCAGCAGAACGCGGTGGCGCCGAAGTCATGCCTGCGACCTCCAAAGTGCGGCGCGACATGGGAACCTTTGGGCTGGTGGCTGGCAATACATTTGCCATTGCGCAGACCTGGGAACAGGATCGCCCGCGCCTGCCGGCACCGCATCAGGTGGTGACTGAGCTGTGGAAGACCACAGTGATGAAAAAACTCACCTCGAAACGCTCGCTGGTTTATCATGCCCAGGTGACGCTGAAGGCGACCCTGATGGGCTTTGTCATCGGCACCGGACTGGGGATTTTGCTCGCGGTGGGCATTGTGCATTCACGGGTTATGGATATGTCGGTGATGCCCTGGGCGATTGTCAGCCAGACCATCCCGATTATTGCGCTGGCACCGATGATCATCGTGGTGCTCTACTCGATTGGGGTGCAGGGTATTTTGCCCAAGGCGATTATCTCAGCCTATTTGAGCTTTTTCCCGGTCGTGGTTGGCATGGTGAAGGGGCTGCGCAGCCCGGATGCGATGCAGCTGGATTTGCTGAAAACCTATAGCGCCAATACCGCACAGGGGTTCTGGAAACTGAGGTTGCCATCGTCGATGCCCTATCTGTTCACTTCGCTGAAAATTGGCATCGCGGCCTCGCTGCTGGGGGCCATCGTTGGCGAACTGCCGACTGGCGCGGTGTCCGGTCTTGGCGCGCGTCTACTGGCGGGCAGCTACTATGGTCAGACAGTGCAGATCTGGTCAGCGCTGTTTGCGGCGGCCATTCTGGCAGGGCTGTTGGTGGCGCTGTTGGAACTGATCGAAAAGATCGTTCTGAAGCGGATGGGAATGCAGCAATGATGGGACTGTACATGACGAGACAGCCTAGGATGAAACCGGGGAAGGCGGGCGCTGGCCCCGCCGCAGCGATGCGGCTCCCCCAGGGTTTCAATGGCCAAATGAAGCTTGTGACGCTGGCGCCTATGTGGTGTCGGGTCGGCAGCGGAGGTGTCAGATGACTTTGGTATTTCTTGCAGTTTTGGTCTGGTGTCTGGGCTGGTGGTTGAACAGCCGTTTGGCCAATGGGGCCAGCGCGGATACCCGGGCTGTGAAGCTTTTGGTGCCGATGATCTTTGGTGTCACCGTGCTATTGGTCTGGGAGCTGCTGGTGCGTGGGCTTGCGGTCTCCATGGTGATCCTGCCAGCGCCAAGCCTGATTGCCGAGCGTTTTGCCTCCTCCTTGCCGATCTTGTGGAAAGATCTGGCGCAGACCTTTTTGAAGGGGGCCTTGTCTGGCTATATCATCGGCTGTGGCGCCGCCTTGCTGATGGCGGTGGCGGTGGATCGCAGCGATTTCCTGCGTCGCGGACTGCTGCCCGTGGGCAATTTTGTTGCAGCCCTGCCGATTGTGGGCACTGCGCCCATTCTGGTGATGTGGTTTGGCTTTGACTGGCAGTCCAAGGCGGCTGTGGTTGTGGTTATGGTGTTCTTTCCGATGTTGGTGAACACTGTGGCTGGCCTGCGCGAGACCTCTGCCATGCAGCGGGATCTGATGCAGACCTATGCGGCCAGCTATTGGCAGAGCTTTTTTAAACTGCGCCTGCCGGCAGCTTTGCCGTTTATTTTTAATGGTTTGAAGATCTCAACCACCCTGGCGTTGGTGGGCGCAATTGTGGCTGAGTTCTTTGGCTCGCCCACCGTGGGCATGGGCTTTCGGATCTCGACCAGCGTCGGGCAACTGGCTTTGGATATGGTCTGGGCCGAGATTGTCATGGCGGCCTTGGCGGGGTCTTTTTTCTACGGGGCGATTGCCCTGATCGAGAAAAGCCTGACCTTCTGGCATCCCTCGCAACGGGGATAAATGAACAGTCCATCGCGCGAGATAAATTGCGCGGTGGATTTGCCAGGGGAGCGCTCTGGCAGAGGACTTTGACAGTGGTTAAAAATCAGTCACTGGCCTAAAATAAACGCTCAATTGCTGCGCGAAGAGGCAGAATGCCTAACAAAAACTTAAGAATAATATTTGATCGAAGGGTCAAATTCGCGCAAGCTTTCATCATAACCAACGGGAGAACGATCTCATGAAACACATTTTGACAGCCGCCGGTCTGGCGCTTGCATCTGTCGGCGCGGCCCAGGCTGCGGATGACGTGAAGCTGCAGCTGAAATGGGTGACACAGGCACAGTTCGCGGGCTACTACGTGGCACTGGACAAGGGCTTTTACAGCGAAGAAGATCTGGATGTAACCATCCTGCCAGGTGGCCCGGACATTGCCCCGACACAGGTGATTGCCGGCGGTGGCGCTGACGTCACGGTCGAGTGGATGCCTGCGGCCCTGGCGGCGCGCGAAAAGGGCCTGCCACTGGTCAACATCGCCCAGCCCTACAAAAGTTCTGGCATGCAGCTGACCTGCTGGAACGACACTGGTATCGCCGGCCCCGAAGACCTGCCTAACCGCACGCTGGGTGTTTGGTTCTTTGGCAACGAGTTCCCCTTCATGAGCTGGATGAGCAAGCTGGGTATCTCTACCGAAGCCAAGGGTGAAATGGGTGTCGAAGTTCTGAAACAGGGCTTTAACGTGGATCCGCTGTTGCAGCGTCAGGCCGATTGCATTTCGACTATGACCTATAATGAATATGGCCAGGTGCTGGATGCGGGCGTTTCCCCGGATGAATTGATCACCTTCAAATACGAAGATCAGGGCGTCGCAACCCTGGAAGATGGTCTGTATGTTCTGGAAGAAAACCTGGACGACCCAGCCTTTGTCGACAAGATGGAGCGCTTTGTACGGGCCTCGATGAAGGGCTGGAAATACGCCGAATCCAATCCGGATGAAGCGGCAGAAATCGTGCTCGACAATGATGCTTCCGGTGCGCAGACAGAACACCACCAGCAGCGGATGATGCGCGAAGTTGCCAAGCTGACCGCAGGTAGCAACGGTGCGCTTGATGTAGCTGACTATGAGCGGACGGTTAAAACCCTGCTCGAAGGCGGTTCTTCGCCAGTGATTACCAAGACGCCTGAGGGCGCCTGGACCCACATCATCAGCGACGCGGCTTTGAAATAAGTCTCATGCGTTCTGTTCCGGGCATCGGGACAGGGCGCTAACAAACGTCAAATCAACCCGCCCAACCTGATGGTTTGGCGGGTTTTTTGTGGATTTTTGTTGGATCTGGGACTTGGCTGTAAAAGCCGAAAGAGCCTAAACCTGCTCCAAAAAGCCGCCGTATTGTCCGCGTTTAAAGACCAACCCGTTGCCGGGACAGGTGGTGACTTGGGTGACTTTGCCCAAAACGATGGTGTGGTCCCCGGCGGGGTGGGCGTCAAAGTGCTGGCACTCGAACCGGGCGATGAAGCCGGACAGAGCCGGGGTTCCGGCGGCGCTTTGGCTCCAGTTTTGCGCTGTAAACCCTTCACCGTTGCGGGCAAAATGCTCCGCCTGGCCTAGCTGGTCTTCGGCGAGCACGTGAATGGCAAAGCGCTCTGCTGTGACAAAGGCATCGTGGCGCAGGGAGCTGCGATCAGGACACCACAGCAACAACGGCGGCTGCAGCGAGACAGAGGTGAAACTGTTCACAGTTATTGCCAGCGGGCCACTGTCCGTCAGAGTTGTCACCACGGTGACGCCAGTGGCAAAACAGCCCAGAGCATCCCGATAAGCCCGGGCCGTGTCAGCGTCGGGAATAAAACTGGTCTGTGGCATCGCGCGCCTCGCTTCAGGTCTTTTTGCCTGCCTGCCATGTGCTGCCGTGATTGTCCACCGGGTTCAGGTCTTCCAGCAATCGCCCATGGCGTCGGGTCTGTTCAATCACCTGTGCGAGGCTATCAAGCCCGCGGGCCTGCAACATGGGGATCATCTGCACCAGCGCGCAGGCTGTTGCATGGGCGTCGCCCAGGGCGGTGTGACGCAGGGCCGGTGGGATTGTGATGTCCAGCCGCGCGCACAGCGCGTCCAGGGTATGGGGCACCGAGGCGCCAAACAGCACCGCGCTCAGCAGTACCGTATCCAGAATTGGATGATCCCACTCCACGTTGGTGGCCTTGGCGTGACGGCGCAGAAAGGCCATGTCAAACGGCGCATTATGGGCCACGATCACTGCATCTTTGGCAAAGAGGTGAAACGCGGCCGCAGCAGTGGTGATTGTGGGCGCGCCCTGCACCATGGCGGTGCTCACCCCATGCACCCGGGTCGAGGCCTCGGGAATCGGGCGTGCCGGGTCCACCAGCGTGTCAAACTGCTCGCCCTCGATCAGACGGCCGTTCAGCACCCTGACCGCACCGATCTGTACAATTTCGTCCTTGTGGGGCAACAGCCCGGTGGTTTCGGTGTCAAAGACCGTAAAACACAGCTCATTCAGGGGTCGGTCCCCGATGTCGCGCAGGGGGCGGTCCAGCAGGTCAAAATCATAGACCAAGGGGCGCGCAGCCTCCGGCGCAATTTGGGCAACAGCATCCTCAAAGATCAGCACATAGCCCTCGCCCTGACCCAGCGGTTTCAGACTCACGGCATAGCTTTGCGCCGCGTCTCGGCCAATGACCTGCGCCTGTACTTCCTTGCCTGACTTGTTCATGCGATCATAGGCGGCTTCCAACGCTTGGCGGTCCAGGTAGTCAAACAGGCAGGCATTCAAACGTGGATGGGCGATCTGCGCCAGAACCGTTGCAGCCTGGGTATCATATAGCACGATGCGATGATCCGGCCCCAGCATCACTGTGGCCACCGGCAGCTCGCTCAGCAGGGCCGTTAACCGGCGCTTGTCCGCTTCCAACCGGGCCGTCTCCTCGGCGATACTGCGGGCGGTCAACTGGGTGGCGTCGCCCAGCTCCCCGGCCAGCCCGGCAGCCGCCGGTGCCAGATCGCCCAGATAGCGCGCGGTCTTGGCATCAATGCCACGGGACACACCACCATGGGCCCGCAGCCGCATTTCAGCGGCAAGGATCTCGATTGGTTTGGCGACATTTTCGTCAAACAACAGCCAGATCCCGGCGCAAAGTCCCAGGATTGCAAAGGTGCCCAGCAGGCCGGCAAAGATAAAGGGATCCAGCAACGCAGGCGTCGCGGCGCGTTCAAAGCTAAGCCAAAGACTGCCAAGGCTGACGGCAATCGCGCCAAGGGCCAGCAGGCAAAAGAACAGAAAAATCCGCACGCGCAGGCTCAGATGGGTCAACATGGGTCAGCCTCCACAGATGGTTTCCAACAGCGAGTCTTGTGCAGGAGGCGAGACCCAGTCGACCCCGTGAATGCCCCCATCCTGGGCAAAGCTGGTGTCGGCCTCCACCGCCGCCCGTCGCCAACTGGCGCAATCGGCTGCGATGCTGAGCTGGCTGATCGGGGCCCAGCGGCCAAAAAAGAACACCTCTGCCAGACGGTGATCCGGTTGCTTAGCATGGCTGCGCATGGTGGCAAGATCAACCGCGACAAAGCGTTCGCTCAGCGGCACAACATAGGTCCAGGGCCGATAAAAACTACGGCTTTCAACCGTGTCAGCCACCACCAACCCTTCGGGCAGGGAGGCCAGGGTGCGGCTGTACCAACTATACTCCGACGTCACCGTGACGCCGATCATCGCCAGGCCCGCTGCCACCGGCGCCAGCCAGCGCGGCAGGCGGGCTCCGGTGACATTGTTGACCAGCATCACCACCCCAGCGACAGCGATACCGGCAAAAATCACAGCGATCAGTTCCAGAAACATCAATTCCCCTCGCGATTGTCCGGTGGCCTTGTCAAACCGCCGCTTTCATCTTTCCCAAAATATTGCTGCCAGAGGCCCCTGCAAAACAACAGGTGATCCGTTAGCTCAACATTCCCTTACCGTGCCCCAGCGCCGATTGCATGGTTTTTACCACCACAAAGGCATCCCGCAGATGACTTCGCTCAAAGTCGGACAAATCAGAGGGCGCCAAATAGTTGTCAGGCGCAGCGCCTTTGCGCACCAGGGCGGCCTGGTGTTCCAGCCGGGTTTGCGCAATCAGATCATAGGCATCCAACAGATCGCGGGCCCCACTGGCGCTGATCACCCCGATGGCAGCGCCGGCGTCCAGACGGGCGCGGGTATTCACCGCCGCAATTTTTCCCTGCAGCGCATAGATACGGCCCAGATCGGTGACCGGCACCACGCCATTGTGCTTCATATCCAGGGTATTGCGGTGTTCGCCTGAGCGAATGGTGGCAAAGCCCCGCAACAGCCCCAGGGGGGGCGTATGTTTCAGCGCATTGGCGGTCATATGGGCCACAAAGATTGAATTGGCGCAGGCCGAGGCCAGAACCCGGGTTTGCAAGCCCTCAAACAGCGCGGCATCGCCACCAATGGGGCGCAGATCAAACATCACCGAGGCCAGCATCTGCGCTTCGGGGCCGGGTTTGCTGATCCAGCCGCCAAAATAGTCCTGCCAGACATGCAAAGGCTGACGCCAGCGCGGATTGGTCGCCATCATATCGCCCGGGCAATAGACATAGCCGCAGGTATTGAGCCCATCACAGACAAAGGCGGCGAGGGCGGCAAAATAGGCGTCGTGCTGGGGTTGGGCCGCATCGGACAGGATCAGACAATTGTCCTGATCCGATACCCCGGTTTGCTCTTGGCGCCCCTGGCTGCCACAGGCAAGCCACAGATAGGGGACGGGTGGGCGCCCAAGCGTTTCTTCCGCCAGGGTGAGCAACCGCCGGGTCACGGTGTCGGCGATATCGGTGATCAACCGGGTCACCACCTCGTGGCGATTGCCGCCTGCCACCAGCTGCACCAGCAGCCGGGGAATTTCCGCAGTCACCCTGGCCATTTCCTCAGCGCTGCTGGCGCGGGCGATACTGGAGACCAGCTCGGCTGAGCTGACCGCCTGAAACCGGGTGAGGTCGGTCTGGGTGATTATACCCATCAACTGTCCATTCTGCACCACCGGGATATGGCCGATGTGATGTTCCATCATCGCATGCAGCACATCTGAGCCAATCGCCTCGGGCGGCAGGCTGCGGGGGTTTTTGGTCATGATCTGCGATACCGGGGTAGAGAAGGGCAGCCCCTCCGCCAGCAGTTTTTCCGTCAGGTCGCGGGTGGTGAGAATGCCCAGCAGGTGATCGCCCTCGCTGATGCAGACACAGGAGATATGATGCTGGCGCATCAGCTGCGCCGCCCCCTGACAGGTCAGGCCCGCAGAGCAGGTCACTGGCGGTGCCGCCATAAAGCTTTCGGCGCGGGTGGTGGTGAGACCGTTCTGAAGCGGCGTATCGGGGCGGCGGCGATCAAAAAACCGCGTGACCGCCGGTTCTGCCCGCATCAGGGCGTCAAAATCTTCGCGCGGCAGCAGCAGCAGCACGGTTGCAGCACTGGCCCGCGCTGTGGTTGCGGCACGGCCGTCGCGGGTCAGCCCGCGTTCGCCAAAGGAATTGCGCGGCCCCAGGATCGAGATCGCCATGTCGTTCTCGTCAAAGACTTCGACTTCGCCGTGATGCACCAGATACAGCCCGGCAAGATCGGCGCCGCGTTCGTAAATTGTGTCTCCTGAACTGATCGACAGCAGTTGGAACTTTGGTGCCAGATCCTGCAGCTTGCTCAGCTCGAGACTGTCATAGGGGTGAACGGAGGTGAGAAAGCGGATCAGGTCGGTTTCGGAAATCGGCATCACGGCACCTGTCTCATAGAGGGCAATTGGGCAAAAATTGGGGATGCCCGCCCGAGCGCTGAGCCGGGCGGGCATGAGGATAAAAAGGGACGGACCAGAGGGGAGGGTCCCCCGAGGGAGTGGCCCGTCCAGGGAGGGATCAGTGATCCTGTGCCGCACCGGCTCCACGTGGGATACGCACGCTTTCGACCAGATCTTTGATCTCCTGCGGTGTTTCCTTGGTCATGCCGGCAACCAGGTAGGCAACGGCAAAGTTCACCGCGGCACCGATGGCGCCAAAGGAGGTGGACTTGATTGTACCCAGCAACGGATCCGCATCGGTAAAGGAGTTGGTGTCCGGAATGAACAGCCAGCCCTTGTGCAGGAAGATGTAGATCAGGGTAACACCCAGACCAGCCAGCATACCTGCGACAGCCCCGGTGTTGTTGATTTTCTTGGAGAAAATCCCCATCATCAGTGCCGGGAAGATCGAAGCAGCCGCCAGACCAAAGGCCAGCGCCACAGTCTGCGCCGCAAAGCCGGGAGGGTTGAGGCCAAGGTAGGTGGCAACCGCAATGGCAACCGCCATGGCAATCCGCGCCGACAGGAGTTCGCCTTTTTCCGAGATATTCGGATTGATCGAACCTTTGATCAGATCGTGTGACACAGCGGAAGAGATCGCCAGCAGCAGGCCTGCCGCCGTTGACAGCGCCGCCGCCAGACCGCCAGCCGCCACCAGACCAATAACCCAAGAGGGCAGGTTGGCGATTTCAGGGTTGGCCAGCACCAGGATGTCGCGGTTGAAGTTGGTCAGCTCGTTGCCTTGCCAGCCCATGTCAGCCGCTTTGGCCTGCATATCCGCATTTTTATCGTTGTAATACTGGATATGGCCATCGCCATTTTTGTCTTCCCATGCCAAGAGCCCGGTTTTTTCCCAGGTGGCCATCCAGTCATAGCGGGCATCGTTTTCGATCTGCTCGACGGAAACCGCCTGCGCATCGGTGCCATTGGGCCACATCATATCGGTGATGTTCAGACGCGCCATGGCGCCAACCGCAGGGGCGGTGAGATACAGCAGCGCGATGAACACCAGCGCCCAACCCGCGGACCAGCGGGCATCTGCCACGCGTGGCACGGTAAAGAAGCGCATGATCACATGGGGCAGGCCGGCGGTGCCGATCATCAGCGACAGGGTGAACAGCACCATGTTGAAAGTATCCGCATGGTGAGCGGTATACTCGTTAAAGCCAAGCTCCCGCACGATGGCGTCCAGCTTTTGCAACAAAGGCTCACCCGAGGCGACGTGATCGCCAAACAGGCCCAGTGCCGGGATCGGATTGCCTGTCAGCTGCAGCGAGATGAAGATGGCCGGGATGGTATAGGCCATGATCAACACGCAGTACTGCGCAACCTGGGTATAGGTTACGCCTTTCATGCCTCCGAACACCGCGTAGGCGAACACAACACAGGCACCAATTAACAGCCCCGCAGTGTTGGAGACTTCGAGGAAGCGGCCAAAGGCCACGCCCACGCCAGTCATCTGACCAATAACATAAGTGGTTGAGGCAACGATCAAACAGATCACCGCCACGATGCGCGCAGTTGGGCTGTAGAACCGATCACCGATGAACTCGGATACGGTGAACTTGCCGAACTTGCGCAGATAGGGGGCAAGCAGCAGCGCCAGCAGAACATAGCCACCGGTCCAGCCCATCAGGAAGGAGGAGTTGTCATAGCCGGTAAAGGCAATGAGGCCCGCCATCGAAATGAACGATGCCGCCGACATCCAGTCTGCCGCGGTCGCCATGCCGTTGGTGACAGGGTGAACGCCGCGACCCGCCGCGTAGAATTCAGACGTGGAGCCCGCACGGGCCCAGATCGCAATGCCGATGTAGAGCGCGAAAGACGTGCCTACAAACAGCAGGTTGATGGTAAACTGATCCATTGTTACTCCTCCTCGACGCCGAATTCACGGTCCAGTTTGTTCATGCGGAAGGCGTAGAAAAAGATCAGGCCCAAAAAGACCAGGATCGATCCCTGCTGGGCGAACCAAAAGCCCAGATCAGTGCCACCCACGGCGATGCCGGACAGCATCGGGCGCAGCAGAATGCCAAAGCCAAATGAAACGACAGCCCAGATCACCAGGCTGACAAGAATGATCCGCACATTGGCCCGCCAATAGCCTTTATCGGCCTCGGCTGTTTGTGCAGCTTTTGTTGTGTGATCCGCCATGGCGGCTTCTCCTTCTTCCTCCAGGACCTGATTGAGGGGTCAATCAGGCAAACGCTCTGTGTTTGCCCGCGCCACTGTTTTGATAAAACAGGGTGTCGGGCATGGCTCCGCCAATGTGCTGGCCCGAGGGTCAGCAGAGATCGTCGGATTTTCCGGTTTGTGGTATGGGGATCGGCTGAGCAGGCCGACCCCCTGGAAATTCTAGGTGTTATGCGGTGGCTTCGGTCACGATCTTGGCCAAGCCACCGGAGATTGCTTCGATCTCTCCCATGGCATCAATTGTTTTCAACGCGCCTTTGCCGTCGTAATAGGCAATCAGCGGCGCAGTTTGTTGATGATAGGCTGCCAGGCGGCTGGCAACGGTTTCGGCGTTGTCATCGGCACGACGGGTCATGTATTCGCTGCCACATTTGTCGCATTTACCGGCAACTGCGGGCTGCTTGAAGCTGTCGTGGTAGCCCTCGCCGCAGCCGCCACAGGTGTAGCGGCCAGAAACCCGGGCCACCATGGCGCTGTCGTCCACTTCCAGGCTGACGGCGGCGTTGATCTTTTGCCCGGTCTCTGCCAGCAGAACATCCAGCGCTTCGGCCTGCACGGTTGTGCGCGGAAAGCCATCCAGGATGACCCCCTTGGCACAATCGGGTTCTGCCAGACGGTCACGCAGGATATTGATGACGATCTCATCCGACACCAGACCACCAGATTCCATCACCGCCTTGGCGGCTTTACCGGCTGCGGTGCCTGCAGCAACAGCTGCCCGCAGCAGATCCCCGGTCGAGAGTTGCACAAGGCCAAATTTCTCTTCCAGAACGCGGGCTTGTGTGCCCTTCCCGGCGCCGGGAGGGCCGAGAAGGATCAAAACGGCAGGGCGGGTCATTACATCAGTTGTCATGCTGCCTTACCCCTTGTTTGCCCGGTTGGCGATCAGGTCATCCACCACCGATGGATCCGCCAGTGTCGAGGTGTCACCCAGGGCGCCAAAGTCGTTTTCGGCGATCTTGCGCAGGATACGGCGCATGATTTTGCCAGAGCGGGTCTTTGGCAGGCCTGGTGCCCATTGGACGACATCCGGACTGGCGATGGGGCCGATTTCAGTCCGCACCCAGGTGCGCAGCTCTTTCAGCAGCTCATCCGATGGCTCGCGGTCGTTCATCAGGGTGACATAGCAATAGATGCCCTGGCCCTTGATGTCATGGGGGTAGCCCACAACAGCGGCCTCTGCGACGGCGGCATGGGCCACAAGTGCGCTTTCGACCTCGGCGGTGCCCATCCGGTGACCGGAGACATTGATCACATCATCGACGCGGCCGGTGATCCAATAATCGCCGTCGGCGTCGCGGCGACAGCCATCACCGGTAAAGTAGTAGCCTTTGTAGTCCGAGAAATAGGTCTTCTGAAAGCGCTCGTGATCGCCCCAGACGGTACGCATCTGGCCAGGCCAGCTGTCCTTGATGCACAAAACACCTTCAACACCGTTGCCAGAGATCTCTTCGCCGGACTGCGGATCCAGCACCACGGGCTGGATGCCAAAGAAAGGTTTCATGGCCGAGCCCGGCTTGGTGGCATGGGCGCCGGGCAGGGGGGTCATCAGATGGCCGCCGGTTTCGGTCTGCCACCAGGTGTCAACGATGGGGCAGCGGCCGCCGCCCACAACGTCATTGTACCAGTTCCAGGCTTCGGGATTGATTGGCTCACCCACGGTGCCCAGCAAGCGCAGCGAGGACAGGTCACATTTTTCGACCCATTCATTGCCCTGACCCATCAACGCCCGCAGGGCGGTGGGGGCGGTGTAGAACTGGTTGACCTTGTGCTTTTCGCAGACCTGCCAGAACCGGCTGGCGTCGGGGTAGGTCGGCACACCCTCGAACATCAGGGTAGTGGCGCCATTGGCCAGTGGGCCATAGACGATATAGCTGTGGCCGGTGACCCAGCCCACGTCAGCGGTACACCAGTAGATGTCGCCATCGTGGTAATCAAAGGTGATCTCATGGGTCATCGCCGCATAGGCAAGATAGCCGCCGGAGGTATGAACCACACCTTTGGGCTGGCCGGTGGAGCCGGAGGTATACAGCACAAAGAGCGGGTCTTCGGCGTTCATCTCTGCGGGTTTGCAGTAGTCGTTCGCTTCCAGCGCCATCTCGTTATAGTCGTAGTCGCGATCGGCCACCCAGGTGGTCTGGCCACCGGTACGCTTGACCACCAGGCATTTCACCGTGTCTTTACAGTGCAGCAGAGCGGCATCCGCGTTGGACTTCAGCGGCGTCTTGCGACCACCACGTGGGGCTTCGTCGGCGGTGATCACCACCTTGGCGTCCGATCCGTTGACACGGGCCGCCAGGGCATCGGGGCTGAACCCGGCAAATACAATAGAATGAATTGCGCCGATACGGGCACAGGCCAGCATCGCATAGGCGGCTTCGGGGATCATCGGCAGATAGATCACCACCCGGTCGCCTTTGCGTACGCCCATGGTTTCCAGGATATTGGCCATGCGGCAGGTGCGGCGGTGCAGCTCTTTATAGGTGATGTGCTGCGCGGCCTCATCGGGATCATCGGGCTCAAAGATGATTGCGGTCTGATCGCCTCGGGTGTCCAGATGGCGGTCGATACAATTGGCCGAGACATTCAATGTGCCGTCGGCAAACCAGTTGATCGAGACTTCGCCAAAGTTGTAATTCACATCCTTCACCGTGGTGAAGGGTTTGATCCAGTCGATGCGCTTGCCGTGCTCTCCCCAGAAGGCTTCTGGATCGTTAAGCGACGCGGCATACATTTCTTCGTATTTGGCACTGTCCACATGGGCGCGGGCAACGGTTTCCGCGGATGGCGCGTGGGCCTTACCTTCGGGGTGCTGTGACATGCTGTTCTCCTCCCAGATATTTAGTCGGTTCGACACCACAACCACGAGGCATGACTGTCAAACCGTTTCCTTCCCTGGCGGTGATCATAGGGCGAGAGGAAAATAAGTGAATAAGATACGGGAAAATAACGATTTGCTTGTAAATGAATTTCCTTTACTTGCCTGAAAATGAAAATTTTTGGTCCAAAAAATCTGGAAATCCCTTGTGATTATGGGGGTTGTGAGTCAACGAATTACCCTCACATTTTTTGTAAAGGCGTGGAATCGCCGGGTTCAAGCGGGGCAAAAGAGTGCGGCGAGCCGATCTGGACCTGCGGCATTTTGTGCATCAGGCGCCGGATCGGACAAAAAATGAGGGTGATTTACGCAACTTTGTTGCGCTCGGCCAAGGCGGCGCTGTGCTGCATTTGCATTCAGTCCCGGCCGGTGCCCGCTCTGCTGCTATCAGAGCTACAAACTCTTCGTTTCAGCGGATCTGTGGGCTTGGCAGCTGTGTGTCTTGTCGTTAGCTTACCCGCCAAGCGCCTGCCGACAGGTGGCCCCGCCGGGCCACTGGCTACCGGGCAAGGATTGGCGCAACAAGGGAGAGGAATACAATGAAGACGATCTTGACTGCTGCTGTGACGGCTGCTGCTGGTTTTGCACTGGTTGGCGAGGCTGCCGCGACTGAATGGAATGTATCGGTTTGGGGCAAGCGTCGCGCCTTTACCGAACATGTTGAAAAACTGGCCGAACTGGTCAGCGACAAAACCAACGGTGAATTCACCCTGAACATCAGCTATGGTGGCCTGTCCAAGAACAAAGAGAACCTTGACGGGATCTCCATCGGTGCCTTTGAAATGGCGCAGTTCTGTGCTGGCTATCACCGTGACAAAAACCCTTCGATCACCGTGCTTGAACTGCCGTTCCTGGGTGTGAATACCCTGGAAGAAGAGGTTGCCGTCAGCCATGCTGTCTATGGCCATGAAGCGGCACAAAAGGACCTGGCGCGCTGGAATGCCAAACTGCTGATGACCAGCCCCATGCCACAGTACAATATTGTCGGCACCGGTGAGCCCCGCGATGCGGTTGCAGAATTCAAAGACATGCGTGTGCGCGCCACTGGCGGCATCGGCAAAGCCTTCTCGGCGGTTGGTGCGGTGCCAACCTCGGTCACCGCGACCGAAGCCTATAACGCAATGGAATCCGGTGTTGTTGACACTGTCGCCTTTGCCCAGCACGCCCATCTGGCCTTTGGCACCATCAACCGCGCCGAGTGGTGGACCGCCAACTTGAACCCTGGCACCGTGAACTGCCCGGTTGTGGTCAACACAGATGCCTATGAGGCGCTGTCCGACGCCGAGCGTACTGCCCTTGATAGCTCGGTTGATGAAGCGATTTCGCATTACCTGGCCAACTATGGCGCACTGCTCGAAAAATGGGATGCCGTGTTGGAAGAAAAAGGCGTGACCAAGGTCATGCTGCCCGAGGCCGAACTGGCCGCATTCCGCGCCACAGCGGCTGATCCGATCCGCGAACAGTGGATCAAGGACATGGAAGCCCAGGGTATTCCTGGCCAGGAACTGTATGATCTGGTGGTGAAAACACTGGAAGACACCCGCGCGGGCAACTAAACCGCGCGCTATCGGGATCGGGGCTGGGAGGGATCTCTCGGCCCCGATTTTTATATTCTGGAACACTCTAACGAAAGGTGGGCCCCATGGCGGGAAACGCCGCGGTGCTGGAAGACGGCAGTCTGATCAGCCGTCTTGACCGCAAATTGCTGAAGCTGGAGCAAGTCTTTGCACTGATCAGCGGCTTGGCTGTCTTTTCACTTATGCTTATGGCCGTTGTTTCGGTTGCCGGGCGCAATACGATGAATGCGCCGCTGCCGGGCTATGTGGATTGGATCGAGCAGGCTATGCCGCTCATCGCCTTTATGGGGATCGCTTATGTGCAACGTGACGGTGGCCATATCCGGATGGATATTGTGATCGGGGCGTTGCGCGGACGGGCGCTTTGGCTGTTTGAACTGATCTCGGTCTTGTTGATCCTGGTGCTGATGCTGGCCCTTGTCTGGGGCAGCTGGTCGCATTTCTCCCGGTCGTTTGATTTCGCCGCTCCCTTATGGAGCCGCGACAGTTCCATCGACATCGGCCTGCCCATCTGGCCGGCCAAACTGCTGGCACCGGTGGCCTTTTCTGTGCTGTGCCTGCGGCTGCTGCTGCAGGTCTGGGGCTATGGCCGGGCCATGGTTCTGGGGCTGGACACCCCGGTTGCAGTGCCTTTGATCCAGGACGCGGCCGAGCAGGCTGCGGCTGAGGCGGAACAATTGAGCGGACATGACAATGACGCCATCGGCGGGCAGGGGTAACGGGCATGGAACCTATTGAAATTGGCCTCTGGGTCACGAGCTTTTTGCTGGTGCTGGTTGTTGTTGGCATGCGGGTGGCCTTTGCCGCCGGTCTGGCCGGGCTGGTTGGTCTGATCTGGATCTTCTGGGCCAAGTTTGGCTACAGCCCCGACAAATTTGGCAAGGCGCTGACCGTTTCTGTCAAAATTGCCGGGCAGGTGCCCCATTCCAAGGTCTCCAGCCAGGCGCTGAGCCTGATCCCGACCTTTATTCTGATCGGCTATCTGGCCTATTACGCCGGCCTGACCCGTGCCCTGTTTGAGGCCGCCAAGCGCTGGATCGCCTGGTTGCCTGGTGGGCTTGCGGTTTCAACCGTGTTTGCCACCGCAGGCTTTGCCGCGGTTTCAGGCGCATCTGTCGCAACCTCGGCCGTGTTTGCCCGTATAGCCATCCCCGAAATGCTGGCGATTGGCTATAACAAACGCTTTGCCGCTGGGGTGGTTGCCGCTGCGGGCACGCTGGCCTCGTTGATCCCGCCCTCGGCCATTCTGGTGATCTATGCCATCATCGTCGAGCAGGACGTGGGCAAGCTGTTGTTGGCGGGGTTCATTCCCGGCGCCTTTAGCGCCGTGGTCTATGTGTTGCTGATTGTTGGCATTGCCTTGGTATTCAAAAACGTTGGCCCCCCGGTCAAGGGCTTTACCTGGCGCCAGCGCTTTGAAGCGCTGCCCGGAGCGCTGCCGATTGTCTTTGTCGTGGTGATCATCATCTGCTTTGTCTACAACCCCTTTGGCGGCGACGCCTGGGGCACCCCGACAGAGGGCGGCGCCCTGGGGGCCTTTGTGGTCTTTTGCATGGCCCTGTGGCGCGGCATGCGCTGGGGCGAGTTCAAATCCGCCCTGCTGGAAACCGCCAAGCTCACCGTGATGATCTTTACCATCATCTGGGGCGTGTTGATCTATGTGCGTTTCCTTGGCTTTGCAGATTTGCCCGGAGCCTTCTCTGACTGGATCACCAGCCTGGAGATGTCGCCGATGGTGATCCTGATCTGTATCCTGCTGGCCTATGCGGTGCTGGGGATGTTCATGGATGCCATTGGCATGCTCTTGCTGACGCTGCCGGTGGTCTATCCGGCAGTGATGGCTCTGAACGGCGGCGAAAGCGTTGCAGCCGCGGACAGTGCCTTTGGCATGTCGGGGCCGATGTGTGCGATCTGGTTTGGCATTCTGGTGGTAAAGATGGCCGAGTTCTGCCTGATCACCCCGCCGATTGGGCTCAACTGTTTTGTTGTTGCCGGGGTGCGCGATGATCTGAGCGTACAGGATGTGTTCCGTGGGGTGATGCCCTTCTTTATCGCCGATGGTGTGACCATCGCGCTCTTGGTGGCTTTCCCCTCGATCGTGCTCTACCTGCCTAGCTTGGCACAGTAGCGGTCGATCAGGGCTCAAATTCCTTCCAAAAGGGGCGGAAGACAGTTGTCTTCCGCCCCTTTTTTGTTCAGGCGGCCCGCTGGTAGCGGATCACTTGCCAAAGTGTTCCCCTGTCCACTTGGCAAGACGGCAATGGACAAAGCGAGGTTCGGGGGGCTGCGCTTGAGGTGGGGCTCGTCGCACCGTCGTTCGCCGGGATCGTCCGGGGGGCGGAAATTTGCAGCCGTTGCGCGGGCTTTTGGTTTCCGGGGCGGTTCGCAAAGAAAAAGGGCTTAGCGGCGTGAACCTCTAAGCCCTTGAAATCTTTGGCTCCGGCGGTAGGGATCGAACCTACGACCAATTGATTAACAGTCAACTGCTCTACCGCTGAGCTACGCCGGAATGTGGGGTCCGTATAGCTTTGGTGTTTTTGCGCGTCCAGAAGAAAAACGGGTCAAACCGAATTTTTTTCTCTTTTCGCCAGCGATGCTGTGACGCGCCGTTGCGAGCCAGGCTGTGACGGCTCACTTGGAGATGAAAGGGGACAGCAGGGGAAGTGCGGGGGGCATTGGGTCAGCTGCCCCCCTTATTTATTCTACCGCACGAATGGGAAGCACTTGGGGCTGGTTATGGGCGTCCAGGGTGATCCTGGCCTCGATGCCATACATGGCGCGCAGGTTGTTTGCGGTCAGCACCTCCACAGCAGGACCTGCGGCTGCTTTCACCCCACCATTGAGCCCGACAATGCGGTCGGCATATTGGGCTGCGAGGTTGAGATCATGCATGGCCAAGCCGATAATGGTGCCGTTCTGACGCGCCACCTTCTGCAACCGGTCAAGCACCAGCAGTTGGTGGCGCAGATCCAGCGCGGCGGTTGGCTCATCCAGCAGCAGAACGCGGGGCTGGCGAAACAGGGCCTGGGTCAGGAAAACCAACTGACGTTGGCCGCCGCTGATTTCGTCCAGCTGCCGGGATTGCAGAGAGGCGAGGCCAAAGGTGTCGAGCGCGGCCATGGCCTGCTCGGCAATGCCTGCGGGCAGGCGCAGACCAAGGCTGCCCAGACGTCCCAGCAGCACCACTTCCAATACGGTCAAAGAGGACTGCGCACTGGTGTCCTGCGGCATATAGGCGATCTGGCGACGCTGGTCCTCGGGCGAGAGCGCGCCGCCGGACACAGAGATCACACCTTGCATCGGGCTGAGCCCGGCAAGGGCGCGCAGCAGGGTCGATTTACCGGCACCGTTGCAGCCGATCAGCGCGGTGATCTGCCCCTTCGGCCAGATATCATCAAAGCCACTGATCACCTGGGTGCTGCCGTAGGCTACGTTCAGGTTTTTGATATGGAAACTCACCAATGTCTCCTTTGTCCACGCAGGATGAGAAAGAACAGGAAGGGCACGCCAATCAAGGCGGTGACGATGCCAATCGGGACCACGCCACCGGGGGAGACCAGCTTTGACAGCACCGAAGCGCCGGTCATGATAATGGCACCCACAATTGCCGCCATCGGCAGCAAGACCCGCTGATCTTCACCCACCAGCATCCGTGCGATATGCGGCGCGACAAGGCCAACAAAACCGATGGTGCCGACAAAGGCGACCGCTGCTGCGGTCAGAAAGGCAACCACCACAAAGAGCCTGATGCGCAGCCGATGCACATCGACGCCGATGGCCGCCGCCCGGGCATCGCCAAGGCGCAGAGCGGTCAATTGCCAGAGGTTCGGGATCACGGCGGCTGTGCTGATTGCAAAAACAATAGCTACGATCGGTACGTTGTTCCAACTGGCCTTGAGAAGTGAGCCAAACAGCCAGAACACGATGGCCTGGAGCACTTCGGGGGCGGCTAGATATTGCACGAGCGATTGCGCCGATTGGAACATGAACAGGGTGGCAATCCCCGCCAGCACCATGATCTCGGGGCGCATGCCACGCATTTTTGAGAAGGAAAACACCAGGGCAGCGGCGAGCACACACATGACAAAGGCCGACAGGGGCACGGTGAGCCAGGGCAGGAAGGGCAGGCTAAATCCTGTCAGGATCGCCAGCGCCGCGCCAAAGCCGGCGGCCGCCGAAAATCCCAGCGTATAGGGGCTGGCGAGCGGATTGCCGAGGATCGTTTGCATATGCACGCCCGCGGTGCCCAGAGACATGCCCACAAGAATGGCCATCAGGGTCATGGGCAGGCGGATATCCTGGACAATTACCCGTGTTGTGGCATCTGCCGTTGCCGGGGTGAATAGCCCGGTCAGAACCTCGGTAAGCCCCAACATGGCGGGGCCGGTCAGAATGTCAGCAATGATCAGCGCAGTCAGAACGGCTGCCGCCCCAAACAGCCGGGCAAAGCGTCGCAAGATCAGTCCGCGGTAAACAGTGGAGATCGCAGTGTCAGGGGCGGCATGCGCCGCCCCCTTTTGCGGTGCGGTGGATGCAGGTATCACCCGTCGCCACCTGGCAGTTGGGTCATGTAGGTGCCTTTAAACTCAACCGGCATATAGGTGGAAAAGAACCGGTCAAGCGAGGCCTGCGGGTCCAGATCCGCGAACTGTTCCGGGTACATTGCCTTGGCGAGGAACTGCAGGAAGGCATAGTCATAAAGCGTGCGGTTGCCGCCATGATAGATGCCAAAGACCTTGCCGTTCTTTACTGCGTCCAGACCATTCCAGCCGGGACGATCCATATAGGCTTGCATCCGCTCATGGGTCAGCTTGGGGTCCACGCCTGGCCCCATGATAACGGCCTGATCACGTCCGGCCCAGCCAGACCCGGCGAGCAGAATTGTCTGTGGATTTTGCGCCAGCACATATTCAGGGCTCAGCTTGCCCCAGTTGCTGATCTGGCCATTGGCAATATTGGTGGCGCCCAGCTGGTCGATGACGGATCCCCATTGTGTCCCTGAGTAGGAGTTGTCGACCGTGTCTTTGCCTTTTCGGGCCAGCTCCACGTAAACTTTGGGGTGGAGGTCGTCCGGTAGTTGCGCAAGGCGGGTTTGAATCTCGCCAACGGCAGCGGCGTATTCATTCGCCAGCGCCTCGGCGCGGTCCTCGGTGCCCATGATCTGGCCCAGGATTTTGGTGGACTGGACGTGTTTTTCCACGGTCTGGGCGTTGTAGTCGACGACAACGATCGGAATACCTGCGGCCTCCATGCGGTCGGCGACATCTCCGAGGCTGCGATACTGCCAGGCGGCAAGCACGGCCAGGTCAGGCTGAGCTGCAATTGCCGCCTCCAGCGAGAAGGAGCCGGATTCGACTTCTCCAATATCCGTAAGCTCTTCCAGACGTGGGATGGCTGCGGCGTAGGTCTGCCATTGCAGATTGCGCCAACCTTCCCAGGTGTCTTTGGAAATCGCAACAACCCGGTCATAGGAATCGGCGCCTGCGATGGCCATGAAGTCCTCGAAGTAGAACCCCAGCAGGATCCGCTGCGGATCCTCTGGCACCTCGACGCTGCGGCCCATGGTATCGGTTACGGTGATTGTGTCAGCCCAGGCTGGTATGGCGAAAGAGGCTGCAAAAGCAGCTGCGGCAACGCCGCTTGCAAGTGTTTTGAACATCGGTTTTCCTTTGGTTCACAGGAATTTCCCAAACAGCGCCAAACGGGGCTATTTCGGGGTTTCATTCAGGTCTTGTGAAAGCTCAAAGGAGAGGAGGCGCCCGGCTGTGGTAATCCGCAATCAGCCGCAATGGTTTGTGCAAAGGCGGCGCCAGGGCCAGGTTCTGCTGATAGCTCAGGTTCAGAACAACCCAGTTCAGGTCGTCGCGTGCAGAGGTGTCGATGAATTGCCCAAAGGACTGGCACCAATCACAGCCCCCGCCTTTGGCGGTGGGCTCACTTGGTTCACCAGTATTTGGATCAATGGTGATCAGCTGGACGCCTGAGGGCGAACAGATTTCAATCTGCATCGCATTTGCCGAAGACCCAAGCACGAGGCCCGACATGGTGAACTGAATGAACAGCCATGTGAGCGCCGGGAAAAGCAATCCAAATTTATGAAGGAAACGGTGCTTCAAAAGGGGGCCATTTCATACAGGTCGTAAGGTCATGATCACATTTGAGGTGATCGCAGACTTGTTTCCAAGGTGCAAGCTTGGTGATTGGGCGGGGGCAACTATCTTTAACCCACTGCCAATTGCACCGGACATTCGGACTGCAAATGCCAAGGGGCCATTGCCTCTACAGGACGCTGACTTCTCTGCCCCTATTCAAAGCGGCCATTGGCGCAGCTCATTGTCTGACATAGTGAGGGGCGGCCTGATCGGGGGGTAATCCGGGTACCATGCGGCGATCCGCCGCTGTCGGGGCGCTGGTCCCTCACAGCGGGGTTTGCAGTGCTGGCACTCAGATGGAAAAAGGTGCTACACGGCGCCGTCGGAGCCACAATCTGTGGCACCGCAGGTAAATCGGGGCTGGGTCGAGCCGCAACAGGGAAAGTGCGCACCATGGCGGATCTAAAAGAGCAAGACAATTCAGGGTTTTCCCACGTGCAACGCGCTGCGCGCCTTTCTGTAGCGCCGATGATGGAGTGGACAGATCGCCATTGTCGATACCTACATCGTCTGCTCAGCCATCAGGTGCTGCTCTATACCGAAATGGTAACTGCGCCTGCTTTGGTGCGGGGAGGCGCCCTGCACTTGCTGGATTACAGCCCGGAGGAACACCCGGTGGCCTTGCAGCTTGGCGGCTCTGATCCGATTGAACTGGGGCAGGCGGCCCAGCTTGGGGCGCGTGCGGGTTATGATGAAATCAATCTCAACTGCGGCTGTCCCAGTGACCGGGTGCAATCTGGCGCCTTTGGCGCGGTGTTGATGCAAAGCCCTGATCTGGTGGCGGAGTGTGTTGCAGAGATGCGGGCCAAGGTGGCGGTAGAGATCACCGTGAAATGCCGCATTGGAGTGGATGAGCAGGAACCGCGTGACATTTTGCCGGTGTTTTTGGAAAAAATCCGTGCCGCAGGCTGTCAGCGGGTGACCATCCATGCGCGCAAAGCCTGGCTCAAAGGGCTGTCCCCAAAAGAAAATCGCGACATTCCGCCTCTGGATTATGACCTGGTGCATGAAATGAAGCGCGCCTTTGGCGATATGCATATTTCGCTCAATGGCGGCATTGCCAGCTTGGACGCGGCGCTTGAGCATCTTGATCGGGGTCTTGACGGGGTGATGGTTGGTCGTGCCGCCTATCACCAACCCAGCGATATTCTGGCCGCCGCGGATGCGCGGGTCTATGGGGGTGGCGCGGCGCGCGATCCCTTTGATGTGGTGCAGCAGATGCTGCCCTATATCGAAGAGCAAATGGCGCAGGGCGCGCGGTTGCATCAGATCAGTCGCCACATGCTGGGGCTTTTTGCCGGCCGCCCCGGCGCGCGGGCCTGGCGACGCGCCCTGTCAGAAGGCGCAAGCCGTCCTGGCTCGGGGCCTGATCTGGTTTTGCAAGCGATGCAGCAGGTGCAAAACCCGCCAATCGCGATCTGAGGAACGTCTCACCGGTACACCGGGCTGTCTGCAGCACCCGGTGTATAGCGCCCTGCAGACAGCGCGCAGGTTGCAGCCTAGCGTTTGAGCCGGGCGGCGCGTCCGCCCCGGCGCTTGGTCAGGTTTGCGGCGCGGGCGGGAAGCGCCTCCATGACCTCTGCGCGGGCGTCATGAGACAGTTTTGACCATTGGGTGATTTCGTCGATCGAGCGATAACAGCCGGTACAGATGCGGGCCTCTGGGTGGACAACGCAGATATTGATGCAGGGGGATTGGATCTCGTCGCGCTGCCAGACCTCTTTACCATTGCCTTTAGTCATTCTTCAGGTGCCTCATACGGTCAAGTGCTCCCTGTAGGATATAGGAGGCGGCCACATGGTCGATAACCTCTGCGCGACGTTTGCGTGACGTATCTGCCTCCAAAAGCGCTCTTTCGGCCGCGACAGTGCTCAGCCTTTCGTCCCAGAACCCGATGGGCAGCTCTGTCAGGCGGGCCAGGTTGCGGGCAAAGGCGCGGGTTTTCTGGCAGCGGGGGCCTTCGGAGCCATCCATATTGCGCGGCAGGCCAAGCACCAGCCCGCCGATCTCGCGCTTTTTGACGATCTCAAACAGGTGTTCGGCGTCCAGGGTGAATTTCTTGCGCCGGATGGTTTCCAGTGGTGTTGCCACGGTGCCCATGCGGTCCGAGATGGCAACGCCTACGGTTTTGTCGCCAAGATCCAGGCCCGCAAGCGACGTAAAGCCCGGCGCGGCGACTGCAAACTCTTCGAATGTGTCGTAGATCATGGCTCCAGCCCTGCCATGGAGGCTGCGCTTTCAAGGCGCGCCAGTGCCTCTGCATCAGCGGCAAAGCGGGTTTTTGCCTCGTCATAGATTGCCTTGGCCCGATCCTGTTGGCCAAGCACGCCAAGCGCGCCGATCAACTGTGCCCATTCCGCCGCAGAGCCCCCTTCGGTGGCGAGGCGATCGGAGAGGCGGGCGACCATGCCCCGGATCATCTCCTGGCGGTCCTCCGTTGTCATCTCTTGCGCGGCCGAAAGATCTTCGGCGCTGGGACCTGCGAGGGCAGGGCCTGTTGCACCGGGGGCTGCTGGCGGAGAAATCGGGCTGTATTCAATTCCGGCGCGCAGGGCCATTTCTTCTATCTGGGACTCAATGCCTGCGATCCAGGGCGCCCCTTGCGGGCCTTGGCGCAGGGTGTCGGCCCAGATGCGAAAGGCGATGTCAGGTCGGTTCAGCTGGCCCTGGAGCAGGCCGTAATAATAGCGGGCCGGTCCATTGCGTGGATCCAGGCGCAGGGTATCATCCAGCAGTGCTTCGGCTTCGGGCGACACATAGCCCCCGGCTGCCATGATCATCAACTCTGCCAGCTCGCCATAGTCCTGAGGCTCTAGGTCGCCGCTCATGATGCGGATGTAGTTCTGTTTGGCCTGATAGGCGGCGATGAAGTTGCCAAGATTGGCCTCGTGCTGCGCCAGCAGGGCTTGTCCCTGGGCGTCGTCAGGACGCTCGCCAGCGGTTTTGCGCAGCTGCGCCACCAGATCCGTATATCCGGGCTCCAGATCCAGGGCTGGTTGGGCCGGGACCTTGGCTTCGGCCTCTGCCTGGTTGGGGCGGGTCTCGGCGTAGCGCGCTGCGGCCTCAATGCGCGAGGCCAGCCCCATATCCCCATACCCTGGCGCCCCAAGGACGTTATACAGAGCCAAAGTTCCGCCGACCAGCAACAGGGCTGTCAGCACAGATGTGAGACGGCTGATACCTGTTGGCTGGGTGCTGCCAGTGCTTTGTTGTTGCAGCTGAGCGTCAGCGGCCAAAATGCGCCGAGACACCTCGGTACGCACCCGCTGGGCATCGGATTCGTTGATCACGCCCCTTTGCAGATCCTTGTCGACGTCGCTCAGCTGTTGGCGATAGACTCGCAGATCATAGGCTGCAGGCGGTTCGCCCACTGAATGTGCGCGCAACAGGACGAGCCCCAAGAGAGCAGTCATCGCCAAAGCGACAAAGGAAATCAGGATCCAGAATACCATAGTTACACTGCCTCTTAGGTCGTATGTATCGGGCTGGGGTGCCGCTAGCCCCCATCTATAGATGCAAGGCACAGGAAAAAAGACCTAACTGGCCAGCTGCGCGCTCCTGTCCTGCCAAGGCGCGATTGGCCGCATGTCGCAAGAGTACAATAATGCGACGATAAACGGCACCGGATGCGCTATGCTCTGAGGCATACCTGTGAACAGTCTCGAACCATCGGATTCGCCCATGAAACGCTATTCTGCCTTTGCTGTCGCGCGAGAAGCCCTGCGCTATCATACCGGATGGGAGCGCGCCTGGCGCTCGCCGGCCCCCAAACGCCACTACGATGTGATCATCGTGGGCGCTGGCGGCCATGGTCTGGCCACCGCCTATTACCTTGGCAAGAATTTCGGCATCACCAATGTCGCGATTATCGAAAAGGGGTGGTTGGGCGGCGGCAACACCGGACGCAATACCACTATCATCCGCTCGAACTATTTGCAGGATCCGTCGGCGGCGATCTATGAAAAGGCGCGTAGTCTTTATGAGACCATGAGCCAGGATCTGAACTACAACGTGATGTTCAGCCCCCGTGGTGTCATCATGTTGGCGCAGACCGAGCACGAGATCCGTGGCTACAAGCGCACCGCCCATGCCAATGCGCTGCAGGGGGTTCAGACCGAATGGATTTCGCCCGAGCGGGTCAAGGAAATTGTGCCAATCATCAACCTGCATGGCCCACGTTACCCTGTGCTGGGCGGGCTTTGGCAGGAACGCGGCGGCACAGCCCGTCACGATGCGGTGGCCTGGGGCTATGCCCGTGCCTGTTCCGACATGGGCATGGACATCATCCAGCAATGTGAAGTCACCGGTGTGCGCACCGAAGGGGGCCGTGTCGCAGGGGTCGAGACCTCCAAGGGGCCGATTGATTGTGACAAGCTGGGTATGGTCGTTGCTGGCAACGCCTCGCATCTGTCTGAAATGGCGGGCTTCCGTCTGCCAATGGAATCTGTGGCGCTGCAGGCGCTGGTGTCAGAGCCGATCAAACCCTGTATGGATGTGGTTGTGATGGCCAACACGGTGCATGGCTATATGTCCCAGTCCGACAAGGGGGAGATGGTGATTGGCGGCGGCACCGATGCGGCCAACAACTACACCCAGCGTGGCAGCTTCCATCATATTGAGGAAACCGTGCGCGCCCTGGTCGAGACCTTCCCGATGGTCAGCCGTCTGAAAATGCTGCGCCAGTGGGGCGGCATTGTCGATGTGACCGGCGACCGTTCGCCGCTGATCTCGAAAACGCCCGTGGGCAACTGCTTTATCAATGCAGGCTGGGGCACCGGTGGTTTCAAGGCCATTCCGGGATCCGGCTGGGCCATGGCAGAGCTGATGGCCACAGGTCATTCGCCGCTGACCGAGGAATTCTCGATCAATCGCTTCAAAGAAGGCAAGTTCATCGACGAGAGCGTCGCCGCTGGTGTGGCACACTAACGCCGCAAAATTCAAAAGGACGGAGTAAGCACAATGCTGATCCTTGAATGCCCCTATTGCGGTGTCAAAGCCGAAGAAACCGAACTGGGCGCCGGTGGTGAAGCGCATCTGAAGCGTTTTGGCCCTGGCTCTGATGACGACCAGTTCCACGATTACCTGTTCATGCGCGAAAACCCCAAGGGCGTGCATTTTGAACGCTGGCGCCATGCCAATGGCTGCGGCAAGTGGTTCCATGCCGCGCGTTGCACCACCACGCTGGAGGTCTTTGGCACCTATGCGGCGCAGACCTATGAGCCGCCGCAGGAGATCAAGGACAAGATCACCGCAAAACGTCCCGGCTGGAGCTGGCGCGAATTTTCGGATGCCTCCGAATGATCCGCCTTGCTGAAACATTTGCCTTTACTTTGAAAGGTCTGAGCACATGAGCACGCGTCTCGCCAAACAGGGCCGGCTGATTGACCGGTCAAAACAGATCGAGTTTACCTTTAATGGCAAACGCATGCAGGGCTATGCGGGCGATAGCCTTGCCTCGGCGCTGCTGGCAAATGACCAGATGATGATGGGCCGGTCTTTCAAATACCACCGCCCGCGCGGCGTGGTGGCCTCCGGTTCCGAAGAGCCCAACGCGCTGATGCAGTTGGGCACTGGTGATCGCTATGAACCCAACCAGCGCGCCACCACCACCGAGCTGTTTTCAGGTCTGACGGCGCAGTCGCAGAACCACTGGCCCAGCCTTGAATTTGACGTTCTGTCGATCAACAACAAGCTGTCGCGGTTTCTGACGGCGGGTTTTTATTACAAGATGTTCATCCACCCGCGGCCGCTGTGGAAACATGTCTACGAGCCGATCATTCGCAAATCTGCCGGTCTGGGCGCGGCACCTGACGCCGAGCTGAAAGACGCGGACACCTACGAGCATTTCTACTTTTTTGCCGATGTGGTTGTGGTGGGCGGCGGTGTTGCCGGCTTGCAATCTGCCAAGGCGGCTGCGGCCAGCGGTGCCAAGGTGCTGGTGCTGGAACAAAACAGCTACTGGGGCGGACGCGCGCCTGTGGATGGCGGTACAATCGACGGGGAGACGCCCGAGGTCTGGGTCGAGAAGACCCTGGCTGAGCTGCGGGCGATGAAAAACGTCACCCTGCGCGACCGCTGCATGGCCTCTGGCGTCTATGACCACGGCTATGTGTTGGGCTATGAGCGTCTGACAGATCACGTTCCCGGACAGGGTGGCCCGCGTCACCGTCTGTGGCGGATCCGTGCCAAGCAGATCATCACCGCCTCTGGAGCCATTGAGCGTCCGCTGTCTTTTGCCGGCAACGACGTGCCCGGTGTGATGCTGGCCGCCTCGATGCGCGACTATGTGGTGAACTGGGGCGTAAACCCGGGCCAAAAGGTTGTGGTTGCCACCAACAATGACGACGCTTATCGCACCGCCCTGGCGCTGCATGAGGCAGGCGTCGAAGTGGTGCGGGTGGTGGATGCCCGCGATACCGGCGGCGGCGCCTTGATGGAGGCCGTGCGCGAAAAAGGGATCCGGGTCGAGTTGGGCCGTGCCATTGCCAAGGTCAAGGATGGCCCCCGCGTCACCAAGGTCGCCATCTGCGCCCAAAACGGTGAGGGCGGTGCCCAGGAAGAGATCGAGGCCGATGCCGTGGCAATGTCTGGCGGCTGGTCGCCGGTGGTGCACCTGTGGTCGCACTGCGGTGGTAAGCTGAACTGGGACAAGGAAAACGCCTTCTTCCGCCCCGATCCTGCCCGTCCGCCACTGGGTGACAATGGTGCAGGCTTTGTGATCGCAACAGGTTCTGCCAATGGCAATCTGGGCCTTGGCGCGGTGTTGCAAGACGCCGCCGCAGCAGGTGCGCAGGCGGGTGAAGCTGCTGGCTTCCCAGCCAAAACAGTCGCCGCCTCCAAGGGGGTATCGGAAGTTGAGAGCCTGATGGAGCCAGTCTGGCTGATGCCCGCCAAGGCGGATATCAAGCTGCGGGTGAAAACCTGGCTCGATTATCAGAACGACGTCAAGGTGTCCGACGTGCAGCTGGCCGCCCGTGAAGGCTATGAAAGCGTTGAACACACCAAGCGGTATACCACGCTGGGGATGGCAACCGATCAGGGTAAGCTGTCCAATATCAACGGTCTGGCCATTCTGGCGGATAGTCTGAATTCGGAAATCCCACAGGTTGGCACCACCACTTTCCGTCCCCCCTATCACCCCATCTCCATGGGCGCGATTGGTGGTGAGGCGCGCGGTGAGATCTTCCAGCCGGTGCGCAAAACGCCGATCTATGACTGGAACGATGCCAATGGCGCGGATTGGGAACCGGTTGGCCAGTGGCGCCGTCCTTTTGCCTATACCCGCAGCGGTGAAAGCCGCCATGACGCGGTCAATCGCGAGGTCAAGAACACCCGTGAAAATCTTGGTGTGCTGGACGCGTCCACCCTGGGCAAACTGATCGTCAAAGGCCCGGATGCAGGCAAGTTCCTCGATATGATGTATACCAACATGATGTCGACGCTGAAGGTGGGCAAATGCCGCTATGGTCTGATGTGTTCGGAAAACGGCTTCCTGTCTGATGACGGCGTTGTTGCCCGCATCGACGAGGACACCTGGCTGTGCCACACCACCACGGGCGGAGCCGAAAGCATCCATGGCCACATGGAAGAATGGCTGCAGACCGAATGGTGGGACTGGAAAGTCTATGTCGCCAATGTGACTGAGCAATACGCCCAGGTTGCGGTTGTTGGTCCCAATGCCCGCAAGGTGCTGGAAAAGCTCAACGCCCAGGCCGGTGGCGGCATGGATCTCAGCAAGGAGGCGCTGCCCTTTATGGAATGGCGTGACGGTCAGATCGGCGGCTTTGATGCCCGTGCCTATCGGATCTCCTTCTCGGGTGAGCTGTCCTACGAGATCGCGGTTGCGGCCTCCGAAGGCCAGGCCTTCTGGGACGCGCTGATGGAGGCAGGCCGCGAATTCAATGCCATGCCCTATGGCACGGAAACCCTGCACATCCTGCGGGCCGAGAAGGGCTTTATCATGATCGGGGATGAGACCGACGGCACCGTTATTCCGCAGGATCTCAACCTGCAATGGGCCTTGTCCAAAAAGAAAGAAGACTACCTGGGCAAACGCGCCCATCTGCGCTCGCATATGGCAGATCCGGATCGCTGGAAACTGGTTGGCCTGGAAACCGTGGATGGCTCGGTGCTGCCCGATGGCGCCTATGCCAAGGGCAATGGTCACAACGCTAATGGCCAGCAGAATGTGATTGGCCGGGTGACCTCGACCTATTATTCCGCAACGCTGGAGCGTGGCATTGCCATGGGTCTGGTCAAGCACGGACCCAAACGCATGGGCGAAGTGATCGAGTTCCCCGGAACCGATGGCCAGATCTACAAAGCCAAGATTGTTGACCCGGTCTTTTACGACAAGGAAGGGGAGAAGCAGAATGTCTAATCCTGTCACCGCCACCAATGGGGCGCAATTCACTGGTATCGCCACAGTCGAGGACGCAGGTCTGCAGGGGATGATCACCCTGCGTGGTGATCTGTCTTCCAAAACCCTGAAGGCGGCAGTCAAGGCTGCTACCGGTGCCGAGGTGCCAGATCAGCGCAAGATATCGGTGGTTGAGGGCGGCGCAGCGGCCTGGATGTCACCGGATGAACTGCTGCTATTGGTGCCCTATGGCGACGCTGTGGCCAAAACCGCTGAGCTGGCGCAGGCCTTGAAAGGCGAACATGCCCTGGCGGCGAATGTGTCGGATGCGCGCTCTTTCTTTAGCATTGCAGGAGAGGGCGCCCGCGAGGTTCTGGCCAAGATCGCTCCGGTGGATCTGTCCGCCGAAGCCTTCAAGCCCGGAGATTTTCGCCGTAGCCGCACAGCCCAGGTCGCGGCGGCCTTTTGGCTACAGGACGATGGCAGCTTCCGCCTGGTCTGTTTCCGCTCGGTCGGTGCCTATATGTTCAACCTCTTGTCCGCCTCGGCCCATCCACAATCCTCGGTGGGTGTGTATTAAAGGAGGGGTTCATTTTTGGGTTGAATTGCTGAAAATGTAAATCTAGGGTGCCCTCAAGTTGAATTTGAGGGCACTTTTTCATTTGTGCCCTTGCATTTAATGGAGCTGAGAAGGCGAAGATTGAGCCGTGGAGGATTTTGTCGGTGCGTTATTGTAAACTGGCCTCTCTGGCCGTTATGACGGCGGTAACTGTTGGCTTCCATACGCTTCCCGCTCTGGCAAAAAACACCCAAATCCGCTGTGAGATGACCGATTTGGCTCAGGGAAAGCGGATCGTCGCGCCGCTCAATCAGCACCCTTGGAGTTTGGAGGTCTATCTTAACGAGGCGCGCACAATAGTGCGCGTGCAGGGGCCTTTGACGCGGACCATTTCCAAAATCCAATTATCGCAGTTGTGACCTCTCTGGAGGGCGGCAATGTCAAATTTCGCTGGTCTTTGCCAAGCCTTCGCCATGCAGAACGGCGTATGTCAGGATTCTATCAGTTTCAGGCTTCGTTGAACCTGACAAAGAGTAAAGTTTTTTTGTGGGTTAGCACTGAGAGTCCCAATGGCAATAATCCCGCCTTTGTGACCGGTAAGTGCCGAAAGATTTGAGAGAAAATGAAAGAACAAGGACATAACATGAAACAGCTCAAAAACTTGAGCCTGGCATTCGTTGCGGCACTTTTTGTTGCTGCTCAAGCCCATGCTGCAGACCGTATCATGTGTGAAATGACGGCGCATAGCAGTGATAACCTAGTCCCACCAAAGGTGCTGATCGAGTTTCGCGACAACCGCGGGTCGGCAATGGCCTATGATGGTGTCATCCACCAAGTTTATGGAAAGCCTATACCTGCAGTCTTGGAACAACCCAGGGCGTCTCGCTACACGATTTCATGGACAGTCAAAAACCTGCCACTTCGAGGAAATACCACAACAAGTGCACAATACATTGTGCGGCTGAATACGAAGACGATGAAAGCGACCTTGACCGCTTATCTGAATGGCTACTTCAATGAGTCGCGTGGTAGTGGAAAATGTCAGCCCGTTTCCTAGGACTTGCTTTTAGCGTCAGGGGAATGTGAGCAAATTTTGCTCTTGGGGTTTTGATTGCGCGGGGGGCTCTCTTTTCACTTTTGTAAAAGTGTTCGTCATGGTAACGAAGGTTAACGGTGGGGATTTGTACGGGGCACGCCCTTATAGGGACGGTAGCTGACTGCTCGTATACCCCTCGTTTTGCGTATTTGTTCCTGAGGCTAGAATGGCGGGATACTTAAACAGTTTGTTGTTTGCTGCGGTCACCCTGTTCAGCGGTGCCGGACTTGCGGCCGATACTTTTACGTGCACTCTCACACCGGTAACCACGTCCGGCTGGATACCTTCAAAAGTCTCAATGCAGTTTTTGGAAAGCGATGAGACTGCGCGCATCCGAGCTTCTGAGGAAGGTGGATCGGTGCATGCGGTTTTGAGGCGGCGAAGCGATGATTCATACCTATTGGATTGGACGCCAAGCCGGGCACTGGCGGCAAAGGCCGCGGAGTTGAGTAATGACCGCTACCGGGCCATTTTGAACCTTGGCAATTTAAAAGTTTCGCTGCAGGTTTTGTCTCATGCGCTCCCCGGAACGCTCTCCCCGCGCGGGGCCGGTACCTGTATTCGTCTCGACTGAAAGACGCAACAGGCCTGATTGACTGCTATTTTTGCGTGCGAGTTCTCCACGCGAAAGTCAGTAAATAAGTGTCTGAATTTAAATGGTAGTATTGTGGTGATATAGGGCAAGCAGCGAAACTGTTTGCAGCTGGGGCGGTGCCAAGCTTGCTGATCGGCCTAAATAATCCGCTCTATCACGAGGTAAACAAAAAGGTCGGAAACTGGGTCAGGGCGCGCTTTTGGGTTAGGGTTTCAAATCCCGATGCGCGGCCATTGTCCTCAAGGCAGCTGCCGTAGAACGACAGGCTGTCAGCCAGTTGCTGCATGCGTTGTTTTCGAACCTCTGCATCCAGAAACGGGGCATGGGTGGACAGATACAGGGCAGGGCGGTGCTGTTTCAGCCAGGGGATCAAGCTGGGCAGCACGTCAAACTCGGCGCCTTCAATATCCATTTTAACCAGCGAGATACGGCTCAGGTCTGCGGAGTTGGCAAAATCTTCCCAGCCCAGGGTGATCACGTCAGAGCCGTGTTCCCCGTCGTTGAGCAGACTGGTCATACTGTCGCCGGCCTCGCCACCAAAGGAGGCCATGCGCGCAATGCCGACGCCCTGGCTCAGCGCCGCAGAAAAGGCCGAGACATTCTGTACGGAATTCAGCTCCAGATTCCAGGCGAGATAGCGAAAGGCCACCGGGTCCGGCTCAAAGCAATAGACCCGGCGGGCCAGACTGGCGCCATATAACACCGTGGGACCAATCCAGGCGCCGATGTCGAGATAATCGTGCTGCTTGTCCAGATGCGCCTGCAACACAGCAAAGGTTTCAGGCTCCCAGGTGCCTGTGCTGGCTTTGCGCCAGAATTTGGAATGATAGGGATCAAGCCGAAAGGCCGTGCCGTTGAGAGAGCCCGCATAGTGCCCGCGAGCGCGGTAAAACATCTTGCGCGCGGCGGTCCATGTCTGTGTGACCTTCTGTGCGATCATCTCAAGTTTCCTCATTTTTGCACATAGGCCATGCGCGGTTTTCTGGTCTTGGTACTTGACCTGCTGCTGCCCGCACCGCATGTATCTGCACAGGAACGCAACAAAAATTGACAGGTGTCCACTATGGCTTTTGAACTTCCCGATCTTCCTTATGCACATGACGCGCTTGCCGCCAAGGGCATGTCGGCAGAAACTCTGGAATACCACCACGACCTGCACCACAAGGCCTATGTCGACAACGGCAACAAGCTGATTGCAGGCACCGAGTGGGACGGTAAATCTCTGGAAGAGATCATCACCGGCACCTACGACGCGTCTTCTGTGGCGCAAAACGGTATCTTCAACAACATTTCGCAGCTGTGGAATCATAACCAGTTCTGGGAAATGATGGGCCCTGGCGGCTCCGCCATGCCTGGTGAGCTGGAAAAAGCTCTGGTTGAAAGCTTTGGCTCGGTTGACGAATTCAAATCGCAGTTTTCTGCCGCTGGCGCGGGTCAGTTTGGCTCCGGCTGGGCTTGGCTGGTGAAAAATGCTGACGGTTCGCTGGCTGTGACCAAGACCGAAAACGGCGTCAACCCGCTGTGCTTTAACCAAACCGCGCTGCTGGGCTGTGACGTTTGGGAGCACTCCTACTACATCGATTTCCGCAACAAGCGCCCCGCCTACCTGTCGAACTTCCTCGACAACCTGGTGAACTGGGAAAACGTCGCTTCGCGTCTCGGCTAAGCCCAAGATCGATTATAATTGTGACTATAGTGCCCGGCCATTTGGTCGGGCGCTGTTGGTTTAGGGGATCCTGACGAAGGTCGGGCGCAGCAAAAGGGCCACTGCGATGAGTGAAGCGACAAAGGGCGTTTTTGCCATGATCGCAGCCTGCAGCATCTGGGGTCTGTCAGGTCTGTTCTATAAACTGTTGGCGCATGTGCCACCCGAACAGGTGCTGTCGCATCGTATCCTTTGGTCGGGGGTGTTTTTTGCCTCTGTGCTGGCGGTGCAGGGGCGACTGCCGCAGTTGATAGAGGTGCTGCGCGATTGGGCGCGTGTGCGTGTGCTGCTGCTGGCCACCGCGATGATTTCGCTGAACTGGTTCATCTTTATCACCTCGATCCAGATAGAACGCGCCACCGAGGCATCGCTAGGTTATTATATCTTCCCGCTGGTTAGCGTGGTTCTGGGCCGTCTGTTTTTTGGCGAGCAGCTGAGCCGGGCTCAGATCCTGGCGATTGGCCTTGCGGCACTGGCCGTTGTGGTGCTGACCTACGGACTGGGAGTCGCACCCTGGATTGCCCTGGTGCTGGGGATCAGCTTTGCCATCTATGGTGTGGTGAAGAAACGCCTCGATACCGGACCGGTTGTCTCTGTCACCGCAGAGGTGCTGTTGCTTTGTCCGCTTGCGCTTTTGGTGATTGCCGTCACAGGCGGTGGCGGTTTTCAAAACAGTTGGCATGATGCGGCGCTGATGATGATTTCCGGGCCCTTGACGGGGATGCCGCTCATCCTGTTCAGTTTTGCGGCGCGGCGGGTAGCTCTGGGCAGCGTCGGAGTGTTGCAGTACCTCAACCCGACGCTGCAGGCCTTTGTGGCATCAGTTATTTTTGGTGAACTCTTCACTCCCTGGCACGGTGCAGCCTTTGGCCTGATCTGGGCGGCGGTGTTGATTTTCTCTTTTGGGGCACTGCGGAAATCGCGTCGCAGCGTCCATGACGCGCAGCGCCCTGCTCTTTAGCCGTTCAGCAGGTCCAGCGCCTGTTCTGGGGTGTCGACCCATATCAGGAACTCGCTGAGCGAGGCATCGGCAAACCCTTGGGCCAGCATGTGCTCCACCAGATCGCGCAGCTTGTCCCAGTAGCCTTCGACGTTGAGGATCACGATGGGTTTGTCATGCAGGCCAAGCTGGCGCCAGGTCAGGGCCTCAAACAACTCATCCAGCGAGCCGGGGCCGCCAGGCAGCACCACCACCGCATCGGCATTATACAGCATCACCTTTTTGCGCTCATGCATGGTCTCGGTAACCACATAGGTGTTGAGGTCTGATTTCCCCACTTCGCGCTTGACCAGATGTTCGGGAATAACCCCAAATGTCACGCCTCCGGCCTGTTGGGTGGCGCGGGCCACCACCCCCATGAGCCCCACATCGCCAGCACCATAGACCAGCCGCATCCCGCGTGCTGCCAGCATCACTCCCAAGCTTTCAGCAGCGCTTTCATAGGCGGGCATTGCCCCAGACCGTGATCCGCAATACACACAGACCGATTTTATAGGCATGAGATGGCCTTTCATTGAGTTTTCAAGGGGAAACACAATTGGTGTTTTGACCCTTGATAACGTGATTGATAGGCTGCCTCAACCAGGCGTATGGCGGGATTCCAGTGGGAATTTCGTTTGGCGCCGAAGGAAGGAAAAAGATGGCTGGGACAGGTGTAACAGGTGGGCTGAGTAGCTTGGCTCTGGGTGGAACTGTTGCGACGGTTGTCGTCGTCGGTGGGGCGACGATGGCCTGGCTGGGGGTGTTCGATACCAGCCAGGGCACCCGAGCGACGCGCGATGACGGTTCAAAGACCGTTGCCATCTCGCCTTCGGCCACTCCGCCGGTGGTGATAGAAGGTCTGTCCCAGAAACCTGATCCTGCGGTGGATGAGACTGCGGCCCCGACGTCTGATGGCTCTGAGGCGCAACAGCTCGCGTCTGCCGATACGCCAGAGGTGAACGACGCCACGGGCGCACAAACCGGCACCACAGCTGAGGCCGCGCTGAGTGATGAGCCTGAACAAAGTGCAGCCCTCGCAGCCCCTGAGCCTGAGACCACGACACAGGCGGTAGCCCAGGGTCAGAACGAAATAGCTGATCAATCCGCCGAGGCCCCCCTGTTTGACGCCCCAATGCTAGACCTGGTTCGGGTCGGCCCCAGCGGCGAAACCGTGATTGCAGGCCGGGCAACTCCGGGTCTTTTGGTCGAAGTGCTGTTGGATGGCGCGGTTATCGAGCAGGTTGAGGTTCCGGCAGGTGGTGATTTTGCCGCCCTGGCACAACTGCCGCCCAGCACCCAGGCGCGGGTGATTTCCCTGCGGGCCAGCGCCCGGGGGCAGGAGCGCTTTTCGGACAGCAGCTTTATCGTGGCCCCGGCTGCGCCCCTGCCAGTAGCCAACCCTGCGCCGGTGGTGATCGCGGAGGCGGCGCCTCAGTCCGGGCAGGTCGCGGCCGCGACCACACAAGGCGCTGAAACCACGGTGGCAGAGGCCCCCAGTGAAGAGCCCGCACAGCATGGCGTGACCAGTGCCGAGGAGACCGCAGGAGCCACAGTTGCCACAGCACCAGAGACCGCAGCGGTCCAGGCGGAGGCAAATCAGGACGCCGTAACACTGGCCCAAGAATCACAGGCCCAGGAAACCCTGGCGCAGGAAACACAGGCTAAAGAAACACCGGCCCAAGACACATTGTCCCAAGACACACTGGCCCAAGAAAATCCGCCTGAAAGCACCGAGCCGCAAGAGGGGGCCCTGATTGCGCAGGTACCACAGGGGATTGCTTCCGGGGCACCTACGGCACCCGACTCCACAGCCCCCGCCGCTGTGGTTGCCTCTCCTGAACCCCGGCAGGTGGCCGATGCCACAACGGCGGTTGCGCAACCGGATGCCACCAATCCTGGCTCCGCTGAGCAAGCCACCGTCGCGCAGACCGAACCGGCCCCCCAGCCCAAAGCTACTCAGGTTGCGGTGCTGCGGGCCGATGCCGACGGGGTCACCCTGGTGCAGCCCATTGCGCAAAAACCTCAGGGCAAAGTGGTTCTGGACACCATCAGCTATTCTGACAGTGGCGAAGTGCAGTTGGCTGGCCGCGCCGGGGCAGCTTCGAACATACTGGTCTATCTGGACAACACACCTGCGGGGCAGTTTGCAGCCGCCGAGAACGGCAATTGGGGCGGTGGCCTGGAGGCGGTGGAACCCGGTGTCTACACGTTGCGCCTGGATGAGGTAAACGACGCGGGCAAGGTTCTGAGCCGCATGGAAACCCCGTTCAAGCGCGAGGCACCAGAGGTGTTGCAGCCGCCAGTTGCTGAAGGCGCCACCGGAGAGGCCGCGCCATTGGTGCGGGCAGTGACCGTGCAAGAGGGCGACACACTCTGGGCGATCTCTCAGCAGCGCTATGGCAGCGGATTTTTGTATGTGCGGGTTTTTGAGGCCAATAATAGTGCTATTCGCGACCCGGATCTGATCTATCCCGGTCAGGTCTTTACCCTTCCAGAATAACCTCTGGCAACCAACAAAACCGCGCCTTTTCTGGGCGTGGTTTTGTGGCTGCTACTGGTGCTGTCGCCATCGGCAGCCTATCCTATCTGTCATAGATTGAGCCAGGAAAGCGCCCCCTATGCCCCCAGCCGAAACTTCTATTGCCAGCGACGAACGTCGCTCTGGCCTGCGGACCCTGCGTCGGATGGGGCCCTATCTGTGGCCGAGCAAACATCTTTGGGTCAAACAGCGGGTGGTGTTTGCCATCGCGGTTCTGGTCCTGGCCAAGCTGATCGCGGTCTATACCCCGATGCTGTACAAAGGCGCGGTGGACAGTCTGGCGGCTGAGGGTGTGCCGCCGCTGGCCTTGGGCGCTGTGGGCCTGACCATCGCCTATGGTGTTGCGCGGGTCTTTACCACCGGGTTCCAGCAACTGCGGGATGTGATCTTTGCCCCCGTTGGCCAGCGCGCCCTGCGGCATCTGGCGCTGGAGACCTTCACCCATATTCACCGTCTGTCGATGCGCTATCACATCACCCGCAAAACAGGCGGCCTGTCACGGATCATCGAACGCGGTGTCAAAGGTGTCGAGTTCCTGCTGCGCTTCATGCTGTTCTCTATCGGTCCTCTGGTGTTGGAGCTGACCCTGGTGGCGATCGTGCTGACAGTCCTGTTTGATGCCCGGTATCTGGCGGCGGTTGTGGTGACCATCGGGCTATATGTGTGGTTTACCTTTGCCATCACCGAATGGCGGGTGAAACTGCGCCGCGAGATGAACAAGCAGGATACAGATGCCAACCAAAAAGCCATCGACAGTCTGCTCAATTATGAAACGGTTAAATATTTTGGCGCCGAGGCGCGCGAAGCCAAACGCTATGACGGGGCGATGCGGGCCTATGCCCAGGCGGCGCTGAAAACCGCCTATTCCCTGGCTTTTCTGAACTTTGGCCAAAGCCTGTTCATCACCGCCGGACTGGTGGCTGTGATGGTCATGGCGGCGATGGGGGTTCAAAATGGCGAGCTGACCGTCGGCGATTTTGTCATGGTCAATGCCTATATGATCCAGATCACCGTGCCGCTGAACTTTCTGGGCACGGTCTACCGCGAAATCCGCCAAAGCCTGGTGGATATGGGAGAGATGTTTGATCTGTTGGAACAGCCGGCCGATGTCACCGATGCACCGGATGCCAAGGTTCTAAAGGTCTCTGGCGGTGCAATCCGGCTGAAAGATGTGCGCTTTGGCTATGACAGCGACCGGGAGATACTAAAGGGGATTGATCTGGTCGCCGAGGCTGGTCAAACGGTTGCTATCGTTGGCTCTACCGGGTCGGGAAAATCCACTGTCGGGCGGCTGTTGTTTCGCTTTTACGATGTCACCGGGGGCGCGCTGACCATTGATGGCCAGGATGTGCGGCAGGTGACTCAGGACAGTCTGCATGCCGCCATCGGGGTGGTGCCGCAGGATACTGTGCTGTTCAACGATACCATTCGCTACAACATCGCCTATGGCCGCGATGGCGCCGATCAGGCCGCGGTCGAGCAGGCGGCGCGGGACGCTCAGATCCATGACTTCATCGTCAGCCTGCCCGAAGGCTATGACACCCAGGTGGGGGAGCGCGGGTTAAAACTGTCGGGCGGCGAAAAGCAACGGGTTGGCATTGCCCGGACCCTGCTGAAAAACCCACCGATCCTGCTGCTGGATGAGGCAACCTCGGCGCTAGACACGGATACCGAGCAAGAAATCAAGGATGCCCTGGAACGCGCTGCGCAGGGCCGTACGGTTCTAACCATTGCCCACCGCCTGTCGACTGTGGCAGAGGCGGATATCATCGTGGTTCTGGAGCAGGGCGAGGTGGTTGAGCAGGGCAGCCACGAAGATCTGTTGGCCCGTGAAGGCCGCTATGCCCATCTGTGGCAGCGGCAGCAAGCGGATCAGGACGTGGCGTAAAGCGGTTGGTGGACGAGACAAAAGGGACGGCGGCAACATGGACCTGAACTGGGCCCTTTATCTGGCGTTTTGCGCCGTACCACTGATGACGCTGGTGCCGTTGCTGCGGCACGAGGGCTGGTGGGTGCGGGGGTTCGAATTTCCGGCCATGCAGATCGCTGTCGTCACGGCTTTGGCCTGTGGGGCCTGTGTTTGGGTCTTTGGCTGGCCAGAGGGCTGGGGCCTTTGGCTGCCCGCAGTGCTGTTTGGGTGTACCCTATTCCAGTTGGGCCGGATCCTGCCCTATACGCGCCTGTTTCCCCGGCAGATCCAAACCGCGCGGCAGGCGCGGCCCAAGGATCAGATAAATGTCCTTGTCGCCAATGTCCTGATGACCAACCGCAACGCAGATCCGCTTCTTGACCTGATACGCACAGAGGCGCCGGATCTGATCCTGACCCTGGAGACGGACGACTGGTGGCAACAGCAACTTGCTGGGATCGAGCCGGACTATCCGTTCACAGTGAAACAACCGCTCGACAACCTATACGGCATGCATCTTTACTCTCGGTTGCCGCTACAGGACACCCGCATTGCCTATCTGGTGGAAGAGGGGGTGCCTTCGATCCATGGGGATGTGGTGCTGCGCTCTGGCACCAAGGTGCGGCTGCATTGCCTGCATCCCGCGCCGCCCAGCCCCACCGAAAATGCAACCTCTGCCGAGCGGGATGGCGAGCTGTTACTGGTCGCGCGGCAGGTGGATCCGTGCGCCGGACCTGTGGTGGTCATGGGCGATTTGAACGATGTGGCCTGGTCGGCGTCAACGCGGCTTTTCCAAAAGGTAAGCGGCCTTTTGGACCTGCGCATCGGGCGCGGGCTGTTTAGTACCTTTCACGCTGACTACCGCTTCATGCGGTGGCCGCTGGATCATATATTTTGCTCCGGCGACTTCACCCTGGCCCGGATCCGCCGGCTGGGGCACATCGGGTCGGACCATTTTCCGATCCAGGCGGTGTTGCAACACACCCCGCGGGCGCGCGACCTGCACCCCGAACCGACAGCTACCCCCAGCGAGGCGGAACGCGCCGAGGAAAAAATCGCGCAAGTGGATGCGGATCAGACTGCTCTGCTCTGAGTTTTGGTCCCCTGAATAGCAAAAGGCCCCGCCAGAGCGGAGCCTTTCTGGTCTGGTATGCAACCCGCCTTATTCTGCCTTATTCTGCGGCCCGTAGCGCGCTATTGCCGCTGGGCTTATCAGGGGAGACCTCGCTGGCCTCCTGGTCTGCGGCCTTCGCAGCTGGGGCAGGACTGATCAGGTCATCCCAAAGGATTTCACTGGTGGGCAACTTACGGGCCTTTTTGGCAAGGCGCATGTCCTGGGCAATGCGGCTAGAGCGTCCCCCGGTGAGACGCGCCATCAACTGCCCCATCCAGCCAAGGTAGGTGGACAGCCAGACACGAATGGCCAGCAGCGAAGGTGTCACCACCAGGGTCAGCACCGTGGCAATGCCAAGCCCAAAGACCACTGCCGTTGCCAGCTGTTTCCACCACAGCGCTGTCGGGCTGTCGATGGAATAGCCACCGCCGATAAAGTCGAGGCTGATGCCGAACATCATCGGAGCAAGCCCCGCCATGGTGGTGACGGTGGTCAGCAGAACGGGACGGATCCGGGCTTCGGCGGTACGAATGATTGCCTCGATCCGCGGCATATGCTGGCTGAACTCCTGATAGGTGTCGATCAGAACAATATTGTTGTTCACCACGATCCCTGCCAGCGCCACAATGCCGGTGCCGGTCATGATGATCGAAAACGGCTGCTGCATCACCATCATGCCAATCAGCACTCCGGTGGTGGACAATACCACCGCCAGCAGCACCAGCACCGCATTGTAGAACGAGTTGAACTGCGCCAGCAGGATCACAAACATCAAGGCCAGTGCCCCGGCAAAGGCTTTTGACAGGAAGGCGCCTGATTCCGCCTGCTCGTCCTGGTCGCCGGTCCATTCCCAGCTGACCCGTGGGTCCAGCGGATCTGTTTCGAGCCATTCCGTGAGCTTGGCGATGCGTTCATTTGCATTGACCAGCGAGATCTTGGCACCGCCATCTATCGCCTGTTGCACGGCCTCAACGTCCTCGAATGCAACATATTGGTAGATCGTATAGTCGGTGCCATTCGGGCCGCTGACAACCTCCCCGTGCGGCGCCACCCCGTCGGGAACGGATTTGATCAGTGCAAGGTTGAGCTGCCCCTCGCCATAGGGGTTGTCAATTGAAACGCTATGAAGGCCGCTTTCTACATCGGCTTTGACATCATAATAGCGTTCCTGGTCGACCCGGTTGATCTGCGCCAGTTTGGGCACAGGTTTGCGGGTGATAAAGTTCGACAAAGGCACCAGCCCATCGGCGGTGCGCACCTTGAGTGTATCCAGCGTTGCGAGGACACGGTCCTCGTCAGGCAGGCGGACACGGATTTCGATTTCCTCGTCCGAGCTGTCGACCCGCATGGTATCCAGCAGGATCCCCCGTGTCACCAGCTGCACCATGGCCCCGACGGTGGCGACATCGGCGCCAAAACGTCCTGCCTTTTCAACATCTACGTCAATCTGCCAGTCAATACCGGGCAAAGGCAGGCTGTCCTCAACCAGGGTGAGGCCGGGGGTGCTGTCAAACTGGGCTCGGGCGGCGAGCGTCGAAGCGGTCAGCGCCTCCCAGCTGTCGCCGCGGATGCGCAGGTGCAGTGGTTTGCCTGATCCTGGCCCCTGTTCCAGCGCGTTGATTTCAACAAAGAAACCGGGGATTTTTGCCAGTTCTGCGTTCAGTTCCTCAATCACCGTATTGCCATCAAACTGAGTTGCGGTGACGTCGCGGGTCAGCAGATCAAAGAACCAGGTCTCGGTCTGGGTTGGGCGGTCCTCCCAGGGGATGATTTCGAATTGCACCTGACCGACCGTATCAGCCGGTGCCTGGTTGTTGCCGGGGCCGCCTGTGGCCAGGCCGCCTTCACCGGCAAAGGAGAAGGCATTGATTACCGCAGGATGCGCCAGGATAACCTGTTCGGCCTGTTGCACCATCTGGTCCTGTTCTGACAGGCTGAGGTTGCCCCGAGCACGCACATAGGCCGTGGCCTGTTCCGGTTCGGATTCAACAAAGAACTCAACACCGTAGTTGTTGTCACCAAAGAGGTTGAAAACCGTGCTGATGCCAAAGGCAACAGCGGCGATGGTGACCAGCGGCATCACCGGGTTGCCGGCAATGAATTTGATCGCATAGCCAAAGGCGGTGTGGTGATAGCCAGCCTGGACGCTGCGCTCTTTGCGGCTGATTTTTGTCGCCCCCAGGGTGATAGAGGCGGCAAAGGCGGAGGCAATAAAGACCAACCCGCCAAAACCCAGCCCAGCCAAAGGCGCGGTGCCTTCGGGCAACAGATATGTGGGGTTGAGCATCTGCATGGCCCCGGCAAACATGCCCCATAGGGCAGGGGGCACCAACAGCGCCCGCAGCCACCAGGGCGCAATGGCGCGCAGACCATTTGAGGTTTGCTCAAAAACCCGGCTGATGCGGCCAGACAGCCCGCCCATGACGGGCAGGTAGATCAGCGCCACCACCAGCGAGGCCGACAGAACAAAGATCAAGGTGACAGGCAACATGCCCATGAACTGGCCGGGGACCCCGGGCCAGAACAGCATTGGCAAGAAGGCGCAAAGCGTGGTCGCGGTGGAGGACACGATTGGCCAGAACATCCGCTGGGCTGCCTCGACATAGGCATGCATCGGGCCGGTGCCTTCGCTGATGCGTTTATCGGCATATTCCACCACCACGATGGCGCCATCTACCAGCATGCCCACAGCCAGGATCAGGCCAAACATCACGATGTTTGAGATCGAGACCCCCATCACCGCCAGGAAGGCAAAGCAGAGCAGGAAAGACGTGGGGATGGCAAAACCCACCAGCAGCGCCGCGCGGCTGCCCAAGGAGGCCAAAACCACAATCATCACCAGGGCAACCGCCGTCAGAACCGACCCCTCCAGCTGGCTTACCATGGAGCCAACAACCCGGCTTTGGTCATTGGAGGTCCCAAGGGTCACGGAGGCCTGGAGCTCAGCTGGCCATTTGGCCTGGGCCTTGGCCAGGGTTGCCTTCACCAGATCCACCGTATCAATCAGGTTAAAGCCTTTGCGCTTTACCACCTGTAGGGCGATGGTATCGGCGCCATCAAACCGGGCGGTGCCGGCGCGGTCTTCAAAGGTGAAATTGATCTCGGCCAGCTCTCCCAGTGTGACGATACGGTCACCGTTGGTTTTGACTGGCAGCCTGTAGATATCGTTCACGTCATCAAACGACGAGGGGATCTTTACTGAGAACGTGCCTTGGTCGGTCTCGACTTCGCCTGCAGCAATCAACTGGTTGTTGTTTTGCACCACATTGACCAGCTCAACCGCTGTGATGTTGTAGGATTCCAGACGCAGAGGGTCGATGGTGACCTCGACCATTTCGTCGCGATTGCCGGCAATGCCGGCTTCCAATACCGCGTCCAGGGCCTCGATATCGTCCTGCAGATCCTTGGCGATGCGGGCCATGGTGCGTTCCGGCACTGCGCCGGTCAGGTTGACAATAACAATGGGGAATTCTGAAAAGTTGATTTCCGTCAGCGAGTAGGTTTCGGCGCCATCGGGGAACTCGGCCTCAGCCCGGGTCATGGCATCGCGCACATCCGCCATCACGGCTGTTTTGTCCCAGCCAAAGTCAAATTCCAGCGCCACGCCGGCGTAGTTTTCCGCCGCTGTCGCGCTCATCTTGTCGAGCCCGTCGAGATCGGCTAATTCGGTCTCCATGACCTTGACCAGCAGGCTTTCGGCATCCTCGGCGGAAATGCCGGGAAAAGAGACCGAGATGAACAGGGCCGGAATTTCAATATCCGGCTCGCCCTCTTTGGGCAGGCTGGAATAGGCAAAGCCACCGACCAGGATCGAGATCAGGATAAAGGCAATGACCATGCGGGCCCGATCAGCCGCCCAGGAGACCATGCCGATCATTGGGAGGCCTCATTCTGGTAACTGGGGGTCACGGCAACGCCGCTGGTGACAAAATCTTGCCCTGTGATGATCACCTCCGCCTGTTCTGGCAGGCCGTCCACCCAGACGCCGTCTGCTTCGTCGCGCAGCAGTTCGACCGGGGTAAACCCGACGGTCATGTCAGCTTCCACGGTTCTAACGCCCAGTTGCCCATCGTTGTTCAGCGTCAGTGCCGATTGTGGTAATTTATGTGCGGTCGCCCCTGCAGCAGCAATGGCGAGATCCGCGGTCTGTCCATCGCGGATGGCCAGATCAGGGTTTGCAACGGTTATTTCGACCTCAAAGGTGCGGGTCGCCTGATCGGCAGAGCGGCTGACAAAGGTCACCTTGCCCTGAATAAGGTCCCCGGTGGCCAGTTCGGCCTGCGCCAAGGCGCCCAGATCAACCCGGTTGACCTGGGTTTCGGGCACAAAGCCGACTACCTTGATGGTGTCGAGCTGAATGACAGTCGCACAAAGATCACCTGGCAGGACCAGGCTGCCGAGCTCGGCACTGTCGCTTTCCAGCAGCCCGTCGAAGGGCGCCAGTATGGTCAGGTGTTCGATTTCTTTTTGCGCAGCCCCAACCGCGGCGAGGGCGGATTCGATACCCGCTTTTGCGGTTTCCAGCCCGCCCTTGGCGCTGGCCACTCCGGCAACTGCGGACCGTTCCGTCGCTTTTGCCGCTGCCAGGTTTGTCTCTGATGTGTACCCGCCCTGTGACAGTTTCTCAGAGGCGGTGAGTTTGATAATGGCTTCGCTCAGTTTTGCGTTTGCCTCTTCCAGGCGGGCTTCCGAGACGGGCATATTTGCGCGGGCTTCGGTCAGTCGCGCCTGAGCCTCCAGCAGCGCTGCCGGGCGGGTGCCGGGATCGAGCTGGCACAGAACGTCGCCTTTATGTACCTGCACCCCCTTGCGCAGGGGGGCAGAGATCACGGTCGACGAGGTTTCCGCACGCAGATCAACCTGGCGCGCCGCCTGGGTCATACCGCGCAGGATCACCGCCCGGTCAAAAACCTGCGCCTGGCTGCGCAGGGCAACCACAGCAATGCGATTTTCCGCCACCTGCTCATCTGCCTCGGCGGTGGTGGTCTCTGCCTCGGGGCTGGCGGCGGCTGCGCTGGACGTGGTAAGCTCTGTGGTCTCGTCGCCGCGGGCGAAGGCCAGCAAGGCGTCACGTTCGATGACCAGGTAATACAGGCCTAGCGATACCAATATGGCGGTCATAAGGGGGATCAGTTTCATCTTGGGCCTTTCAAAAGTAATTTCGCTTGGTAAACGCAGGTGACCAAGTACACCGGAGATCCCGCCAGATCTGAAAAGAGTTGATAGTCGCCATCTATGCATTGTCCATACTAAACGGAATAGTTCAGCACGAAATTAGTGGAAAGAAGTGGTGGTTTCCCTAAAATCCCCCAGTATTGGAGCGCTTGGCTTAAAATTTCCCCTGCACGGGAGCACTTGGCTTGCCGCAACAGGCAGGATATGAGAGGCGAAAGAGGATAACACATCCACTGCCGATTTGCAGAGGGATGGCACTGCGGGGGCGAAGACCATGAGCGACACTGACAGCTTTATTGATGAAGTTACGGAAGAGGTGCGCCGCGACCGTTTGTTTGGAACGCTGAAGCGCTATGGCTGGATTGGCGGTTTGGCGGTTGTGCTGATCGTCGGCGGCGCGTCCCTGCGGGAATACAACAAAGCCCAGGAACTCGCGGCCTCCCAGAAACTCGGGGATGACATGATCGCCGCGCTGTCTTCGGATGATGATCTGCAACGGGCAGACTCCCTGTCCAAAATTTCGGCACAGACCCCTGGCGGGGCCGCTGTTTTGGCGATGTTGCAGGCGGGGGCCCTGGCCGATGCCGGGCAACAGGACGAGGCCGTAGCGCGGCTGCAGGCGGTTGCGTTGGATGCGAAACTGCCACTGATTTATCGCCATATCGCCAGCTTTAAGGCCCTGGGGATGCAGCAGGACAGCCTGAGCATCGCAGAGCGGCGGTTGCAATTTGAAGCGCTGGCCCAACCCGGTGCGCCTTTGGCGCTGCTGGCAACAGAGCAAATGGCGCTATTGGATATTGAGGCGGGCGATCCGGATGCGGCAATTGATCGCCTGAAGGCAATCATTCAGGATGCTGGGGTCACTGCGGACTTGAAAGAGCGAGCTACGCAAGTGATGGTGGCCTTGGGTGGCGAACTGGACACGGTCGTGGTATTTGACGGGTAATAAAACCGCAGTGCGAAATTGCGGAAACACACAATGGGTACGAGGCAGGGTCATGACGGCAGCTAACTCCTTTTCTTTGGTACGGATCTTGCTTTGTAGCAGTGCCCTGGCGGTAGGACTTAGCGCCTGCTCTGAGCCGGAGGTGATTCTGCCGGGCAAGCGCGAGGCGATCCGGCCGGATGCCGAGATTGATACGGTGAACCAGTCGGTGGCGATTACGCTGCCGAAACAGGTTGCCAATGCGACCTGGGCCCAGAGCCACGGTAATCCTGCGCACCGAACCGCGCATCCGGCGCTGAGCGCCACGCCAAGACTGACATGGTCGGTTCCAATTGGCGCGGGCGATAGCCGCAAGCAGCGGATCAACACGCGGCCCGTTGTGGCAGGCGGGCGAATTTACACCCTGGACAGCGCGGCGCGGGTTTCGGCTGTGTCTCCTGCTGGTCAGCTGCTGTGGCAAAGCAACCTGCTGCCGGCACGCGATGACGAAGGCCAGGCCACAGGCGGCGGCATCGCCTATGCCGACGGGGTGCTTTACGTTTCTTCTGGCTTTGGTGTGCTGACCGCGCTGGATGCCTCCAGTGGTAAACAGGTCTGGCGCCAGGAACTGGATGCAACAGGATCCGGGGTGCCGACGGTGCGCGATGGGCTGATCTATCTGGTGGCCGGAGACGATACCGGCTGGGCAATCCACGCCAAAGATGGCCGTATTGCATGGCAGGTCGAAAGCGCCCCAAGTGCGTCGAATGTGCTGGGTGCACCGGCCCCTGTCCTGACCAAAGATTTGGTGATTTTTGCCTTTGGTTCTGGTGACTTGGTGGCATCCTTCCGTCGTGGCGGGCTGCGCCGTTGGACCGCGTCTGTGGCGGGGCAGCGTGTTGGGTCTACCCTGGCGCGGATCAGTGATGTAACGGGGGAGCCGGTACTGGTAGGCAACCGCGCCTATGTGGGCAACCACTCCGGACGCACCGTGGCCTTTGACACCGCAAGTGGGGATCGCATCTGGACCGCGCAAGAAGGCGCGATTGGTCCGGTTTGGCCCGCAGGCAACAGCCTGTTTCAAATCAGTGACCGCAACCAGCTTTTGCGTCTCGATGCCGATAGCGGCGAGGTGCTTTGGGCGGTTGATCTGCCGGGATACCTAAAGGATAAGCCGGGCAAGCGCGGCGCTATTGTTGCGCATTACGGCCCGATCCTCGCCGGTGGCCAGCTGCTGGTTGCCTCCAATGATGGGCAGCTGCGGTTGTTTGATCCACGTGACGGGACGCTGACGCGGAGCATCGAAATCCCAGGGGGGGCGACAGCCGCGCCGGTGATTGCGGGTGATACTCTTTACGTGGTGTCGAGCAAGGGCAACCTGCTTGCCTTCCGCTAATGCGCAATCGGCTCTAGCCGTGGCCGCATAGATGCGCTATTGGGCGCGTCTGAAACGCTGAAAGTTGGGTCCGATGTCTTTTACCCTCGCTATTGTGGGCCGTCCGAATGTGGGCAAATCCACACTGTTCAATCGCCTTGTAGGCAAAAAGCTGGCGCTGGTTGATGACCAGCCCGGTGTGACGCGCGATCTGCGCGAAGGCGAGGCGCGTCTTGGTGACCTGCGCTTTACTGTGATTGACACAGCAGGTCTGGAAGACGTCACTGATAACTCGCTGGAAGGCCGGATGCGGCGGCTGACCGAACGGGCCGTGGATATGGCCGATATATGCCTGTTCATGATTGATGCGCGCACGGGTGTGACCCCGGTTGACGAAATGTTTGCCGAAATCCTGCGTCGCAAATCCGCGCATGTCATTCTGGCCGCCAACAAGGCCGAGGGCAACGCCGCTGATGCTGGCGTGCTTGAGGCCTATGGCCTGGGCCTGGGTGAACCTTTGCGGCTCTCGGGGGAGCACGGTGAAGGCATGGCCGATCTGTTTTCGGAACTGGCGCCTTTGGCGGATCAGTTTGCCGAAGAGGCGGTGGATCACTCTCCCGTTGTTGACCTCGACCTGGATGAGGACGACGACTGGGACGAAGAAAATGCGCCCGCCGCGCCGGTGCCGACCCGTGAAAAACCCCTGCAGGTGGCGGTGGTGGGCCGTCCCAATGCCGGTAAATCCACCCTGATCAATAAAATCCTCGGCGAGGATCGTCTGCTCACCGGCCCCGAGGCGGGGATCACCCGTGATGCGATCTCATTGCAGATCGACTGGGCCGGCACCCCGATGCGGATCTTTGACACTGCTGGCATGCGTAAAAAGGCCAAGGTGCAGGAAAAGCTGGAGAAACTATCGGTTTCTGACGGGCTGCGGGCGGTCAAGTTTGCCGAAGTGGTGGTTATCCTGCTGGATGCCGAGATCCCCTTTGAACAGCAGGATTTGCGGATTGCGGACCTGGCCGAGCGTGAGGGCCGGGCCGTGGTCGTCGCGGTCAACAAATGGGATGTTGAAGACAACAAACAAGAAAAACTGGCAGCTCTGAAAGAAAGCTTTACCCGGCTTTTGCCGCAGCTGCGTGGTGCCCCATTGGTGACGGTTTCGGCCAAAACCGGTAAGGGGCTGGATCGTCTGCATGCGGCTGTGATGCGCGCCCATGATGTCTGGAACCGCCGCATTCCTACAGCGGCGCTGAACCGCTGGCTAACGGGCATGCTGGAACAGCACCCGCCCCCTGCGCCCCAGGGCAAGCGGATCAAGCTGCGCTATATGACCCAGGCCAAAACCCGTCCGCCTGGATTTGTGGTGATGTGTTCGCATCCGGATAAAATTCCGGCCAGCTACACCCGCTATCTGGTCAATGGCCTGCGTCAGGATTTTGACATGCCGGGCACGCCGATCCGCCTGACCATGCGGGGGCAGAATGACCAGAACCCCTTTAAGGGACGCAAAAAAGCGCCGCCGTCCAAGCTGCGCAAACACCTGTCCGGGCGCCGCGTCTAGCAGGCGGTTTTGGGGCAAAGTACCCTTGGTGACTGTTGAATATCCAAGCTTCCAACACCCCAGCGCATAATGCCCTGGGGTGTTTTTGTTTGAAGAGTGACCGCAGTTGGGTCAAGATCGGGGCAGTAGATGAGCGGGCGGCGCTGGTCGTTGATTGAGACATCCGTTTTTTGCACGATCCAGTTTGTACCGGCCAGAGCTTTCAAACCCGCGTTACACTTGGCATTTATTTGAACACCTATGGACCTTAGAAGCTATACCCGCAGTTACGCCCGGCAAGACAACAGGTTGGCTTTGTTGAGCTTTCTTGGCACCTTTGCCACCTATTTCTGTGCGCTCACCCTGGCGATCAGCCAGGCTGATAGGTTGTATATTCTGATCCCCTGCGGCGTGGTTTTTGCCTTTGCCTCGGTTAGGCTTTATGTGTTGCAACACGACACTGGCCACCACTCCCTGTTTGAAACACGGCTTCAAAATGAGCTGGCAGGTCATATTCTGTCGCCCTTTACCTTCGCACCTTTTGAGGTGATGAAGCAAAACCACAACCTGCATCATGCAAATATCGGCAATCTCGACCACCGCGAAACCGGCGAGATACACACCATGACCCTGCAAGAGTGGCAGCAGGCCGGACTATGGCAGCGGCTGTATTATCGCCTGTACCGCAACCCGCTTCTGTTTGTGCCACTGGGCGCCGCGTTTACCTATTTTGTCCGCTATCGCTGGCCCAAGAACAGCTCCCGCTTTGGGGCGCTAGGGGTGATCCTGCACAATATCACCATCCTGTGCCTGCTTTGGCTGTTGTATCACTACGCTGGCTGGCAGGGTGTGTGGATCTGGTTGGGGTTCTCGTTTCTGGGCGGCATGATCGGGGTCTTTCTGGTCTATCTGCAGCATAATTTTGAAGACACCTATTGGGACAGACGCCCGGATCTCAACCCAGCCGAGGCTGCCTTGCAGGGCTCGTCCTGCCTGGATTTTGGCTGGGTCTTTGATTTCGCCGTGGCCAATATCACCCTGCATGACCTTCACCACTTTAACGCGCGCATCCCCAGCTATCGCCTGCGACAATGCCACTATAATCTGCCTGCCGAGTTTGCCTTGCGGCGCATCAAATTTGCCGAAGCCCTGGGCGCTTTGTCGCTAAAGCTTTGGGATGAAGACAAAAAGCGACTTGTGCCCTTTCCTGGGTAACTCTTCACGTGCAATAATTTCAAACAACACCCGACGCGCAGCAAGAAAATTCAGAGGAGTACGGCAGGAATGACTGATATTATTGAACTGAGTGGCGTTGGTCCGGCGCTGGCAAAAACCCTCAAAGATCATGGCGTGGGCACGGTAGAGGCTGTCGTCGCAGCGTCCTTGGAGGATTTGAAAGCCATCCCAGGCATCGGTGCTGCCCGCGCAATGCGGTTGAAACAGGTCGCAGAGATCAGCAAGGGTGGCGCCGTGGCGCCCCCCGTGGCGGCTCCTGTGAAACCAGCTGCGAAACCAACTGCTGCAGGGGCGGGAAAGAAAAACCTGCCCTCAAAATCAAAAGCTAAGTCAGCAGTGAGAACCCAGACCAGCAAGGTAAAAGAGGCGGCGATGTCACAGGCGTCAGAGGCGGAGGAAGCCTTGAGCACAGCCTTGGCAGCAGCAGAGGCTGCCCGTGAAGCCGCGGAACAAAAGGCGGCGAAGGCCAAGGCCAAGGCCAAGAAATCGGTGCGCAAGGCCGAGGCTTTGATGGAAGAAGTTGCCAAGGCAAAAGAAAAAGCCCGCACTAAGGCCAAAAAGATGAAGGCCGATGCGCGCCGCGCTATTGAACGGGAAAAGGCCAAGGCCCAGACCATTTTGGACGATCTGGCTCAAAAGTCCAAAGACATGGACAAAGAGAAAACTAAGGAGAAGGATAAAAAGCCTAAAGCCAGCTCCAAATCTTCGGACAAAAAGAAGGCCAAGAAAGCCGACAAAAGCTAGGCCTTTGATTTTGGGTGAAAACCAGCCGAACATTTTATAAAACAGGGGCGCCACTCAGGATTGAGCGTCGCCCCTTTTTTCTAATTTGGTATTCCGCGCTGATTGGGTGGTTTAGACCAGATCGCCATCGGCGGTGAGGGTCAGTTTGCCCTTCAGGTAGGGGCCCAGAACCTCTGGTAAAATAACCGAGCCATCGGCTTGTTGACCATTTTCCAAAACCGCAATCAGGCACCGTCCAACTGCCAGGCCAGATCCGTTGAGGCTGTGCACAAACTCAGGCTTGCCACCATCCGCAGGGCGGAACCGTGCGTTCATGCGGCGGGCCTGGAAAGCGCCCGTAGTGGAGACCGATGAAATCTCGCGGTAGGTGTTTTGCCCCGGCAGCCAGGCTTCGATATCAAAGGTGCGCCGGGCGCCAAAGCCCATGTCGCCAGTACACAACACCACAGTGCGGTAAGGCACACCCAGTTTCTCCAGCAGCCCTTCGGCGCAGCGCAGCATGCGCTTTTGCTCGGCATCAGACTCATCCGGATGGGTGATCGACACCATCTCGACCTTTTCAAACTGGTGCTGGCGCAGCATGCCAGAGGTGTCGCGCCCGGCTGATCCCGCCTCAGAGCGGAAACACTGGGTATGGGCGGTCATGCGGATGGGCAGCTCTGCGGCTTCCAATACGTCGCCAGCGACGGAATAGGTCAGTGTCACCTCAGAGGTGGGCACCAGCCACCAGCCATTGGTGGTTTGATAGCTGTCATCACCAAATTTTGGCAGCTTGTCCGTGCCATACATCGCTTCATCCCGGACCAGAACCGGGGTCTGCATCTCGGTGAGACCATTTTCGTCCACATGAGTGTCGACCATGAACTGCGCCAGGGCGCGGTGGATACGGGCGACGCCACCTTTGAGAAAGACAAACCGCGCACCGGATGTTTTGGCAGCAGTTTCAAAATCCATTGCCTGAGCCACGCCTGCGATCTCAAAATGTTCTTTGGCTGCAAAATCCAGCTCACGCGGGGTGCCCCAACGGTTGACCTCGACGTTGTCGTCTTCATCGGCGCCATCAGGCACGTCGTCGGCTGGCAGATTGGCGATACGGGCCAGCATGTCGGTCTGCTTGGCGTCCAGCTCTTTGGCTTCGGTCTGCAGCGCAGCCACTTGCGCCTTTTTCTCGGCCACTTCCGCGCGCAGGCGTTCAAAGGTCTCGTTGTCGCCCTTGGCCTTGGCGGCGCCAATTTCCTTGGCGGCCTTGTTCTGCGCGGCCTGTGCGGCCTCGGCTTGCTGGATCTTGGCGCGGCGGGCTTCGTCCAGGGCCAGAATGTCTGAGGATACGCCCGCATCCCCACGCCGCGCCAAAGCAGCGTCAAAAGCAGCAGGGTTTTCGCGGATTGCACGGATGTCATGCATGATGGCGTCTCCTCGACGGTTTTTGAATCAATGAGCAACCTATGCCGCAGCGGTACAGAAAGAGGAAGGGGGCAGGGGCAAAAGCTGGGAAATGTTGTAGCGCCGCAAGGGGAGGGGAGGCAGCTGCCTGGGGCATTTTGCCTATGTGCGGTGTGTCCTTGCCAGGGGGCGGATTTGCCTTGGTCGCTTTGATGGCTTTGTTGCATCAGCAGAGACCGCATTTCCCCAGCTTTTCAGGGCCAAACAGCGGGGCTGCCTTGCAATGCTTGGGTGCAGCGCATAGGTTCGCCGCAAATTCACGGCACCTCGCCAAGAGGGTGCCGTATAGACAGAAGGAAGACCCCCCTTGGATATGAACCAGATTGGCCAGTTTCTCCCCCTCATCCTGATCTTTGCGATCATGTATTTCCTGCTGATCCGTCCGCAGCAGAAAAAGATGAAAGAACATCAGACCATGGTCTCGAATGTGCGTCGCGGCGATCAGGTGGTCACCCAGGGTGGCCTGATCGGCAAAATTGCCAAGGTCAAAGATGACAACGAAGTCGAAGTCGAACTGGCCGAAGGCGTCAAGGTGCGGGTGGTGAAATCCACCATTGCCCAGGTCCTGACCAAGACCGAGCCGGCAGCTTAATAGCCCCCTTTAACAAACTGAAAAGGCAGGGCAATGCTTCAAATTGATCTCTGGAAAAGGGTTCTCATCTGGCTGGTCTGTGTGACCGGCCTTTTGCTTGCCCTGCCAAATGGGTTTTATACCCGGGTTGAGCAGTCCAACGATGCTGCCGCCGAAATCATCGCCAAAGGCGACACTCCCGAACGGCAGGCCTTGGTCGCGCAATGGCCCAGTTATCTGCCGTCCTCGCTGGTCAATCTTGGTCTCGATCTGCGCGGTGGGGCGCATCTGCTGGCCGAAGTGAAGGTCACGGATGTCTACGCCGCCCGCATGGATGCGCTTTGGCCCGAGGTGCGTGATGCCCTGCGGCCCGAACGCGCTACGGTTGGCAGCTTTCGCCGTCAGCAAGCACCTGAAGGGCAGATTCGCCTGAAGATCTCCAAGCCCGAGGGCATGCCCCGCGCGCTAGAAGTGGTGCGCGGTCTGGCTAATCCGATCACCAGCCTCACCGGGGCCGGCGCGTCTGACATCGATGTGTCCGGGCAGGGTGATGTCATCACCATTGAACTGTCCGAGGCGGAAAAACTCGCCTCTGATGATCGCACGGTGCGCCAGTCGTTGGAAATCGTCCGTCGCCGGATTGATGAGGTGGGCACGCGGGAGCCGACAATCCAACGCCAGGGCGCGGATCGCATTCTGATTCAGGTGCCGGGCATTGGCTCCGCGTCTGAGCTGAAAGCCATTATCGGCACCACCGCCCAGCTGACCTTTAACCCGGTTGTGGGACGTGGCTCTGACCCGGATGCGCCTGCGGGTGTTGGCAACAAGGTCATCCCGTCGCTGGATGAACCCGGTGCCTTTTACACAGTGGAAGCAGCGCCGGTTGTCACTGGTGAGCAACTGGTCGATGCGCAGCCTGCTTTTGATCAGAACGGTCGCCCCGCTGTGAATTTCCGGTTCAACACCTCAGGTGCGCGTAAGTTTGGAGACTATACTGCGGAAAACATTGGCTCTCCCTTTGCCATTGTGCTGGATGATGAGGTGGTCTCGGCGCCGACCATCCAGTCGCATATCCCCGGTGGCTCCGGCATTATCACCGGTAACTTCACCATCGAGGAAAGCACCCATCTGGCGATCCTGTTGCGCGCAGGCGCCCTGCCTGCGGAGCTGGAGTTCCTGGAAGAGCGTACCATTGGGCCAGAATTGGGCCAGGACAGCATTGATGCCGGCAAAATCGCCACCATCGTCGCCTTTGTGGGCGTGCTGGTGTTTATGGCGCTGAGCTATGGGCTGTTTGGGATTTTTGCCAATGTGGCCTTGATCCTGAACGTGGCGCTGATCTTTGGCTTCCTCAGCCTGATTGGTGCAACGCTGACCCTGCCGGGGATTGCCGGTATCGTGTTGACGGTTGGCATGGCGGTCGATGCCAATGTGCTGATCTTTGAGCGAATCCGTGAAGAGCTGAAAGCTGGCCGTGGTCCGGCACGGGCCATTGACGAGGGCTACTCCAAGGCGCTGAGCGCCATTCTGGACGCCAATATCACCACCTTCATCACCGCTGTGATCCTGTTCGCCATGGGCTCTGGCCCGGTGCGCGGCTTTGCGATCACGCTGGGACTTGGCATTATGACCTCGGTCTTTACCGCGATCTTTGTCACCCGGTTGATCATCGTGATGTGGTTTGAACGTCGCCGTCCCAAAAAGATTGAGGTGTAATCATGCGGTTAAGACTTGTTCCCCAGGAGACCTCATTCGATTTCTTCAGCAAGTGGAGGATCTGGCTGGGTATTTCTGCTCTTATGATGGTTGTCGGGCTGGCGTCCTTTGGCCTGCAGGGGCTGAACTTTGGCATCGACTTTCGCGGCGGCACAACCGTGCGAACCGAAAGCACCACGGCGATTGACGTAGGCCTGTACCGAGAGGCCATTGCGCCGCTGGAGTTGGGTGATATCTCGATTACCGAGGTGTTTGACCCGACCTTTGCGGAAGATCAGCATGTTGCGATGATCCGTATTCAGGCGCAGGCCAGCGGCGAGGCGATCTCTGGTGAGGTGATCGAAACCCTGCAAACCACGCTGGACGCGGTGGCACCGGGCATCAAATTTGTGTCGGTTGAATCCGTGGGTCCCAAGGTCTCGGGTGAGCTGGTGCAAACCGCGATTCTGGCGGTGGTACTGGCGATTGGTGCGGTGCTTATCTACATCTGGCTGCGGTTTGAGTGGCAGTTTGCCTTGGGCGCGGTTGTGGCCTTGGTGCATGACGTGGTGCTGACCATCGGGATCTTTTCCGAGCTTCAGATCAAATTTGATCTCGCCATCATTGCGGCGCTGCTGACGATCGTGGGCTACTCGCTCAACGATACCGTGGTGGTGTTTGACCGGGTGCGTGAAAACCTGCGGCGCTACAAAAAGAAAGACCTGTCGGAGGTGCTGAACCTGTCGATCAATGAAACCCTCAGCCGTACCGTGATGACCTCGGTCACCACACTGCTGGCGCTGATCTCGCTTTATGTGCTGGGCGGCGATGTGATTCGCGGATTTGTCTTTGCGATGATCTGGGGTGTGATCGTGGGCACCTATTCCTCGGTCTTTGTGGCCTCCACCATCTTGCTGTGGCTGGGCGTCAAACGCGACTGGAGTAAGCAGGCCAATACCGCTGGCAACCAGTTTGGCAATATCGACGCCTGAGCGCGTCGACCCGAAGCACTGGCGTTACCAACAGACGAAGCTGCGGGGGCTCTCCGCAGCTTCGTTTTGTTTTGACAAGCCGATTGCGGACATGGCAGGGATTGCCCCGGTTTGAGGCGCGCAGCGCAGCGTAACAGAGATAGGACAGCCCATGCAGCTCAATGAGGTGACATTTACGGAAGCTCGGCCTGTTGATGGCTATGGGCCTGGGTTCTTTCGCGTCGGCGGAGAGGTCCATCACGGCGCCTTGCTGATCACCGCCACAGGGCTGAACACTTGGGGCGGCTATGGCGATGAGTCCAACCTCTTGGCCCTGGCCGGGAAGGTGGATGTTGTGTTTATCGGAACCGGGGCGGAAATCGCCCATATCCCGGCAGAGCTGCGCAACAGCCTGGAAGGTGCGGGGCTAGGGGTGGAAGTGATGAATTCTCCGGCGGCCTGCAGAACCTATAATGTGCTGCTGTCAGAGGGGCGTCGCGTCGCGCTGGCGGTTCTGCCAGTTTAACATCCGAGGGCTAAAATCTGCAGCATTGGTCCTGCAAAGCTGCCCTCTTGGGTGAGATTTGACATGCCGCAAGGCGCGACCCTGGGCTTTCGTACTTTTGTGCAGCCAAACAATGAGATAAGCCTGTATTCATGTCACTGAATGTATCAGATCTGAGTATTGCCCGTGGTGGGCTGCCGGTGTTGGAGGGGATCAGTTTTGAACTGAAGCCCGGACAGGCTCTGATTCTGCGTGGTCCCAATGGAATTGGCAAAACAACCCTGCTGCGCAGCATCGCGGGGCTACAGCCTCCGCTTGGCGGCGTGGTCAGCGGTGGCGAAGATCAGATCGCCTATGCGGCGCATTCCGACGGGTTGAAATCCGCCTTGACCGTAACCGAGAACCTGCAGTTCTGGGCGAGCGTTTTTGGCACCCACAACATCGAACCGGCGCTGCAGGCCTATAATCTGACCACGCTGCGGGACCGCCCTGCAGGGGCGCTGTCGGCGGGGCAGAAACGGCGCTTGGGCCTGTCGCGGATGATGGTGACGGGGCGGCCGATTTGGGTGATGGATGAACCCACGGTAAGCTTGGATCAGGCCTCAGTCGCCTTGTTTGCCCAAGCGGTGCGCACCCATCTGGAGGCCGGGGGATCGGCGTTGATTGCCACCCATATCGACCTTGGGCTGGATGCCAGGGTGCTGGATGTCGGTCCCTATAAGGCGGCGCCGCTGGATATCGATGATTTTGACGGGGGCTTCTTGTGATTGCGCTACTGATGCGGGATCTGCGCCTTGCGGTGCGGGCAGGGGGCGGGTTTGGCCTGGGGCTGGCCTTTTTCCTGATTGTCACCGTGATGGTGCCCTTCTCCGTTGGCCCCGAATCCGACCTGTTGGCGCGGATTGCGCCGGGGGTTTTGTGGCTGGGGGCGCTGTTGTCCTGCCTGCTGTCTCTGGACCGGCTGCTGGCGCTGGACTGGGAAGATGGTTCATTGGATCTGCTGGCCACTGCACCGCTGCCGCTGGAGGCTGTGGTCAGTATCAAGGCGCTGGCCCATTGGATTACCACCGGCCTGCCGCTGGTTCTGGCGGCACCCGTGCTGGGGGTGCTGTTGAACCTGCCCTTGGAGGGGTTCAAGTGGGTGGTTATTTCGCTGCTGCTGGGGACGCCAGCCTTGTCGGTGATCGGCACCTTTGGCGCGGCGCTGACAGTGGGGCTGAAACGCGGCGGGCTGTTGCTGTCGCTTCTGGTGATGCCGCTCTATGTGCCGACACTGATCTTTGGCGCCGAGGCGGCGCGGCGCGGCGCAATGGGCATGGTGGTTGAGACGCCCTTGCTTATGCTGGCGGGGATTTCCGCCGGCGTTATCGCGCTGATGCCCTTTGCCAGCGCTGCTGTTTTGCGTATCAATCTGCGCTAGCTATTTAGTAATCGAAACCACGGGAACGAGAGAGCCAAAATGTCGATCTGGGAATATGCCAATCCACGAAAGTTCCTGCAGACTTCGGAACGGGTGATGCCGGTGCTCTGGGTGAGCTCGGGGCTATTGATGGCCGTCGGGCTGATCTGGGGGTTCTTTTTCACGCCGGATGATTACCGCCAGGGCTCCACTGTCAAGATCATCTTCTTGCATGTGCCGGCAGCCCTGATGGCGATCAATGCCTGGTTTATGATGCTGGTGGCCTCGTTGATCTGGGTGATCCGCCGCCACCACGTCAGCGCCCTGGCGGCCAAGGCTGCGGCGCCCGTTGGCATCGTGATGACATTGATTGCCCTGGCCACGGGGGCGATCTGGGGGCAGCCCATGTGGGGCACCTGGTGGGCCTGGGATCCGCGCCTGACCTCGTTCTTGGTTTTGTTCCTGTTTTACCTCGGATATATTGCCCTGTGGGAAGCCATTGATAACCCTGACACCGCTGCTGATCTGACCTCGATCCTCTGCCTTGTCGGTACTGTCTTTGCGGTGCTGAGCCGCTATGCGGTGAACTTCTGGAATCAGGGGCTGCATCAGGGCGCCTCGCTGAGCCTTGATGAAAAAGAAAACGTGGCGGATGCCTTTTCCAACCCGCTCTATGTCTGCATGATTGGTTTTGGATTGTTTTTCCTTGCCATGGTGTTTTATCGCACCGGAACTGAAATTCGCGCGCGGCGCATCAAGGCGCTGATGGCGCGTCAACGGCAGGAGGCGTGACCATGTTGCCAGATCTGGGGAAATACAGTGAAACGGTGCTGTCGGCCTATGCCGCGTCGCTGCTGCTACTGGCGCTATTGGTGGTGTTGACCCTGTGGCGCGGCCGCCGGGTGCGTCGCGACATGGATACGTTAGAGCAAAGGATGCGCCGGGATGGCTAAGTTCTCTCCGCTGATGGCGGTTCCGATTGTGGTTTTTGCCAGCTTTGTGGGCCTCGCGGTCACCGGCATGTACCGGGAGGATCCGGACAGCCTGCCGTCGGCCCGCGAGGGCCAGCCCGCCCCGCCGGTGGTGCTGAGTGAATTTGTCGGTAAAGAACTGTTTGATGATGCGGATTTGCGCGATGGTGAGGTCAAGCTGGTCAACTATTGGGCCAGCTGGTGCGCGCCGTGTCGGGTGGAACACCCTAACCTTGAGGCCCTGTCGCAAGAGGGGCTGACGATCTACGGGGTGAACTACAAGGATCAACAGGACAATGCCGCGTCATTCCTGGAGGAGCTGGGCGATCCCTATACGGCCATTGGCCGCGACGAAAAGGGCCGCATGGCCTTGGACTGGGGCGTCTACGGCGTGCCGGAAACCTATGTGGTGGACGGAAACGGCAAGATCATCCTGCGCTTTGCCGGGCCGATAACGCAGCGGGTGATCAAAAACACCCTGCGCCCGGCCATTGAAAAGGCCCGCGGCCACTAAGCCTGTCTTACCCTCAAGATAATTGCTTGGGGAGCAGGGGATGCGGGCCCTGTTGCTCAGGCAGCGTCAGTCAAAGATCGAAAGGTCGAGATCAAGGCCGCAGCCCAGCCAAATGCTGTGGTCGCGGTGATCTTCCAGGTCGTTGCCGGTTTCAGGATGGGCAAAGACAATCAGATCCCCCCGGTTCAGCGCCAGCCATGGCAACAGTTCGGTGAACTGTGCAGGAGTGGCGGCCAGTTGGCAGGACCACATTGGATGCGGTCCCACAGGTTTTTCATGGATGCGGCCCATCTGCACGCCAAACTGTGCAGCAGCGATTTCGCACAGCGTTTTGGCCGCTTGCAGGCTGTCGGCGTCAAAATAGACATGGGTATGGTAGCCCTGGATGCTGGATATCTGTTTCATTCTGCCAACCTAAGTGCTGCTGATCTTGGTTGATAGCTCCAGCGCTCCACAGGTCCTGTGCGCCCCTGCTAAAGGCGATAGCCGCCGGATACAGTCAGGATTTCGCCGGTGATAGACGATGCCGCATCAGAGGCCAGAAAGGCCACCGCCTGGCCAATGTCATGGGCCGTGGCCAGCCGCCCCAGGGCGGTTTCATCGGTAAAGGCTTTGGTCAGCTCGGCATCGCGTGGGGCCTCGGGGACATTCACAGCGCCGGGAGCGACGGCATTGACGCGAATGCCCCTGGGCCCCAGCTCCTTGGCCATGGCGCGGGTCCAGAGGTTGAGCGCGGCTTTGCTGGCGCCATAGGTGACATGGCCCCTAGGGGGTAGGACGGCATTGATTGACGAGATGCTGACGATCGCCGCCCCCGGGGACAGATGCGGCAGGGCCGCACTCAGCAGCGCCTGGGGCGCCAGCAGGTTGAGATCAAGAATGGCCCGTTGTTTGGCGGCGTCAAATGTATCCAGTGGGCTGGCGTCAAGCGATCCGGCGTTGTTTACGATGACATCAATCCGGCCAAAGCGCGCCATGGTGGCCTCTACCACCTGTTCCGCGCTGCCATCCTGGGTGAGATCTGCCTGCAGAAACAATTGGTTGTCATTCGCAGTTGCATCCGGCGTGCGGTGGCACCAGGTCAGGGCGACATTGTTTTCAGGGTGAAACACCGCAGCAATGGCGCGCCCAATACCATGGGCACCGCCGGTGATCAGCACAGTTTTAACCAATCTGTGACCTCCTCAAAACCTCTGATCCTGACCAACGCTCTACCAGAGCGCCGGTCAGGATCAGAGCGCTTTCACTGTCTCAGGATTTGGCGAGATTGCGCAGAACGTAGTGCAGCACGCCGCCATTTTCGACATATTCGATCTCTGGCGCCGTATCTATGCGGCACTTCAGGGTGATGTCTTTGACCGTGCCATCAGCAAAGGTAATGGCACAGGGCACATCTTGCAGCGGCTGGATTGTGTCGAGACCAAAGATTGAAACCGTTTCCTCCCCGGTAAGGCCGAGGCTTTTGCGGCTGTCGCCATTGGTGAATTCAAAGGGGATCACCCCCATGCCCACCAGATTGGACCGGTGGATGCGCTCAAAGCTTTCAGCGATCACCGCCTTGACGCCCAAGAGCGCGGTGCCTTTGGCGGCCCAGTCCCGCGAGGAGCCGGCGCCATATTGTTCACCGCCAAAGATCACCAGCGGAGTGCCTGCCGCCTGATAGGCCATTGAGGCCTCATAGATCGAGGTCTGCTGCCCATCTGGTCCTTTTGTATAGCCGCCCTCAACCGGGCTGCCGTCTGCCTGGGCGAGCATTTCGTTCTTGATGCGGATATTGGCAAAGGTGCCGCGCATCATGATCTCGTGGTTGCCCCGGCGGGAGCCGTAGGAGTTGAATTCACGGGGCTGCACCTGGCGCTCCAAAAGATACTGGCCGGCAGGTGTGGTGGTTGCAAAGGCGCCCGCCGGAGAGATGTGGTCGGTGGTGACCATATCGCCAAGCACCGCCAGCACCTTGGCACCGGTGATATTGGTGATGCTGCCGGGGGTCGGCCCCATCCCCTGGAAATAGGGCGGGTTCTGGATATAGGTGGATTGGGCGGGCCAGTCATAGGTCTCGGCCGCGGTGGTCTGCACCGCTTGCCACTTCTCGTCGCCTTTGAAAACATCGGCATATTTCGACAAGAAAGCCTCGCGGGTTACGGTTTGTTCGACCAGATCCGCGATTTCCTTGGTCGAGGGCCAGATGTCCTTGAGGAAGACATCCTGGCCGTTTTGGTCCTGACCAATGGCATCACGGCTGAGGTCTATATCCATGGTGCCAGCCAGGGCATAGGCCACCACCAGCGGCGGCGAGGCGAGGTAATTGGCGCGCACATCGGGACTGATCCGGCCCTCAAAATTGCGGTTGCCCGACAGCACCGAGGTCGCGACCAGATCGCCAGCTGCAATTGCTTCGGACAGTTCTGTCTGGATCGGGCCAGAGTTGCCGATACAGGTGGTGCAGCCATAGCCCACCAGATTAAAACCAATCTTATCAAGATCCGCCTGCAGGCCTGCGGCCTCCAGATAGGCAGAGACCACCTGACTGCCCGGCGCCAGAGAGGTTTTCACCCAGGGCTTGCGGTCCAGCCCCAGGGCGGCGGCCTTGCGCGCCACCAGACCAGCGCCGATCATCACATAGGGGTTGGAGGTATTGGTGCAGGAGGTGATCGAGGCAATCACCACCTTGCCGCTTTCCAGGGTGTAATCCTCGCCTTTGACCGCAACCTGCTTGCCCATGGGGCGCTTGAATGTCTCTTCCATTTCGCGGCGAAAGGCGCTTTGGCCCTCGCTGAGCGCCACATAGTCCTGTGGCCGTTTGGGGCCGGAGATTGCAGGCACGATGGTGCCCATATCCAGGCTCAGACTATCGGTATAGATCGGCGCATAATCGGCACCGCGCCACAACCCGTTTTCCTTGGCATAGGCTTCCACCAGCGCTAGACGATCTTCGTCGCGGCCAGTATTGCGCAGGTAGCGCAGGGTTTCACCATCAATCGGGAAAAAGCCGCAGGTGGCCCCATATTCGGGCGCCATATTGGCGATGGTGGCGCGATCGGCCAGTGGCAGGTGGTCCAAACCGGCGCCAAAGAATTCGACGAACTTTCCAACCACACCCTTGGCGCGCAGCATTTCCACGACCTTGAGCACCAGATCGGTGCCGGTGGTGCCCTCGACCATCGCACCGGTGAGCTCAAAACCAATGACCTCTGGGATCAGCATTGAGATCGGCTGGCCCAGCATCGCCGCTTCGGCCTCAATGCCGCCAACACCCCAGCCCAGCACGGCGACGCCATTGACCATGGTGGTATGGCTGTCGGTGCCAACCAAGGTGTCAGGATAGGCAACCTCTTCGCCATTTTGATCAGTGTCCGACCAGATGGTCTGGGACAGGTATTCCAGGTTTACCTGGTGACAGATGCCTGTGCCGGGGGGCACGACGCGGAAGTTGTTAAAGGCGCCCTGGCCCCATTTCAGGAACTGATAACGCTCCATGTTGCGCTCATATTCGCGGTCCACATTCATCTGAAAAGCGCGGGGATTGCCAAATTCGTCAATCATCACCGAGTGGTCAATGACCAGGTCGACAGGGTTGAGCGGGTTGATCTTTTGGGCGTCGCCGCCCAGGGCCTTGATACCGTCGCGCATGGCGGCAAGATCCACCACGGCGGGCACACCGGTGAAATCCTGCATCAGGACGCGGGCAGGGCGATAGGCGATCTCTCGCGGGTTCTTGCCCCCCTTGGCGCCCCATTTTGCAAAGGCCTTGATGTCATCGGTCGACACCGAAAAGCCACCATCCTCAAAACGCAGCATGTTTTCCAGCACCACCTTCAGGGCGGCGGGCAGTCTGGAGAAATCCCCCAGCCCGGCCTCGGTGGCGGCAGTAATTGAATAATAAGAGATCGACCTGTCGCCGGAGCGGAGTGTGCGACGGGTTTTGGCGGTGTCTTGTCCAACGGTAATGGGCATCTTGGCCTCCCTCTGGTGCATGAAACACGGAATTCTCTTCTGTTTTTGTGCCATTGCACCGGATGACACACAATAGCAGAGGCGCGCCAAAACGATGACAAACCAGTGACAAGGCTACCAAATGCCCAGGCTACCAACGCCGGGGCCCACGACGGGCTCAAGAATGATTGATTGGCGTTGCTTGTCTCTGCGCAGTAGATCAAACAGGCCAGTAGCAGAAAGTATTTGTTATGAGACGTAAACCACCCCTTGTCACAGCCCTCTCTGTGGCTCTGTCAGCTGTCCTGTGTCTTGCCTTGCCAAATGGAGGCCTGGCGCAACAGGCTGCCGACAGGGCGTCGCAGCCGGTGGTGGTGGAGCTGTTCACCTCGCAGGGGTGCTCGTCCTGCCCGCCGGCAGATGCGGTGTTGAAAAATTTGGCACAGCGACCAGATGTCATCGCACTGGCGTTGCATGTTGATTATTGGGACTACATCGGCTGGAAAGATTTCTTTGCCAGCCCGTCCAACACCGACAGGCAAAAGGGCTATGCGCAGGTCAACGGGCGCAGGATGATCTACACGCCGCAAATGATCGTCATGGGACAGCAGGATGTTTCTGGTAACGACGTCATGGGGCTTGCTGAAGCCATTTCAGCCTATCAGGCGCGCCCACGTCCTGTGGCGCTTGCGCTGCAGCGCCAGGGGGGACGTCTCACGGTAACAGTGGCGCCACAGGGAGCTTTGCCGCAGGGGCCGATTGCCATTCAGCTGGTGCGCTACACAGCCCTGGAAACCGTGGATATTACCCGGGGAGAACTGGCAGGTCGTCAGATTGACTATGCCAATATCGTCAATGACTTTCAGCAGGTTGCGATCTGGGACGGGCAACAAACTACTGCCTATACAGTTGATTATGACGGGGCGCAGCCCGCCGCCATTTTGGTGCAGCAGGGCCCCTTTGGGCCGGTTTTGGCTGCCATTCAGGTCGAGTAACCGCATACAGGAATGTGGCGGTTTTTGGTTTAAAAGAATCTGATAGGCATTTGAATAATAAGGGAATGGCCAGGATTACGGCTTGGCCGAGGTTTCGCCTTTTGACGGTTTCTTGGGCGCAGGGGTAAAGCCAAGTGTCTTCCAGCGCCGATGAATCCAGAACCATTGTCCCATGTGGCGGCGCACCATGCTTTCCAGATCATCGCATATGGCCCGTGTCATGGTGACAGGGTCCGAAGCGGGGATTTCAGGGTTCAGAATGATCTCAAAATCCAGGCCGTTTTCCTGGCGGACCCCGTAGACCGGTATCAGGGCGGCATTGTATTTCAAGGCCAACTCAGCCGGGACAGTTGAGGTGACAGCCTGTGTGCCAAAGAAATCTATCAGCTCTCCGTCATGCACATGCAGATCGGCGACAATTGCAATAATCCCACCTTTTTTCAGGTGTCGCACCATTTCCACCATGCCGCGCCTGCCTTGTTCGAACATCGGGGTGCCAATGTGGCTGATGGTGCGCACGTAGTGGGTGTTGAAAAAGGGATTGGCCATGCGCCGATACAGCGCGCCCATGGAAAACCCTCGTGAGATCAATCCGGCGCGGGCAGCGTCGTAATTGCCAAAATGGCCGGTGACCAGAATGACAGGACGCCCGGAGGCACGGGCCTCTTCCAGGGCCTTCAGCCCGTCGCCGCTGATCGGCGCCGCCTTGGCGCGGTCGACAAATGGCGCCCCCGCGTAGAGCTCGGCAATGGTTCGCCCGGCATTGTTGTTGACCTCACGGCACAGGCGATGAACCTCGGGCTTGGTCAGTTCGGGGCAGGTCAGGGCCAGATTGTCACGAATTCTGCGATCAAATCCAACCAGTGGTCCCAGGGTGCTTACCAGTTTACCAATCACCGGAATGCGCCAGCGATAGGGCACAAACCCGGCCAATCCCAAGATCCCGCGTAAAGCGATATTTTCGACGAAATACGAGACGCGTTGTTTTTGCGTCAGTTGCGAAGGATCTAGGGGCATAGAGCGGATTGCCTGCAGGGATATGGATCAGAAACGGACCATAACCTTTGGTGAAACAGGGCACAACCGAAGACCATGCCAATGCCCAAGGGGGCGCAACGCCGCTCCGATGGGCGCGTGGCAGCGATGGGCCGCTGCGATTGGCTGGGTTTACTCTTCGTCCTCGTCGGAGATCAGCTCAATCTCACCGGTGGTAACGAGGTCGCGCATTGCCGAAACGATCAAACCAAAGGCGGTTTCGCCATCGCTGCGCTTGACCTTGCCGCGCTCTGCCACTTCTTCACGAATATTGGTGGCCATGCGGCTGGACATATTGTCGAGCAGGAAATCATTGGTGGCGATATCTTCTTCGTCGGTGGCAAAGGCGATGGCGGTGACCAGGTCTGGAATAGCCAGCACGCGCATCAGCTTGGGCACGTCTAGCGGCTGCATCCGCTGTGCCAGCAGACCATATGTAAAGATGGATTTGCGCACATCGGTGGCAAAGGCTTCGTCTTCTTCTTCCAGTGCAATGAGAACTTCTTCGCGCTTTGCGGCTGCGGCTTCGGTCAGAATTGCACCAACCCGTTGGCCTGGCGTGGTCGCAAAGGCAAGATCAGGTCGTGCCTCGACCTGACCGGCAAGAGAAAGCCCAATACGATCAACGGTATCCGGGGTGACATTGCTGGTATGGCTTACGGCATAGGTAATTTGGCGTGCAACATTTCCTGGCAAGTGAACCAACATCTGGGCAGCCTTTGCGGTGTCAAGTTTGGACAACAGAACCGCTGCAACTTCGATGCTTTCGGCTTCGGCGAGGGAGGCAAGATCTTCAGGGGGGAGGGCTTTGAGGCGCTCCCAAGGATCGCCAAACTGGCGCACGCCAGCCTCTTTGCGCAGCCGACTGGCGGTTTGGCGGCTGATCCGCCCATCCATGGCCGTCAGGGCGCCGGCCAGGCCATTGGGAAAGGTCAGGCCGACATTATCCAACATTTCAGCAAATTCAGCGGCAACAGCATAGAGCGTTTCGCGGTCGACAAGACGCATCTTACCCATCTGCTGAGTCAATTCCATTTGCAACTCATCAGGCAGGTCTTCGATGGGAATATCCGCACCTTCATTGAGCAAAAGGCGCACAACAATGGCAGCTTTGGCTTTCCCGCTGAGCTTTGGCGTAGACACAGAGCCGCCACCCATTCCGCCCATCCCGGCCGGAGCCGGAGCAGAAAAATCGCCCATCCCACCACCGTCGGTGGTCATCGGTAGCGCCAACATATCGTCTTGCAGCATTCTAGCACCCTAGCCAAAAAGATTCTTTTTCGGTCTACTAGTAACTATCCCATAAGCGGTAAAGAAAAGCTGAAGCTCAGTAGTTTGTTGTGGCACCGGTCTCCAGCGCCAGCCGCAAAGAGGTTTCCGGCCAGGTTCCAACGCCGCCGCGGGCGCGAATTTCTTTCCACTCCGCCAGGGCTAAACCAAATTGACCTTCCTCGACAAAGCCTTGCCCCATGTAAGACCGGGCCAGCAGATTGTCAGGGTCCGCAGCGATTGCCTGGTCGTAATAGGCCTGCGAAAGGGCGCGATTGCCCAGCTTTCGGTGGGTGAACCCCCAATAGGTCAGCACCCGCGCATCCGCCTGATCCGCCATCGCAGCGAGCACCGCCTGAGCATCTTCGTTGCGCCCGGCATAGGCCAGCTCGCGGACGGCATCATACAAGCCATCCTCGTTCAGCGAAGATTCTTTGGGCGGTACACAGCGCCCCTTTGCTTCGTCCCAGACCTGTTTGCCTTTGCAAGTCTTGGTTGTCTCGCTCGGCGTTGGCGGGGTCATGGTACCACCCCCGGCGGACAGTGCAGGAAGCGGTAGGGTCAGTGCGGCAGCAAGAACGAGGAAACGCATTAATCAACTCCGGGCAAAAAGGTGTTCTGGACCATAATAGCGCAGAACCTTGTCTTGTTTACAACTCTCCTTGGGCCATCCGGTCCCCCGTGGCGAGAGAAAGCAGCAAAAAATGGCCCATGAAAAAGGCGCCTCTCCATCGGAGACGCGCCTGATCTTTTGCGATGTGTCGTTTGGCAATTAGGCGCCAAAGACCCGTTTGAAAATCGTATCAACATGTTTGGTGTGGTAGTCCATGTTGAATTTCTCTTCGACGCCGTCAGCGCCCAGCGCGGCGACCACCTCGGCATCGGCCAGCAGCAGCTCGCGGAAATCCAGCCGTTCTTCCCAAACCTTCAAGGCATTGCGCTGCACCATGGAATAGGCGTCTTCGCGCGACACACCGGCCTGTGTCAGGGCCAATAGGACCCGCTGGCTCATCACCAGGCCGGGGAATTTATTCATGTTGTCCAGCATGTTGTCAGGGAAGACCAACATTTTGTCGATCACGCCAGTTAGACGTGCCAAGGCAAAATCCAGGGTGACACAGCAGTCGGGGCCAATCGCGCGCTCAACCGAAGAGTGCGAGATGTCACGCTCGTGCCACAGGGCAACATTTTCCATCGCCGGGATCACAGCCGAGCGCACCAGACGGGCAAGACCAGTGAGGTTTTCGGTCAGAACCGGGTTTTTCTTGTGCGGCATCGCCGAAGAGCCTTTCTGGCCCATCGAGAAGAATTCCGCACCCTCCAGCACTTCGGTACGCTGCATGTGACGGATTTCGGTGGCGACGTTTTCAATGGAGGAGGCAATCACGCCGAGCGTTGCAAAGAACATGGCGTGACGGTCGCGTGGAATCACCTGGGTGGAGATCGGCTCAGGGCTCAGGCCCAGCTCGGCGCAGACATGTTCCTCAATGGCAGGGTCGATATTGGCAAATGTGCCGACCGCGCCAGAGATTGCGCCGGTGGCAATTTCTTCCCGCGCCAGTTTGAGACGCGCCATGTTGCGGTCCATCTCAGCGTAGAAACGCGCGAATGTCAGGCCCATGGTTGTGGGCTCGGCGTGGATCCCGTGGGAGCGGCCAACACGCACGGTGTCTTTGTGCTCCAGCGCGCGCTTTTTCAGCGCCGCCAGCAGGGCTTCCATGTCTTTGATCAGAATATCGGCCGAGCGCACCAGCTGTACGTTGAGACAGGTATCCAGCACGTCGGAAGAGGTCATGCCCTGGTGAACAAAACGGGCCTCTTCTGATCCGACATGTTCGGCCAGGTGGGTCAGAAAGGCGATGACGTCATGTTTGGTGACGGCTTCGATCTCATCAATGCGGGCGACGTCGAATTCGACGTCCTTGGCTTTCCAGACGGCATCAGCGTTTTCGCGGGGAATGACGCCGATATTGGCCATTGCTTCGCAGGCATGGGCCTCGATCTCGTACCAGATCTTGAACTTGGTCTCGGGCGACCAAATGGCGACCATTTCGGGGCGGGAATAACGAGGGATCATTGGCGAAAGCACCTTTATGGGATTGTCCAGTTGATAGGGCGGGTCATAAGGGAGGCGCGCCAATTGAGCAAGTCCGGGCAGGTGGATATGAAAAATGTCGCAGGATGTAGGCCGCTATGCCGTGTTGATTGGACTGGGGGCGGTGGACAAAAATGCGGCGCCTGTTGCAAGGCGCCGCTGAATAAAACCTAATGTGTTGTGGATCTGGGTCAGGCCTCAGGCCGATGCGCCAGCATGTCGTGGTTGCGGCAATAGCTGGGGGCTTCGTCCAGCTGGCTGTTTGCAGCCTGCAAATCTGCACAGCCCGCCTGATTGTCACAATGGCTGCACGCCATAACCGCGCGTCTGAATTTACGCGCCTCGGCCTCTGGGTCTTTGGCGATACTGGTGGCAAAATCAACCCCAAGGCGATCAGCCATGCCCTCAACCAAGTCGGTGCTTTGCCCGAGTTTCGAAAAAAGTCCCATGCGCGTCTCCTCAGTGTGGCCTGATGCCCAGTGTCTTGCGGGCAAGATGGCAGGAAATGCGCAGGCTGACTTTGATATGTATCAATATCATTTTTTTGAGCCAGCTTGATCGCATCCCTACACGGGCCGCAAGCTCCCAACCAAGGGGCAGGGAAGAGAGTGCAGGGCTCACATCATTGAATGCTCTTCCTCCAGTGTCGTCAGAACTTTGGAGCTGTGTTCCAGGGTGCGATGTACCGGGCATTTGTCGGCAATCTCCAGCAGCTTGTCGCGCTGGTCTTGGCTCAGGGGGCCGCAAATGCGAATGGTGCGGATAAACTGGTCAATCTTGGCTGGCCCCGACGGCAGAACATCCTGCGCATGGACCTTGTCATGGGAGATATCAACGCTGACGCTGTCGAGCGGCCAACCTTTGCGGCGAGCATACATGCGAATGGTCATCGAGGTGCAGGCCCCCAGGCCCGCCGAGACAAAGCCATAGGGCGACATGCCACGATTGGTGCCGCCATAGGCCTGGGGCTCATCCGCATAGGCATGATGATGCGGACCGGATTGGATGTCCTGCAAAAAACCTGTGGGATCCGCCTCGGTGATCCGCAAGACGCCTTCGGGCGCGCCGGGAGGCGGTGCCGGAGGGGTCAGGTCAATATAGCGTCCGGCCCAGGCCGCGATGACCTCGGCGGCATATTCCGCATCCCGCGCTTTGCTGATCAGATGGTCGGCCTCATCCAGGGTGACAAAGCTTTTGGGATGTTTGGCGGCGGTAAAAATCTCTGCCGCATTGTCGACGCTTACGGTGTCATCCAGCGGTGCATGCATCACCAAGAGGGCAGCATTCAACTCTTGGATGGCGGGGGTCAGAACCTCGGCCTGGATATCCTCGACAAAATCACGACCAATGACAAAGGGACGCCCGCCCAGGCAGACTTCGGCCTGACCCTTGGCCTTGATCTCGGGCATGGCGGCGTCAAAGTGATGGGAGACATGGCCCGGATCAAAAGGCGCCCCCAGGGTCACGACGCCCTTGATGGTGTCGATGCCCGCCCGGGCGCGCAGAACGGCAGCACCGCCCAGGGAATGGCCGATCAACAGGGATGGCGCCATGTCGCGTCCGTCCAGGTACTGCGCGGCTGCAATGAGATCAGCCACATTCGAGCTGAAGGTGGTATTGGCAAACTCCCCTTCAGAATGTCCAAGTCCGGTGAAATCAAAGCGCAGCACGGCAATCCCCATGGAGGCCAATCGTCCGGCAATACGTCGCGCGGCGGGAATGTCCTTGGAGCAGGTGAAACAATGGGCAAAAAGCGCTGTTGCCAGCACGGGACCAGACGGCAAATCTAGCCGCGCGGAGAGGGGCGCACCGGAGTGGCCGGGAAAGGTGATGCGTTCGGTTGCCATGAGGAAAGGCCTTATTGCTAGGGGTGTCTTAATGTGCGCAGCGAGGGAGTACAGGGCAAGGCCACCGGGGGAAACGTCACGGGAAGGTGATGCAAAGAGACCGCCAAAGCGGCACATGTCTTGCGCACGCATCCTGGGAAAGCGGTTTAGCGCAGTCTGCGCGGTTCAGCATGAAGCTGCCGATTGCGCGCGTCTAGCGGCGGTGAAGCAATTGCACAGCAGAGTGTCTGCTCATAAGGTCCGGGGCATGAAACACTTGCTCCTCCTTCCTGCGGTGATCTGCGGTCTGGTATCTCCGGCCCTGGTTGCGGCGCATCCTCATATCTTTGTGGATACTGGGTTCACCCTGGGCTTTGATGAAGACAACCAATTGGTCGAGATCAAGGTCACCTGGCAATATGATGAATTCTATTCTCTTTTGATCACCGAGGATCTGTTTCTAGACAAGGATGGAGACGGCCAGCTTACCCCGGATGAACGTCAGCGTCTGATTGGGTTCGATACCAACTGGGATGAAGGCTTTAACGGCGATCTGGAAATTCGCGCTGGGGGGCAGCTCTTGGATCTGTCAGGTCCGATGCAAGCCGGCACCGACCTGATTGAGGGGCGGATCGTCAGCACCCATGTGCGGAAAATTGAGCCTCCCGTGCCGATGCAAGACGGGCCGTTTTCGATCAAGGCTTTTGATCCATCCTATTACACCGCCTATGAGATCAAGCTGCCAGTGACGCTGTCGGATCACCTGCAGGGGCTGTGCTTGCTGGAGCGGATCGAGCCGGATATCGCTGGCGGGTTGGCTTTGATGAAAGCCCAGCTGCTGCGGTTGAACGCCGATGCCGATCTGGAAGAGAATGATATTCCGCTGATGGGCGGTGAGTTTGCCACGGAGATCCTGGTCACATGCCCCGCATCCTAAAAGCCCTGGCTCTGGGCCTCGCCTGTCTTGCTCTGTGTCTGTGTATCTGGTGGCTGGCCCGGGGAAGCCTGGCGCCCTTGGGGGACTGGGCAGCGGCGCATCAACGCGACTTTCAAAACCGCATCGCCGGATCTTTACGGGCGCTGCGGGCAGGGGAGCCCGGCGCGATTATGGCCCTGATGCTGGTGTGTTTTGCCTATGGTTTTTTTCACGCCATCGGACCGGGCCACGGAAAAATTCTGGTTGGCGGCTATGGATTGGCGCGCAAGACGCCCTGGCTGCGTCTGGGCGGTGTGGCGCTGTTGTCCAGCCTGGGCCAGGCCGTTACGGCGATTGTCTTGGTCTATGGAGCCATTTCCCTGTTGCAGCTGGGCCGCGACAGCCTGATCGGAGTGGCGGAAAAGACGATGGCGCCTCTTAGCTATGGGGCCATTGCTGCGATTGGCCTGTGGTTGCTCCTGCGGGGCGCGCGCAAGCTTTGGCACGCCACCGGCGTTGGCTCTCAGGTGGGGCATGATCTGGGCGGTTCGACCGAACCAACGTCAGGTCATGGTCATGCGCGCAGCCATTCGCACAGCCACAGTCACGACCACGGTCACGATCACAGTCACAGTCACGAACACAGTCACGACCATGGCGCATCTGAGGTCTGTAGCGATTGTGGTCACCGCCATGGCCCCAGTCTGGAAGAGGTCAGCGGCTTGCAGACCTGGCGCGAAGCCATGGTTCTGATTGCAGGCATTGCTGTAAGGCCCTGTACTGGTGCGCTTTTTGTTCTGGTCATCACTTGGCAGATGGGGATTGCCTTGGCTGGCATCGCTGGGGCCTTTGCAATGGCGCTTGGCACTGCTTTGGTGACGATCACGGTGGGGCTTGCCGCGCTTGGCCTGCGCGGTGGGGCCCTGGCTATTTTTGCCCGGTCCGGCCGCGCGGCGCAGATGGTGCCCATTCTGGAAATTGGCGCCGGCTTTCTGGTCGTGCTAGTCGCCTCTGGGCTTTTGTTCCGCAGTCTCGCCTAAAGTGGCTGAAGCCCCTGGGGGCAGCGCGTTGTTTTGATCTGCAATCCTGGGCCTGCAATTTTGATAGCCCCGAATAACTTATCTAAAGGCCTGGAATGATACTGCAAAAATCCCTTCCCTATAATCCGCTTGAAGAGGTGCCGCTGCCGGGGATCAAACCAATGGATCTTGCTGACTGGCTGCGCCCGGACGAGGCTTTTTCCGAGCAGCTGGCCTATCGGGCTGAGCTGTTGTCCAATCGCCGCGACAAGGTGCTGATGATGCATCCCGATGCGCAGTGCGCGGCGCAGGAGCTGTTGGAACTGGTGCTTGATCATCGCTATGGCGGTGCACGGGACCATGTGATCCGCCCGGATGGCGTGAAGGTCACGCTTGACTGGCAGCAGCCATTGGCGACGCTGGGGCAGATCTGTCAGGAAGATTTCTGTATTCTTGAACGCCCCGACGGCAGCCCAGAGCATATTTTGACCGGTGCGGTTCTGTGTTTTCCCGCCAGTTGGACGCTGGGCGAAAAGTTCATGCGGCCCCTGATCGGGATCCATGATACCGTCGACAGCTACGATAGCAAAATGGCATCACGGGTTCAGCGTCTGTTTGACGGGGTGCAGGTGGGGCGGCCTCTGTGGCGGTTTAATGCGCTCTGGTATCACTCGGCAGAGCTGCACGCCCCGCGTTCAGTACATGCCCCCCGAGACCAAAGCCATGGCCAGGACGCGCCCTATCTGCGCAGCGAGCAGCAGGTCATTCTACGCCTGCCCAAATGCCGTTCCGTGGTGTTTTCGATCCATACCTATATGGTGCATCGCGATGAGGTCATGGCTGAATGGGGCGCAGAGGGCGCAACCCGGTAGACACGGCTGAAATGGCTGGGAAGGACCGGTGAGGCGCAGGTTTGGGTGCCAAAACGACGGGGCCAGCCATGTTTATCGCCCGGCCCCGTCATCAAATTCTTGCCCCTGTCTAATGTCTTGCCTTGGCAGGAAAAGGGGGCGGTCTTAGTGTGGCAGTAATACCCGTGCTGCGGCCTGTACCATGCCAGAGCCGTGCAAGAACAGGATCGCCATCCCTGTCAACAATGCACGTACAGAAAGCACCAGGTCGACACTGCGAATGGCATTTCCCGTCATTGAAAGAACCCAACGGGGCAGGGCAAAAATCCAGTTGAGGCGGCTTTTGCCAAACACCGTCCGGTAGGAGGCATAGGGCGCTTCTGATACGGGCAGTTTGCGCCATGTCTTTGCGCGCGGTTTGATGCGCCGGGGCGTGTCTTGAAGCGCGTCGCACTGTTGTTCCAGAACTGGAGTTGCCGCATCGGCAGAGCCAAACCGGGCTTGACCACGGGCGCGCTCGGCCTCGGCTACCGCACGGGCGTGATCGGCCATCAACAGGCGCGATGCGGCGGCAGACAGGATTGGCCCTGGGATGGGCTTGGCTGGCGCTGTTGTCACCACAGGTTTGGCCGTGCGGGATGTTGAGGCTGCTGTCTTTTGGGCGGTGGCGGCATCGGCCACAACCTGCTCCAGCAGTGTATCCGCCGCCAAAACTGCAGCCTTTGCATCGGTGTCGACTATGGCCGCGGAGGCAAACATCTCTTTTGTGACAGGCGCTTCCATCGGGGCGAAGGCACCGAGGAATTGATTTGGTGTCAGTGCTTTGTTGGTTTCTTGCCAGAAAATCAACAAAGGATTCAATGCTTCTGTCAACCGCTTCAAGATCATGGCAAGCAGAATTTCCGAGACCTCCTGATCACATGCATCAGGGAAACAAGGAGCCATTGCCAACTCGATATAGGCCGTCGGCGCAGGAATGCCGGGCGGGGTGCGCACACCAAGCCGCAATGGGATACGGCGCAGGCGCAGGCTGATCTGGTAGTGGTCAGCGTCCAAGCCAATCCTGTGGGGATCGCGGGCATTGATCTGTAGTGCCGGATGGCCAAATTCTTCCAGCGTATCCAGCAGCTCTGTCAGTGCGAGTGTCAGTTTCTCTTCGCTGCGGTGTTCAAACCCCAGCTTGCCTTTGTATTGCTTAACCTGTGCCACCGTCAGGGTCCTCCATTCGGGGTGCTCTGTAGCAACAATACGCAGGGATCTGGCTCAAAAGTGAGGCGGAGAGAGACAATAGATGAAGAAAAATTCAGATTTCACTTCGCTGTTGTGCGAGGTTAAATTTTTGTTTTTTTACAAGTGATTAAAGGTTGTGGCTGACCTAATTTTTGCTGGAATGGGGCAACAAGTGGGCGCGGAATGGCCACTTTGATGCCGCATAGCCTACAATCCGCACCAAACGGTGGGATTGTTCCAGACGGAAAAGTAATAGGGCCATTCTTGGCGGTGGCTGGAGGCTCAGTCGCAACAGTGAACGCCCTATCTATGCGCGCCTTAAATACCCCCAGGCTTTATCTGCAGCCAAAGGCCTCCGGTGCGCTGCCGATCTGCTAGTTGTCGATCTGACGCCCCATGATGGCAAGTGACTGCTGGTAGACTGTGGCGGCGTTCCACTCTTTCAGCACCCGAAAATTGGGCTGGCCCTGCTGGTAGCCCTTACCGCGTTTCCAGCCGCGTTTTTGCAAATAGCGCGCGGTTGAGGCGAGGGAGTCCTGCAAGTCATAGAAATTGACCCGCCCGTCGCGGTCCCAGTCGACACCGTATTTCAGCGCATTGCCGGGCAAAAACTGGGTATGCCCCAGCTCACCGTGTTTTGCCCCCAGGGTGGCCGAGGTGATGGCGCCCTGGTCTACCAGTTTCAACGCGCCCAGGGCATGGGGTTCAAAGAACTCAGAGCGGCGGCAATCATAGGTCAGGGTGACAATGGCAGAGACAATCTGACTATCCCCCATGTAGTTGCCAAAGGCGGTTTCCATGCCATGGATGGCAATCAACACCCCGGCCGGGACGCCGTATTTGCGTTCTAGGGCGGCGTAGAAATCTGCATGGCGCGCCAGGCGTTTGCGGCCCTGGGCCACAATGGTGGCGGAGCCGCGGATCTGCATGAACTTTTCCAGACTATAGCGAAAGCTCTTTTGGTTGCGGTCTGCAGCAATGGTACGACGGGCATATTGCGCCTGCGCCAGGGCCTGCAGCCCGGCTGATTTCACCCCGGCACGGCGTGCGCGTTTGGCAAAATCCGCTTTCCAGGTGTCAAACCCGGCAGAGCTGTTGCCGCAGGGCGCAGCCATGGCAGGCGATGCAAAACTGGAGACACAAAGGGTCAGGGCGAGGGCGGCAGAGGCGATGAGGCGCATAATACTGATCCTGAAAACAAGCAAAACAATCGTGATCAGACTCTAGCGGGCTGGCGGGCGGAGTCTAACGGGAAAACTGTGGTCTGCGTCTCATTTCTGACGCGGGCCTTTTAGGCAAAGGCAAAGGCAAAGGCAAAGGCACGGGTTAGGCAAAGGCACTGGCGGCTGATAGCGCCAGCCCATCTGCCACCGCCGTCATGGCATTGCGGTTCTCCACCGTCGCATTGGGGCAGAGCTGACGCAGCCCTGTTTCAAGCGAGGACAGCAGCGAAGAGCCACCCACCATCACCAGCCGGTCAATCCGGGTCGGGGCCACATCTGCGGCCTCTAGGGTCTCAGCGGCGCTCTCTGCGATCTGTGTCATCATTTTGGCCAGGCTTTGCTGCATCAGGTCTGGTGAAAGCGGTGCAGACAGGCCGCGTTCCAGAATGCGCAGGTCAATCCGGGGATCTGCGCCTTTCTCCTCACTGGCCCCGCTTACGCCATTGGTCTGGATCTTGCCGCGTTCCACCGCAAAGGCCAGATCATGCCCCAGTTCGTCTTCCAGAACGGACACCAGCCGGTTCAACTTTTGGGGTTCTACCGCATATTTTGCCAAATCGCGCGCGGCACGGCGGCTGTCGGCAGCATAGAGAAAGGGGATCATCTGCCAGGTGGCCAGATCGTTGAACAACCGGTTGGGTGCGGGCAGGGTCTCTTTGCCAAAGGCATTGCGGATCTGGCTGCCGCGTCCCAACAGCGGCATCACGTGGTCTATGCTGATCTGGCGGTCAAAATCGGTGCCGCCCAGGCGCACCCCATGCGAGCCTAGGATGCGGGTTGCACCGGTGGCGTCCTGCTCAAACAGGGTGAAATCCGAGGTGCCACCGCCGATATCGACAATCAGCCCCAGCCCCGCCGAGGGCCTTGCAGAGCGCACAGCGGCCTCGGGCTCATAGAGAAAGCGCACGCCCTCAAAACCCGCTGCCAAATAACAGTCGCGCAGGTCGACTTCGGCCTGGGCATCGCGGGCAGGATCATTGCTGTGAAAATGCACCGGGCGCCCCGACAGCGCGTGGGTGAATGTCTGGTGCGTTGCGGCCTCAGCGCGGGATTTCACCTCGGCCAGGAAGCGCGCGATGATCTGGATGAAATCTGTAACCTCGCCGTTGATCCGCCGTTCTTCGCGCAACAGGGGCGTGCCCAGCAGGCTTTTGAGCGCCCGCATGAACCGGCCCTCGTCGCCATTAATCAGCGCCCGGGTGGCTGAGCGACCAATGCGCATGGGGCGTTTGGGTTCAAAAAACACCGCCGTGGGCAGGGTGGTTTCACCGGGTTCCATCTCGACCAGCCAGGGACGGTCGCCAACCGCAATCCCCGCCGCGGAGTTCGAGGTGCCAAAATCGATGCCCAGGGTGTTGGGGCAGGTAGCAGTGGCGGTCATGGTGGGGGCTCCTTTTGGACGATGGAACGCGCCTATCTATAGGAGCCAACATTTGGCTTCAAGAGGAAGGCGGTGAAATGGATTTAGCGTGGTTGAGGAGGGCGGTTCAAGCTCTTGTCATAGGGGTGCGATTGGGTAAGGTGCCCCGGAAAAAGGAGAAAAACCCCATGATCACAAAATCTGCGAAACTCTTATGGCCTGTCGCTTGCTGCGGGTTGCTTGCGGCCTGTGGCGGTGTGCCTGCCAGTAACCAGATTTCGTTCGACGATGATGGCAATGGCCGCTTCAGCGGCAGCGCTGGCGCGGATTGGACGCCACAAGAAATTAAAACCCAGATTTCTGGTCACGCCTGTGGCAATGGCCCTATTGCGGATTTTCGGGTCTCTGTGTTGCCCTCGGCGCCAGAGTACACGATTTTTTCAGGGCGTTGTGCCTCAGGGGCAGAGGGACTGAGTGCTGCAAGAGGGCCGCAAAACCAGCTTCTCAGCAGGCCGACAGCACAAGCCCTGCCAGTCTCAACAGCGCCAGTGGTCACAACCGTTGGCAACAGTGCTGGTTGGGATGGATCGACCCCATTTGTGGATTGATGCAGCTTAGTCCGCGTCAGGTTGTGCGTCTTGCGGCCTGTCCGTGCTGGGCGAACCAAAGCGGACACAGAAAAAGGGCGCCCAGATGGGGCGCCCTTCCTTATACCGTCTAACCCATAGGGATTAGCAGCTGTAGTACATGCCATACTCAACAGGGTGTGGCGTGTGCTCATAGGTCTGAACTTCTTCCATTTTTAGAGCGATATAGCCTTCGATCTGATCTTTGGTGAAGACGTCGCCCTGTGTCAGGAAGTCGTGATCGGCTTCCAGAGCTTCCAGCGCTTCGCGCAGGGAGCCACAGACGGTTGGGATATCGGCCAGCTCTTCTGCGGGCAGGTCATAGAGGTTTTTGTCCATGGCCTCACCGGGGTCGATCTTGTTCTTGATGCCGTCAAGACCAGCCATCAGCAGAGCTGCAAAGCACAGGTAGGGGTTGGCGGCCGGATCAGGGAAACGGGCTTCAACGCGCTTGGCTTTGGGGGATTCAGTCCATGGGATACGCACACAACCGGAGCGGTTACGGGCGGAGTAGGCACGCAGAACGGGGGCTTCAAAGCCAGGGATCAGACGCTTGTAGCTGTTGGTCGCTGGGTTGGTGAAGGCGTTCAGGGTCTTGGCGTGCTTGAGGATACCACCGATGAAGTACAGGGCTTCATCCGAGAGATCCGCGTATTTGTCGCCAGCAAAGAGCGGCTTGCCGTCTTTCCAGATCGACATGTTCACGTGCATGCCGGTGCCGTTGTCGCCGTAGATCGGCTTGGGCATGAAGGTGGCGGATTTGCCGTAGGCGTGGGCCACGTTGTGGATCACGTATTTGTATTTCTGCAGCTCGTCGGCCTGTTTGGTCAGGCTGTCAAAGATCAGGCCCAGTTCGTGCTGACAGGAGGCAACCTCGTGGTGGTGCTTGTCCACTTTCATGCCCAGACGCTTCATGGTCGACAGCATTTCGGAGCGCAGGTCCTGAGACTCGTCGGTGGGGTTCACTGGGAAGTAACCACCTTTAAGGCCGGGGCGGTGGCCCATGTTGCCCATTTCGTACTCGGTGTCGGTGTTCCAGGAGGCGTCTGTTGCGTCGACCTCATAGGAAACCTTGTTGATCGAGTTGGAGTAACGCACGTCGTCGAACAGGAAGAATTCTGCTTCGGGACCCATGTAGGCCACGTCACCAATGCCGGAAGACTTGAGGTAGGCTTCAGCTTTCTGTGCCGTGCCGCGTGGGTCACGCTCATAGGCTTCGCCGGTGTCGGGCTCAACGATGGAACAATGGATACAGATGGTTTTTTCGGCGTAGAACGGATCTACATAGGCGGAGGTGGTGTCTGCCATCAGTTTCATGTCGGAGTTTTCGATCGATTTCCAGCCGGCGATCGAGGAGCCGTCGAACATGAAGCCTTCTTCGAGGAAGTCTTCGTCAACCAGGTCCACGTCCACGGTGACGTGCTGCAGCTTGCCGCGCACATCTGTAAAGCGGATGTCGACATAGGCGGCATCTTCGTCTTTGATCATCTGGAGAACTGCGTCTGTGCTCATTCCCTTGGTCCTTCTGATTTTAATGTCAGGTAATTCTGTTTACAGCGCGTCTGTGCCGGACTCGCCGGTACGGATACGGATCGCTTGCTCGACGGGAGAGACAAAAATCTTACCGTCGCCAATCTTGTCGGTTTTGGCAGCATCAATGATGGCTTCAATGGCAGCATCGACCTGATCGGCCTCTAGTACTACCTCGATTTTCACCTTGGGCAGGAAGTCGACAACATATTCTGCACCGCGGTACAGTTCGGTATGGCCTTTTTGGCGACCAAAACCTTTGACTTCGATGACGGAGAGGCCCTGCACGCCTACATCCTGTAGCGCTTCCTTCACCTCGTCCAGTTTGAACGGCTTGATGATGGCTTCGATCTTTTTCATGCCTTGGGCTCCTCACAACCTTGTCGAAACTTCTCAGATCATTTCTTATCAGTGACGACAATGCGCTGTGCTGTCTCAGGGGGAGCGCGCTGGTCGATTTGAAGGCGAATGATTAAAAGATAGGCTGTCCGCACAAAAAATGTGCAGAAGTGAATCGTCAGATCTTTGGGAGAAGGAGGCCCTGGATGATGGAACTGCTAACTGCGGCCCAGATGCGCGCCATTGAACATGAGGCCATCGAGTCGGGGGAGGTTACCGGGCTGGACCTGATGGAGCGCGCTGGCGCCGGCGTGGTCGCGGCCATCTTTGAGGAGTGGCCGGAGCTGGAAAGGGTTGGGCAAGAGGGCGGCCCAGAAGGGGGCGCTGCCCCCGATCCTGCGGATCCCCCCCGAGGTATTTTGGGCAAGATGAAAGCCCTGGTGCTTTGTGGGCCTGGAAACAATGGTGGCGATGGCTTTGTCGTGGCGCGATTGTTGTTGGCGCGGGGCTGGCAAGTGGATGTTTTCCTTTATGGAAACCCGATCGATCTGCCGCCGGATGCTGCAGAAAACTATCGCAGATGGGCCGCGCTGGGTGAGGTAAGGACGTGGAATGACCGGGAAATAAGGGATTTATACGAGGGGAATGACAAAAACCGTTTTCTGGTTGTAGACGCTCTTTTTGGGACTGGACTGACGCGGCCTATGCCGGATGATACTGCTGAGATGTGGCGCGGATTTATGCCGTCGCCATTTGTCAGCGATGGGCGTGATCCTGGCGGGGATCGTTTTGTGGCGATCGATTTTCCCAGCGGAATGTGCAGTGATAGCGGCAAGGATTTTGGTGCTTTGCCGACCCACCTCACGGTGACATTTCACGCCGCCAAAATTGGCCATTACATGTCTCAGGACTGTGGCAGCTATGGTGGTTCGGATAACTGTGGCAGGCTACGTGTTGTAGATATTGGCATGACAAAGACCGCCGCCAAAGGGCGCGTGACCCTGGTGGAGGCGGGCGGAGTGTTGGGCCAAACGAAGCGAGGGGGGCACAAATACAACCATGGTCACGCCCTTGTTCTGTCGGGCGGGCATGGCAAAACCGGTGCTGCACGGCTGGCGGCACGAGGTGCGTTGCGGATTGGTGCGGGGCTGGTGACACTGGGGTCGCCGCGTTCGGCGATGTTTGAAAATGCAGCCCAGCTGACAGCGATCATGCTGCATCAGATTGATGGCGCACATGGGGTGAGTGAGCTGCTGGAAGACAAGCGGCTCAATGCGGTGTGTCTCGGGCCGGGGTTGGGGCGCGGCATGGATACCCAGGCGGTAGTGATTGCGGCTTTGAAAGCGAAGCGCGCCACCGTTCTGGATGCCGATGCGCTCACCCGGTTTGAGAGAAACCCACAGGTGTTGTTTGATCTACTGCATGAGCAATGCGTGCTCACACCGCATGGGGGTGAGTTTGCAAAACTCTTCCCGGATTTGGCGGCAAAACTTGCGCAGAGGCCGCAAACCGGCCCGGCCTATTCGAAGGTGGATGCCACCCGCGAGGCTGCGGCGCGCGCGGGGTGTGTGGTCTTGTTCAAGGGGGCTGATACGGTGATCGCAGATCCCACGGGGCGCTGTTCGGTGAATTCGGCGCAGTATGACAGGGCGGCGCCATGGCTGGCGACTGCCGGGGCGGGGGATGTTTTGGCTGGATTTATCACCGGGCTTTTGGCGCGCGGCATGTCGCCAAAGGCCGCAGCGGAGGCCGGAGCCTGGTTGCACGTGGAATGCGCGCGAGAATTTGGGCCCGGCCTGATCTCTGAAGATTTGCCAGAGCAGCTTCCAGCCGTGTTGAGGCGGCTGGAACGGGACGGCTAACTGAGTGATCCGGTGGACTGTGGTTGGGCGCAGAGGGAGGCCTTGGCGGTGGCCACTTCCAACCCACCAGCATAGATGACATTGGGGCGGCTAAAGCGCAGAACGGTCAGCGTCATCTCATGGGGGCCGAGGTCACAGATGAACTCCCCATCGACCAGAGAGCCTGCCCGGGCCAAGGCCTGGGGAGAGCCAAAAATGGCTTTGGCCCGCCAGTCGCGCAGCAATACCTGCTGGTCGGCAGGCAGGATCAGGTCACAGTCCGGGCGGCTATCCCCAAGCGAGCCGGGGGCGAACCAAATGGCGTTGCTGGTGCAGAGATACTGCTCTACTGCCAAACAGCGTACTAGCCCCAGATCGCGCGAGATGATGTCGTCGCCGGGCTGAATTGACTCGACCCTGCGGTCACCCTGCCGCGTCAGCAACTGGGTTCCGCGTAGGAAACCGATAGATGAGGTCTGATCAGGGGAGGATTGGCGTGGGTGCAGGGGCGCAGATTCAATTTTTACCCCCGCAGGCCTTAGGGCTTGCGATGTCATGATATTGTACTCTTTTTCTGCCTCAGTTTTTTTGAACCAGGCTAGGCGAGATCAATGAACAGGTCGCGTTCTTTCTCTTTGCTGCGTGCATAATACACGCATTTTTTCCAGATTGTTGCGCTCATGCATTGTTGTGATTTTGATGAAAATAGCGCTCGCATCCGGGTGCAACCTTTGCTATCCACCGCGACACGCAACAAGTGATTTGCGAAACGTGCGGGTGTGGCGGAATTGGTAGACGCACCAGATTTAGGTTCTGGCGCCGCGAGGCGTGGGGGTTCGAGTCCCTTCACCCGCACCACTTTGATTTTAATGTAAAAAATGGGTTTTGCGAGGTGAGCTGAGAAGTATGCCCTCTGCGAGTTTCCCAGTTTGTTTCCCGTTTTCTTGTTCTGTTCATGTTCTGGTCCTACGCGCCTGTGCCGATTGTGAAAGGCGCTTCTGGTTTGCTTGATTCCGGTACTTCTTGACCATCTCAAGCGTCTTGTGCCCGGTCACTGCCTGGATCTCGCTATCGCTCGCCCCGGCATCAGCGAGATGCACCGCAGCGGTGTAGCGCCAGCCATGAATAACGTAGGCCTGAGCGCCGATTCTTTCGCGTACTGACATGACCCGCTGTTGGATTGTTCTCTTGGCTACGCCTTTATGAAGCGATTGGGCTATTATAAAGCGCCCCTTCCGTGGCAGGTTATCTAGATACCGTCTCAAGAAACTAGGGCAGGCAACCCAAAGTCTGGTAGCCGTCTTCTCCTGAACTACGGAAATGAATTCACCGTCGTAGTGTTCCCATTGCATCGCAATCAGATCTCCAATCCGTTGACTTCCTTAGGTTCTTCGGACAAGAAGGGATGAATTTTCATGTATACGACATGCGCGATTTGTCTTCGACCAACGAAGACATTAACTAACGGATTTTCCCCATAAACCATACCTAGTCAGCTAAATGTGGACCTTGGAGCACAGGCTCGAAGTCCGCTTTAACCGATCTGAGGCAACGCCCTAGCACTTGCAGCTAACGGCAGCTCTCCGCCACTTCCAACTGGCGGGACCACTACGCCCCGCCAGCCAATGTCCCCCATCAGATCTAGCCGATACGCGGTTCAAAGTTGGATATGATCAGCTCGGCCGCATCCGTCGCACCACCAGCAGCGACGGTATATTTCAGGCGGACCTCTTCAAACTCAAACCCGGCGAACAGCTCGCGGATCTCGGGGCAGGGGGCATCGACAGAAAGCAGGAGCCACCATGAAACAGTTGAAAGTGCTTATCGGCTGCGAAACCAGCGGCGCGGTGCGTCGGGCGTTTCTCGATCGCGGCCATGACGCCTGGTCCTGTGATCTGTTGCCCGCGCAAGATCGCAGCAACCGACACATGCAATGCGATGTGCGCGAAGTGCTGGGTCTGGGCTGGGATCTGCTGGCCGTAATGCACCCGCCTTGCACCCGGCTTTGCAACAGCGGCGTGCGCTGGCTGCACCAGCCCCCAAAGGGACGCAGCCTGGCAGAGATGTGGGCTGACCTCAATGCAGGCGCCGCGCTGTTTTCAGCCTGCTGGAATGCGCCGATCGCGCGCGTCGCGGTGGAAAACCCGGTGATGCACAAACACGCAAAACAGCGGATCGAGAACTTTCAGCCCGCCGCCCAGCATGTGCAGCCCTGGTGGTTTGGGGAGCCTGCTTTCAAATCCACAGGGCTTTACCTGCGCGGGTTGCCCAAGCTCACCCCCCACCAACAAGCTGACACCGCCTGAGAAAGGCACAGAGACCCACAAACGCTGGTCCGCCATCCACCGCGCCCCACCGGGCGAACTGCGCTGGCAGATCCGTAGCAAGACATTCCCAGGCATTGCCAATGCCATGGCAGATCAGTGGGGCAACTATGCGGCAGAGCAATCATAAACAGATTAGCTCAAGTGTGGCGCGCAGCGCCTTGAGTGAACCTCACCCAAACCCATCAGATGGAGAACCGCATGGGACAAGTTGAAAGGATTGCGGTTACGGAGAAAACAGCCGCTAAGATGATGGACATGGCCCCAACAGAATTCAGGCGCCTCGTGCGGTGGGGCTCGCTACCATTGCCTGTCAAGATTACCGGTAAGCTTGAACGTTGGCGGGTGTCAGACCTTGAAAGCGTACTAAATGGTAGTGCAATGAACGAGGACGAATTCTCATGGTGAAGAATTTGACACGAAAATACGTCACCACCAAAGTCAGCAAGGGGCGGGCCTACTACTATTTCCGCCGTGGAGAAACCTACGAACTTCTCCCCAGCGATTCTGACAGTCCTGAATTTGATGAGGCATACTGGGCGATACGGTCTGGCCGATCAAAGAAGAAAACAAAAACCACATTTGAGACTCTGATCGTCAGCTATTACCAGACCCCAGAGTTCAAAGACCGAAAACCCCGTGTTCGGCAGGAATATCGCCGGACACTTGAATTGATCCGCGAGAAAAACGGGACCAAGGATTTCACCAAACTGCGTCGCCGAGACGTAATCGCAGGCCGTGACGCCTATGCAGAGACCTGGCGCAAAGCAAACGCAATAGTCGAAATGATATCGATCTTGTCTAGGCATGCCATCGAGTTGGAATGGATCACAACCAACCCCGCGAGCGGCGTGAAGAAACTAAAAGGTGGCGAATACCTGCCGCAACATCTGCATGCACCGGGGCTGGGGCAACCGCTACCGCCGCCGGGTGACGGATCGGCGGCAACTGGCGGGTGTTCGGCTATACCCCAGTGACAGGGCGCGGGATCTGACGGAGATTTTTGCATGAGCCCATCTCCGAACTTTCTGCGGCCCGTCGATATGGGCGACCTGCCGGAGTACCCGCTGTCCTGCGATGACCGGCTGGACAGCCATTTCTTCATGGCTTGGGAGCGGCGACGCTGGCTGGCCTCGGACATGCGGCTGAATGCAACGCCAGAATGCCGGGCGCTGTTCTTTGATCTGATCAATATCGCCTATGACAACAGCCCCGTGGGCACTCTGCCGATGGATCAGAACATCCTGGCGAAACTGCTGATGATTGATCCGAGGCATTTTGGCTCGCCTGATCGGGCGCACAAAGGGCGGGATGAACTCGAAACTGCACGCGGTCACCGACGCGGCAGGTGGCCCGTTGCGCATGTTCCTGACGGCTGGTCAGCGCAGCGATTACATCGGTGCGCGGGCGCTTCTGAGTACTCTGCCAGCCGCCAAACACATGCTGGCCGACCGTGGATATGATGCGGATTGGTATCGCGAAGCCCTTGAAGACAAGGGGATCACGCCCTGTATCCCATCGCGAAAGAACCGCAAGGTTCCGATACCGCATGATGAAACCCGCTATCGCACTCGCCACAAGATCGAGAACAGCTTCGCCCGCCTTAAGGACTGGCGGCGAGTCGCCACTCGCTACGACAGGTGCCCGAAGGTCTTCTTGTCGGCATGCGCATTGGCTGCCCTGGTCATGTTCTGGTTATGAATCCTGACCCTAGGTCGCTCGCATATTTCGGATTGTGCCTATAACGATGGGCGATCTATGCTCGAACCTAAGAAATTCTTTGTTATATTCGGATTTAATAATGTCAAAAATTTCGATCAACGAACGAGTGTTCTCAGCGCTTAACGCAAAGCCTGAAGCCACAATTGAAGAGTTGGCTCAGGGTGACAAACGATCCACGGTGACTGCGGTTCGAAATTTCTGGCGAAAGACCCGCCACAAGACCTACACCTCTGCATCTACGGTTCCGGACCCTGTTGAAACTGCGCGATCCATCCTAATTAAAGCCACGAAGCAGGGGCTGTCCGAGACAGAAGGCCGTGATCTCGCAATTGATGCCGGGGTCGCTCACGGGACAGCCTTTGCCGTAGCCGCGCAAGTCTATCGCGATTTCCGGCGCCAGCAACCCAACCTGAAAGGCGCTCGCGGGACTTGGACCGTTTTAACAGAAAGCGGCTTAGAAATACCTGTTTGCCATAATATTCGAGTAGATTGGACCCAAGATCCTCCTGTTTATACTGATGCTTTCAAAAAGATCAGCCGGAAGTACCACCGTTGGCTGTCAGCTTTTGCGAATGGCTATGCTGTTGTCCAAAAGGGTAAGATCGAAGATGGCGTTGAGACGCGAGCCCGCGATAGTTATCTGGGCATCTATCGGATCGACCATCTTAATGAGAAAGTGATGCCGGACGGTGAAATGGCCGCCGTTACATTCCAATTAGTAGAGGAGTTGTCCGAGGTTCCAACAGTCGCGGCCACGTCTGGTGGCGTGCGTGGTGCAGGCGCTACGTCCAAAGATTTGCGCAAGGCGCTACTGACCATTGCATACAGAGCTGAGCGGACAACAAAGGAGTCCGGTAGAGAAAATACGACAATTAGCAAATGGAAGGAGTTCGGCTTCGAAAGTGCCGATGCCATGGCAGATTACCTGGAGGCCCTTTATCACAGACAAAGTGGTCTATGTGCGTTATCACAAGTTCGAATGTCTCTCACCCCAGGAGAGTGGTGTGTGAGCCCGGACCGCATTGCAAGCGATGGCCATTATACACCGGATAACCTTCAACTCGTTGCGAATTGCGTGAATTCGATGAAGGGTGCGACACCGAACTCGCAGTTTGTAGCTCAGTTAGAAAAGATCAGGAAATCGGGAAGTTAATACCTTCTTATGCGAGATATGAGGAACGCTTAGGACTGAAAAGCGACCATCTGTCGCAAGTTGCATGGATGGCAGCAATGGGCCGAACCCAAAGAAGGAAATTAAGTTTAAAGTGGCACAGGTTCCAGCCAAAGCTCCAAGGTCTTGCGGCGAGGCTTAGCACCTTGAAAACTGGTGAAGTCAGCTACGGAAACATCTGCCTTCAGGCCCATCACGAGCAAGACATCGTTTAATTCCTTCTTCAACCCCTCTGCTTGCTCTCGATCTTCGTCAAAGAAAAAGCGGATCTCACGTTTCCCTGCGGCGATCGATGTGCGTTCTTCTCCCGGCATCAAATAGCCTCGATCTTCTAGTCTTGCAGAAATTGCTTCGGCCAATTCACGGCTAGATCCAGCGAATTGAAAATAGACGGTTGTAGTACCCAATTGCTCAGATTATCGGATGCGACCTCTGCAACCGCTTCTTTTATGGCTGCACCGTCCGCACCTTCTTGAAGCAACTCTTCGGTCGTTGAAGCCTTTTGAGTGAGCTCTAGAAGCTGATCATTCATGGCTGCTAGCTGAGCGCCAAGGAGATCGACCGACCGGGCAACAGTTTCCAAGTCGCCTGCGCTGGCGAGCCGGTTTAACTCAATTCCAAATTCCTCAGTGCGTATCTGATACTCAGAAAGGTTGTCATTCAAGAGGGCTTTGTTGCACAAATCGTGACGGGGATTCACTGTATGAATCCAGCGTGATAGCTGGGATGCATGAGCAGTTGGGCCCCTACGAAGTATAAGACCACGAATTGGTCGTCTTCCAATGACGCGCTGAAGCAGCGTGGATCGTTGGCGATCTGGTTTGATCCCGAGATGGTTTGGACACCGCCACCGACCGGCAGGCGCGGTCGTCAATGCAAGTTCAGCGATGCCGCGATCCAGACCTGTCTGACCATGAAAGTCCTTTTCGGTATGCCACTGAGGCAGACGGCTGGGTTCGTTGAGAGTCTGTTGCGGCTGGTCGGACTGGATTGGTCCGTGCCCGATTTCAGTACGCTGTGGCGCCGCCAGAAGACGCTGAACGTGAGCTTGCCGTATCGCGGTGGGACTGGCCCACTGAACCTTCTGATCGATAGCACAGGCATCAAGGCAGAGGGCGAAGGTGAATGGAACGCCCGCAAGCATGGCGGCCCCAAGCGACGTATTTGGCGCAAGATACATATCGGGATTGATGAGGAAACGCTGGAGGTTCGCGCGGTAGAGGTCACCACCAGCAACATCGGTGATGCGCCCATGTTGCCTGAACTGCTCAACCAAATCCCACCAGATCAGGACCTTGGGTCATTGACCGCCGATGGTGCCTACGACACGCGCAGATGCCATGACGTGATTGCAGCACGGGGCGCTCATGCAGTCATTCCGCCGCGCAAGAACGCCAAACCGTGGAAACCCACAAGCGCCGGAGCCATCGCAAGAAACGAAGCGGTCAATGCCTCACGATACCTAGGGCGCGCGCTGTGGCGACGATGGAGCGGATACCACCGCCGAAGCCGCGTTGAAACCAAGATGCACTGTGTGAAGCTGCTCGGCCAATCGCTGATGGCCTGGGACTTCGACCGGCAGGTAGCGGAAATCCAAGTCCGCATCGCGGTCCTAAACCGCTACACCGCTCTTGGCATACCCGTCACAGAGCCCGTAGGGTAAATCCGTCCAGGGAAAGGGGAAATGCGCTCGGGCCCCGATTTGTGCAACAAAGCCCTGCGCGCTATGCTCTAGCGCCAGAACAGATCGCACACAGCCTTTACACACAGCGCTTAGCCTTTGATGACGAGCTCAGGAATGATCCGCGATATCCGAGCGTTGGGATCGACGATGTGCTGGTTAACCGGCTGCGTATGGCGATTGCAGGCCTGGCCGGTGATGATGAGTTAGTTGCCTGGGGCGGTGCACAGATTGAACGATTCCGGCCAGTCGGAAATCTTGACGCCGAACCCGGTAGCGATGAATGGCGCGTGATCGCCCGTGCCTTGTGCAGCGCTGAGCTGGAAGCCCTAGCACGAGTTGCTGAGCGCGACGAAGGCGATTTCACCGGCACACCTACTGCGCCGATCATCAAGGGCTTACAGCCCCAAGAGAATGCCGATGCCAGGGTTAACCTGACGGACCTGTGGTCTCACTACGTGCAGAGCCGCGTGCAGGCTGGGTTCATGCGTGATGGTGGTAAATGGCTGCGCCCGGTCATTGAAAACCTGCGCAAGTTCGTCAAACGCAACAACGCAAGCCGGATCACAAAGAAAGATCTTTTGGCTTGGCGTGATCACCTGATGAACGATCTATCAGCTAAGACCGTCAACGATGTCTACCTTTCCGCTGTTCGATCATTGTTTACATGGGCAGTGGAGAATAACTGCTTGCCTGAGAATGTAGCAAGCAGCATAAGGCAGCCAAACCCGTTGGCGGTGCGAGCATGACCACGGCAAGCACATACCCAAACTGGATTCATGACGGAAGCACTATCTCGGACCCTTTAGGCTACGGTGAACGGGCCGTCGAATTTCTGACCAAGCTGCGCCACCCGGCAAGCAATGCTCCAAAGCGCAGCTTTCAGCTTTACCCGTTTCAGGAATGTATCGTCAGGCGCACTTATGCGCCTGAACCTGGTGCAGGATCTGGACGCTGACACGCGGGGGCAGTTGCTGAGGCGCACTGCAAATCTGTCGCGCCGGGTGAATGTGGCGCTGACCAATGGCGCAGATAAAACCGTAACGCGGTTGAACCGCTTGCAGGATCTGATTGGCGGTTCAGGCAGCGGCAATCTGACTTTTGCCGGTGGGGTGAGCGGCTGCGCAAAACCGATCCCGCCACCCTGACCGATCCGCAGCGCGTGGCCCGGTTTTTGTATCTGCAGCGCCAGGCCTTTGGCGGCAAGCTCGGTAGTGTCTTTGGCGTGGCCGCCGATCGGCCATCCAGGTTCAGCCTGTCGCGCCTGGAACTAATCCTCGAGGCTGCACATGAACGGCTGGAAAGCGTCATATTTGAGAACCTCGACTGGTCAGATCTGATCCGCCGCTGTGATGGCAGCAAGACGCTGTTTTACCTCGACCTACCCTATTGGGGCGGCGAAAGCGATTATCGCTGTAGGTTTGCCGCCGCCCGCGTCGCCCTGTCGGCACGGTGTCCCAGCTCATCTCGGGGTCGAACCAGATTGTCAGAAAACATCTGCGCTTGAGCGTTTCATTGTAGGCTGGCCAGTTTCTGGTCTTGTAGGTTGGGGGAGACGGTCTGCCCGTACAGCCCAGCTTCCACGCTGGATTCACGAGATGAATCCCGCACAGGTTTTGTGCAACAGAGCCACTCAGAGACTAAATCTCTTTCATTGGCATCTTCCCAAAGCTTCAAGTGCCGCAGGGCGCCAAGTACACTCAAAATAGTACTCTGGGAGAGCTCGGAGCGCAGCTCAACAGTGACAAAGAGTGTTGGTCAATAGTCTGGCAAATTGTCTTCAGCTTCGAGGCAGCTGAACGGTTCGCCACTGGTGAGAAAGGAATTACGCTGTATGAGCACCTGATCCGAAACCAATCAAAAATCTACGCAATTGATCGGCTCCGGAGCAAGGTGGGTTTTTCAACCTCAAAATTATACATTTTTGATGAGGTTCTCATTTCCTTACAGGTGGTTATCGTTCAAAAATCTACGATCTTGAAGTCTACTACCCTCAGAACGGGATTTCGTCGTCGTCAATGTTGTGTGAGGGGCCGCTGTTACCGCCACCAAAGCCGCCGCCCTGTTGCGCGCCGCTGTCGTAACCGCCGCCGCCACCGCCATAGCCGCTGTCCTGGCCACCACCGTAGTTGCCGCCACCGCCGCCTGCGCCGCCGCCTTCGCCACGGCCATCGAGCATGGTCAGTGTCGAGCCAAACCCCTGCAGAACCACTTCGGTGGAATAGCGGTCATTGCCGCTTTGATCCTGCCATTTGCGGGTCTGTAGCTGACCCTCAATGTAGACTTTGGAGCCTTTGCGCAGGTATTGCTCAGCGACACGGACAAGACCTTCGTTGAAGATCGCTACCGAATGCCATTCGGTACGCTCGCGGCGTTCGCCAGTGTTGCGGTCTTTCCAGTTTTCCGAGGTTGCAATGCGCAGATTGCAAACTTTGCCACCGTTCTGAAACGACCGTACTTCCGGGTCACGCCCCAGGTTGCCGATGAGAATGACTTTGTTGACTGAGCCGGCCATAGGGGTCCGTCCTTATTCTTTTCTTAGGTTGTGTTGCGCGCGGAAGAGAGCCTGCTTGCCGAATCCCAACCGCTGGGTTGCAGTTACAGTATAGACCTGGGCACGGCTAGGAAAGCTCTCCTCTGGCCCCATTGTCGTTGCGAGAGGAAGAGCGGCTTTGTTTAGGTGGCGGGGGGATTTCGAGCGAATTTATCCCTATGTGCTGGCCTGTGTGAACCAGTTTGCTTCCCTTTGATGCAAATCCGGCTATAGTCGCGCTAGAACTCAGCAGGGTAATGGGATGAGAAGCGGAATGCGGTCACTGACACTTGGGATTTTTAGCGCCGGTCTTGGCCTTGGTCTCACCTGTGCCACAGTGGGGCAGGCGGATATGTTCAGCACCAAAAGCAGGCGTGATCTTTTTTCGGCCCATACCCGGATTCTGGATACGCGGGCAGCGCAGCAATACGAAAATTCGGTACGGCTGCGCCCGGATACGGTGCCGACAGTCTCGTCGATCAGCCCGCGCTATACGGGGAAATATCGCGGGGAATACCTGACCATGGCGCGGCAAGCTGCCCGCAAACATGGGGTGCCCGAAGACCTGTTTCTGCGTCTGGTGCAACAGGAAAGCAACTGGAACCCCAATGCAGAATCGCACAAAGGTGCGCTGGGGCTGGCACAGCTGATGCCCGCCACCGCGCGTCGGCTCGGTGTGGATCCTTCCATTCCAAAACAGAACCTCGAAGGCGGTGCCCGCTACCTGTCTAAACAGTTCAGAAAATTCGGATCCTGGCGTCTGGCGCTGGCAGCCTATAACGCCGGGCCGCAAGCGGTTCGAAAATATGGCGGCGTGCCCCCCTATGAGGAAACGCAAAACTACGTGGCCAAAATCTGGGGTAGCTGAGGGCGTTTTTTGCCGCCCCTGGAAAACCGGAAACTACTATTTTTCTTCAACAAGGCAGGGACCTACAGGGCGCGTTTTCTGGCGTGATTGCCGATGCGTCCGGCTATGGCGCGCGCCTATCAGCGCAAAAGCCCACCGTCGAAAGGCGCGCCCGTTAAGGAGTTGATAATTTTCCTTAATGCCTTGTTAACTTCCTCGGTTTGCCATGAATCAGCCTTATTATTTTTTGATGTTGCCTGTGATTTCAGGAGGAATTCAAGTGACCAGCAGAAGCTTTGACGACCGGCTCGAACGCATTCAATGGGTACCCGGAGCGGTGCCATCACAAGAGGTGATTGATAGCGTCCTGGGGGGGCAGCGTGGCCAGGCAAAGGCCCGCAGCGTTGGGGCAACACTGTTGGGCGCAATTTTGGGTATTTGTATCGGCTTTGGCGTCAAGGGGATGACACTTGTTGGCTCTCCTTGGGGGCCAGATACCGGCATGGTGGGGCTGATTGGGGGCGGTTTGGCTCTTTCTGGTCTCGCGGTTTCGGTAACTCTGGCGATCTACGCTGCGCTGCGCAGCCGTAGACATCCCTGGCTGATGCAATTTGCCTCGATGAACCTTCTGATGATCGTGGTCTTGCTGCTAAGTTGACCACAAATACCTTTGGGGTAGCGCCGAAATCTCATCTGCTGTGGGAGTGGGGGAGGTGTACCTGATTTTTTTGATCAGGAATTGCGCTGCATCAAGGTCCGCATTATGGGTTTCCGGGAGTTTTAGGCAAAACTGCTATTCCCGGAGCCCATGATGCAGCGATTTATCCCGATCCGCCCGATCCGCCCGATCCGATTGACCCTTTCCAGCCTCTGTGCGCTGGCCGTTTTTACTGCTGTGGGGCCTGTGCAGGCAGAGACCTTGGTTCGGGACCAGCTGATGGCGCAGCTGGGCGAGGCGCTGTTTCACGACGAAAACCTATCTCTCAATCGCAGCCAGTCCTGCGCCAGCTGCCACGACCCCGAACAGGGCTTCAGCGATCCCCGTCGCTCGGCTGATGGGGCGTTTTCTTTGGGGGATGACGGCGCGTCCTTGGGCAATCGCAATGCGCCAACCGCGTCATATGCTGCCTTTGTTCCCCCTTTTCACCAGAACGCGGATGGAAAATGGATTGGCGGTTTGTTCTGGGATGGGCGTGCCGCTGATCTGGAAGAACAGGCCGGTGGCCCGCCCTTGAACCCGATCGAGATGGGGCTGCCAGACAAGGCAGTCTTGGTTCAGCGTCTGCTGGAGAACTCAGACTACAGGGAACAATTTGCCGCGCTATTCTCCCCGACTGTTTTGCAGGAGGATGAGAGCGGCTTTACCGCCATGACCCAGGCGATTGCAGCCTTTGAACGTGGCGCTGAATTTACGCCCTTCAGCAGTAAGTATGACCGCTATCTGGCTGGAAGGGCGCAGTTTTCAAAAGAGGAGGAGCTGGGGCGCACACTGTTCTTTTCAGAGCAGTTTACCAATTGTAATCAGTGCCATCAGTTGCGCAGCAGCCCGATTGCTGCACAGGAAACCTTTAGCGATTACAGCTACCACAACATCGGCGTGCCGGGTAATCCTGCGGTGATCCAAGAGGCTGGTATGGCTATGGATTTTGTCGATGAGGGGCTATTGGCCAATCCGCAGGTGACGGACCCGGGCGAGCGCGGCAAGTTTCGCACCCCAACCCTGCGCAATGTCGCTGTCACCGGGCCCTATATGCACAATGGGGTGTTTCAGGACCTGCGCACGGTTGTTCTGTTTTACAATCGCTACAACAGCAAAGCGGAGGCGGCGCAAATCAACCCCGAAACCGGGCAGCCCTGGGGAGAGGCACCGGTGCCAGGGACTCTCTCCGTCAAGGAGCTCGCCCACGGGCCTGCTTTGGATGACCGGCGGGTGGACGCACTGGTGGCGTTTCTAAAAACCCTGACGGATCAGCGCTACGAATATCTCCTGGAGGCCGAGGACTAGAAGCAAAAGACATGGCTCCCGCCCGTCTTTGGGGCGGGGGCCTTCTGTGCGCTCACTCCGCCGCCAGCTTGATGACGGGCTGCATCCGTTCCAGCACCTCATCGCTCAGGTGGCATTTGATCTGGTGTCCAGCCTCCAGAACGCGGGTGGGCGGCACCTCACTGTCACAAAGCCCGCCCGGAACCTCGCTTTTCCAGCGGCATCGGGTTTGAAAGGGGCAGCCAGAGGGCGGGTTCATTGCCGAGGGAATATCGCCTTCCAGGACGATATGTTCCTTTTGAATGGACGTATCGGCAATTGGCACCGCGCTGAGCAGGGCCTCGGTATAGGGGTGGTAGGGCGGCGAGAACACCTGGTCGGTATCGCCCAGCTCCACCACATGGCCCAGATACATCACCATGACCCGATCACTGAGATAGCGCACGATGGACAGATCATGGCTGATAAACAGCAGGGTGGTCTTTTCGGTGCGCTGGATTTCCATCAGCAGGTCAGTCACGGCGGCCTGAACCGAAACATCCAAGGCCGACACCGGCTCATCCGCCACCACAATCCGCGCCCCACCAGAAAAGGCCCGTGCAATACCCACCCGTTGCTTTTGCCCACCCGACAGCTGTCGCGGCATCCGATCGGCAAAGGCCCGCGGCAGTTTCACCAGGTCCAGTAGTTCAAGCATGCGCTGCCGGCGGTCCAGGTCGCTGTCGCCGATGTCAAAGACCTCCAGTGCGCGGATGATCTGACGCCCCACAGTCATCGACGGGTTGAGCGTATCAAATGGGTTCTGGAACACCATTTGCACATCCGAAATGGTTCCGGTTTTCCGGTCGTCGATCGGGGTTTGTTCGATGTTTTCTCCGTCCAGCAGGATTTCTCCCTCGGTGGCGGTTTCCAACCCCATCAACACCTTGGCAAAGGTGGATTTGCCACAGCCGGATTCCCCAACAATGGCAAGGGTCTCAGACTCCCTGGCTTCAAAACTCAGGGTCTCATTGGCTTTGACCACCTTCTTGGCGCCGCCCCCAAACAGCGCATTGGCTGCCACCTCGTAGTATTTCTTGAGATTGTCGATCTTGAGAACAACCTCGCCGGGGCTGGTCTTTTCCTTCTGCTCACCAATGGCGATGGGGGCGTTCCAGTCGATTTCCTGATGGCGCAGACAGCGGGTGGCATGGCGGTCGTTTCCCGCCACATCTGCCATATCGATCTGTCCCACATCGCAGCGACCAGCTTCGAAGTAGTCGCACCTGGGGCCAAAATTGCAGCCTGTCGGCCGCTCATGTGGCAGCGGAAAGTTGCCGGGGATCGCCACCAGGGGATGCGCGTTCTTGTCGGCACCGGGGAGCGGGATCGATCGAAACAGCGCCTGGGTATAGGGATGCTGCATCTCATCAAACACCTCGGCGATCGAGCCGCGCTCGACGGCCTCGCCCGAATACATCACACAAAGCCGGTCACAGGTTTCCAGGATCAACCCAAGATTATGGCTGATGAACAGCATGGAGGTGCCGTATTTCTTCCCAAGATCCCGGACCAGCTCGACCACGGCGGCCTCAACAGTAACATCCAGCGCCGTTGTTGGCTCATCCAGGATCAGCAACGATGGTTTCGACATTAACGCCATAGCAATGACAATACGCTGCTGTTGCCCGCCAGAGAGCTGATGCGGATAGGAGTTCAGCATCCGCTCGGGATCGGGCAGGCGTACATCTGTGACCACTTCCAGCGCCCGCTCATAGGCCTGGCTTTCGCTGACCCCCTCGTGGATCATCGGCACCTCCATCAACTGGCGGCCGATTTTCATCGCCGGGTTGAGGCTGGCCATCGGCTCCTGGTAGATCATCGCAATCTCATTGCCGCGGATGTCGCGCAGCTCTTCGGCGCTCATCTGCGCCAGATCGCGACCCTTGAACTTGATCGAGCCGCCGACAATGCGGCCGTTCTTGCCCAGGTCCTGCATCACCCCCAGCGCCACCGTGGATTTGCCGCAGCCGGATTCGCCCACCAGCCCCACCGCTTCGCCTGGCTGCACCGAGACAGAAAAATCCATCACAGCCGGGATTTCCCGCAACCGCGTAAAAAAGGAAATCGACAGCTTGTCGATCTCAAGCACCGGCCCGTCGGTCTCTGACAGTTTGTTCATCATCTTGTCTCCCTGCTGAGCCCAAGAAAGATAGCCCTTTCAATTGGCCTCAAATATCCCGGGGGCCGGGGGGCTGGCCCCCGGTCCGGTTTGGATTAATCCTTCAGGCTTTCTTCACGCAGCCCATCGGCCAATAGGTTGAGGCCCAGAACCATGCTCAACAGCGCAAAGGCAGGTGGCAGGGCCGGGTGCAGATAGATCGCCAACAGCTTGCGCCCTTCATTGATGGTCGACCCCCAATCCGGGCTCTCCGGTGGTAAGCCGAGGCCGAAAAAACCTAAGGTTCCCAGAAGGATGGTGGTGTAGCCAATGCGCAGGCAGAAATCGACAATCAGCGGACCACGCGCGTTGGGCAGCACTTCCCACAGCATGATGTACCAGGGCCGCTCGCCACGGGTTTGGGCCGCCGCCACATAGTCGCGGGTTTTGATATCCATCGCCAAGCCGCGCACAATACGAAACACTGTGGGCGAGTTCACAAAAACAACCGACACAAAAACCACCAGGATGCCGCCCGGAATGTCTATTCTGTCCAGAACCGCAGGCAGGATATCGACCTTTGAGCCGGGGTCGTTCACCACCATCAGATACACGGCCAGCATCGGCAGCAAAAGGACCCCAAGGTAGAGAAGGTTTTTGGAGGGTTGGGTGCGATACCGCGCATTGATCAGCACGTAGAAAAAGATCAGAGGAAAGGCAAAAAGCACAATGGCCATAAACTGCGGCAGGCCTGTTTGCACTATTTCAGGTGTTACCAGCAGGTAAAACAGCAAGATCACCGGAAAGGCCAGGATCAGATTGGCAAGGAAGGACAAAACAGTGTCGAGCCTTCCGCCAAAATACCCCGCAGGCAGGCCAAGTGTAATGCCAACCATAAAGGCAAACAGCGTCGCCAGCGGTGCAATCTTGACCACCTCCCAGGCGCCCTTGATCATGCGGCTAAAGACATCGCGGGCCAGGTTGTCCCCGCCCAGCAGATACCACTGAAAATCGCCCTCTTCGGGGCTGCGCAGGGGGGTCCCTGGCACTTTGTTTTTCAGGCCGGATAACTGCGCCAATGGGTCATGGGTGACAATCAGGTCAAAAGCGCCAAAAAAGCCCGTAAACACCCAGAACATCACCAATGCAAAACCGATCATGCCGATGGGGCTGTCAAACAGCTTGCCATAGAGGCCGAGCCTGCGCTTGTAGCGGATCGACAGGGTGAAAAGCAGCGCCAAAGCAATCCACACGGGCAAGAACCGTTGTGCCATTGCGCCGATAATCCCAGCACCTGTGCCCATAATCATGCCCAGGATCAGATAGGCGAGCAGCACGGCAGTGGTAGCCAACAGGGCCGCCTTTACAGCCCGGTTGGCCAGACCTCTGGGGTCTGAGCTAAGGCCGAGGCTGCCATTTCCGGCATTGATGGCACGCTGTTCTGGCAACACTGCGCTGAGCAGGATCCAGACCAGAACCGAGATGGCAAGCAGCCCAAGGGCGATGAAAAGGACGGGGTCGAGGAAGGCGATCTTGCCGGTCCAGCTGAGAGGGTCCATGTCTGTCTCCTTCCGTTAAGAAATGCGAATGCGGGGATTAAGAAAGACATAGCCAATGTCAGAAATCAGCTGGGTCACCAGCACAACAAAGACCGACACAACCGAAATCGCCAGCAACAGCTCGATGTCGTTATTGCCTGCGGCCTGCACAAGTATCCATCCGAAGCCTTTGTAGTTAAACAGGGTTTCCACAATGACGACGCCATTGAGCAGCCAGGGAAACTGCAACATGATCACGGTGAACGGAGCGATCAGTGCATTGCGCAGGGCGTGTTTCAGTACGATCTTGGGAAAGCTGACACCCTTAAGCCGGGCGGTTCGAATGTACTGCGCCGTCATTACCTCGGTCATCGAGGCGCGGGTCATGCGGGCGATGTAGCCCATGCCATAAAGCGCAATTGTCAGAACCGGCAGAAAGAAGTTCTCAAAGGTTGGGTTTTCAGTGGCGGCGGTGGCAGAGCCTTTGAACCACTTCAACCCAACGGTGGAAGAGGTGAATATTGCGATAAAGACCACGCCTGAAACATATTCCGGGGTGGCAGTTGTCAGAATGGAGACGGTTGAAAGGCTGCGGTCCGTCACCGATCCTTCGCGCATGCCGGCCAGAACACCGATGATCAACGCGGAGGGGATCATCAGCAGCAAAACCCAGCCCATCAGGCGCAGGGTATTGCCCAGACGTTCTGAAACCACACTGGCAACATCCTTTTGCAACACCGTGGATTGGCCCCAGTCACCCTGCAGAATACCACAAAACCGTGGGGCTTCGGCGGCCTGGGCCTGGGGCACAGTACCGATTATGCAGCGGCCAGATATTCCGTCGTCACCCTGCAGTGTCCATCCGGGCAAGACGCCCAGCCATTGACCATATTTTATAGCCATCGGCTGACTGTAGCCGTTCTTGTCAAGCCAGCTGGCCACGGCCTCGTCGGTCATCCGGAAGTTGCCTTGGGTCTTGGCGAGCTTTTCCAGATTTGGATACAAATTGGTGAGCGTAAAAACGATGAACGTCAGGCATAGCGCCGTCAGAAGCATCACGCCTGAGCGGCGTAAAATGAACAATCCCATAGGGTTCCCTGTTGGTCTGGCGTCAAAACCGGGGCCACCTCGCAGGTGCCGCCTTGGTCTTTTTGGCTGCCCTGAGCCGCAGTGCAGATCTGCGGCTCAGGGGGAGGGACGTAGGTGGTGGCTGCTAACTTAGGCCGACCAACCCCATTTGTAGTGATGATGTTCAAAGGTTACATGCATATCGGCATTGGCAACGCCTTCGCGCATGTGACGATAGAGGGAGCGCCAGTAGGGTTGGATGGTAACGCCTTCATCCTGAACGATCATCTCCATCTTCTTCATGACTTCGCGACGCTTGTCGGCGTCTGCAATGGCCAGGGCCTCGGTCAGCAGGCCATCGAACTCTTCATTGGACCAGCCAAATTCGTTCCAAGCCTCGCCCGAGCGATAGGCCAGCGCGTGGATCTGCACACCCAAGGGGCGCGGATTCCAGTTGGTTGAGCTGAAGGGGTATTTCACCCAATCGTTCCAGAAGGTCGAGCCGGGCAGCACTGTCCGCTTCACCTTGAAGCCGGCATCGCGCAGCTGTGCTGCAACCGCATCGGTGGTGTTTTTGCGCCAGTCATCATCAATCGAGATGATTTCATGTTCGAAATCCAACATGCCTGCTTCTTCCATCAGGGCACGGGCGGCTTCGGGATCATGTTTCTGCGGGGGCAGCTCGGCATATTCGGGATGGATTGGGCCCACATGGTGGTTTTCGGCTGCTTGACCACGGTTGCCATAGCCAAGTTCAAGACAGACAGCGTTATCAACGGCCATTTGGATCGCCTGGCGGACGCGTTTGTCCGCATAGGGGCGTTTGCCATCTACTTCGGCCAGCTGGTTGGGACGCACCACGATGGTGGCCATGGTGACAACCTCGGATTTAGGGTAGCCCAGCGCGTCCATTACATCAATGAATTCACCAACCGATTCATAGAGCATGTCAACTTCGTCGGATTCCAGCGCGGCCAGCCAAGACGAGGGGTCGGTGCCAAAATCAGTGTATTCGATGCGATCCAGAGCAGGGGTGCCATAGACCTCTTCGCCCCACCATTTATGGGCCGTGTTGCGCTCCAATACAGCTTTGACGCCCACTTCCAGGGTGCTGAGCAGATAGGGGCCAGTGCCGACGTTATTAGTGAAGTCATTGGTCTGAAAGCTGGAATGGGTAATGGCGGCAGGGTAATCTGCCATGCCGGCAATCAGTGAAATATCCGGGCCAGGCAGGTTCAGGCGCAGAGTGTGGTCGTCCACAATCTCGATGCTGCCCTCGGCTGCGGCATTGGTCTCGGCGTCGATAAGCGTGGCGAAACGCCCGGCCATCGAGTTGCCCTCGAGCCCCTTGTCGCACCACCCAGCAATGTTACGTGCCACATCTTCGGCGGTGAAGGCGTCGCCATTGTTCCAGGTCACGCCCTTACGAACATTCAGGGTATAGACTGTGGCGTCGTCATTGACCTCCCAGCTCTCCAGCAGCATGCCCCGAATGGTGCCGTCGTTGTTGTACTCTACCAGATACTCCAGCGTGCCGCGTGTCTGGTTGCCCATCTGCGACCAGTCATAGGTCCGTGGGTCTTTGAGAGGGCGCACTTCCATCTGGACCCGCAGGGTGCCGCCGGATTTCATTTCGGTTGCCGCCTGGGCGGCGGGGGCCGCCAAACCAAGAAGGCCGTAAGCCGCCGCTGCGCTCACCCCCAGACCGGTGGCGCGGGTCAGGAATTCGCGGCGGTCCAGCTTGCCTTCGATCACCTCCTGGGCATGCATTTTTGCGGCCCAGTGTGGCGTCACGTCTGTTGTGGAATTATGGGTCATTCGGATCTCCCTTTGGTGCACCGCCGGGGAACTGTTCCCCTTCTGGACATTGCCAATGTGTTTCCGGACCTGAGGTCAGAAACGGTGCGGTTGTGGCTTATTGCCTTTTGATGGCCTCATTCGGCCCTAGATCCGAAGGCAGGTCAATGCTTAGAATCGATCTTTGGGGGGCTAAAAGCGACATTATTGGTGTCGATTTTGACTTATGGCCCTCAGCTGGTCGAAGACTGGGCACTTGTGCCCAGTTCTGAAGGCTTAGGAGAAGTGTCATGCGGTGAATCGATGCAAAAGAATCGCCAGAGCTGTCGCTGCACGTTGGGAGGCGCAAGTCAGGGCAGCTCAAAGATGCGTCACGCTGTCAGTCAGTTCTCGGTCTGAGCAGGCGCACAAATTCAGGGGCATCACATTTCCCGAGGCCGGTTCATATAGGCCAGTTCGAAAAAAGATGACTACAAAGAGTAGCGGTTTGACAAGGCGGTGAGGGTCACTGGCGTCTACGGGAGGTTTTTCGCAGGGTACTGGGGGTTTGGCCGGTGTGTTGGGTAATGAAGCGGGTGAAATAGGCTGGGCTGCCGAAGCCAATCTGGTCCGCGATATCCCGCATGGTCATATCCGAAAACGCCAACAGACAGCGCGCCGCATAGAGCTGGCGTTCGGTGAGCAAAGCCGCAGCCGTTTTGCCGGTTTCTGATTTGCAGACGCGGGTGAGGTGGGTCGGTGTCACATTCAGGGCAGCGGCGTGGTCGGCCATTGTGGAGCGCGCGTCATAGTAGTCGCTGACCCGTTGGCAATAGGATTGCGACAGGCGCCGGGCGGCGGATGGCCGCTCTGGGGGCAGGGGACCGGAAGGCGGCAGGCGGCGCAATTGAATGCTGATCAGCTCACTATAGGATTGCAAGGCGCGCCGCCATAGGGCTGGATGGCCGGTCTGTTCCTGCACCATGGCTTCGAGCAGAGCATTGAGCCGTGCCTGTTCGCGCGCGTCAGAGATTTTCAGATGCAGGGGTTTGTCAGGTGTAGCGACCGGAGCAGTGACCGGAATGCGCAATGCCTGTCCCAGGCATTGGCGGCCAAATTCTACAGACCAAAGCGACCTGGCGGGAAAGAACAAAGCGCTATGTGTGCTGAACCCACGCTGGTTCCCATCCATCAGCATACGCCCCTGGCCACGGGTGACCCAGATCAGCAAATGCTCTCCGCGATCATGCGCAAGCTCGGTTTGCCATGCGCCAAACGATACCAGTTGGGAAAGTGGAATAACCTGGATTTCTTCGCTGGGGTTAGGATCAAAAGGCATTCAGTGGCAAACACTTCAGTAATAGGGTCAATTTGAAGCGAGCAGGCCATGAATTTTTGATTCTGGCAAGTTCTGCAAAAACCTACTGTTGCTGAAGTGTTTTTTCGTTTCCTATTTGCAACCCAGAATTGTTAGGACTGCGCGGGTATTTATGCCATCAGAGTGTATCGGTTCTGCGTGGTTTTAATCGGCGCAGCTCTGAGCGTTTGATGACTGGCCGCTATTCTCTGCCCTAGATTATCTGCCCCCTAGTATCTGGCCTCGTGTATCTGACGTGGGGCAACCCGGGTCTTGCTGGCTGGGGCAGAAATCACTTCACAAGGCGCTGGATGAGATCAGTGTCCAGTCTTTCATTCTGGAGCGAAACCAGCTGCGTTGTCGTTTGGCATAGCGGCGCGTGGCGATCGCGGCCTGTTCCCGGGCGGCTTCCAGTGGGAGATCACCACAGATATACCCCATCAGTTCGGGCACGCCGATGGCCTTGCAGGAGGGTAGCTTGGGATCATAGCGCTCCCGCATTGCCTCCACCTCTTCCAGCGCGCCTTGCGCTAGCATCTGGTCAAAGCGGTGACGGATCCGGGGCTCCAGCCAGTCTTTGGGACTATCCATAACCAGGGCAGAACAGGCTTTGATTGGCATAATGGGTGCAGGCGTGTCGTCTTGCCAGTCCGCCAGGGAGCGGCCAGAGGCCTGCAAGACCTCCCAGGCGCGTTGCACCCTGGCGCGGTTGTTCAGATCTATGCGCGCGGCAGTTTGCGGATCGAGCTGCGCCAACAGCACCTCGAGCGTGAGGGAATCAGCACGTTTGCGAATCTCATCAGGCGTTGCGGGGATTTCTGCCAGCCCTTCGGTAAGGGCGGAAAAATATAGCCCGGTCCCGCCTACGATAATGGGACGTTCTGCCCCCTCCAGCAGGGTTTTGACCTCGCGCAACCAGTGACCTGCGGAATATTGCCCATCATAGGCGACATGTCCGTACAGGCGGTGCGGCAGCTGCTCTTCCTCGGCGCGGGACGGGCGGGCGGTGACCACTCGCCAACAGTCGTAGATCTGGCTGGCGTCGGCGTTGACGATCACACCACCTTGTTTTTGTGCGATTTCCATCGCCAGGGAAGATTTCCCCGAGGCCGTGGGCCCCGCCAGAAGTACGGGTTTGTCCGGGTCAAGATCGGGCAGCAGCATCAGGGGTCCGTCCAGAGGTTTGCGAATTTGGGCCAGCGGTAGATTGGAAACAGGTCAGAAACAGAAAGGAAAGCGGTTTACCCGCATTGAAACCCGTCGCATTTTGCTCCATTTTGCCGCGCAAACTAACCCACTCATCTGCCGGAGCGCAACATGCCCCTTGATCTTGAAACGCTGGATACTGCTCCAGACGCTACCTATAACCGTGTCATGCTGAAAATTTCGGGTGAAGCGCTGATGGGCGACCAGGGGTTCGGCCTGCACCCGCCCACCGTTCAGCGCATCGCGCGCGAAGTTAAATCCGTGCATGATATGGGCGTCGAGATTTGCATGGTGATTGGTGGCGGCAATATTTTCCGCGGCTTGTCCGGTGCCGCCCAGGGTATGGAGCGCACCACTGCCGACTATATGGGGATGCTGGCCACGGTGATGAACGCCCTGGCCATGCAAAGCGCCCTGGAAGATCTCGGCGTGTTCTGTCGGGTGATCTCTGCCATCCCGATGGATCAGGTCTGTGAGCCCTATATTCGCCGCCGCGCGGTACGCCACCTGGAGAAAAAACGGGTTTGCATCTTTGCCGCCGGTACCGGCAACCCCTATTTCACCACCGACACCGCAGCTACGCTGCGCGCCAATGAAATGGGCTGTGAAGTGATCTTCAAAGGCACCAAAGTGGATGGCGTCTATGACAAGGACCCCGAAAAGCACGCCGATGCCCAGCGGTATGATGCCGTGAGCTTTGACGATGTTCTGGCCAAGCGCCTTGGGGTGATGGATGCCTCGGCAATTGCCCTGGCGCGGGACAACAATCTGCCCATCATCGTGTTCTCTCTGGATGAGCCCGGCGGGTTTCGCGGCATTCTGGCAGGGGAAGGAACCTATACCAAGGTGCAGGACTAGCCTGCGGCACGACAGGCTGCTCCGAGTTAAACTGCTCCGATTTGATCAGCTCCGGTGTAATCAGAGCAGGGCAGAACCGAACATGCGGGGCTGTCATGCCGCTGACATCTTGGCTGTCTAAATCAAGGGCAGGCATACTTTACAGAATGTAAGCACCGGGTAAATTGATCTAACCCGGTGGTGCCATGGTCCCCTCGGACCTTTTTTATCTACGCGTGATGGCCTGCCATCACGCGTAATTTCGTTCAGGGCACTATGGCGCCCCAAGGGGCGCGGTCTGTGATGTCAAAGCGCGCCTGTGCAGAAATCCATGTCATGATCGCTATACATTGACGGACCAATGGCTTATGAGCGGAACAAAGACTGCCTCAAGTCAGGGGAGAGAAGAGATGTCTGACGATTTCGAACTGGATACCGACGATCTGAAACGCCGTATGGACGGCGCGATGGCGAATCTGAAAACCGAATTTGCCTCTTTGCGCACCGGACGTGCCTCTGGCTCCATGCTGGAGCCGGTCATGGTCGAGGCCTATGGCTCAATGACACCGATCAACCAGGTTGGCACGGTCAACGTACCAGAGCCGCGCATGGTGACCATCAACGTCTGGGATAAGGGCCTGGTGGGGCCGGTGGAAAAAGCGATCCGCAATTCTGGCCTGGGGATCAACCCTCAGCTTAACGGCACCATCATCATGCTGCCGATCCCAGAGCTGAACGAAGAACGCCGCCGCGAGCTTGGCAAGGTTGCCGGCCAATATGCTGAACATTGCCGGGTTTCCATCCGCAATGTGCGCCGTGATGGCATGGACCAGATCAAAAAGGCCAAGTCCGATGGCTTGTCCGAGGATGACCAGAAATTCTGGGAATCCGAAGTGCAGGATCTGACCGATGCGATGATCAAAGCTGTGGATGATGCGCTTGAGCACAAGCAGGCAGAAATCATGCAGGTCTGACCCGCTAAATGCCCAGTGATCCCAATACGAGTATGAAAAGCGCGGCGTCAGAGGGACACAGATCCTCTGGCCCGCGTCATGTTGCAATTATCATGGATGGCAATGGCCGGTGGGCGCAGGCACGGGGGCGACCCCGCCTGTTTGGTCATCACGCGGGCGCACGCCGTGTTCGCGAGATTGTTGAATGCTGCCCGCGCTTTGGGGTCAAATATCTCACCATCTTTGCCTTCTCTACTGAGAACTGGAAGCGGACCCAGGTTGAGATCTCCGGATTGATGAGCCTGTTTCGCCGCTATATCTCCAAAGAAATGAAGGCCCTCGCTGCGCAAAATGTGCGGGTGCGGTTCATTGGTGATCGTCTGCGTCTGGACGCCAAGCTGGTGCAGCTGATGGACGATCTGGAGCATGAAACCGAGACCAATGACGGCATCCACCTCACCATCGCCCTGAACTATGGTGGCAGGGATGAAGTCGCCCGCGCCACCAAACGGCTGGCGCAGGATGTTGCGGACGGGCGGCTGCTGCCTGAGGATGTCAACGAAGAAACACTGCCGCGCTATCTGGACACCCATGTTTTACCCGACCCGGATCTGGTGATCCGCACCAGCGGCGAAGCGCGGATTTCCAACTTCCTGCTGTGGCAGTCTGCCTATGCGGAATATGAATTTATTGACACGCTCTGGCCGGATTTCTCCGCCGACGAACTGGGGCGTTTGTGCAGCAAATTTGGCGCGCGGGATCGCCGGTTTGGCGCGGTTCCCTCATGAAACCACCCATTCCAAATGGCGCTGGCGGCACCGGTCGCTGGGGCGATCTGATACCACGGATCATCTCGGCGCTGGTGATGGTTGTGGTGGCTCTGGGGGCAATCTGGGCCGGGGGGCTGGTTTTCACCCTGGTGATTGCAGCCTGCTGTGGTGGCATGGTTTGGGAGCTGAGCCAGATGTTGGCCCCCCGTCGGGCCGACACTGCGCTGCTGCTGGGGGGCGCGAGCTTTGGCGCGGTGCTCCTTGCTGGAATTCTGCCTGCGGCATTGGGGGCGGGGCTCTTGCTGCTGCCCGTTGTTCTGGGCTGGTTGCAGGTTGCTGAAGGCGCCAAGACGCGATTTGCGGTCTTTGCGCTGTGGATTGTTCTGGCGGGCTATAGCTTTATCTGGATGCGGATCTCTTTGGGCGCGGATTGGTTGATCTGGCTGGCACTGGTGGTGATTGCAACGGATGTCGCCGGGTATTTTGCAGGCAAGACAATCGGCGGGCCAAAGTTCTGGCCGCGTATCAGCCCGAAAAAGACTTGGTCGGGGACTTCGGCTGGCTGGGTCGCCGCGGCACTGGTGGGCCTGGGGGCTGCGCCTGTGTTTGACATGGGCTTTGCCCTGGTTTTGGCCTCGGTGCTGGTTGCGATGGCCAGTCAGGCCGGAGACGTCGCCGAAAGCGCCTTGAAACGTCAGACCGGCGTCAAGGATTCCAGCGGGCTTATTCCGGGCCACGGGGGCCTGCTTGATCGCTTTGATGGAATGCTGGGCGCTGCGGCCATGTTCCTGCTTCTCTACCCCTTTCTGGGATAGGCCGAGAGGGAAATAAATGCGGAAAATCTCAATTTTTGGGGCCACGGGCTCTATCGGGCAAAGCACGATTGATCTCATCAAACGCGCGCCACAGGCCTATGAGGTGGTGGCGCTGACCGGCGGGCGCAATATTGCCCAGTTGGCGTGCGACGCAATCGACCTGCGTGCGGATCTTGCGGTTACCGCCTTTGAGGACCAGCTCCCCGCCCTGCGCGCGGCGCTTGCTGGCAGCGAAGTCGAGGCCGCAGCGGGGCAGGCGGCCCTGATTGAGGCGGCAACGCGGCCCGCGGACTGGATTATGTCGGCCATCGTTGGAGTTGCGGGTCTGGCGCCGGGGCTCAAGGCGTTGGAACAGGGCACCACGCTGGCGCTGGCCAACAAGGAATCCCTGGTCTGCGCCGGAGCGCTGCTGCTGGACACCGCCAAACAGCATGGCGCACGCCTGCTGCCGGTGGATAGCGAACATTCGGCGGTGTTTCAGGGGCTGGTGGGCGAAGAGATTTCTGCGGTGGAGCGTCTTGTCATCACGGCCTCTGGCGGCGCATTTCGCGACTGGCCTTTGGCAGACCTGCAACAGGCGACGCTGGCTCAGGCCTCGTCGCATCCCAATTGGGACATGGGCCAGCGGATCACCATTGACAGCGCTTCCATGTTCAATAAGGCGCTGGAAGTTATTGAAACCCGTGAATACTTTGGGGTTGAGCCAGATCAGATCGAGGTGCTGGTACATCCTGAATCCCTGGTGCATGCGCTGGTTGGGTTTCGCGATGGAGCCTTGATGGCCCACCTTGGCGCGCCAGATATGCGCCATGCCATTGGCTATGCTCTGCACTGGCCCGAGCGGCGCGACCTGCCTGTTGCGCGGCTGGATCTGGCCAGCATCGGCCAGCTCAACTTTCGCCAGCCCGATCTTGCCCGCTATCCGGCGCTGGCGCAGGCGCGAGATGTCATGCAGCGGCGCGGGTTGATGGGCGCTGTGTTCAATGCCGCCAAGGAACGCGCGCTGGACCATTTTATCGCCGGCGCCATCCGGTTTACCGATATGGCCGAGATCACCGCCAGGGTGCTGGATCAAATTGAGACGCAAAGCGGCCTCATTGAGTCCGCAATGACCCTTGATAACGTCACACAGATTGACCACATCGCCCGCAAGGCAGCCGATGTGGCTGCAGCTCAAAGCATAGGGTAAAGTTTTGGACCTACTCGCACTTCTCCCGCAGCTTAGCGGGCTCGTTTATACGGTTGTCAGTTTTGTCGTGGCGCTCTCGGTGATCGTTGCGGTACATGAATACGGCCATTACATTGTCGGACGTTGGTCCGGTATCCATGCTGAGGTTTTCTCGCTGGGGTTTGGGCCGGTGCTGTGGAGCCGCCATGACAAGCGCGGCACCAAATGGCAGATCGCAGCCCTGCCGTTTGGCGGCTATGTAAAGTTCCTGGGCGATGCGGATGCGGCCTCGGGCAAGGACACGGATGTCATCGAAGCGGCGGCGGCAGATCCGGTGCAGCTGCGGCGCACCATGCACGGAGCGCCGCTCTGGGCGCGTGCTGCCACGGTTGTGGCAGGGCCAGTGTTCAACTTTGTCATGTCGATTGCCGTCTTTGCTTCGCTTGCGCTCTATTTTGGCATGGTGCGTGACCCGTTGACCGTTGGGTCATTGGTGCCTGTTCCGGGTGTTGAAAACACTCTGCGCTCCGGGGATGAGCTGTTGGAGGTTGCCGGTCTTCCGGTTCCAGCCCTCAGCGATTCAATGGCCTGGACGGAATTCCGTGACGCGCTGCCGGTGACGCCCAGCCTGGAATATTTGGTGCGCCGCGATGGTGCAGATCTGCGGGTTACGGATACCCATTTTGCCCCGGCCTATGTTTCTTCTGTGTCGCCGCGTAGCGCGGCTGCTGATGCGGGGTTGCAACCTGGCGACTTTATCACTGCGGTGGACGGGGATCCGGTTTTTGCCTTTGGGCAGCTGGTGGACAAGGTTGCACAGACCAAGGGGGCGGAGCTTTCGCTTGATATATTGCGCGATGGCACAACGATTCAGATGTCCCTGTCACCGCGCCAAATGGACCTGCCCACAGCAGATGGCGGCTTCACCAGTCGCTGGCTGATTGGCGTGAGTGGTGGCAACCTGATCGAGTATGAGACCGAGCCGACCACAGTGGGGCATGCACTCTCAAGTGGGGTCGCGCAGGTGTGGACGGTTGTCAGCTCTTCGATTTCCGGGCTTGGTCATATTATCACCGGGGCAATCAGCAGCTGTAACCTGTCGGGGCCGATTGGCATTGCCAAGGCTTCCAGCGACACCGCGAGCCAGGGGACGGCCAGCTTCATTCGCTTTATCGCGGTTCTGTCGACTGCTGTTGGCCTGTTGAACCTGTTTCCAATCCCGGCGCTGGATGGCGGCCATCTGGTATTTTATGCCTATGAGGCGGTGGTTGGACGTCCGCCCAGCGATCGCGCAATGCAGATTCTCATGACTGCGGGCATCGCCATGATCCTGTCGTTGATGGTCTTTGCGCTGAGTAACGACATTTTCTGCTAATACTGTATCCCTGCTGACACTCTTTGCCAGTGCCTGTCTGGGATCTTCATAAATCAATGGTGGGGCGGCCTGAGGGCCGCCCTTTGCGAATTCAGAATGTGCCAAACTCATGCCACATTCTGCGGTTAAGGCTTTGGTAATCTGCATTAACGCGCAAGATTTGGCGGACAACACCTGATGTCATGGCCCAAAGAGGGGCTCTGTAAGGTGCCAGATCCTGCGTCTTTCCTGGGGGATAAAGTCATGCAAAGCCAGATGATGATACCTGCTGAAACTGAAAACGGATTTGCTCTTTTGTTGCGCCTGAATTGGGATCGAGCGCTTTCGGCAACGTTTATCGTGCTGTCGCTTTGCCTCGGAAGCTGGCTGGCGTCTATGTAACCGCCTCATAAGTCTGAATTTACAGTGCCAGTAGACGCGCGGGTTCCTGCCCGCGTGTTTTTTTGTTGGTTTTGACAACCGCTCACAAACCCGGTACGCACAGTGTTAAGCTGCTATTAATTTCGGGTAAATACTGATGGTCTGGGGCAAGAACGTGGGCATATCCTGCGGTAAGCGCGTAAAGCGTACCAATATTTTGTATCGTGGCGTATCTGTGATCGCCTTAACTGTTACTTTCGGGCTTGGGCTGTCACCCAATTTTGCCGAGGCACAGAACTACCGGTTCAACCAAGTGCAAGTTGAGGGTAACCAGCGTATCCAAACCTCAACTATTGTTGCCTATACGGGCATCGAACGGGGGAAGACCGTTTCTGCCGGCAAGCTGAACGATGCCTATCAGAACATCGTCGACAGTGGTGTGTTTGAAAGCGTCGAACTGGTTCCCAAAGGGAATACCCTGGTCATCAAGGTGACAGAATTCCCGACCATCAATAAAATCAACTTTGAAGGCAATCGCCGTATCAAAGATGAGAATCTCTCCGAAATTATCGAATCGTCACCGCGCCGGGTGTTTAATCCGGCCGTCGCAGAACAGGATGCGGCAGCCATCGCTGAAGCCTACGGCGTGCAGGGGCGGCTGGCATCGCGGGTAACCCCACGGATCATTCGCCGCAGCGACAACCGTGTTGATCTGGTGTTTGAAATCTCCGAAGGCGACACCACCGAAGTTGAACGGGTGTCCTTTCTTGGCAACCAGGTCTATTCGGACCGCAGGCTGCGTCGGGTTCTGGAAACCAAACAGGCTGGTTTCCTGCGCGCTTTTATCAACAAAGACACTTTGATCGAAGACCGTATCGACTTTGACAAACAGATCCTGCGCGATTTTTACCTGTCCCGCGGCTATGTCGATTTCCGGGTCAACAGCGCCAATGCCGAGGTCACCCGCGAGCGTGACGCGGTCTTCTTGGTGGTTGATGTCTCCGAGGGACAGCAGTTCTCCTTTGGCGATATTACGGTCACCAGCGAGATGTCTGAAGCCGACGCGGATGTGTTCCGCAGGGTGCTCAAATCCAAACCGGGTATTACCTATTCACCCACCGTGGTTGAAACAGAAATCGAACGCATGGAAAACCTGGCCCTGCGCTTGGGCATCGATTTCCTGCGGATTGAACCTCGGGTGACGCGCAATGATCGCGATCTGACCCTTGATGTCGAATATGTTCTCACCCGTGGGCCTCGTGTCTTTGTTGAGCGTATCGATATCGAGGGTAACACAACGACGCTGGACCGGGTGATCCGCCAGCAGTTCCGCACGGTCGAAGGCGATCCCTTCAACCCACGTGAGATCCGGCGCACGGCGGAACGTATTCGCGCCCTTGGTTTCTTCTCTGAATCAGACGTTGATGTCCGCGAGGGAAGTTCACCCAGCCAAGTGGTAGTGGACGTCAATGTTGCAGAACAGCCCACCGGCTCGCTGAGCCTTGGTGGCTCCTATTCGGTAAACGATGGCTTTGGCATTTCGCTCGGGTTAAGCGAAAACAATTTCCTGGGCCGTGGGCAGCGTCTTTCCTTCGCTATTGCAACAGCGACTGAAGCGGACGAATATGTCCTAGGGTTTGTTGAGCCGCATCTGTTGGGCCGCGATCTACGCTTCAGTTTTGACCTTGGGCTTTCTGAATCAGACTCGAGTTTTTCTGAGTATGATACCAAGCGTGCGTTTCTGTCCCCAGCGCTTTCCTTCAAGCTGAGCGAGAGCTCAGCCTTGCGGGTGAGCTACTCTTGGAATACCGCCGAGATGATTGCGCGGGCTGATAGGAGCTACATTGGCGGCACTTACCCGTCTGCGGCGCCGACAATTGTAAATGAAATCGCCCAAGGGGAACGTTCCAGCAGCGTTTTTGGTCTGAAATACACCTATGATAGCCGGTTGAATGGTCTGGACCCCAATGCAGGATTTCTTTTTGAAGTCGGCGCGGATTATGCTGGTCTTGGTGGTGACAATGAGTTCCTGAAGACAAGCACAAAATTTGTGGCTCAAAAAACGATCTTCAACGAAGAGGTAACTCTGCGCGCGACGTTGGAAACTGGTGCTCTGCATTGGATGGGGAACAACAATAGCCGGTCCTTGGATCGGTATGTTCTTTCCCCGTCCATCATGCGGGGGTTTGAACCCGGTGGTATTGGTCCACGGGATCGTTCTGCGCGGCCCGATGGCACTACTTATGATGACTTCCTTGGCGGCAATATATTTGCTGTAGCGCGATTTGATGCTGAATTTCCGCTGGGGCTGCCCGATGAGCTGGGGCTTCGTGGGGCGTTGTTCTATGACGTTGGCAACCTCTGGGGGTTGAACGATGTTGATACCTCCGGCAGCACAAACATCGTCGGTCGCGACGGGTCTTTCCGTCATGTGGTTGGCTTTTCGGTGCTTTGGACAACGGGGCTTGGGCCGCTGCGGTTCAATTTTTCCAAGGCGCTCAAGAAAGAAGACTTTGACCAGGAACAAAGCTTCGATCTGACCCTACAGGCGCGGTTCTAACGGGGGATCAAGCCTTTGGTGTCAACTGTGCTTTTTCGATTTCAACAAGCGCTGGCCCTAGGGTCGGCGCTTGTTGCCCTGACAACAGCAGCAGCGCCCGCTGCGGCGCAGCAGGGCCTGCCACTGGGTGGGTTCGAGCTGGGGCAGAACGTGCAGCTGGGAACGCCTCAAAGCGGCTTGCTGACCATTCAGCCGGACCGGCTGTTTTCAGAAAGCCTGTTTGGCAAGCGCGTGGCGCAGGAGATCGAGGCCGAAGGCGCTGTTTTGACGGCCGAAAATCGCAACATCGAGGCTGATTTGCGGGCCGAAGAACAGGAATTGACCGCCCGACGCAGTGCAATGGAGGCAGAAGCCTTTCGCACCCTCGCCGATGCCTTTGACCGCAAGGTGCAAGAAACCCGCAGCACGCAGGACCAAAAACTTCGTGAAATCAGTCAGCTCGGAGAGACCGCCCGGCGCGAGTTTTTTGCCGCCTCTCTTCCCGTGCTGGAAGGGATCATGCGCGAAACCGGGGCCGGGGTGATTCTCGACCATTCCACCGTCTTTCTCAGCGCAGATGTGGTGGATATCACCGATCTGGCGATCACGCGGATCGACAAGGTCCTGGGCGATGGTGTGGATCAGCCCGACGGGGCTCAGGATCAATAGGCCCGGGAAGCTTGCTCAAAATGGACCTAGTTGATAGGGACTTTCAAACATACCAAAGACAGGATACTTGCCATGACCGCTGAGCTACAGAGCGCCGACATTCACCTTATTCAGCGGATCCTGCCGCATCGTTACCCATTCCTGCTGGTCGATAAGGTGGTCGACATCGACGGAATTAATTCGGCGCGTGGCATCAAGAACGTGACCATGAACGAGCCGCATTTTCAGGGCCATTTTCCGGGCACACCGATCATGCCAGGGGTCACAATTGTTGAGGCCATGGCGCAGACCGCTGGTGTTATGCTGGGGGTCGCTTTGGACATGGTCGACCGCGATCTGTTGATCTACTTCATGAATATCGACAAGTGCAAATTCCGCCGCAAAGTCATTCCAGGTGACGTGCTGGAAATGAAGGTTGAGATCTTGCGCGGCAAGGCTGGCGGCAAAATCTTTAAATTCAAGGGCCTTGCCACTGTTGAGGGGGAAACTGCCGCCGAGGCAGAGTTCACCGCAATGGTGGATATTCAAAAGGATTGAATAGGATGAGCCAAATTCACCCCAGTGCGGTGGTCGAAGAGGGCGCCAGGATTGGTGAGGGCTGCCAGATTGGGCCCTTTTGCCATATCGGCCCCGAGGTGGTTCTGGGTGCGCGGGTGACGCTGAAATCCCATGTAGTGATCACCGGGGATTGCGAGATTGGTGATGACACCGAGGTGTTCTCTTTTGCGGTGCTTGGTGAGATCCCACAGGATCTCAAGTTCCAGGGCGAGAAAAGTCGCACAGTCATTGGCAAGCGCAACCGCATTCGTGAACATGTCACGGTCAATGCCGGCACTGAAGGGGGCGGCGGCGTGACCCGAATTGGCGATGATGGGCTGTTTATGGCCGGCTGCCATATTGCCCATGATGCCATTGTGGGCGACCGGGTGATTGTCGTGAATTCCGCTGCGGTGGCCGGGCACTGTGTGCTTGAGGACGATGTGATCATTGGTGGGCTTTCCGGCATTCACCAATGGGTTCGTATTGGTCGCGGCGCCATTATTGGTGCTGTGACAATGGTGACCAATGATGTGATCCCCTACGGCCTGGTTCAGGCGCCGCGCGGCGGGCTGGATGGGCTCAACCTTGTTGGTCTGAAACGGCGCGGCGTGACGCGCTCTGACATCACCGCTTTGCGGGCGGCATTTCAGATGTTGGCCCAGGGCGAGGGCACCTTTCAGGAACGCGCCCGGCGTTTGGGGGACGAGACCGAAAGCGCCTATGTTGAAGAAATCGTTGCCTTTATTACCGGGCAGACCGATCGCTCTTTCCTGACGCCCGGAGGCTGACCCGATGCTTGCTGTCATTGCCGGAACCGGGCTTTTGCCCAAGGAAATATGCGACCGCCAGACCCGGCGCGCGCTGATCTGCGCCATGGAGGGCTCTGAGCCGGACTGCGTCGATGCAGAGATTTCCTTTCGCATTGAACATCTCGGCAGTTTTTTTGCGCGGCTGAAATCCGCAGGCGTGACCGAGGTCTGTCTGGCCGGCGCGGTCAGCCGCCCGCCCATTGATCCGACCGCTATTGATGCCGCCACCCTGCCGATGGTGCCGGTTATCCAGGCGGCTTTGGGAGCCGGCGACGACGGGGCCCTGCGCGCGGTGATGGGGCTGATCGAGGCCGCGGGCTTTACCCTGCGGGCGGCACATGAGGTCGCACCAGAACTGTTGATGGCAGAGGGTGTTGCCACTCAGGTCCAGCCCGGCGCAATCGACAAAGCGGATGCCGAGCGCGGCGCCGAGGTGGTTGCGGCCATGTCCGCAGCGGATATTGGCCAGTGCTGCGCCATTCGGGCTCGTCAGGCAATCGCCGTGGAAAATGCCTTTGGCACCAACTGGATGCTTCAAAGCCTGGTAAATCGACCGGATGGACAGGGCGGCATCTTGTTCAAGGCGCCCAAACCCGGCCAGGATCGCCGCGCTGACCTGCCTGCCATTGGGCCGCAGACGGTTGAGCTGGCGGCCAAGGCCGGATTGTCGGGGATCGTGCTGGAGGCCGGCGGCGTTATCGTGCTGGAGCAGGACGCGGTGATTGCGGCTTGTGATCGCCTTGGGCTGTTTCTCTGGTTACGCGCCTCGTGAGCCTTAAGGTCTTTATCCTGGCGGGGGAGCCCTCGGGCGACAGGCTGGGGGGCGCCTTGATGGCGGGGCTCAAGACCCTGCGCCCGGATGTCAGTTTTGAGGGGATCGGCGGCACATTGATGGCCGAACAGGGGCTGCACTCTCGATTTGCGATGGCGGAGCTGTCGGTCATGGGGCTGGCAGAGGTGCTGCCCAAGTACCGTCATCTCAAACGGCGTATCCGCGAGACGGCAGAGGCAGTGATTGCCCAGAACCCTGACGTTCTAATCACCATCGACAGCCCGGATTTTTCCCTGCGGGTTGCCAGCTTGGTCAAGGCTGGTAGTGATATTCGCACCGTGCATTATGTTGCCCCTTCGGTTTGGGCCTGGCGCCCCAACCGGGCGGTAAAGATGGCGCGGAGCATTGATCAGGTTCTCGCGCTGCTGCCGTTTGAGCCGCCCTTGATGCAAGCGGCAGGAATGGACTGCGATTTTGTCGGCCATCCGGTTGTGGCAGAGCCACTGGCAACAGACGCTGAAATAGCAGAGTTTCGCGCCAAATTTGATCTCGGTGAGGCGCCGTTGGTGCTGGCTTTGCCCGGCTCCAGACGGTCAGAGGTCACCCGGTTGGGGCCTGTTTTTGGCGAAGCCTTGCAGGCCTTTGCGCATCTTCATCCAGGCTACAGGGCGGTGGTTCCCTGTGCCGCGCCGGTGGCTGATCTGGTACGGGCCCAGGCCGAGGATTGGCCCAAAAACACCCTTTTTCTGGATCCCAACAGCCATGATTCCCAGGCCTATGCCGCAATCAAGCGCGCTGCCTTTGCAGCGTCAGATCTGGCGCTTGCGGCCTCGGGGACGGTCTCTTTGGAGCTGGCCGCCAATGCAACGCCCATGGTGATTGCCTATCGGTTTCAGTGGCTCACCTGGCAGGTGATGAAACGCATGGCGCTGGTGGATACGGTGACCTTGGTCAATCTGGTAAGTGAAACCCGCGTAGTACCAGAATGCCTGGGCCCTGAGTGCACAGCCGAAAACATTGCGAGGCAATTGGACGCGCTGGCACAGGCGCCTGAGCTGCAAAAGGCGGCAATGGCAGTGACCATGCAGCGTTTGGGGCAGGGCGGTGAGGAACCGGGGCTGCGCGCTGCCAGGGCGGTACTCCACCGCCTCCCCTAAAGCGGGCCGCGCTCAGTATTCCCCTTTACAGTTCTGGGATAGAGTAGCTGTTGCATGTGGAAGATCTGTCCCGCACCTCACTGTTGAGCAGCTTAATAGCCGCGCCAGATCCAGCCGCCGCCATAGATACGGCTGCTGTCGGAGTCGTAAAACACACAGGCCTGCCCCGGAGAGACGCCTTCCTCGGGTGTCAGCAGTTCGACCTCGGCGGTGGTGGCGCTGAGCGGGCGAATGATTGCTTCGCGCGGCGGCCGGGTTGAACGGACCTTGACCATGACCTGCCATTCCTTGCGGCTGTCAAAGGGCTCATCCCCGAGCCAGTTGATTTCGCGCACCGGAATGGTGCGGGTCGCCAACAGCTCTTTGGGGCCGACAATCACCTGCTTTTTGTCCACATCCAGCCGCACCACATAGAGCGGCTCTGTCAACCCGCCAATGCCCAGCCCGCGCCGCTGGCCGATTGTGTAGTGGATAACGCCGGTATGGCTGCCCAAGACGCGACCATCCGCATGGACGATTTCGCCGGGTTCCGCTGCGCCGGGACGCAATTTCTCGATGACGGAGGTATAGTTTCCATCTGGTACAAAACAAATGTCCTGGCTGTCCGGCTTATCCGCCACCGCTAGGCCGTATTGTGCCGCCATCTCGCGGGTTGCGTCCTTTGAAGGCAGATGCCCCAAGGGAAACCGCAGATAGTCCAGCTGCTCAGGCGTGGTGGAGAACAGAAAATAGCTCTGATCGCGATTCGCATCTTCTGCGCTGTGCAACTCGGCACCTCTGTCGCCCATCTTGCGCTGAATGTAATGCCCGGTCGCCATGCAGTCCGCCTCTAGATCGCGGGCAGTTTCCAGCAGATCCTTGAATTTCACCCGCTCATTGCAGCGAATACAGGGCACAGGCGTTGCCCCGGCCAGATAGCTGTCGGCGAATTCGTCGATCACGGCATCTTTGAAGATGTTTTCATAATCAAGCACATAATGGGGGAAGCCGCGCTCTTCGGCGACCCGGCGTGCATCATGAATATCAATGCCAGCGCAGCAGGCGCCTTTTTTGGCCAATGCCGCACCATGGTCATAGAGCTGCAAGGTCACCCCAATCACATCATAGCCCTGCTCGGAGAGGTAGGCGGCAACAACCGAGCTGTCGACCCCGCCGGACATGGCCACCACCACACGGGTTTCTGAGGGCGGTTTGGCAAAGCCAAGTGAGTTCAGCGGGGTATCGGTATCCAGTGCCATCAGGCAAATCCTTAGATCAAGGGGGCAAGCATCGAAGAATATATGAAAATCCTACAGACTCTCAAGGGGGTAGGTTCATTGCTCCTTAAGTAGACTGAGCAAAAGCTACTGGCGAACGAAAGACTGATGTACCGAACAAGGGTAGAGGCATGTTTCTGAAGAAAGTTGAGGGTCCGCGCGCTGTTACGTTGCCTGATGGCAGCACGATGACTCGTGCTGATTTGCCGCCGGAAAATACCAGACGCTGGGTGGCCTCCCGCAAGGCCGCAGTGGTGCGCGGCGTGCTGTATGGGCTGCTGCCCCAGACCGAAGCCCTGCGTCGATACGGGCTGAGTGAGGAAGAGTTTCGCAGCTGGATTTCCGCCGTTGCAGACCACGGGGAAGAGGCGCTCAAGACCACTCGACTAAAAGACTACCGTAAACACTGAAGCCTTTTTTAAGTGAAGACTTGAGTCAAAGTTGATAATTAACGATTATGGTAACGGGCCATTAACCTTTTTCGATCAGGGTTAACGCAACCTAAGGGAAACAGTCACAGGCGGAGACTTTCAACATGCGCATTCTACTGGTCGAAGACGATCCAACGACAGCAAAGAGCATCGAATTGATGCTGACCCATGCCAACCTTAATGTCTATTCGACGGACCTAGGTGAGGAAGGGATCGATCTGGCCAAGCTTTATGACTACGACCTGATCCTGCTGGACCTTGGCTTGCCGGATATGAATGGCCACGAAGTTCTGCGTCAGCTGCGCATGGCCCGTATCGAAACACCAATCCTGATCTTGTCTGGTGCCGATGATACCGACAATAAAATCAAAGGCTTCGGCTTTGGCGCGGATGACTATCTGACCAAGCCATTCCACCGCGAAGAGCTGGTGGCCCGGATCCACGCGATTATTCGCCGTTCCAAAGGTCACTCCCAGTCCATCATCAAAACCGGCAAGATTGCGGTGAACCTGGATGCCAAAACCGTAGAGGTGGACAGCAAGACCGTGCATCTGACCGGCAAGGAATACCAAATGCTGGAACTGCTCAGCCTGCGTAAGGGAACCACCCTGACCAAAGAGATGTTCCTTAACCATCTTTATGGCGGCATGGACGAACCAGAGCTGAAAATCATCGACGTTTTCATTTGCAAACTGCGCAAAAAGCTCAGCACGGCCACAGGTGGTGACAATTATATCGAAACAGTTTGGGGCCGGGGCTATGTTCTGCGGGACCCGCAGGATGATCAGATGTCCGGTGGTCACCGCATGGCTGTAGGGGCCTGAGGCGACAATTTCTGATCGCGGCGGTTACAGTCCGGAAATGGCATGTGGCGAACCCTAACAGGGTTTGCCGACATTTTGGAATGTCCGGTTAGTGATATTCAGGTTAATGCAGTCCTTGTCGTGCTGCGAACAAGAACCCGCCTTGGCGGGTTTTTTGTCGTTTGCACTGGGGGGACTGGCTGCGCCCCTATGTGTCTCGTGGTGTATTTTCTTGCGCTGGGATCACTGGACGCGGCGAGAAACGCGTTTTATCACTCAGGGCAAACTTGGACGATGGGGACCGCGCGTGAAACAGATCGAAGCATTAGATCCCTCGGGGCTTTCTCAGGACCAAGCTCAGGCGGAGTTTTTGGAGTTGCAGAGCCAGCTGGCCGCAGCTGATCAAGCCTACCATCAAGACGACGCCCCCTTTCTGAGTGATGCCGCGTATGACGCTGCCAAAAGACGTTATCAGGCCTTGGCCGAGGCCTTTCCAGATCTGGCAGACAGCGCAACGCAGCTTGAAACCGTTGGTGCGCCGGTTACCTCTGGCTTTGGCAAAATTCAACATGTTGTGCCGATGCTCTCGTTGGGCAATGCCTTTGAAGACGCGGATGTCACGGATTTTGAGCGCAGCATTCGCAGCTATCTGGGGCTAGAGGCCACTGCGCCGCTGGCTTTTACGGCTGAGCCCAAGATTGATGGGCTATCCCTGTCGCTTCGCTATGAAAAAGGCGTTTTGATTCAGGCCGCGACCCGGGGCGATGGCGCCACGGGGGAAAATGTCACCGCCAATGCCCGCACCATTGCGGATATCCCGCAACAGCTGACCGGCGCGCCGGATGTGCTGGAGGTGCGCGGCGAAGTCTATATGAGCCATGAGGATTTCACCGCTCTGAACGCCCGCCACGGGGAGCGCGGCGGCAAGGTCTTTGCCAATCCGCGCAATGCGGCGGCGGGGTCTTTGCGGCAGTTGGACGCCGAAATAACCCGAGCGCGACCTTTGCGTTTCTTTGCCTATAGTTGGGGCGAACTCTCTGCCCCGCTTGGGGATACGCAAACCAGCGCTATTGCGCGGCTTGCCGAGCTTGGGTTTCAGACCAACCCACTGACCAAGACCTGCAATACGGTTGCAGATCTGATCGCGCAGTACCGCCTGATCGAAGAACAACGCGCCACACTGGGCTATGACATCGACGGGGTTGTTTACAAGGTGGACGCGCTGGCGCTGCAGGATCGGCTTGGGTTTCGCTCAACCACCCCGCGGTGGGCAATCGCGCATAAATTCCCGGCTGAGCTGGCCTGGACCTGGCTCGAGGCAATCGACATTCAGGTGGGGCGCACCGGCGCGCTCAGCCCGGTTGCCCGTCTTGCTCCGGTCACTGTGGGCGGCGTTGTTGTCTCCAATGCCACCCTGCACAATGAGGACTATATCCGGGGGCGCGATTCCAAAGGCGCAGTGATCCGGGGCGGCAAGGATATCCGCATTGGCGATTGGGTGCAGATCTACCGGGCCGGGGATGTGATCCCCAAGGTGGCTGATGTGGATCTTACCAAACGTCCAGCGGAGGCCGTTGAATTTAACTTTCCCGACTGCTGCCCTGAATGCGGATCCGAAGCTGTCCGAGAGGAAGGCGATGCGGTCAGGCGCTGCACCGGTGGGATTATCTGTCCCGCGCAAGCCATTGAAAAGCTAAAACACTTTGTCTCTCGTAAGGCCTTTGATATCGAGGGCTTGGGGGCTAAACAGCTGGAGGCGTTCTACAAGGATGTAGATCTGCCGATCCGCACACCAGTTGACATCTATACGCTGGCAGACCGGGATGCGGGCCAATTGGCAAAGCTGAAGAACCGGCCAGGTTGGGGCGATCAAAGTGCCGCCAATCTCTTTGCTGCGATCAATGAAAAACGCAATATCCCGCTTGGGCGGATGATCTTTGCGCTTGGCATCCGCCACGTGGGTGAGGTAGCCGCCAAGGATCTGGCGCTGCATTTTGGCAGCTGGCAGGAGCTTGCAAAGGCGGTGGATCAGGCCCGCGCCGCTGCGCTGGCCCATCGTGCGGCGGATCAGGCAGAGGATCAGGAGCGGGAGCAGGCCAGCAGCGAAGGCCGCCGCGCCAAGATCAAGGAAACCCGCGAGGCGGCAGTTGCAGATTTTCAAGTGCCGCAGCCAGCGCAGGAGGCCTGGGAGGATTTGACGGGCATTGATGGGATCGGCGCAACTGTTGGCCTGTCTTTGTCCGACGCGTTGGCCAATAGCCAGGAGCGGGCGGTAATCAATGATTTGGTGGCGCATCTGAATATCGCAGCCCCGGCAGCACCATCGCAGGCCAGCCCGGTTGCGGGACTGACAGTGGTCTTTACCGGCAAACTGGAAAAGATGACCCGCGACGAGGCCAAGGCGCGGGCAGAATCTCTGGGGGCCAAGGTCTCTGGCTCGGTGTCAAAGAAAACCGATATCCTGGTGGCCGGCCCGGGGGCTGGATCAAAGGAGAAAAAGGCGCAGGAGCTAGGTATTCGTATCTTGGATGAGGACGGCTGGTTGGCGGAGATTGCAGCCACATGAGCGGCCGCCCCGAAATCCTGTTCCCGCTATTTGCCGGGGCCGAAACCCTCCAAGGGGTTGGCCCAAAAACGGCACAGAGCCTGGCTCAGATCGGGTTGCAAACGCCACGGGATCTGGCTTTTACACTGCCGTATTCGATACTGGACCGTCGCCGGCGCGACAGCATCAAGGGGCTGGATCTACCTGCCATTGCAACGGTGGAGGTGGAGGTGGGAAGCCACCAGCCCGCGCGTAATCGTGGTGGCGCATATAGGATTAACGTGAGCGACCAAGAAGTTGAATTTCAACTGGTATTCTTTCACGGGCGCAGCCGCTACCTCGAGGCGCAATGCCCCGAAGGCTCGCGGCGTTTGGTGTCGGGTAAGGTTGAGCTGTTTGACGGTGTTGCCCAGATGGTGCACCCGGATCACATGGTTCCCCTGGCCGAGGCGGAAGATATTCCAGAGTTTGAGCCTGTCTATCCGCTGACCCATGGGGTGACCCAGAAAACCATGACCAAGGCGGCGCTCAGCGCTTTGGAGCGCCTGCCGGAGCTTGCCGAATGGATCGATGCTGAGCAGGTCAAACGCGAGGCCTGGCCCGGCTGGAAAGAGGCGCTGATTGCAGGCCACCATCCGCAGGGGCTGGAAGATCTGTCCCCAGATGCACCGATCCGGACCCGGCTTGCCTATGATGAGCTGTTTGCCCATCAATTGACCCTGGCCCTGGCGCGTCAGGCGGAACGTAAATCCCATGGTATTGTCAGCCAGGCCACAGGGCGTTTGCAGGGGCCGGTGCTGGCGTCGCTGCCCTATCGCCCGACCACGGCGCAGACCCGAGCTATTGCAGAAATCTCGGCGGATATGGCCAGCGATCGCCGGATGAACAGATTGCTGCAAGGTGATGTCGGATCAGGAAAAACCCTGGTTGCCTTTATGGCGCTCTTGGTCGCGGTGGAGGCCGGCGGGCAGGGCGTAATGATGGCGCCAACCGGCATTCTGGCGCAACAGCACTATGAAGGGCTGCGCCCCTTGGCGGAACAGGCCGGAGTGGTGCTTGAGCTGCTGACCGGGCGGGACAAGGGCGCTGAACGGCGTGCCAAACTGGCGGCGCTGGAAGCAGGGGATATCCAGATCCTGGTTGGTACCCATGCGGTGTTTCAACAGGATGTGGTGTTTCGGCGGCTGCATCTGGCCATTGTGGATGAACAGCACCGGTTTGGTGTGCGGCAGCGGATGGAGCTGGCGGAAAAGGGCAAAGGGGCTGACGTTCTGGTGATGACCGCCACGCCCATTCCGCGTTCGCTGGCCTTGGCGCAATATGGCGATATGGATGTCTCGGTGCTGGATGAGAAACCGCCCGGGCGTAAACCGGTAAAGACCGCCGTGCTGAGCACGGAGCGTATGGAGGAGGTGGTAAACCATCTGCGGCGTGCCATAGACGAAGGCCGCCAGTGCTATTGGGTCTGTCCGCTGGTTGGCGAATCCGAGGTGATGGACCTGATCGCCGCCGAAGAACGCTTTAAACACCTGCGTGCCATTCTGGGCGAAGGCGTGGTTGGTCTGGTGCATGGCCAGATGCCGCCTGCCGAAAAAGACGCGGCCATGGCGGCGTTTCAACAGGGCGAGACCAAGGTTCTGGTGGCAACCACGGTGATCGAGGTGGGGGTGAACGTGCCCAACGCCTCGATCATGGTGATTGAGCGCGCCGAAATCTTTGGACTTGCGCAGTTGCACCAGCTGCGCGGGCGGGTTGGACGCGGGAGTGCGGCGTCGACCTGTCTGTTGATGTATCAACCGCCGCTGTCCGAAGGCGGGCGGCGTCGGTTGGAGGTTCTGCGCGAAAGCGAAGATGGATTCAAAATATCGGAAACGGATCTGCAAATGCGTGGGGCAGGCGATGTTATTGGCACTGCACAGTCTGGATTGCCGCGCTTTCATATCGCCGACCTTGAACGCCAAGCCCCCTTGATGGCCGTCGCCCAGAGCGATGCCCGGTCTTTGTTGGCGATGGACCCCGGCCTGACCAGCCCGCGTGGCCGTGCCGCGCGTGTTCTCCTTTGGTTGATGAAACAGGATCAGGCTATTCGTTTAATTTCAGTTGGTTAGGGGTATTTGGTCCACTTTTTTAGGCCGAGGTTCCGAAAAAGTTCGCAAATGTTCTCAAAAAGTTCTTTACAGGGCAGGCGTAAAATGAGAACAAAAGAGCAACAAGGCCGACAGAGAGCGGCGCGGTGAAAACCTGAACCCCGACAGAGAGTAGTGGAGACAATTCTGATGATGACCCAACTGAAGACAACCCTGCACAATGCCCAATCAACCCTGTTGCAGGATGCTATCGGCGCTGTTGCCCTAGTTGTAATGCTGATTGTTGCCCTTCACCTGCCGGGGTTTATGTAGTCGCGCTGTCGTGACTGAGCATCCCCTTTTTCGCTAACCCTGGACCCCTATCTTATTACTGCCTGCTGTCTTTATGTCATGTGCGCTGGCATCCATCCCGGTGCCTTTTGATCCCCGCCTGATCTATGACCGGTTGCGCCTAACAACCGGTTCGCGCACTTGAACCCCGCATGAAGACGCATTTCCTGCCGCCACCATCTGCCCGGATGTGTGGCGGCTTTTTTTGCCTCGCGGGGCTAAGTTATAGTTCTCATTCGGATGCCGCCCCAATGGCAGGCACCGACAAAAACAGGAACTGGCAAACGGGCACTGTCAGATCCTTCATCCTCACAAAATCCCCATGGCGTCTTTGGCCGGCGCTAAGGCCAGCACCTGGAATTGGCGCGCAGGCATTGGCTAATGCTGTCTCTTGTGGGTCGCTAGACTGATTGTTTGTGGCCTGTGTTAGATCAACAGACCGATTGTATTTTAACAAAAAAACGATCTGTAGTTAGGATTCCGGCCCTAAGCGCAGTTTCTCTGCAAGGCCGCCTTGAAGGCTTCCAGGCTGGCTTCGAGGCAGAGCAGGATTGAGGCGTGACGGTTTTTGAATTCGCGTGCGGGAACAAGAACTTCCAAATCCGAAAACGGGGAATTGGGCGCAGGTTGGTCATCCTTCAGCATGGCTTTCAGCTCATCGCGTGCGGTTTCCACCTCGGCAAGGGAGCGTCCAATTATGTTGCGTCCAACAACCGAGGCAGAGGCCTGACCCAGCGCGCAGGCTTTGACATCCTGGCCAAATGCAGTGACGCGTCCGTCTTTGATGTTGAGATCAACTGTAACGGTTGACCCACACAGGGGGGCGCGTTTTTTTGCCGTCGCATCCGGGTGTTCCAGCCTGTCCAGAAAGGGAATATCGGCGGCGAGCGCCAGAATGCGGGACGAGTAGAGTTTGATCAGATCGGTTTCGCTAGACATTGGCGGCCTTGGGCTTTCCCTTGGGGTTTCTTCCTCATACATAGGCAGACAAATGCAAGATGCAAAAGGTTTTTACGATGTCCTTTGATCCCAATAATTTGAAGTATGACGCTGCGGGTCTGATCCCCTGTATCGCCCAGGATGAGGCGAGCGGCGAAGTTTTGATGATGGCCTGGATGAATGCGCAAAGCGTTGCCAGAACGCTGGAAACCGGCAAAGTGACCTATTGGTCCCGGTCTCGCCAGGCATTTTGGGTCAAAGGAGAAAGCTCGGGTCATGTTCAGAGCCTGGTGGATCTGCGGCTTGATTGTGACCGGGATTGTCTGTTGGCGCTGGTTCATCAGGTCGGCCCCGCCTGTCACACCAATCGGCGCAGCTGTTTTTATACGGCTGTTCGTGACGGGGAAGAGGTGGAGCTGATGAAGCCCATGGACTAGGGGCAGGCCCTTGGCTCACGCAGCAGAAAAGGGCGGCGCTGGCGCGCCGCTGCCTCCGGCGGAGGTATTTGGAGAAAGATGAAACAGGGGGAGGTTAGCCCAGGCCGACAAGTTCGCGGATGTCTTGCGGGTTGGCGCCATCCTGACGGTATGTGGCAATGGCGCGGGCATCGTCCCGTTTGGCCAGGCGTTTGCCCGCCTCGTCGCGGATCAGGCTGTGGTGGTGGTAGGTTGGATGGGGAAGGTTCAACAGGGCCTGAAGCAATATATGTATCCGCGTTGCTTCAAAGAGATCCTGACCCCGAATGACGTGGTTCACGCCCTGCGCCGCATCGTCCAGCACCACTGAGAGATGGTATGAGGTTCCCATGCCGCGCCTGGAAAGAACAACGTCGCCGATGGTCTTAACCATGTTGTCTGGGGTGAATTCAACGAGACCCCGTTCGCCATTTGGTCCGTTTCCGGTCTCCAGAAAACTGCCACAGCTAGAAAAAGATTTTCCGGGCACTCTGCGATTCTGAAACAGGCCGGGCACCATGCCGATCGCTTTTTCCATATCGAGCCTAAGGGGAACATTTTGAGGGCGTTGGTGCTGATCAGAAAAGACCCGTTCCCACGGCCCCCGGCATGTTCCGGGGTAGATTACCCCGTCTGGCCCCAGCAGAGGTGAACCTTCCTGCGGGGCGGCAGCCGCGGCGGCGATGTCTTTACGATTGCAGGTGCAGGGGTAGAGGAGACCCAACTGCCACAACCGATCCAGAGCCTGATCGTAGATTGACTGGCGCTCTGACTGGCGCATTACCGGTTTGGGCCACCACAATCCAAGCCATTCCAGATCTTCATAGATCTGTGCTTCCCACTGGGGGCGTGCACGAGATTGGTCAATGTCTTCGATCCGTAGCAGAAATTTGCCCCCCTCAGCCATGGCCATGTCATGGGCCAGTAGGGCGGAATAGGCATGGCCCAGGTGTAGGGGGCCTGTAGGAGAGGGGGCAAAGCGGGTGATGAAGGTCACGGGATCTGCCCCCTTGGTGTTCAGGATGTTCAGGCGAAGTTATCCAGCCAGCTGGTCCAGGCCGTTTTGGCGCGATCCGTATAGGCCTTGTAGCGGTCCTTGCGGCCGCGACGGCCGCCTTTTAGGCCCTCAACCGGTTGGAACAGGCCAAAGTTCACGTTCATAGGCTGGAAGGTCTTGGCCTCGGCTCCGCCGGTGATGTGATGGATCAGCGCACCCATGGCGCTGTCTTGTGGTACTTCTGGCAGCTCAAGGCCGAGGATTTCGGCGGCGGCCATGCGACCGGCCAGCAGCCCCATGGCCGCGCTTTCCACATAGCCCTCGACGCCGGTGATCTGTCCGGCAAAGCGCAGGTGGGGTTTTGATTTCAACCGCATTTGGGCGTCAAGCAGGGTGGGGGAGTTGAGGAAGGTGTTGCGATGGATCCCGCCAAGACGGGCAAAACTGGCGTTTTCCAGCCCTGGGATCATCCGCAGCACCTCGGTTTGGGCGCCGTATTTCATCTTGGTCTGGAAGCCGACGATATTGAACAGGGTGCCAAGCGCGTTGTCGCGGCGCAGCTGCACCACGGCGTGGGCTTTGACATCGGGCTGATGTGGATTGGTCAGGCCAACGGGTTTCATTGGGCCAAAGCGCAGGGTCTCGCGGCCACGTTCGGCCATGACCTCGATCGGCAGGCAGCCGTCAAAATAACCGGCGGTTTCGCCTTCGTGAAATTCGGTCTTATCGGCGGCCAGCAGCGCGTCGATAAAGGTCTCATACTGGTCTTTGCTCATCGGGCAGTTGAGATAGGCGGTGCGCTCTTCCTCGGTTTCGCCCTTGTCATAGCGCGACTGCATCCAGGCTTTCGACATGTCGATGCTTTCGGCATAGATGATTGGCGCGATTGCATCAAAGAAGGCAAGCGCCTCGGCGCCGGTCTCAGCCTGGATGGCCTGGCCGAGAGGGGCAGAGGTCAAGGGACCGGTGGCAAAGATCCAATGGCCGTCCGTTGGCAGGACGCTGATTTCCTCGTAGGAGATCTCGATATTGGGATGGGCTTTCAGCTTGGCTGTCACCGTTTCGGCAAAGGGCTCGCGGTCGACCGCCAAGGCACCACCAGCAGGCAGGCGGTGTTCTTCGGCTGTGGCCATGATCACGCCATTTGCCGCGCGCATTTCCCAATGCAGCAGGCCAACGGCGTTTTGCTCATCGTCATCAGAGCGGAAGGAATTGGAACAGACCATTTCGCCCAGATTGCCCGTCTGATGGGCAAAGGTTTCCACTTTGGGCCGCATCTCGTGGATCACCACTTTGACGCCCATGTTCGCTGCCTGCCAGGCTGCTTCGGACCCGGCCATGCCGCCGCCCACGATATGTAATGTCTCTGTCATAGGGGGCAAATAGGGCAGTGCGCGCCCTTAAGCAATATTGCGCAGGCTCAAATGTGGCAGCAAAGGGGCAGAATAGGGCAAAGACGCGCGCGGCATATTCTCAGCGCGCTGGCCGGGGCCGAATGCATGATTTTTTAGCGGGGGAAACAACTACCCCGAAGGCACAGCATTGTTTCCATCCCTTGCACAGCCCACCAAAGGTTAGGACGGCATAGCCCAAAGTATGGGCGGTTTTTCTTTGGATGAGGAGAATTTGGGGCCGCTGAGCGGGAATGTCGCCCGGGGAGAGAGATTCCCGGTTGGAGGGACCTTCCGCTTCAGCGGCCCAAATTGTGTCCGGGTCAGGACCTGTGCCGTAACCCGTGCCCAATCTTTGCCATTATCTTGCCCCGATTAAAAGGCCCGATATAGAAACAATAAATCCTGAATGGTAAACAAAGCCTAAAATTTTCGAAAAAATTGTCTCTATTTCCAGTCAGGGCTGCGTTTTTCGATAAAGGCCTGCATGCCCTCAACGGTGTCGGGCTGCATCAGGTTGGTGACAATGACCTCGCTGGTATAGGCATAGGCCTCCTCAATGGGCATCTCTAGCTGCTGGTAATAGGCTTCTTTGCCCACCTTGACGGCGGCACCAAGTTTGGATGCGATCTTATCCGCCAGGGCGCGGGTCTCTGCCTCCAGCTGCGCGGTGGGGACTGCGCGGTTGATCAGCCCCAGCTCAGCGGCGCGGGGGGCGGACATGAACTCGCCAGTGGTGAGCAGTTCAAAGGCGTGTTTGCGGGGGATGTTGCGGGAGAGGGCCACCATGGGCGTTGAGCAGAACAAGCCGATGTTGACGCCATTGACGCCAAAGCGGCAGTCATCACTGGCTATCGCGAGATCGCAAGAGGCAACCAGCTGACAGCCCGCAGCGGTGGCAATGCCATGGACCTGTGCAATGACCGGCTGCGGCAGCTGTTGCAGCCCCAACATGACCGAGGTGCAGCGGGCAAAAAGCCCCTCAAAATAAGACTGTCCCTTATCCGCTGCCGCGCGCCCTGCGGTCATCTGGCGAATGTCGTGGCCAGCACAAAAGGCTTTGCCAATGCCCGACAGAATCACCGCCTTGATGCTGGTATCGTCTTTCAGAACATCAATCTGCGCCTGCAGCGCCTGCAACATCTCGTCCGAGAGGGCATTCAGCCGCTCGGGTGCATTCATTTGTAGATGAGCCACCGCGTTTTTGTCGTGACGTTCCAGAATTGCCATCTTGCTCTCCTCCTAGGTTCCGGGTGAACACTAGGGCGCAATGAGGGAGAGGAAAAGCATGGGTTTGGCATTCGATGTCGCAGGGCTTGACGCCTATATGGATGAAATTTTTCCGCAAGTGGCCGATGATTTTGCCGTTGATGCGCTGTCGATGGAGGGCATTACCATGCGCTTGAAGGTGGCAGAGCGCCATCTGCGCCCTGGCGGTACGGTTTCTGGACCGTCGATGTTTGCCCTAGCCGATGTCACGGTCTATGCGCTGGTGCTGTCGCGTCTGGGCGCCAAGGCGCTGGCAGTGACCACCAATTGCTCACTTGATTTTATGCGTAAACCAGAAGCCGGCCGCGACATCATCGCCAAAGGTCAGTTGCTGAAACTGGGCCGCAGCCTGGCAGTCGGGGATGTGCATATGTTCTCTGAGGGGTCAGATAAGCTGGTGGCGCGCTCCACCATGACCTATTCGATCCCGCCAGAGCGCTGAAGCCAGAGAGCAGTGCGCGGGCTTTTAGATGCTTGCTGTTACAGGGGCGCTGTTGCTAAGGGCTGGCCGACCTTGACCAGGGTTTCCAGACCTTTGGCGCTGTTTTCTACCAGATCTGGGCTAAAGGTGACCTGACCGGGCTGAAAGACCACCACAACGGTAGAGCCGCCAAACTTGAAATAGCCCTTTTCTTGCATCTTGCGCACGGCGCCAGAGGAGGTGGTGTTGATGATCGAGCCGACCCCAAAGGCGCCAATTTCGCTAAAGCAATAGGTGCCGATCTTATCGTTTTTGATCAAAGTGTTGCAGCGCTTGTTTTCACCAAAAACATCCGGCCCGGCCCCCAGGGCAATGGGGTTAACCGAATGCAGCGCGCCGGCAAGCTCTTGGGTGGTTTCAATCTGGCCAGAGGCTGGGAAATGATAGCGGTGGTAATCCGCCGGACAAAGACGCACGATGGCTAGCGCCCCGCCCAGAAATGGCTCTGACAGGCCGGGCAGCATGGATGTGATCGACATCGGGTGGCCTTTGACCGGGACAAAGACATCTTTGTCCAGCTTAGGAAAAACCAGAACCCGACCATCGGCTGGGGCAACAATCTCGCTAGGGTCATCTGAATAGGGGCGCGCCTCAGGCCGAAGGTGGCGGGCAAAAAAGTCATTAAAGGAAGTGTAGTCGTCGGCAGGTCTGACGGCCTCTGCCATGTCGATGGACAGCTCATCAATCACCGCGTTGATCTTGCCGCGCGACAGGGGGCTGTCATACCACAGTCCAAACATCCGGCTGATCAGGGAGGAGCGAAACAACAGCCGCTCTATCAGGCTGGAACCGGCATCCTGATAAGCCCAGCGGATCCATTTTTCGCCCAGGATGACTTCGTCAAATACCCTGCCATTGTCCCGGTCGACCACTTGAATTGGGGTGTTCTGCATGTGATCAGCCTTGCGTTACTTCCGTCGGTGCGGCCTAGCAGAACCAGGCGGAGGGGCCAAGGGGCAGAGCGGAGCGGCTGCAGAAAGCAGGAGAGGCGGATTGAGTATAGTTTTTAACAATAATAATCATTCCCGTTATCTGTTTGTCCAATGGGGCAAGCTGTGCAAGCCTCTCCTGACAGATGCCAAGGGGCAAGGCACGCGCAGCGGACCCCCTAGAGAGCAATCGGGAACCGACATAGGAGAGACCCATGACATCGCGTAGAACGCTTTTGAAAACCACATTGGCCGCAGGTTTAGCCCTGGCCACCAGCCTCACCACTGCCAGCTTTGCAATGGCAGAAGAGCTTGGAAAAATTAAGGAAGCGGGCGTCATCCGCATCGCAATGAGCGGCGCTTACCCTCCCTTCAACTTTGTCAATGACAGCAACGAGGTTGTTGGCTTTGACCCGGCTGTTGGGGCTGAGATCGCCAAACGGATGGGCGTTGAAGTTGAAATCGTCACCACTGCTTGGGATGGCATCATCGGCGGTTTGCTGGCCAATAAATATGACGCGATTGTTGGCTCCATGTCGATCACCGAAGAACGCCAGCAGGTGGTTGATTTTGTAGGCCCTTACTACACTACCAAACGCGCGATTTTTGCCAAACCCGGCGGCATCAGCTCGGCTGCGGAACTGAGCGAGGCCAAAGTTGGCCTGACCCTGGGCGAAACCCATGAGGCCTGGGCCCGTGAAATGGGCTATGACGTGCGCACTTACAAGGGGCTGCCCGAGCTGCTGCTGGAGCTTGAACATGGCCGCGTTGATGTCATCGTCAATGACTCGATCGCCGCTATTCTGGCGATGAAAGAGACCGGTCAGGACTATGTTATGATTACCGATTTCGAGACCGAAGAATTCGGCGCCGGTATCGCCATCCGCAAGGGCAGCCCAGAGCTGGCGGCTGCCATGCAAGGCGCGCTGGACGCGATGATGGAAGATGGCACCTATCTTGAGATTGCTAACAAATGGGTTGGCGGCGACATTCGCTAAACCAGCTAAGATGCGGCCCCGTTCAGGTTTCTATTAGAGCAATGAATGGGGCCGTTTTAGATGCCGTTGCCTTTCCCTGGAGAGGTCGGCACAGAAAAGCGCGGCTCAAGGAGACAGACGCCAGTGGATTATGCCTTGATGCAACGGGTCTTTCCCTTCTTTCTGGATGCGGCCTGGATAACCATATTGCTGTCGGTGTTGACAGCTCTGTTGGGGGTGACCTGCGCCATACTCGGCACTGCCGCCCGACTGTCGCGGTTCCCGCTGTTGCGGTTTCTGGGCGCCGCCTATGTTAGCCTGTTTCGCGGCACTCCGGCGCTGATCCAGCTGTTTATCCTATATTTTGGCGGCCCGCAGATCGGTATCCAGCTGGATGCATTTGAGGCGGGTGTCATTGGCCTCGGCGTCAATGTCGGCGCCTATATGACCGAAACCATGCGCGGTGCCATTATCTCGGTTGACAAAGGGCAGGGCGAGGCCGCCCGAACCCTCGGCATGAGCAAGTGGCAAGCGATGCGCAATGTGGTCCTGCCGCAAGCCATGCGCCTGATGATCCGGCCGCTGGGGGTGAACCTCAACACGCTGATCAAAAGCACCGCGCTGGTCGCCGCCATTTCAGTGGTCGAGCTGACCTATACAGCGCAGCGCTATATTGGCTCTACCTACAAACCCTTCGAGATGTTCCTGATTGCAGGCCTTTTGTACATGATCATCATTTATGTTGTCGGGCTGGCCGTGACCTGGGCCGACCGCAAAGCTCGCCTGAATTGATCGGGGAAAGGATACCGCATGGGACTCGATTTTAGCGTCATTCCAAAATACCTCGATATCGTCCTGCTGGGGGCGCTCTGGACCATTGCCATTACCGTTGGCGCTGCAGTTGTCAGCTTTTTCGGGGGCATTCTGCTTGCGGTCATTGCGCTCTATGCCCCTGCCGTGGTGCGTTGGCCCTTTCGGGTTTTCTCCTTCCTGTTTCTGGGCACGCCGCTGTTGCTGCAGCTGTTCCTGATCTACTTTGGTCTGGTGCAGATCGGTGTGGATGTGCCTGCATTTGTGGCTGGGGTGATCGGTCTGGGGCTGCACTTTGCCGTCTATAACTCAGAACTGTTTCAGGCCAGTATTCTGGCCGTTGACAAGGGCCAGATCGAAGCCGCCAGGACCTTGGGCCTGTCGCGGATGCAGGCCCTGCGCAAAGTGGTGGTGCCACAGGCCGTGCGCGATGTGATCCCGCCGATTGGCAACAACATGATCGCACTTCTGAAGGATTCAGCCCTGGTCTCGGTGATTGGTGTTTCTGAACTGACCCTGTCCGCCCAACGCGCCATTGGCAGCACATACCGGCCCTTTGAATTCTACGTTCTGGTGGCGGCAATCTACTACATTATCAACCTCGGCATGGAGGCCGTCTTGCGCCGCGTTGAACGCCGCATTCAGGCCTCGAAATGAACCGGCAGGAGAAAGACATGAGCGAGCAGAAACCTTTCATCGACATTCGTCACGCCAAAAAAAGCTTTGGCACATTGGAAGTGCTGAAAGACATCAACCTGCAGGTAGACCGGGGGCAGATCGTTGCCATCATTGGCCCCTCAGGCTCTGGCAAAAGCACCCTGCTGAGGGCGATCAATGACCTGGACCCCCTGACCGGCGGGGAGATCTGGCTGGAGGACAAGCAGATCAATATGGATCTGCCCCATGGTCAGTACGAACGCCATATCAATAAGGTGCGCCAGGAAATCGGCATGGTTTTCCAGCACTTCAACCTGTTTCCGCACCTGAAGGTGCGCGAAAATGTGACCCTGGCGCCGAAGATGCTCAAAGGTCTGTCCGACGCTGAGGCCAACGCCCTGGCCGAGGAGCAGCTGACCAAGGTGGGCATGATTGAACGTATCGACTATTACCCCTCGCAGCTGTCAGGCGGCCAGAAACAGCGGGTGGCCATTGCCCGTGCCCTGGCGATGAAGCCCAAGGTCATGCTGTTTGACGAGGCCACATCGGCCTTGGACCCTGAGCTGGTGGAAGAGGTGAACCTGGTGATGAAGCAGCTCGCAGAGGAGCACATGACCATGATCATTGTCACCCATGAAATGGGCTTTGCCGAAAGCGTGTGTGATCGCGTTTTGTTTATGGATCAAGGCGTTGTGGTTGAAGAAGGTCCGCCAGAGGTGATTTTCCGCAACCCCAAGAGCGAGCGGACCCAGAACTTCCTGCGCAAGCATCTGGCAGGGCAGCACGCCTAGCGATAGCTGCGCTGCTCTATCGGAGTCTCGTCGATTGCCGCGATCAGCCGGTCGAGCAGGATTTGCTCTGCCCGGTTCTTGGTCGCTCCTTCGCTCCAGACCAGATAGACGTCGATCGGCGGCAGATCCTCATAGGGGGGCACCTGCCACAGCTGCCCGTCCTGCACGTCGCGTTCGGCCACATGGATCGGCAAGGGGCCTACACCCAGCCCAGATACGATCATGCGCCGTACCTCCTCCAGGTGGCTTGAAACGCCGGTGATTTTCTGGCCCAGGGCGGCCTGGGCCCGCATCACGGTGATGGGTTTCAAGACATCCTGCAACCGATCGGTTTCAAAACTGACCGAGGAATGGCCTTCCAAATCTGCCGACGTGAGATCCTTGCGGCCAAAAAGCGGATGCGGCGGGCCGCAGAACAGGCCAAAATATTCGCGGAACATGCGCCTGTATTCCAGATTAGGGTTGTGGTCCCCCACCAGACAGATGGCAAAAGAGGCGCGTTTTGCGGCGACCTCTGCGATGGCTTTGGAACTGGACAGAACCTCGATTTTTAGGCTGGCCTTTGGGTGGTCGCGATGAAACCCGGTGAGGGCCTGATTGATCAAAGGGCTCACCACATGACTGGCCACGGCAATGCGCACATGGCCACGGACATCATCGGTCATTTCGCGCATCAGGGTCGATAACCGCAGCACCGATCCATTGATTTCCACCGCCTCACGGTACAGTAAACGTCCCGCTTCGGTGAGGGCATAATAGCCAGGAGAGCGGTTGATCAACTTGCGCCCAACCCGGTCTTCTAACCGTTTTAAGGCAGTGGAAACAGATGGTTGCTTGAGGCGCAATTGGCTCGCTGCATCGGTGACCGAGTGGCTTTCCGCCAGGACCACAAAGGTGCGCAACAGGTTCCAGTCCAGCTCGCGGGCGATCCGTTCCGGTTCGTAGTGAGGGTCGTCTTGCCGCATAGCTCTTCTCTATATCAAGAATTCCAATTATCTATTTGATCTATACTAGTGGCTCTCGCATGGTTCTATCAAGCCCGCTTTGCGGCCATCGGCATCTTCGGCGCAGTCCTGTTGCGCCATGGCGTTTGGGTTCAGCAACAAGGCGGTAGGGAGTTGGAAAGCAAAGAATGAGCAATCTATTTTATCAGGCGCAGGGGCGCAGGCCGGTTCTGGAACAGGCGCGCGGCGTTTACATGTGGGACAAGGATGGCAAGCGCTATCTGGATGGCTCGTCTGGGGCGATGGTTTGCAATATCGGCCACTCCAACCCGGAGGTGCTGACCGCGATGCGCCGCCAGATGGAAAAATCCACCTTTGGCTATCGGCTGCATTTTGAAACAGAGGCCTCCGAGCGTTTGGCGCAGAAGCTGGCCGGGCTGATGCCGGGGGATCTGAACCGGGTGTTCTTTGTGTCCGGCGGCTCTGAAGCGGTGGAAAGCGCCACCAAGCTGGCCCGGCAATATGCCCTGGCCAGTGAACAGGGCAGCCGCTGGAAGGTCATCTCGCGCGCACCCAGCTATCATGGCTGCACATTGGGGGCTTTGGCCCTGACCGGCTATACCCCGCTGACCGCGCCCTTTGCGCCGATGATGCAGGACATGCCCAAAATCCCCGCGCCCCGTGCCTATCTGGACGGGCTGGACGCCGAGGATCCCGCCACCGGCCACTACTATGCCGATATGCTGGAGGCAAAGATCCTCGCAGAGGGTCCCGAAAGCGTGCTTGCCTTTATCGTTGAGCCTGTTGGTGGGGCCTCCACCGGTGCGCTGGTGCCACCAAATGGCTATATGGAGCGGATCCGCGAGATCTGCACCCGCTATGGCGTGCTTTTGATCATGGATGAAGTGATGACCGGTGCTGGACGCACTGGCAGCTTTCTGGGCTCGGATCATTGGCAGGCGCAGCCGGATATTGTGGTGATGTCCAAAGGTCTGGGCGCGGGTTACATGCCCCTGGGCGCGGTGATCGCCGATGAGCGCCTGGTAGCGCCGATCCTGGCGCAGGGCGGTTTTGCCCATGGCTTTACCTATGCCGGCAACCCTCTGGCCTGCGCCGCCGGACTGGCGGTGGTAAATACCCTGGAAATGAATGGATTGTGCGACAATGCTGCCAAAATGGGAGAGACCCTTTTGGCGCGGCTCAACGGATTGATGCAAAAGCATGAATTGATCGGGGATGTGCGCGGCAAGGGGCTGCTTACGGCCTTTGAATTCATGGCTGACCGGGACAGCAAGGCGCCGCTTCCGGCGCGGTTGAATGCCCATCAGCGCTTTGTCGATCTGGCCTATGCAAAGGGTCTGATTATCTATTCGCGGCGCACGCGTGACGGCACCGAGGGGGATCACATTCTGGTTTGCCCGCCGCTGATCGTGAACGCAGAGCATATCGACGAGATCATCGAGGGCCTTGATGCCAGCCTGGTGCAGTTCAGCCAAGACATCCATGCCGAACTAAAGGCAGGCTGACCCATGAGCAAAATATTGATTACCTGCGCCGTCACCGGCTCTATCCACACTCCGTCAATGTCGCCCTATCTGCCCGTGACCCCTGCGGAAATTTCCGATCAGGCCCAGGGCGCCGCCGAGGCAGGCGCGGCAATCCTGCATCTGCACGCGCGGAACCCGCAGACCGGCCAGCCCTCGGCTCGCGCAGAGGATTTTATGAGCTTCCTGCCGCAGTTGAAACAGTCCTGCGATGCGGTGTTGAACCTTTCAACCGGCGGCAGCGCGGTGATGACCCTGGATGACCGCCTGGCCGCCCCCAAACGGGTCGAACCAGAGATGTGCAGCCTCAATATGGGCAGCATGAACTTTGCGCTTTACCCGGCGGCGGCGCGGATTTCCGACTGGAAACACGATTGGGAACAGCCCTTTCTGGAGAACTCGGATGATCTGGTGTTCAAAAACACCCCGCGCGACATTGCCCGTATCCTGACCGAGCTGGGGGTCGAGCGCGGCGCCCGGTTTGAATTTGAATGCTACGACGTCGGGCATCTCTATATGCTCAAACATTTTGTCGATCGTGGTTTGGTGCAGAAACCCCTGTTCATTCAGTTTGTCTTTGGGGTTTTGGGCGGCATGGGGACGGACCCGGAAAACCTGATGCATATGAAGGTGATCGCCGACAAGCTGTTTGGCGATGATTACATGTTCTCGGTGCTGGCAGCGGGGCGTCAACAGATGCCGCTGATCACCATGGCGGCCGCCATGGGCGGGCATGTGCGGGTCGGGCTGGAAGACAGTCTGATGATCTCGCGCGGGGTTCTGGCCAAGGACAACGCAGAACAGGTGCGCAAAATTCGCCGCATCGTCGAAGACCTTGGCCGTGAGGTGGCAAGCCCTGATGAGGCCCGCGACATGCTGGGGCTCAAAGGTGCTGACCGCACCGCGATCTAAAGTGACACAAAAAGGCAGGACAGGCAGATGAAAGCGATCTTTGACGCACGCCAATGGCACCACGACCCCAAGCATTTTATGGCCAACGGTAAGGCGCAGCCAAACCCGGAGCAGCCCAAACGCATTGAGGTTCTGCAAAACGGCGCTTTGGCGGCGGGCTGCACATTTTCAGAGCCACAGGACGCGGGTCTTGGCCCGATCGCTGCGGTGCATACGGCCGAATATCTGACCTTTCTCAAGAATATCTATCGCCGTTGGCAATATATCAAAGACGCAGGCGAAGAGGTGATCCCCAATATTCATCCCGCCAACCGCAGCGACAGCTACCCCAAATCGGCCACCGGCCAGTCGGGCTACCATCAGGCAGATACCGCCTGTCCAATCGCCGAAGGCACCTGGGAAGCCTCCTACTGGTCGGCGCAGTCGGCGATTTCAGGCGCTGATTACCTGCGTGAGGGCGGCCAGTCCGCCTATGTACTGGCGCGTCCCCCTGGGCATCACGCCTTTGCCGATATGGCCGGGGGCTTTTGTTTTCTGAACAACTCCGGCATTGCCGCCCAACGGCTGGCCGCAGCCGGGCTACGTCCGGCGATTGTTGATGTGGATGTGCATCACGGCAATGGCACCCAAGGCATATTCTACAATCGCGACGATGTGTTGACCGTCTCCCTTCATGCCGACCCCGAGCGGTTTTACCCGTTTTTCTGGGGCCACGCCCAGGAGCGCGGTGAAGGCGCAGGGTTGGGCTATAACCTGAACCTGCCCCTGGCGCGCGGCACCGATGACGCGGGCTTTCTCAAGGCGCTTGATGTGGCGCTGGAACGGGTGACCCTGTTTGGTGCCGACGTTGTCGTCGTGGCCCTGGGGCTTGATGCTTCGATTGATGATCCGTTTCAGGGGCTTGCGGTGACCAAAGAAGGGTTCTCTCGTATTGGTGCGGCCTTTGCAAAGCTGGGCCTGCCGGTGCTGTTTGTCCAGGAGGGCGGATACCTGAGCGACAGTCTGGGGGAAAACCTGACCCGCTGCCTGACAGGCTATCAAACCGCCACCTGACGAAAACGCCCCCCCACACGGGGGGGCGAAAAGGAAAGAAGCCGATATGACAGCCGTACTCACCAACACCCAGTTGGCCTATCTGCAATCCCTGCGCCAGACGCTGCACCAAAGCCCCGAGATCTCGGGCGAGGAGGTGGAAACCGCGGCGCGTATCACCCAGGAGCTGACGCGCGCCGGGGCGGACCGGGTCTGGACCGGGCTTGGCGGTCATGGCGTTGCGGCTGAATTTTGCGGGCAGCAGGACGGGCCGACAGTCCTGATCCGCTGCGAGCTGGACGCTTTGCCGATCCCTGAAATCTCGCAGGCCCCCTATCGCTCGCAGATCGAGGGCAAGGGGCATCTGTGCGGCCACGACGGCCACATGGTGATGGTGCTGGGGGTGGCGCTGGCGCTAAAAACACGTCCTGCCACGGGCCGGGTGATCCTGTTATTCCAACCCGCAGAAGAAACCGGCGCCGGGGCTGCCGCGGTGATCAATGATCCGCGCTGGCCTGAGTTGCGACCTGACTTTGCCTTTGCTTATCATAATGTTCCGGGTCGTCCTTTGGGTGAGATTGGTCTGTGTCCAGGGGTAAGTAACTGTGCCTCCCGTGGGATGAAGATCCGCTTTGGCGGCAAAACCTCCCATGCGGCAGCGCCCGAAGACGGGGTCTCGCCCGCAGGGGTGATCGCAGATCTGATGCAGAGCCTGCCAGTGCTGGGCCCGGGTGGCGATATGGGGGCTGACTTTGCCCTTGCCACCTTGACCCATGCGCAGCTTGGCGAGGCCAGTTTTGGCATCGCGCCGGGGGCCGGAGAGCTGCGCATGACCCTGCGCAGCCAGACCGATGCGCGCATGGACCGTCTGGTCCAGGAAGCTGAGGCGCAGCTGGCGCGCGCCCTGGCAAAGGCTGCGCAGCAGGTCGGGGGGCGGGCCGAACATGTGTCCGCCACTGTGTCCGCCACTGTGACCTGGCACGATGTGTTTTTGGCCACCGTAAATGACGACAGGGCTCTCACAATCGCCAGCACCGCCGCCGCCGCCCTTGGCCTGTCAACACATTCCATGGGCCAGCCGATGCGTTGGTCGGAAGACTTTGGCCGTTTTGGTCTGGATGGCGCCAAGGCGGCGATGGTGTTCATCGGATCGGGCGAAGCCCAGCCACAGTTGCACAATCCCAATTATGACTATCCAGATGGCTTAACCCCTACCGGCGTGGCCCTGTTGGTTGAAATTGTCGACCAGTTGTTGGGCAGGCAGGGCGATGCACATGCCCAGCCAAACATCTCTGGCAACTGACCCCCATGACGGATCACACAAACGAAAGCGCCTGGTGCGAGATTTCCCCGGCGCAGATTTCGCAGAACCTGCGCCACACCCTGGACCGGCTGCCTGCGCGGACCCGGCTTTGTGCCGTAATCAAAGCGGATGCCTATGGGCATGGCATTGAAAACGTGGTGCCTGTGTTGATGGCCCAGGGGGTGAGCCATATCGGGATTTCCTCCAACGGCGAGGCCCGCGCGGTGCGGGCGGCTGGTTTCACCGGCGCAATCCTGCGTCTGCGCACCGCCACACCGGATGAGGTCAAAAGCGCCTTGGGAGAGGATGTCCAAGAGCTGGTGGGTTCAGAGGAGGCTCTACTAGCAATTCGGGGCAGGCTGGGAGAGAAGCCGCTGCCAAAGCTGCATATCTCACTGAATGCCAATGGGATGTCGCGCGATGGCGTAGAGCTGTCGACACCGCAGGGACGGCAAGCCTGTGGCAATATTTTGAAACTGGGAGCGGGGAAGATCGTCGGGCTTTGCACTCATTTTCCGTCTAATCACAGTGATGAGCTGGTGAAAAATATTGCAAGGTTTCAACGGGATATCGCCTGGATCTTTGCCAACAGTGACCTGCGGCGTCAGGACGTTATGATTCACGCCGGCAGCACGTTGACCCTGGTTTCCGGATTGGATCCGCAGGTGGATATGATGCGTTGTGGAGCCATCCTGTTTGGCATCGCCGGTCCCAGCCCGGCGTTCCATCCCGCATTGACGCTGAAATCCCAGGTGATCAGCGTAGGATCCTACCCCAAGGGCAGCACAATCGGCTATGATCGAACCGCAGTTCTGCACCGTGACAGGCGCCTTGCCAGCGTTGCTTTGGGATATGCCAATGGCTACAGCCGTCGGTTTGCCCAAAGCGCCCAGGGGGCTGAGGGTGCCGAAGTGCTGATCCGGGGGCAGAGCTGCCCGGTGATGGGGGCAATTTCGATGAATACCATCGTGGTAGATGTGACGGAGCTGCCCGAGGTTGCAATCAGTGATGAGGTGGTTGCCTTTGGTCAACAGGGCGGGCGAGAGATCGGATCTCAGAGGCTTGAGCAGCTCAGCGGCACCATCATGGCCGATCTCTTTACAGATTGGGGGCGCCGCAATCCACGTATTATCTGTGATCGTATTGCCTTGGATGCCTAGGGCCTGCGGCGCGCGGCAGCAGGTGGTGCTGGTGGCAAACACCTGGGCGCATTAAGCGCCCGGATCTGACAGCAGTTCGGCGCCGCGCAACAGCTCCCGCACTGCGACCTCATCGGTGTCAAAGGCGTCTTTGAACACCTCAACCGCCTTCCATGGCTCGGCATCGCCGCACATGAACACATCGAAGGCGCCGTAGCCGATCTCTGGCCAGGTGTGGACGGTGATGTGACTTTCTCCGAGCACCGCGACGCCGGAAACGCCCTGGGGAGAGAATTTGTGAGTATGGATATGCAGCAGGGTTGCGCCACATAGGGTGGCCGCCCGGCGAAAGGCGTCTTGAATGCGCTGTTCGCAGTCCAGCCCGGTCGCTTCCATCACCTCGATGATGAGATGGGTGCCGGCAAAGACCCTATTGTCCCGGCGGATAAAGTGATCTGTGCGATCGGCCCGCGTCAGGGCGTCCAGGCTTGCAGCAGTGGCTTTGCGCGGGCGATCAGCGGTGGTCGGGGGACTATGCGACGGGGCTGGCTTTGACACTGCGGGCAGGTGGTCCGTGGTGTCACTCACGTTTGCCCCCAGAGGAGTTTGGGAGGCCGTGCAGAGCAATCCGAGTGATCCAAAGTACACCTCTGGTCTTGACCGGCGTCTTGTTGGGAAGGCGGACCGCCAGTGCAACAAGATCGGGGATAGGGTTGGGGCTGTCCCCAACAAAACGTGGCCCTCCCTAGCATGGGCCATAGCCAGGCTGCAAGCCAACCGCAGTTGGCAGGCTTGCTCGAAAGGCGGCTAAAGTGGCGTGCAGGGCGCGGGCTAAAAAAGGTGGGGGCGGAGGTAAGATTTAGAGGGGGTAATAAATAAAAAGGGCCGGGGACAAGCCCCGGCCATCAGTTGGTTCCTTTGCCCAGGGGATCAAGGGCGCCAGAACGGAAGAGTTCCTTGATAATGAGCTTCCTCGCGGGAAATCCCAATGTCATTCAGTTGCTCTGCGCTAAGATGGCGCAGCTCTTTTCGCGTGGTGTGACGGATCGACCATTTGGTGACGAGAACTGCAAAAGCAACGGCCGCCTGTGCCAGCACTGGCAGGGCAGGGCGGCTGTTCAGGTAGGAGGTGTGCGATGGGCTCTGGGTTGCAGAAGTTGTCATGGTCGTTTCCTTTATTGTGTTGATACAATCCCAATTGTCTGTTATGTAAATTTGATACAATGAATAAAACTGGCTGTCTAAGGATGGATTGTAATGGGTACAATTTGGTCGCCGGACCTCGAAGGTAAATCCGGGCCGAAATACCAGCGGGTCGCGGATACCATCCGCACGGCGGTTGATGATGGCGTTTTGCAATGCGGCACAAAGCTGCCACCGGTGCGGGAATTGGCCTACCAGCTGAGGATCACACCCGGCACTGTTGCGCGGGCCTATACGCTCTTGACGGATGAGGGTTTGTTGCAGGCGGAGGTTGGGCGCGGCACCTTTGTTGCGGAAAAGCAAAGCCGCGTTCTGGACGATGTCTGGTCCCGCGAGCTGCACCTGCAAGAAGCCAGAGATCCCCATCACGTCAGTCTGTTTAGCCCGCGTATGGTGGATGTTGGGCAGGTTTCCGCCCTGCGCCAGGCGATGGAGCAAGTCTCCAGAGGCGACCCTTTGCTGTTCTTGAACTATCCCACACGGGATGCCTATCTGCCGGTGCGACAGGCCGTGGTGCATTGGCTGGAGGGGCAGGCACTGGGGCCATTGGGGGAGGCGGATGTGGTTCTGACCCATGGGGGGCAAAATGGTATCCTGACAGTGTTGCAGACAGTGCTGCGGGACCCGCAGCCGGTGATCCTGGTGGAGGATCTGTCCTATGCAGGATTCCGCCGGGCCGCAGAGCTGTTGCGGGCCAAAGTCCTGGGTGTCGCCATGGATGAACAGGGAATTGTACCAGACTCGTTAGAGCTAGCGATTCGCAAATCTGGCGCGCAGGTACTTTGTACCAGTCCAGAAGTGCACAATCCGACTGGCCTGTTCACCCCCCTGAAACGGCGGCAAGAAATCGTCGAAGTCGCGCGGCGCCATGGGGTGCAGATCGTCGAGGATGATTGCTACCGGATGGGAGAGGCCAAGGCGCCAAGTTACCGCGCACTGGCACCGGATATGACCTGGCATGTGTTTTCGATATCCAAGAACCTGACACCGGCGCTGCGGGTTGGCTTTGCGCTGGCCCCCACGGGGCGGTCGCAGGATCTGCGCCGGGCTGCGGAATATAGCTATTTTGGTCTGGCCCAGCCACTGGCGGAAGTCACCCGGATCCTGCTGTCAGACCCCCGCACCAAGGAGCTGGCGCGCGAGGTGCGCCGGGAGATGGCCAAATATGTCCGGGTTGCAGTGAATGCACTGGGCGGTTTTGAACTGGTCTGGAACGATGAGGTGCCGTTTTTGTGGCTGAAACTCCCGGCAGGCTGGCGTTCAGCCGCCTTTACCCGCGCAGCCGAGGCCAAGGGGGTTCAAATCCGGTCGGCAGATGAATTTGCCCTGCGTGATGGACGCGCGCCCAACGCGGTGCGCATCTGCGTCAATGGCCATGTCAGTCTTAAGCGGTTCGAAGAGGCCATGCAGCGGTTGCGCGCCTTGTTGGACAACCCGCCCGAACAGATCAGCGTGTGATAATCTGTCGGGCGGGGCTATGTATTACTTCTCTGCGAGATCGATCCAAACGTTGGATTCGCCGGTGCTATAGGACCAATTGTCTTTGCTTGCGAGAATGCCAGTCATGACCGCTGCGGCGATAAGCCCGGCAACTGAGGTCTCCACAACAACAACCCCATCAAGCGTTGGGTCGTGGGTATAACGTGTCGAAAGTTCCGGTGTTTTACAGGTCATTCTGAGCTGGGAAGGTTTGCCGTGGAATTTAGGTAGATGAACAATAGCCGGGGTTTGAAACTGCGCCGAGAATTCTGCGGTATCAATAGTACAGGTGGCGCCAGTAATTTCCGTGCGTTGCACACCGCCGGGTCTGGAGTTGGGGTTGGATTCGTATTGGTTTTGAAGTTCTTGCGAGGTCTCTGTTGGAACAAATGTCCGGATTACCGGTTTGGTGTAGCCAACGACTCGATCAGCAGCTGTGTTATTTTTGAGCGAGACGGTGATAGGGGACTGTTTAACCGGAACGCCTTGCGTGCAAGCAGTGACAATAAAGGCGAGTGGGTAAATCAGGAGTGTTGAAAGTCTCATGTGTAACCTTTGAGTTGTGTTGGTCTTGTGTAATCTCTTTTGAGGACGGAAGAACACTTCTTGGGGACATAGGGGGGGGCGATGGTGTGCAAATGTCACGGGTGGGACTGATCAGCCGGAAAGTTCAGTCTTATGCTTTGGGGTATTATTATACCTATTTTTTAAGATACTGAAAACAAACACTTTAAACATGTTTGTTGGCATTGACGCAGGTCGGGGAACTCCGTAAACCCTGTCCATCAAATCGGGCGCTGGACCTTTGTTCTGCGTCGTCACGACAAACAGGATTGACCTGCCATGAAAACCTTCTCTGCTACACCGGCAGATATCGACAAGAAATGGATCATCATTGACGCCGAAGGCGTCGTGCTGGGCCGTCTCGCATCGATCATTGCCATGCGCCTGCGTGGTAAGCACAAAGCAACCTTCACTCCGCATATGGACATGGGTGACAACGTCATCGTGATCAATGCCGAGAAAATCCAGATGACAGGCAAGAAGCGCGACGAGCACTTCTACTGGCACACCGGTCACCCCGGTGGCATCAAATCCCGCACCAAGCAGGAAATCCTGGAAGGCAAGCACCCCGAGCGTGTTGTCTATCAGGCGGTCAAACGCATGCTGCCAGGCAACCGCCTGTCGCGTCAGCAGATGACCAACCTGCGCATCTATGCTGGCACCGAACATGGGCATGAAGCCCAGGCGCCTGAAGTTCTGGACGTGAAGTCCATGAACAAGAAAAACACGCGGAGCTGATATCGATGACTGATCAGATCAACACTCTCGAAGAGCTGAGCGCCGTTGCTGGCGTTGAGGTTGTCGCCGAAGACATCATCGCCCGTGAACCCGTTCGTGACGAACTGGGCCGTGCCTATGCCACTGGTAAGCGTAAAGATGCGGTTGCCCGCGTCTGGATCAAGCCTGGCTCCGGCAAGGTTGTGGTGAACGGCAAGGAAATGAAAGCCTACTTCGCCCGCCCGGTTCTGCAGATGATCCTGCGCCAGCCGTTCACGGTTGCCGGTGTCGAAGACCAGTTTGACGTCTACGCGACGGTCAAAGGTGGCGGTCTTTCCGGTCAGGCCGGTGCGGTTAAGCACGGTGTTTCCAAGGCGCTGCAGCTTTATGATCCCGCCCTGCGCGGCGCTCTGAAAGCCGCTGGCTTCCTGACACGCGACAGCCGTGTTGTTGAACGTAAGAAGTTTGGCCGCCGCAAAGCGCGTCGTTCCTTCCAGTTCTCCAAGCGTTAAATTCACCACATATGTGGTTTTGGGGGCTGCCTTCGGGCGGCCCTTTTTCTTTTGTGAATTGTTTACCCCATGGGACTCAACCTGTTTGGGGCGGTTTTGCAAAAGCTGTTCATCCAGGCCGCTGTTTAGCCAGGCCAAGGTCTTGCGCCAGTTGCGCGCCCGCGTCTCGTCGGTGGGGTTGGCGATAAGCGACTTAAACAGTTTTCAAACATTTTGCCGCTAATGTGAGCCATGCCCAGAACGGGTACAATTAGGGGAGAAACCAGCATTGAATGAATCAATGATCACAGAAACGCCGATTGGCAACGGCAAAGCAGTCATTGGGCGTTTCACCCTGGGCTGCGACGACATCACTTTCCATAATACAGGGGAAGGGACCAATGTTGCGATCGGTTCATTTTGCTCCATTGCGGAAGAGGTGAAAATCATCCTTGGGGGGCAGCACAAGATTAACCGCATTGCCAGCTTCCCTGTGGAACAGATTTTTCAGGATGAGCATGTCCCTGAGGAAAATCAGAGAGACATGGATGTCATCATCGGCAATGATGTCTGGATCGGCCACGGCGCGACCATCATGCCGGGAGTGAAGATCGCTGACGGTGCGGTCATTGCGGCCAACGCCACTGTTTTTAAGGATATTGGTCCCTTTGAGATCTGGGGCGGCAATCCGGCGACCTTCCAGCGCAAACGTTTTGACGATGACATGATTGCGGCGCTTCAGGATCTTGCCTGGTGGAACCTGCCCGAGGAACTCATCGAGGGCATGGCGCCGCTTTTGTCGACAGTGCCGACGCTAGAGCTGGTTGCTGAGCTGAAAACGATCGTCAGGGACTTGGTTGTCTTTGAAGGGGATGAAGCCGCCGCCTGAGCTGCGAAATCTCTGAAAGACGGTCGAGAAGAGCCCTGAATTCTTTGGGGCCTTTTTCTGTGCGGCGACGCCTTTTGCAGCGTCAGCTGTCCGGCTCAATCAGACCCAGGCCACGCAGATAGATGCCGATGCCGGTTTCCAGCAAATCTTCTGGCGGAAAGGGCGAGGTCGCGCCTGGAGTGTTGCGGGCATAGAGCTCGACTACACCGTGGCTCATTGCCAGGATATGGGCGGAAAACATCGAGGCAGGGGGACGTTTGTCCGCGGGAATTTGTTGGCTCAGATCATCTGCGGCGCGTTCCAGAATGTTACGGGCGCGATGGGCCGCCTCGGCCAGTTCCGGAGTGCGGTTGCTGGCGATGCCGCTTTCGAACATGGCGATGTAATGGCCGGGGTGTTTGCGCGCAAAGGCGAGATAGGCACGGCCTGTGGCCTCAAAGGCGGCCAGAGGTGAGGGCTGATATTTATCATAGGCATGCTGCATCAGGTCGGCAAACATCAAAAAACCCTGACGCGCAGCCTCTGCAATCAGATCTTCGCGGCCTTCAAAGTGGCGGTAAACGGCGGCAGGGGTTACCCCGGTCTGTTTTGCAGCCTCGGAGAGCGTAAAGCCCGTAGGGCCTTTCATCTCGATCAGACGCAGGGCTGCCTCAACCAGAGCTTGCCGTAGATTGCCGTGATGATAGCCGCGTTTAGACATCCCAATTTTCCGGTCCGATGCAGATGTCTTTGTTCACCGCTCCGATGGCTTTTTCATCTTTGTTCTTATAATCAATAGCATGCAATACGGTGCGAATGGCCGAAAGACGGGCGCGCCGTTTGTCATCAGAGCGGATCACACACCAGGGAGCATGGGCGCTATGGCTTTTGCTGAGGGTTTCTTCGATGGCGGCGGAATAGTCGTCCCATTTTTCTAGCCCTTCCACATCAATCGGGCTCAGCTTCCATTGCTTCAACGGATCGCTTTCGCGGGCCAGAAAGCGACGCAACTGTTCGGGGCGGCTGACGTTCAGCCAGAATTTGAACAGGATAATCCCGTCATCAACCAGGGCCTCTTCAAAACCGCCTACCTGACGAAAGAACCGCTCGCGCTGCTCTGGGGTGCAAAAGCCAAACACATGTTCGACAACGCCGCGATTGTACCAGCTGCGGTCAAAAAACGTGATTTCACCGCCAGAGGGCAGGTGATCGACGTAGCGCTGGAAATACCACTGGGTTTGTTCTGGCTCGCTGGGTTTGGACAGGGCGACAACGCGGGCGCCCCTTGGGTTGAGGTTCTCGCGAAACCGTTTGATCGTGCCCCCTTTGCCAGCCGCATCGCGGCCCTCAAAAACAATGGCGATCCGCGCACCGCTGTCTTTGACCCAGGCCTGCAACTTGACCAGTTCGACCTGCAAGGATTTGATTTCTTTCTCATAATCCTTGCGCCGCATGCGCTCGGAATAGGGGAAGTTCGGCGCCAGAATGTCGCTTTTGTCACTGTCTTTGATACAGTTGGCCAGGGCTTTGGGAGCTTTGCTTTTGAAGTAGCTGCTGATGGCGCCGTCAAATGGCAGTTTCATTGGAAAACTCCTCTTTGGTCAGGCCTTTATAGGGCAAAACTGGGGGGGATGTGAATCGCTTTCACTCCGATCAAAGCTCCGCCCAGGCAATATCCAGTCCCAAGGAGGGGAAAGGCGACAGGCCTGCAGTTACAAAAGGGGCGCCGCACAGGCTATTTTCGCGGGCTGCCCCTCATGTATGTGGCTGACCCCTAGCGTCCGATATGCGCCATGTCAAAGGGCGTGGACTGGTAGATCTCATTGATCCAGTTGCCATAAAGCAGATGCGCATGGCTGCGCCAGCGGTTCTGCGGCGGCTGGCTGGGGTCATCATTAGGGTAGTAGTTTTGCGGCACGTTGATTGCCGTGCCAGTGGCGATGTCGCGATCATATTCCTGTTTCAGGGTGTCGCTGTCATATTCAAAATGGTTGAAAATATACAGCGCCCGATGCGCTGGGTCCTGCACCAGGCAGGGGCCAGCCTCTTCGCTGCCCAGCAGGGTTGTCAGGCCGGGGGCCGCGTCGATTTCATCCTGGCGAATTTCTGTCCAGCGGGAAACCGGGATCACACAGTCATCCGAAAACCCACGCAGATAGGGCGAGGAGGCCGCAAGGTTCTGATGGCGAAAGCAGCCAAAGGCCTTGTGATCCAAGATGTGCTTTTTGACGCCGTGGAAATAGTTGATCATCGCCATGCCGCCCCAGCAGACGCCAAAGGTCGAGTGCACGTTTGTTTGCGTCCAGTCAAAAACCTCGCAGAGCTCGTCCCAGTAGGTGACATCTTGGAACGGCAGATGTTCAATCGGCGCGCCGGTGATCAGCACCCCGTCAAACCTTTGGTCCTTCACCTCCTGGAAGGAGCGGTAAAACTCCTCCATGTGTTCGGCCGCTGTGTTCCGCGCCTGATGCTCGGTCATGCGGATCAAGGTGAGGTCGATTTGCAAGGGGGTGGCGCCAATCAGACGGGCAAACTGGTTTTCGGTCTGAATCTTTTTTGGCATCAAATTCAGCAGACCAATGCGCAGGGGGCGAATATCCTGGCGTGCCGCTTGATCCGGCGACATGACCATGACGCCTTCGTTCGTCAGAACGTCAAAGGCGGGCAGGTCAGAAGGGATCTTGATAGGCATGTCAGGTCCTCGGTTTTGGGGGCAGTGGTACGAAGTACTGGTAGATAGGCAGGTTTGGCTTAGGGCTCAAGTGTTTGGGCGATCAACTCATTGAAATCAGCTTCGGTTTTGATCGCAGAGATTTGATCCGCGGTGACGGTAACGCCCCAGTTTTTTGCCATCGCCGCATAGCGCGGCTGGCGATGGGCCAGGGCTTGGGCATAGGTCCAGCGAATAAAGGCGTCAGGGTCGACATCCCCTTCTGATAGGCCCATTTGGTTGAGATAGTCTTCCCAGGTCCGTTGCAGGAACTCCGGTTGATAGGACATCGGTTTTGGAGCGCGGTCAAAACGGCGGATCAGCTCTTCGGTATGGGCGTCATCGCCTTTGATCCAGACCAAAAGGCACTGTTGGGAAAGCGCAGTCAGCACAGGATCCTTGGGATCATCCGCATCTACCCATTCGCAGATCGACCCGCCGGTGTCGCAGATGAAATTGGGGTAGCCATACAGCCGGGTCGCGCGGTCGGCAAAATACTGGGTGTCCAGCAGGGCGTTGATTTCGGCCTTGCGGAACTGATCCTGACGACGCCGATATTCAGCCATAGCCAAGCCGCCCTTGGCAGGGTCGCCGGGTTTGCCCAGATAGGAGGAAACCGGGTTCAGGTTCTCAAAGGTGATATTGGAGCCAATGTAGATCGAGTCTGACAGCAGCAGGTCCCGCAGAAATGGGTTTTTCATCGCTTCGGACTTGGCATTGTCGGCGATAAATTCGCCCATGTAGCGGGTGCCGATACGGTAATCTATCGAGTAGTGAAACCAGCTGCCTGCATTGCGCAGGATATTGCTGATATAGGTCTTGCCAAGCCCGGACATCCCAAAGAACAAAATGCGTTTTTGCGGCGCGGCGCGCCAGTCTTGTGCACTCTTATATAGCATTGACCCGTCTTTCCTATTGTCGTCCGGCCTTGCTAGTCGGCTCTGGCGGCTTGGTCAATTCTGCTGTGACGCCGCAGCCCTCAGGAGGGACGGGGTTTGGGGAGGCGGATCCGCCCCGCCGCTTCAAGGATGTTGAGGTAATTGGCCACAAAGATCAGCCCGGCGCCGACAAATGTCCAAACCACCACGGCCTCGCCGTAGATCACCATGGCCAGCACGGCGATCACTGGCAGGCGGGCAAAGTCAAAGGGCACCACCACCGTAGCCGGTGCGATCGACAGCGCATTGGTAAAGCAGAAGTGGGCCGCCAGACCAGCCATCCCAATGAGCAGGACCAAGGGCAGGATTTCGAGGCTGGGCAGGGTGATGTCCCCATCCCATCCCGCCATGACCAGCCCCATGACCAACTGCATGGAGGTGAGCCAAAACAGGATCGATGCAATGCCTTCATTGCGGGTCAGACGTTTGGTGAAAATAACCGTCAGTGCAAAAAAGATTGCACAGCTGGCGGCGGCAACCACCCCAGCGTTGAGCGTTTCAGGAGAGGGGCGCGCAACAATCAGGATGCCCATGAACCCGAGCATAACCGAAAGACCGCGGATCAGCGTCAACCGCTCCCCCAGCAGCAGCGGGGAGAGCACCACGACCCAAAGCGGTGAGGTGAACTCCAACGCAAAAACCTGGGCCAGGGGGATCAGCGTGACCGCAAAGAACCACAGGTTCTGACCGGTGAAATGGGCCAGGTTTCGCACCAGATGGCTGCTCAGCCGGTCCGTCTTGACGCTGCCCCAGTTGCCTTTCACCGTGATCAACACGGCCACGATGATCACCCCAACCAAGCTGCGATAGCTCATGATTTCAAAGGTATCGAGCGTCTGACCCGCTTCGCGCCCTGCAATGGCCATGGCCGAAAAGGAGCCGATAGCACCCAACATCCACAACGCCGCTGGCAGTATTTTGATTTCAGCAGTCATTGGTGGATTCCTTTGGATTTCGCGCTCGGCATCACAGGACCCCGTATTGTCGGTCGCGTCAATGGGCGGCGAAACGAGAGAGTGCAAAAGAAAGCCCCGGCACGGGGGCCGGGGCGGATCACTTGTCATAGGGAAGGGAGGCTTATTCCCACTCGATGGTGCCCGGAGGTTTCGAGGTGATGTCATAGGTACAGCGGTTGATGCCTTTTACCTCGTTGATGATCCGCGTCGCGGTCTCGCCGAGGAATTCATGGCTGAACGGATAATAATCCGCCGTCATGCCATCAACGGATGTGACTGCGCGCAGGGCACAGGCAAAATCATAGGTCCGCCCATCGCCCATCACCCCCACGGTGCGCACTGGCAGAATGGCGACAAAGGCCTGCCAGATCTCATCATAGAGACCATGTTTGCGGATTTGGTCGATATAGACGGCATCGGCTTCGCGCAGGATTTCCAGCTTTTCGCGGGTGATCTCGCCGGGGCAGCGGATGGCAAGACCGGGTCCGGGGAAGGGGTGACGGCCAATAAAGCTGGCAGGCAGACCCAGTTCACGGCCCAATGCGCGAACTTCATCCTTGAACAATTCGCGCAGCGGCTCAACCAGTTTCAGGCCCATCTTTTCCGGCAGCCCGCCAACGTTGTGGTGGCTTTTGATGGTGACCGAAGGACCACCAGAGAAGCTAACGGATTCAATGACATCAGGGTAAAGCGTCCCCTGTGCCAGGAACTCGGCGCCCTCAATGGTATTGGCGTGTTTCTGGAACACATCAATGAACAGCTTGCCGATGATCTTGCGCTTGGTCTCGGGGTCAGATTGGCCTTCCAGCTCGCCCAGGAACAGGTCCTGCTCGTCTGCGTGGATGAACTGCATGTTGTAGTTGTCGCGGAACATGGAGACGACCTCATCGGCCTCCCCCTTGCGCAACAGCCCGTGGTCAACAAAGACGCAAGTCAGCTGATCGCCAATGGCTTCGTGCAGCAAAACGGCGGTAACCGAGCTGTCAACGCCGCCGGACAGACCGCAGATCACCTTTTTGTCGCCAACCTGTTCGCGGATCGCGGCAATTGCCTGCTCGCGGTACAGGCCCATGGTCCAGTCGCCGCTAAAGCCCGCGAGTCGCACAAAGTTTTCATAAAGCTTGGCGCCATTGGGGGTGTGGTGCACTTCGGGGTGGAACTGCACAGCGTAGAAATTGCGGCTGATATCCGCGGTGATGGCAAAGGGCGCATTGGGCGAGGTGCCGTAGACCTCAAACCCTGGCGCTAGTTTGCTTACATGGTCACCATGGGACATCCAGACCTGCTCGCGGTCTGCGTCGTCCTGAAACCAGCCTTCCAGCAGCGCCGGTGAGGCAATGGTGGGCTTTACATAGGCGCGGCCAAACTCGGCGGTGCCATGGCCGCTTTCGACCATGCCCCCGAGCTGATGCATCATCACTTGCTGGCCATAGCAGATCCCGAGAATCGGCACACCGATTTCAAAGATCTCTTGCGGCACGCGGGGGCTACCCTCGCGGGTCACGCTGTCTGGGCCACCGGAAAAGATCACGGCCTTGGGCGCCAATTGGCGCACAAAATCCATTGTGACGTTCTGGTAGGGGTGAATTTCGCAATAGACATTCAGCTCACGCAGGCGGCGCGCAATAAGCTGCGTAACCTGGCTGCCAAAGTCTATGATAAGAAGGCGGTCATGGGATGTCTGGCTCATGTTTGGCTCATAGGCCCTGCGTCTCTGTCTGGCAAGAGCACAGTTATGCCACGAGAGGCTGGGAAGTGAAAAACTTTGCCAATCTTGCCCGCCCCCTGGGGCATCGTCACGCACGTCGATGGGGGGAAGTCGGCGGGGTTAAGGTGAAAAATGCTCGTTAGATGTCGCTTTCCAACCGGATAGGCCGTTATCCTTCGGCGGTGGCGGCACGTGGCGGGCTAAATGTCTTTCAATGAAATTCCTTCAAGAGGGCTGACCATGGCTGAAGAAGCACCACGTCGTCGGAGCAGAGGTGGCGGCGGCGCCGCCCGCCGCGCAGAACGTACCAGCATCAAGATTGAAACCGCAAAGTACATCCAGCGCAATATCCCCAACTTCGAGGTTCTGACCCAAGAGGCGCTGGAAACCATTGAAGCCAATGCGGATATCATCCTCGAAGAGGTTGGCGTAAACTTTGTGGACAATCCGGCAGCGCTGCAGCGTTGGCGCGATGCTGGTGCTGACGTTCAGGGCGAACGGGTGCGCATCCCCCGTGGCCTGGCCCGCAAACTCTGCGCCACAGCCCCTGCCGAGTTCACACAGCACGCCCGCAACCCGGAAAAATCTGTGGTCATTGGCGGCAACAACATGGTTCTGGCCCCGGTTTATGGCCCCCCATTTGTGCGCGATGCCAAAGGTGGCCGTCGTTATGCGACCATGGAAGATTTCAACAAGTTCGTGAAACTCGCCTATATGTCCAAGTGGTTGCACCATTCGGGCGGGACCGTTTGTGAACCCACGGACATCCCGGTGAACAAACGTCACCTGGACATGCTGCTGGCCCATATGACCCTGTCCGACAAACCCTTTATGGGCTCGGTGACCGAGCCAAGCCGGGCACAGGATTCGGTTGATATGTGCGGGATTCTGTTCGGCAAGGAGTTCGTACAGAACAACACTGTGATGACCTCGCTGACCAATATCAACTCGCCGATGACATTTGACGATGTAATGATGGGCTCGCTGGAGGTCTATGCCGCTAATAACCAGGCCTGCATCATCTCTCCCTTTATCGTCGGCGGTGCCATGGCGCCAGTTTCTGTGGCAGGCACCCTGACGCAGGTTCTGGCCGAGGTCATGGCCGGTGTTGCCTATAGCCAGCTGGTCCGTCCCGGTGCGCCGGCAATCTTTGGCGCCTTTGTTTCCTCGATCGACATGAACTCTGGTGCGCCAACCTTTGGCACGCCCGAGGCCTCGCTTGTCACCTATGGCGCCGGTCAGCTGGCACGCCGTTTGAACCTGCCGTTCCGCTCTGCCGGGTCCTTCTGCGGCTCCAAACTGCCCGACGCGCAGGCCGCCTATGAGACCGCAAACTCGCTCAACATGGGGCTGTTGTCAGGTGTGAACTTCATGCTGCACTCTTGTGGCTGGCTCGAAGGTGGGCTGGTGGCTGACTTTGAAAAGTTTGTCATGGATGCCGATCAACTGGGCACTTTGCATGGGCTTGCCAAAGGTGTGCCAGTTTCCGAAGACGATCAGGCGATGGATGCGATCCGCGAAGTTGGCCCCGGCGGCCACTACCTGGGCTGTGCGCATACCCAGGCGAACTTCAAAACCGCTTTCTGGAAGTCTGATCTGCTGGACTACAAACCCTTTGAAACCTGGGAAGAAGAGGGCGCGCGCGATACCTATTCCCTGGCCACAAGCCGGGTGGATTATCTTCTGTCAAACTACCAGGCTCCGGCGCTGGATCCGGCAATCAGAGAGGCATTGGAGGCCTTTGTTGCTGAGAAAAAAGCAGAGTCGCCGGACGCTTTCATGTAGATTTGATGGTGCCCAGGCGGGGCAATTTTTTCCCGCATAAGGCGAGAGTGTTTCAGGCAGTGGCTATAATTGCCGCTGCCTGTTTTCGTTTGGCACTGGGGGAGTGTTTTGGGCGGTCGCTTCGTCGGGCCTGTCCTGAGAGTTCGGCGGGGAAAGATAGGCGGATTCCCCAAGCATGGCGATCAGCACTTCCACATGTCGGGTGATGGCATAGCCTGCATCCCCACTCAGGCGCTGTTGATTCACCTCATGTTCAAGGTCCAATAAGCGCATGAGCGCGGCTGCGGGTCTTGCTGGTTTTTCAGTGCCAAGAATTCGGCGCAAATCCCGCTCCCGGCTATAGCTGCTGGCGCCAATACGGGCGGTTCTAACCAGAAGCCTGGGGCGATGAAGAGTTTTTAGGCGGCTCAGAAGGTCCTGCATTTTGATGTCCCTTTTGCTGTGCGAGTGATCGGAATCGTAACACAACCAATGCGGGTGTTGCCGCAGGGAGAGGTTTACCGCGCGGTCTATTGTTTGTTGATTGATGAGTTTTTGGAAACAATGATGGATAACTCGAAGTTCTGTTCAAAATCAATCGGGTAAACTCTCTGTCTCTGTGGGGAACCTTGGGGGCGGAATGTGGACTATTTGCCTGACTGACGACCGGAGATCAGTATTCATGCAAAGACAGTCAGCACAATCACTCCCAGAATGGGTCCCCCCTGAGGTGCAGAGATATCTGGACCACACCGAAGGCGGCTGTTCGATCCGTCAGTTGGCCAGGGAGCTTAAATGCCATCCGTCGACCGTGTTGCGTCAGATACGCCGGGTCGAGAACCGCCGCGATGATCCTTTGATTGACTGCGCATTGGGTGAATTGGCGGCGGCTCATTTTGATCGGCTGGCGGCGCCAAAATTCCAACATTTTGCTGATTCCGCGACGCTCAGAACCGCCGCTTTGGAAGTCTTGGCGCGGCTCTGTCAAAGTGGCGCGATTTTGGCCGTGGCGGACGGCATGGAAAAGGCCGTTGTCGTGCGCGAAGGTGACAGTGCCATGAGCAAGCTTGCGGTGGAACAGGGGCTGGCGGGGAACATGGCGCTTTTAGGGTGGATCAGTTGCACCCGGCCTGGCCGCCTGCGCCGCTATCATATCACCCCAATGGGGCGCACGGTGTACAGTCGCTTAATGGCAGACCGCGAGAACCGGGCGCGGGCCAATCTTGAGCAGGGGTTCAGCGAAACCCAGCACAGGTTTCTGCCGGGGCGGGGCGACAGACCCAAAGAACGTCGCACGCGCTATGGGCTGGGGGAAACGCCGCTGGATATGCTGGCGCGCTTGCAGGACAAAAGCGGCGAACCGTTTTTGCCGCGTGAGCTGGTCGATGCGGGAAAACGCCTGCGGGAGGATTTTGAATTGGCCCAGGTCGGCGATCATCTGGCGCAGAGCAGGGCCTATTTTGCCGCGTCAGAGGGATGTGGGAGATCCAAGCCGCCAAAGCGGAGCGCTGCCTCTAAGGCTGCCAAAAAGCGGGCCGCAGCAGCCATGGCGGCCATGGGGTCCGGTCTGAATGATATTGCGCTGCGGTGCTGTTGTCACCTGGAGGGGCTGGAAGCGGCTGAGCGCCATCTGGGATGGTCGGCACGGTCTGGAAAAATCGTCCTGCGGATTGCCCTGGCGCAGTTAAAAGCCTTCTACGATGAAACGGACGAGCGCCTCGGTGACTCCCATGGTAATCAGCTGATTGGCTGATCGGGCGGGGCTTGGGCCGTTACGGCGCAGCTGGACGAACCGGGCGCGGCAATGCGGAAGGTGCAAATTTGGCAGGTATTTGCTACCTTCTGCGATAATCAGTTATTGTCGCGAGTGGCGTATTTGATAGGGTGCTCCTATGAGATTTACCCTTCGACAACTTGGTTATTTCAAGGCGCTGTGTGAGCATCGCAATTTTGGCCGCGCCGCCCAGGCCTGCCATGTGTCTCAGCCTGCTTTGTCTGTACAGATCAAAGCCTTGGAAGACTTGATGGGGGGGATTCTGGTCGAACGTCGAGCGCGGGATGTGGTGCTGACGCCTTTGGGGCGCGAGGTGCTGGCGCAAAGTGACGAAATCCTGCTGTCTGCTGGTCGGCTTGAACGTCTGGCACAGGATCAAAGCAGCGGGCGTCGCAGCCTGTCCTTGGGGGTGATTCCTACCATAGCGCCCTATTTGCTTCCCGGGTTTCTGGCTGATCTGCGGGCCCATGATCTGCACCTAAATATTCAGGTGCGTGAGGCCAGAACTGAGCGCCTGTTGGAGGCCTTGCATAATGGCGCATTGGATGTGGCCATTATGGCCTTGCCCAGTGGTGGCGCGGGACTGGTAGAGGAAGAGCTGTTCGAAGATCACTTTTTGCTGGCAGGCTCGGCCAATCGTCTGGCGCAGGTCAATGCCGGGCACCCAAGGGTTGAACCCTCGGATCTGAAGGCCAACCAGTTGATGCTGCTTGAGGATGGCCATTGCCTGACGGATCAGGCGCTGGAGGTCTGTGGCGTTGCCCGCTCTGCCTCGGGGATCAACATGGGGGCAGGGTCGCTGGCGACTCTGTCCCGCCTGGTTGCCGCTGGTTTTGGCCTGACCTTGATGCCCGAGCTTGCATTGGCTGCAGAATGTAACGCGGCACAGGGGCTGTGTGTTCAACGCTTTGGCGCGCCGCAACCAAAGCGCAGGATTGGCTTGATCCGCCGCGCCAGTACCGCAGAATCAGTATGGTTTCAGGATCTGGCCCAAGTGGCGCGGCAGACGGGTCAGGCCATTTTGCAGCAAGCGCAAAAAGACTACGGACCCGCCACTGGCGAGCCCGAGCCTTAAACAGGTATTGCAGAACCGGGTGGCTTAGGCCGCCGCAGTTTCTTTTGCCGCCTGCAGGTGCTTCATCAGGTTTTCTGGGGAGGAGACGCCATAGGGGTCTTCGCCGTGGTTGTCGCACAGGCCAGGCTCTTCGAACCAGGCCTCGACAACGCCATCGTTGACGATGGCCGCATAACGCCAGGAGCGGGCGCCAAAGCCCAGGTTGTCCTTGGCGACGAGCATGCCCATTTTGCGGGTGAACTCACCAGAGCCATCAGGGATGACATTTACGTTTTCCAGGTTTTGCGATTCGGCCCATTTGTTCATCACAAAGCTGTCGTTGACCGACATGCAGTAGATGGCATCGATGCCTTCGGCCTGAAAATCGGCAAAACCTTTTTCAAAGCCGGGCAGCTGGTAGGTGGAGCATGTGGGCGTAAAGGCGCCGGGCAGGGAGAACAGCACAACCCGCTTGCCTGCAAAGTAATCCGCGGTGGTTTTGTCTTCCCAGCGGAACGGGTTGGGACCGCCTACAGCTTCGTCGCGTACGCGGGTTTTGAAGGTCACGTCGGGCAGTTTTACGCCAGATTTCATATTACAACTCCGTTGATGATGAACCAGTTTGGCAGGCGTTTATAATAGTTCTAAATTCAGTGCAACCATCTCTGGCCGCTGTCGTAAAACAGTCATGCAAAGGAGACCGACTGCGTTGAAAATAAGCGCAAATGTCTAAATTTTTGCCGCTTTTGCAGCGCCAGGGTCGCAAAATTGTGAAAGGGTTTTTGAACCAAATAATGTTAGCAAAATATCGCTAGACGGTGGTGCTATGCATCACTTGCATTGCCGATATTTCATTGTCGCGGTGACGCCAAGGAATGAACGTGCTAAGTCACCTAGGAACACAGGCCAGAAGCGGACCCACCATGCGTGATCTCAAAATTCCCGAGCAACGGCATCCCGAAAAGGCAAATCGCCCGGATAATGCCCAGCCAAAGAAACCCAGCTGGATCCGGGTCAAAGCCCCCGGCGGCAAGGGCTATGCGGAAACCCATAAGATCATGCGCGAAAACGGGCTGGTTACGGTCTGCGAAGAGGCCGGCTGCCCAAATGTCGGCGAATGCTGGAGCCAGGGTCACGCCACCATGATGATCATGGGCGAGGTTTGCACCCGTGCCTGTACCTTCTGCAATATTGCCACCGGCAAACCCCCCGAAGATCTGGACGCGTTTGAGCCGGGCCGCGTGGCCCATGCGGTGCAGAAACTGGGTTTGAACCACGTGGTCATCACCTCGGTGGATCGCGACGATATCACGGATGGCGGGGCAGAGCATTTTGCCCAGACCATCCGCGCTGTACGCCACCGCAGCCCCTCAACCACCATCGAGATCCTGACGCCGGATTTCATCAAATGTGACATGGCGGTGATTGAGCAGATCATCGAGGCGCGTCCCGATGTGTTCAACCACAACCTGGAAACGGTGCCTGGCCTCTACCCCGAGGTGCGCCCCGGCGCGCGCTATTTCCACTCTCTGCGCCTGTTGCAGCGGGTGAAAGAGCTGGATCCGTCGATGTTCACCAAATCGGGCATCATGGTTGGACTGGGCGAGGATGAACAAGCTGTGCGTCAGGTGATGGACGACATGCGGGCCGCCGATATTGATTTTCTCACTATTGGCCAGTACCTGCAGCCAACACCAAAACACCACGCAGTGGATCGTTTTGTAACGCCTGATGAGTTCAAATCCTACGAGAAAGCCGCCTATGGCAAGGGGTTCCATATGGTATCGGCGACGCCGCTGACGCGGTCTTCTTATCACGCGGGCGATGATTTTGCCCGCCTGCGCGCCGCGCGTAATGCCAAGCTCGGCTTGGCCTAGTCACGACTTTCCAGGCGACAGGCATCACATCTGGCGGAGCGCTGCAAAGATGTGATGCCTGTCACTTCTCCCCCTCGCAGCTGTTTTCGCTCCGGTGGTCACTTTCCCTGTCTTGCGGGTATTGCTTGCTGTTTGAAAAATCAGGCAGCCAGGATTCGCGGCGGATGCACCACAGCTCATATGTCGGGGAAAGCTGGTTTGGCTGGTCCAGAATCCCGAGGTGAACTTCGATCTCATCCTCGCTGCGGGAAAATACCGAAGAGCCACATTTTGGGCAAAAGAAACGCCCCGCATAGCTGTGGGGTGTGCCGGTGATGGTCACTGCATCTTGTGGGAAGATGGCGGAGGCGTGAAACAGCGCCCCGTGGTGTTTGCGGCAGTCCATACAGTGACAAAGCCCCACCCGGTAAGGCTGGCCTGTGGCGGTAATCCGGACCTCGCCACACAAGCAGCCTCCACAGAATTCTGTCATGGCTCTGTCCCTTTTTCAGTGTGGCGCCTGTGAAAGTCAGCTCTCGTCGGTGAAACGCACCTTGCCGATATAGGGCAGGTTTCGATTGCGCTGTGCAAAGTCGATGCCATAGCCCACAACAAATTCATCGGGAATTTCAAAGCCAATCCAATCCGAGCGGAAATCCACCTCGCGGCGCGACGGCTTGTCCAGCAGGGCAATGGATTTCAGCCGTGCCGGTTTGCGGCTCGCCAGCAGGTGCGTGACATGGTTCAGGGTGTGGCCGGTATCAACGATATCTTCCACCACCAGCACGTCGCGCCCTTCAATAGCGCCGCGCAAGTCTTTGAGAATGCGTACTTCCCGACTGCTCTCCATGCCGTCCCCATAGGAAGACGCCTCGAGGAAATCGACCTCTATCGGCAGGTCCAACTCGCGCACCAGATCGGCAATAAACACAAAGCTGCCGCGCAGCAGGCCAACAACAACCAGCTTGTCCGTGTCGCCAAATTCCTGGGTGATTTCGTCACACAGCTCCTCGATGCGGGCTGCGATAGTTTTGGCTGAAATCATCACATCGATGACATATGGACGCTGTGGCATGGCTGACCCCTTGAAATTTCCGCGCGTTCATAGGACATGACGCGACACGATCATAGCAAGAAAATTGATGTCGCCCATGCCAGTTCACTCAGAAAACCGCCAGATGCCCTATACCGCACAGCAGATGTACGGGCTTGTGGCGGATGTGGCACAATATCCAAAGTTCCTGCCCTGGTGCGCCGCCGCGCGCATTCGCAGCCGCAAGCAACAGGGCCCGGCTGAGGTGATGGAGGCGGATCTGGTGATCTCTTTCAAGGTGTTCCGCGAACGTTTTGGCAGCCGGGTGACGCTGTTTGCCGATGATATGAAGATCGATACCGAGTATCTGGACGGCCCCTTTCGCTACATGAAATCAAACTGGAGCTTTGCTGCGCGCGAGGATGGCACCTGTGATGTGACCTTCTTTGTTGATTTTGAGTTCAAAAATGCGGTGTTGCAGGGCATCATCGGGGTTGTCTTCAACGAAGCGATGCAGCGTATTGTGAAGGCATTTGAGCGCCGCGCGGCTGAGCTATATGGCTAGGCTGCCCTGAACACAGGAAGCCTAAGCGATGAATACGACCTTGACTGGCCAGCTGGCTGAGTTTGCCACTTCAGACCTACAGCCCACCGGGTTGGCCCGCCAGATGGCGCGGCTCTCGGCGCTGGACTGGCTGGCCTGTGGCATTGCCGGAACCGAGGAACCAGTGTCGCGGCTGCTGCGCGATCAGGCCCTGTCCGAAGCAGGCGCGCCGCAGGCCACCCTGTTTGGCAGCTCCCAGGTGCCCGCGCGGATGGCAGCGCTGGCCAATGGCACCATCTCCCACGCGCTGGACTATGACGACACCCATTTTGCCCATATCGGCCACCCCTCAGTGGCGGTGTTTTCCGCAGCCTTTGCGGTGGGTGAAGGTCAGGACAAACCCCTAGAACAGGTGATTGAAGCAGCGCTGTTTGGCATGGAGCTGTCTATCCGGGTGGGGCTGTGGTTGGGACGTGCGCATTACCAAAATGGCTACCATCAGACGGCCACGGCTGGTGCATTTGGCGCTACGGCGGCCGCAGGGCGGCTATTGGGGCTGCGCGCCGACCAGATGGAAATGGCGCTGGGGCTTTGCGCCACCCGCGCGGCGGGGCTGAAGGCACAGTTTGGCACCATGGGGAAACCCTATAATGCCGGGTTGGCCGCCACCGCCGGGGTCGAAGTCGCCCAGTTGATCGACGCAGGGTTTGAGGCAAACCCGGGCGCCTTGGAGGGGGCCTTGGGGTTTGGGGCAACCCATCACGGTGAGGGCAACCTGGATGCGGCGCTGCAGGATCTGGGGCAGAACTGGCTGTTTGAAGAGATCAGCCATAAATTCCACGCCTGTTGTCACGGGCTTCATGCGGCGCTGGAGGCCGCCCGCAGCCTGGATCTGGCGGCGCCTGAGATCGCCAGCCTGACGGTGCACACCCATCCGCGCTGGATGACCGTGTGCAACCAGCCTGCGCCGGACACAGGCCTGGGGGCAAAGTTTTCTTACCGGACGGTGCTGGCCTTGCAGGCGCTTGGCAAAGACACCGCACGGCTGGACAGTTACAGCGCGGAGCTGTGCCGGGATCCACGGCTGGTTGCCCTGCGCGATCAGATCCATGTGCAGGCGGATGACAGCCTCGCCGAGACAGCGGCGCATGTGACGCTGGTGCGGCGCGATGGCAAACGTCTTCAGGCCAGCCACGACCTGCAGGCGCCAGTCGCCTATGAGATGCGCGAAGCCCGGCTGCTGGCCAAGGCTTCGGCCTTGTTGGGGGCGCAGCGCAGCGCCGAGCTGTGGTCTGTGCTTCAGGGGGCAGGATCTGCAGCGGATCTCAGCCGGTTTTTCTAAGGCCGCCTGGGCAATCAAAAACGGGCCTCCCAAAATGTGGGAAGCCCGTATGATGCACGGTGTTGCATCCATGCCGTATGAGTGGTGGCATTTTGGCGCGCACGCCCCGAGCGGGGCGACACAGGCGTTAGCTGGTCATGTCGTAGGCGCGTTCACCGTGTACTGTAATATCTAGCCCGTTTGTTTCGGTTTCAACGTCAACGCGCAAAGATGTGAAGGCGCCGACGATCTTGATCAGGGCAATGGTGACAACGGTGGTAAAGACACCCACCACGGCCAGCGCGCCAAGCTGCGCGATCCAGGCCCCATGGCCAAAGGCCGCGATCATGATAGTGCCAAAGATGCCGCCAACGCCGTGAACCGCAAAGACATCCAGCGTGTCGTCAATCTGCAGCTTGTTGCGCACCAGGTTCACCAGCTCTTGACAGAGAATACCTGCGATACCGCCAATAATCAGCGCTTCAATCGGGCCAACAAAGCCGCTGGCGGGGGTGATCGAGGCGAGGCCTGCAATGGTGCCTGTCACCAGACCCACAACCGAGGCCTTGCCGTATTTGATCTTTTCCCACAGCGCCCAGGTCAGCGAGGCTGCAGCCGCAGAAATATGGGTGACGGTGATGGCCATGGCAGCACCGCCATCCGCGGCCAGCTGCGAGCCACCATTAAAGCCAAACCAGCCAACCCAGAGCATCGCGGCGCCAATGACCACATAGCCGGGGTTATGGGGCGGGGTGGTGCGGTTTTTCCGTGGCCCGAGGAAGATCGCGATGATCAGGGCCGCCAGACCGGCGGTTTCGTGCACCACGATACCGCCGGCAAAATCCTTGACGCCGACCTCACCAAAGATGCCGCCATCCGCCATGATGCCGCCGCCCCAGATCCAATGCACCACCGGCGCGTAGCACAGGAGCATCCACAGCCCCGAAAAGCTCAGCACAAAGGCAAAGCCAACCCGTTCCACATAGGCGCCCACAATCAGGGCCGGGGTGATGATGGCAAAGGTCATCTGGAAGGCAAAGAACAGAACCTCGGGCAGGGTGCCGCTGAGGCTCTCTGCGGTGACGCCATTGAGGAACATTTTGTCCAAGCCGCCCCAGTAGCCGCTTTCTCCGGGGCCAAAGGCAATTGTGTAGCCAAAGGCGAGCCAGAGAATGCTCATCAAACAGGCAATGGCGTAGCATTGCATAAAGACGCTGAGCACATTTCGTGCACGCACCAAACCGCCATAAAACAGGGCAAGCCCCGGCAACGTCATAAACAGCACCAGGGCCGTTGCTACAATGATCCAAGCTGTATCAGCTCCATTCATGGGGTCGTCCTTCCATCCCGCTTGCGTGGTTGGTGGCTCACAGACCCGATCTGGAGTGGGGAAAAAAGCATCACCTAGGTCAAAAGCGCCAAAATCATGGGCTTTTTTGAAAGTGACTAAAAAAAGTGCGAAACTTAAGGGGTCTTGCTTAAATCGCGCTCAACTTGCAAAGCTGCCTTCTCAAGCAGCAACAGCGCATGGGCGCAGCTTTTTGCCCGCACAGTTTCGCGCCCCAAGGCGCCAAAATCGATGGTCTCCACCATGGCGGGCTGGCCGGTTCTGGCGAGGCCAAAGCAAACACGCCCCTCGGGCTTGTGTTCGGAGCCGCCGGGACCGGCAATGCCGGTGATCGAGACCGCCAGATCCACGCCAGCACGGCGCAGCGCGCCCTCGCACATCTCCTGCGCCACGTCTTCACTGACGGCGCCAAAAGCCGCCAGAGTTGCCTCACTCACCCCCAGCATCTCTTGCTTGGCGCGGTTGGAATAGGTGACAAAGCCGCGATCCAACACGGCAGAGGAGCCCGGGACATCCGTTAGCGCCGCCGCCACCATGCCGCCGGTGCAGCTTTCGGCGGTTGCCACGGTGAGGCCCAGTCGTGCGGCCAGACCGATCAGCCCGGCAACATCGGGATGGGCGCTTGCGGCTGCCGGATCTGGAACTGCGGCAGGGGATTGGCTCATAATCCCAACACCCCGTGGCTGAACCCGGCAAGGGCGATCACCCCAAGGGCGGCGAGGAACCCGGCAATGATGTCATCCATCATCACCCCAACAGGGCCTTCTTTGCGATCTGCCCAGCCCACGGGGCCGGGTTTCCAAATGTCGAACAGGCGGAACAGAACAAAGGCAGTGACCCAACCGGGCCAAAGTGCGGTGATCGAGATATCATGGGCCCAGGCTGGGTAGGAAATCGCCCAGATCGCCAGCCATTGCCCGGCAACCTCGTCAATCACAATTTCAGAGGGGTCGTGGTTGCTTTGCCCCTTTGTCATCTCAGCCGTGGCCCAGATGCCAATCACGGTACAAATGAGGGTGGCAGCAGCCAGCAGAGGAAAGCCGCCCAACTGGTGCAGGCCATAGGCCAGGGGCAGGGCTGTCAGTGACCCCCAGGTGCCGGGGGCGGGGCGCAGGTAGCCAATGCCGCCAACGGTTGCGATTATAGAGGCCAGTGTCATGGTTTCACCAGTGCGGCAGTGGCAAGAGAGGCAATGCCTTCGCTACGTCCGGTAAAGCCCAGGCGCTCGGAGGTGGTGGCCTTGATCGACACGCGGGTTGGATCAATCCCCAGGATTTCGGCCATTACACTGCGCATCTGGGGCGCATGGGGGCCGATCTTTGGGTATTCACAGACCAGGGTGCAATCCACATTGGAGATCTGAAACCCCATGTCGCGCGCCAGATCGGCGGCATGGCGTAGAAAGATCTCGCTTGCGGCGCCTTTCCATTGGGGATCCGAGGGCGGGAAATGCTGGCCGATGTCGCCCTGTGCCAAAGCACCATAGATCGCATCCGTCACCGCATGCATGCCCACATCCGCATCAGAATGGCCCTGCAGGCGGCGGTCGTGGGGAATTTCAACACCGCAGAGGATGACGCTGTCACCGGGGCCAAAGCGATGTACATCGTAGCCATTTCCCAGTCTGACATCGAGGCTGATATCGGGTCTGATATCCATTTTGTCTTCCGTTTCTAGTATTATGGCGGCGCGGGCAAAATCCTCGGGCCGGGTGATTTTTATATTGTCCGGCTCCCCGGCGATGATTGCAACCTCCAGTCCGGCGGCGCGGGCCACCTCGACATCGTCGGCGGCACCGCCGGGATGGCTGGCATGGGCTGCAAGGATCGCGTCCAGCTGGAACCCCTGCGGGGTCTGCGCCGCAAACAGCCCGCTGCGGTCCTGTGTTCCGGTAACCTGCCCCCCGGCGCCAGTCCACAGCGCATCTGTAACCGCAACAGCGGGGGCAGCGGCGGCACCGTGGTCCAGGGCTTCGATGATTGAGGCGATCAGCGCCTGGCTGATGCAGGGGCGGGCAGCATCATGGATCAAGACTTTGGAGATTGGCAGATTATGCGCCGATCCTGCCTGCGAGCGATTGAGATCGCGCAGCGCAATCAGCCCGTTTTGCACCGAGATGGACCGCTCGGCGCCACCTGCTGTCAAAACAACGTCGCTGTCAGCGGCAAAGCTGTCCCAGGCGCCGCGGTCCTCGGGAGAGAGCACCAGGACGATGGGGGTGATCCCGGAGTCGCGAAAGGCTTGCAGGGTCCAGTCGATGACCCGTTTGCCTTTGAGGGGGCGCCATTGTTTAGGCAGGCCGCCACCGGCCCGGGTGCCGCGTCCTGCTGCGACGATCAAGGCTGCAGTGGTCATCAAACCCTCTTTCTTCTGCTCCGCTTTAGCCAAATCCGGTGCCTTTGGACGTTGGTCGGCCCGCGATCTGTGCTGTTGGATGTTTAGGTTCTGCCAGTTCCAGAGGCAATCACCTGTGGTGAACTGCTTAAAATTTAGGCATGCGGTAGGAGTTGTGCCCTTGCAGGGGGCGGATTCATTGTCCAATACCGAGGGCTTCGGCTACAAAACACTCACTCGCACAAGGATTAGGCAATTGTCCTTCACCCTCGGAACCACCTCTTTGACTCCCCCTATTGCGCTGGCCCCTATGGCTGGAATCACCGATCGCCCGTTCCGCGATCTGGTGCGTTCTTTTGGTGTCGGGTTGATGGTCAGCGAGATGGTTGCCAGCCAGGAAATGGTACAGTCCAAGCCCGGTGTGCGCGAGCGCGCTGAACTGAGCGCCGATGTGGAGAATACCTCGGTGCAACTGGCGGGGCGTGAAGCCAGCTGGATGGCAGAAGCTGCCCGCCAGGTGGCAGATCGCGGCGCGCGGATGATTGATATCAACATGGGCTGTCCGGCCAAAAAGGTGACCAGCGGCTATTCGGGCTCTGCCTTGCTGAAAACGCCGGATCACGCGCTGTCTCTGATTGAGGCGGTGGTAGAGGCGGTGGATATTCCCGTCACCCTGAAGACGCGCCTGGGATGGGATGACAATTGCCTGAATGCGGCCTCCGTTGCTGCCCGCGCCGAACAGGCCGGGATTCAGATGGTCACCATCCATGGGCGCACCCGCTGCCAGTTTTACAAAGGTCGCGCCGACTGGGCCGCCATTCGCGCGGTTAAGGATGCGGTGACCCTGCCTGTGCTGGCCAATGGCGATATTGTCGATAGTCAGACCGCGACCGAAGCCTTGCAACGGTCCGGTGCTGATGGGGTGATGATCGGGCGCGGTATCCAGGGCAAGCCCTGGCTTTTGGCCCAGGTTGCCAGTGATCTGTGGGGCAGCGCGGCGCCGCAGGTTCCTGAAGGATATGAATTTATTCAAATGGTTTCAGCGCATTACGAGTCGATGTTGTCTTTCTATGGCCGTGACCTGGGGCTACGCGTCGCGCGCAAACACTTGGGCTGGTACATGGATCTGGCCCAGACACCGGCGCCCCTGCGGCGCGCGGTCTTGATTGAAAAAGATCCGGCAGAGGTCCTGCGCCTGTTGCCGGATGCCTTGTCCCAGCCTCAACGAGAGGGAGCAGCATGATTTCGGACACCGCACTTTGGGCCTCACTACCAGTTCCCGCTTTTTTGATCGGGGGGAATAACTGCATTCTGGATGCAAACTCTGCCGCTGAGGGGTTTTTGAACACCTCACGCCGGGGGTTGCTGAACCAGCCTGTCTGGGATCAGATCGCCATAGATGCCCCCATTGAAGCCTCGTTTGAACGTGCCCGGACCCAGGGAACGCCGTTGTTCGTCAATGACATCGATGTGGGATCACGCAGCCGGGCACCGTTGCAATGCGGGGTGCAGATTGCCCCGGTGCAGGGACGGCCGGGAGAGATGCTGTTGCTGCTCTCCCCGCGGGAGCTGGCGGCACGAATGACGCAGAACCATTCTGCAAAATCAGCGGCCCAATCTGCCATCGGCATGGCGGAAATGCTGGCCCATGAAATTAAAAACCCCCTTGCGGGCATCACCGGTGCAGCGCAGTTGCTGAGCATGAACCTCACCGGGGAAGATGTTGAACTTACAGATCTAATTGTCAGCGAGAGTCGCCGTATCGTTAAACTTTTGGACCAGGTGGAACAGTTTGGAAATCTAAGCGAGCCACAGTTCAAGCCGGTCAATCTCCATGATGTTCTTGACCGGGCGCGGCGGTCGGCCCTGCTGGGGTTTGGCGCCAATATGACGATTACCGAAGACTATGATCCATCGCTGCCCCTGGCCTGGGGCGACGCGGATCAGTTGCTGCAGGTGGTGCTGAACCTGCTGAAAAACGCTTCAGAGGCGGCAGGCCCCAGCGGCGGCACCATTCGCATTCGCAGCTATTATGAGCATTCCTTCAGAATGCGCCGCAGCGATGGCACCGGCAAGCTGCTGCCTTTGCAGATCGAAGTGATAGATGACGGCCCCGGCCTGCCAGAAGCCATCCGCGAGGATGTCTTTGATCCCTTTGTGTCGGGACGTGAGAACGGCACCGGACTGGGGCTCGCCTTGGTGAGCAAGATCATCGCTGAACACAATGGCTGGATCTCAGTTGACTCGGTGCCGGGACGCACCGTGTTCCGGCTTTCCTTGTCCCGTATACCAAAAGACGCAGAACCGCAGGAGATTTAACCCATGGACGGCACCGTTCTTGTTGCAGATGACGACCGCACTATTCGTACCGTGCTGACGCAGGCGCTGACCCGGGCTGGCTGCCGGGTGCATGCCACCTCTTCGCTGACCACCCTGATGCGCTGGGTCGCCGAAGGGAAAGGCGATGTGGTGATTTCAGACGTGGTCATGCCCGATGGCAACGGTTTGGAAATGCTGCCAAAGATCGCGCAGGACCGCCCGGGTCTGCCGGTCATTGTGATCTCGGCGCAAAATACCATCATGACCGCAATCAAGGCTGCCGAGGCAGAGGCCTATGACTACCTGCCCAAGCCCTTTGATCTGCCGGAACTGATGAAACGCACCGCCAAAGCGCTGGCGGAAACGCAAAAATCTCCCAGCAGCAGCGTCGCTGTTGAACAGGATCGCCCCGAAGATCTGCCCTTGGTGGGGCGTACCGAGGTCATGCAGGCCCTGTACCGGCTGATCGCGCGGGTGATGAACACGGATATGCCGCTGATGATCACAGGCGAAAGCGGCACCGGAAAATCGTTGATTGCCCGCGCTGTGCATGATTTTTCAGATCGCAGAACCTTGCCATTTGTTACCGCTTCTGAAAGCGATCTGATGGCGCTGGAGGGGCCAGCCCGGCTGTTGGCCGAGGTCAAGGGCGGCACCCTGTTGATTGATGAGCTGGTTGACCTGCCGGATGAGGCACAGGCGCGGCTGGTGCGGATGATGGATTCTCCGGGCAGTCATGCGCCGCGCATCATGGCGACCAGCCAAAAAGATCCGGCCGCTGCGATGGAATCCGGTGAGCTGCGCCAGGATTTGTATTATCGGATTTCGGGGACCGAGTTGCGGGTGCCCAGTCTGCGCGAAAGGGTCGAGGACATCGCGTTGTTGTCAGCGCATTTCTTGATCAAGGCGGAAAATGACGGGGCGCAGCACCGGCGGTTCAGCGAGGAAGCCAGCGAGATGATGCGCCATTGCGCCTGGCCCGGCAACGTCCGCCAGCTGGAAAACCTGGTGCGGCGGCTGGCTTTGACGGCGCGCAGCGAGGAGATCTCTCGGTCAGAGGTTGCGGCGGCTTTGGGTCCGCAAACTGAGGCAGGGCCGATCATCGGTGGAACCGTCAACGAAAAGCTTGCAGATTCGGTTGCCCGCCATCTGCAGCGCTATTTTGATCTGCATGGGGATATCTTGCCGCCTCCCGGGCTCTATGCACGAATCCTGCGGGAGGTAGAGGCGCCGTTGATCGAAATTGCGCTCACCGCCACTGGGGGAAATCAGGCAAAATGCGCTGAGCTTTTGGGCATCAACCGCAATACGTTGCGAAAGAAAATCACTGATTTGGATATTGAGGTGACACGTCGGCGCAAACTGATGTAATATCGCCACATAGCTGTGGTAGCTGCTGCTTTATACTGGTAGCTACCGCGATATATGGCGGTTGGCCGGTGTGGTCATACATCAGAATGAGGGTATCGCGTGGCTCAAAAGTCACAATTCCGGATTGGGCAAGGCCCATTTATGGCCATGGACCATTGGCGCAAAACGCGTCAGGCCCGCAATATCGGTACCCTCGGATTGGTGGTGCTTGGCCCGCTTCTGGCGCTGCTGACCTTTCTGATTTTTGGCCCACTGGGTCATGGTGCCTCGTCCAAGCCGCTGCGTCTGATTCTGCTGGCGGATATGGTCTATGTCATGGCGATCGCCGTCCTGGTTCTGACCCAGATTGCGCGGTTGTTTGCGGCGCGGCGCTCCAAGTCGGCGGGATCCCGCCTGCATTTGCGTCTGATTGGCGCCTTTGGCTTCCTGGCGCTAGGGCCGACCGTGATCGTTGCGGTGTTTGCAGTGCTGACGGTGAATGTCGGGCTGGAGGGGTGGTTTTCGCAACGGGTGCGCCAGGTGATTGGCAGCTCACTCTCCGCCGCAGAGGCCTACCAGGAAGAACAGCGGCGCGATATCACCGCCGATGGCGAGGCTCTGGCGCGGTTTCTCGATCAAAGCCGCAGCCGCAGCTACTATATCAATGATGCGGAGCTACGCCAGGTTCTGACCCAGGGACAATTGCAGATCCAGCGCGGGCTCCGCGAGGCCTATGTCATTGATGGCACTGGGCGTATTCGTGCGCGGGGCGAGCGCTCCTATGAGTTTGATTTTGAGCGCCCCAGCAGCGAGGATATTGCCAGGGCCAGCTCTGAGGGGCTGAGTATTATCCAGGATTGGGACAACAATGAGTTTCGCGCCCTGGTGCGGCTCAATGCCTTTGTTGACCGGTTTTTGTACATTAGCCGCGACGTTGACGGTGCGCTGTTGAACCTGCTGGACGAAACCAAAGAAACCGCGTTGCTGTATCAGCAGCTTGAGAAAGAACGTGGTCGGGTTCTGTTTGAATTTGGCCTTATGTATATCGGCTTTGCGCTGATCCTGATCCTGGCGGCCATGTGGCTGGGAATTTGGTTTGCTGAACGGCTGTCACGCCCTGTTGGGCGGTTGACGGTTGCGGCCCAGCGGGTTGGCGGTGGCGACTTGAATGTGCGGGTTCCCGAAGAAGATGGTGGCGACGAGATTTCTCAGCTGGGGCATTATTTCAACCAAATGACCCACGAGCTGCGGGCGCAGCGCGCGACCCTGTTGGAAAACACCAATCAGATCGAGCGGCGGCGACGGTTGTTTGACTCGGTGCTGTCTTCGGTTACCTCTGGGGTTGTTGGCCTGGACCATGAGGGCAAGATCACCTTTGTGAACCGCTCTGCTGAGCGGCTGCTGGATTGGCACGAGGATCAGCAATCCCTGGCGCTGTCAGTGGCGATTCCGGAATTTGGCCCGCTCTTTCAAACCTTGGTCGCCAGCGGCGGAGAGGCAGAGCAAGGCGAAATCAAAGTGACCCGTCAGGGGCAGTTGGAAAACCTGCTGGTGCGGATGTCACGGCGGCGCGGCGATGATGGCAAGCTCGAAGGCTATGTGTTGGCATTTGATGACGTGACCGATCTGGTCAGTGCGCAACGGATGGCGGCCTGGGGCGATGTGGCCCGACGGATCGCCCATGAGATCAAGAACCCGCTGACGCCGATTCAGCTCAGCGCTGAGCGGATCAAGCGGAAGTTTGCCCCGATGCTGGGCGAGGAGAACAGTGACAAGTTGCAGTCCATGACCGATGTGATTGTGCGCCAAACCAATGATTTGCGTCGCATCGTTAATGAGTTTTCCAAATTTGCCCGGATGCCGGAACCAGAACGCCGCGAAGAAGATCTGGTGAGCCTGGTCCGCGATGCCGTGACCCTGCAACAGACCGGTCAGCCGGATGTCTCCATCTCGGCGCAGCTTCCAGATCAGCCGCTTTGGGCGGATCTGGATTCCACCATGATTGGCCAGGCCCTGACCAATCTGATCAAGAACGCTGGTGAGGCGATTGAGACGCTTCGCAAAAAGAAACCCGATACCCAGGTGAAGCCACAGATCCACATCGCGCTTCATGTGGCGCCAATCGGGGGCTATGAACTCACCATTGCCGACAATGGCATTGGTCTGCCTGAGGATCGTGCACGGTTGTTTGAACCCTATGTGACCACCCGCAACGAGGGCACCGGGCTGGGGCTTCCGATTGTGAAAAAGATTATCGAGGAACATGGCGGTGCGCTCTCGCTAGAGGATGCGCCGATTTTTGAAGGGCACCAGCATGCTGGTGCCATGGCAGTGATACGTCTGCCCGCAGCTGCCAGCGCGGAGCAGGTGAACCGGAATACAGTGAAAGCAGGTCTGACATGAGTGACATTTTGATTGTTGATGATGAACGTGACATTCGCGAGTTGATTTCCGACATCCTGGAGGATGAAGGATATGCAACCCGCAAGGCTGGCAACTCCGAGGACTGTATGGTGGAGCTCAACCAAGAGCTGCCCGCGTTGTTGATCCTTGATATCTGGCTCAAGGACAGTCAGATGGATGGCATCGACATTCTCAAAACGGTGAAACGCGACAATCCCGAAGTCCCGGTGGTGATTATTTCAGGCCATGGCAATATCGAAATCGCCGTGGCGGCGATCAAACAGGGCGCCTATGACTTTATTGAAAAGCCCTTCAATATTGATCAGCTGATGGTGGTCATCCGCCGTGCGATGGAGGCTTCGCAGCTGCGCCGGGAAAACACCGATCTGCGGCGCAAGGAAACCGGCGGGTCTGAAATGGTCGGTTCCTCGGCGTCTTTCCGTGCGCTGGTTGGCCAGCTGGACAAGGTCACCAAATCCAATGGCCGGGTCATGCTCAGCGGGCCGGCAGGCAGCGGCAAAGAGATCGCCGCGCGCTATATTCACATGAATTCAGCGCGCGCCTCTGCGCCCTTTGTCACGGTGAGCTGTGCGGGGATTGAGCCTGACCGGATGGAAGAAGTGCTGTTTGGCCGCGAAACCTCGGAACGGGGGGTTGAGCCCGGGCTGCTGGAGCAGGCCCATGGCGGCGTGATCTTCTTTGATGAGGTGGCGGATATGCCGCTGGGCACGCAGTCAAAGATCCTGCGCGTTTTGGTGGATCAACAATTCCAACGGGTTGGAGGCAATGACAAGGTGCGGGTTGATCTGCGCGTCATCTCCTCCACCAACAAGGACCTCGAGGCGGAAATCAATGCGGACCGGTTTCGCCAGGAGCTGTATCACCGCTTGAACGTGGTGCCGATCAATGTGCCGTCCCTGGCGGATCGGCGCGAGGATATCCCGCAGCTGGCGGAGTATTTTATCGCTCAATTCAATGAAAGCCAGGGGTTGCCGCTGCGCGCCCTGGCGGATGAAGCGGTGGCGCTGATGCAGACCATGACCTGGCCCGGCAACGTGCGCCAGTTGAAAAACATGGTGGAGCGGGTGCTGATCCTTGGCGACGGCACCGGACCAATTGAGGCAAAGGATCTGCCGCGCGAAGAGGAAAAAGTGGTGGAAGAGGGGCGGGTGGTTTTGTCCGGCGCCCTGGCAACCCTGCCACTGCGCGAAGCCCGCGAGGCCTTTGAGCGGGAATACCTGCTGACCCAGATCAACCGCTTTGGCGGTAATATCAGCCGCACCGCCTCCTTTGTTGGGATGGAACGGTCTGCTTTGCACCGCAAGCTGAAATCCCTGGGGGTTGTCACCTCCAACAAGACCGGCGCGCGCATCGCCCATGTCGAAAAAGAAGAGGACATGGTCTAAGGCCTCAGCCCCCTTGCCGTTGGCGGCTGGTGCCCGGATGCTGCTGTGCCGGCCTGCCTTGACCTGGACTGCCTTGACCTGGACTGGCCTGATCGAAAAGGGTCAGGTCAAGACGGGTGAGGCCGAAACAAACTGGGCAACGGTTCTGCCCTTTGCCCCCCGAAAAGCGCCCTAGTCCCACCGGGCGGACGCGCCGTTCTTATGTTAAATGTGCCTTGCGATCCGGCGCTGGGGCTTAAAGTGGCGGCAAAATAACGGTGATGCCGGTGCTTTGCTGTACCGCGCAGGCCTCTGTCGACAGGCCTTCGGTGGGATGACTGCCGCTTGGCACGGATTGCAGCTGGGTGATTTGTTCTTTTGTGCAGCGTGGCAATTCCAGGCGCTGATAGCCTTTTTGAGCCATGCAGCGTTGTACGAGCTGGCTGCGCAGGCCTTGGTTCACATCCACAGTATAGGTGCCGCCATCGACCCAGTAGCCGGGGCCAGTCCAACAGCCGTTTGCGTTGCAATACTGCCGCCCCGGATAATAGACTGGTGGGCGTTGGCGGATCTGATTGGCCACAGGTGCATCTTTCAGGGCCGTGACGTTGCAAGTCAGCGTATCGCTGTTGGTTCGGGTCTGATCGCTGCCTGCGTTATAATACACCGGCAGCGGGCCGCAGGCGGCAACTCCAAGCAAGACAACAGAAAATGCACTGGCTAGACGAATATTGGACATGGAGTAAAACTGCCGTATCTGAGCAGAAGTTACAATTGATTTGACCCCCCCGATGGCTTCTGGCATTCAAAACTGGCGAAATGGCGCCCAAGGGACAGTGGCATGAAAGTTATTATCTGTGGCGCAGGTCAGGTTGGTTGGCAGATTGCCCGCCACCTCTCTGCGGAACAAAACGATGTCACCGTTGTCGACAATAACCCGGAGCTGGTGCGCCGGGCCACTGATACGCTGGATGTGCAGGGTGTGGCTGGCTTTGCCTCTTACCCGGATGTGTTGGACCGGGCAGGGGCCCGGGACGCTGACATGATTATCGCGGCCACCCATTCCGATGAGGTCAATATGGTCACCTGCCAGGTGGCCCATTCGGTGTTTTCTATCCAGCGCAAAATAGCGCGGCTGCGGGCGCGCAGCTATCTGACCGCGATCTATTCGGATCTGTATCGCCGCGAACATCTGCCGATTGATGTGGTGATCAGCCCGGAACGGGAAGTGGCCGCTGCGGCGATGCAGCGGCTTCAGGCTCCGGCGGCCTTTGATACCGAGATTTTTATGGAGGGCGGCGCGCAGCTGCTTGGCATTCAGATCGACGAAGACTGCCCGGTGGTGAATACGCCGCTGCGCCAGCTCTCCGATCTGTTCTCGACCCTGCGGGCCATCGTTGTTGGTGTGCGCCGCGACGGCACGCTGTTTGCGCCGGAGCCGGGGGATCAGCTGTTTGTTGGCGATAGCTGCTATGTGTTTTCCCATGCAGAAGATGTTGACCGTACCATCGAAGTCTTTGGCAAGGTTGAGAAACGCCAGGATCGGGTGGTGATTGTTGGCGGCGGCAATGTGGGCCTTGAGGTGGCCAAGGCACTGGAAAGTGGCACCAGCCGCATTCGCGCCAAAATGATCGAGAAAAGCCGCAAATGTGCCGAACATGCCGCCGAGGCACTGGAGCGGACGATCGTGCTGAACGGCGATGGTTTGGACCGCTCATTGATGATCGAGGCGGGCATTGACCGTGCGGATGCCATGCTGGCCGTCACCGACGATGACAAGACCAATATGCTGGCCGCAGTGCGGGCCAAGGCCGAGGGCTGTCCTTTTGTGATTGCGCTGATCAACGACCCCACGCTGTTACCGCTGCTCACACCACTGGGCATTGATGCTTTCATCAATCCGCGCGCCACCACGGTGAGCTCGATCCTGCGCCATATTCGCTACGGCCGGGTGCGTCAGGTCTATAGCATTGGGGATGCGGAGGCCGAAGTCATCGAGGCAGAGGTGATGGGCACCTCGCCCATGGCCGGCAAGGCCATTCGCGAAATTGATTTTCCCGAGGGTGTTTTGGTGGGCGCCGTGCGCAAAGGCGGCGAGGTGCTGCGCCCGACTGGCGGGCTGAAGATCGAAACCGGCGATGTGATCGCTCTCTTTGCCATGGCGGATGATGTGCCCGAAGTGGAGCGTCTGATGCAGGTCTCCATCGACTACTTCTAGGATGGGGCGCCGCAACAAGACACCCAACCGGTTTTTGCGATTGCCGCTGTTTCTGTTGATCTGGAGCATCGCCTCTGCCGCCATGTGGATCCCCGCAGCCCATGCGCTGGCGCTTAATGATCATGAGACCTCTCGTGCTTTTTTCTACACAGGCATCCTGGGGCTGTTCTTTGTCGCCTTGGCGGGACTGTCTTTGGGCAATCGGGTGCCGCGCTACGGGATGCCGGGACAGTTGCTGTCGCTGCTGGCGACCTTTGTCATCCTGCCTCTGTTTCTTGCGATTCCTGTTCAGGAATCCCTGCGCAACACCAGTTTTCTGAACGCTTATTTTGACATGGTTAGCGCGGTGACCACCACTGGGGCTGATATCTATGCAGATCCGGGCAGGCTGCCCGCAAGCGTGCACCTGTGGCGGGCCATTGTGGCCTGGCTGGGGGGCTTGTTGATGTGGATCTCGGCCTCCGCCGTTCTGGCGCCCCTGTCGCTGGGCGGTTTTGAGGTCACAGCCCGCGGCGAGCCTGGCGGCGGCAGCGCGACGCCCTCGCAGATCCAGGACGCAGATCCCAAAAGACGCCTGATCGAAATTGCCCGTACGCTGGGCCCGGTCTATGCCGGACTTACGATCGTGTTGTGGATCTTGTTGATGGTTACCGGCGAGACCCCGCTGGTTGGGTTGAGCCATGCGATGTCTGTGCTGGCCACTTCCGGTATTTCTGCTGTTGGCGGCGTCGAAAATGGCGCCAGTGGCATTGGCGGCGAAATGGTTATGTTCCTGTTTATGTTCTTTGCCCTCTCCCGCCTGACCTTTTCTGATGACACTGTCACGGTTGGGTCTGGACGGTTGGACAAGGACCCCGAATTCAGAACCGGGCTGTTGATTGTCGTCGGCATGCCGCTTTTGCTGATCCTGTGGCATTGGTTCAATACCTTTGAGGTGGGTGCCCATGGGGAACCGGTTCAGGCGCTCAGATCTTTCTGGGGCGGGCTTTTTACCGTGATGTCCTTTTTGTCGACCACGGGCTTTGAAAGTGCCGATTGGCAAACCTCGCGGGAATGGTCCGGGCTGCAAACGCCGGGCATGATCCTGCTGGGGCTGTCGGTGATTGGCGGCGGCGTGGCGACCACGGCCGGCGGGGTGAAACTGCTGCGGGTCTATGCGCTTTACCTCAATGGCATGCGCGAGATGGAGCGCCTGGTTCATCCCTCCTCGGTCAGCGGCGAGGGCAGTGGCAACAAGCGGATCCAAAGAAATGGGGCCTTTGTGGCATGGATATTTTTCATGCTTTTTGCCCTGTCTTTGGCGCTGGTCTCGATTGCGCTGTCGGCCGTCGGCAGCGATTTTGAACACTCCCTGATCCTGGCCATCGCAACTCTGTCAACAACTGGGCCGCTGACCGAAATTGCTGGCAATGAGCCAATTGTGCTGACCAGCCTGGCCCCCGCAGCCAAGTTTATCCTGTGCTTTGCCATGGTGCTGGGGCGGCTGGAGACCTTGGCGATTATCGCGCTTTTGTCTCCAAATTTCTGGCGCAGCTAGGCAATCAGGACCCGGCTCTCGGTATATTGAGTGTTTTTCGGCTGGAAACTGTTAAAATCTGCGTCCATAGTCGTACATAATATGGGGCGCTGGTCCGCAGCGTGCCGCAAGAACAAAGGCGAGAGATATTATTATGGCTTCGGACAGACAGAATTTGCAGGACGCATTCCTCAATCACGTTCGCAAAACCAAGGTTCCAGTGACGATTTTCCTGATTAACGGGGTCAAACTGCAGGGGGTAATTACCTGGTTTGACAATTTCTGTGTGCTGCTGCGTCGCGATGGCCAGTCCCAACTGGTCTATAAACATGCGATTTCTACCATCATGCCGGCACAGCCGATCAGCCTGTACGAGGGTGAAGACGCCTCTTGATGGAGCACGATAGGATCCGCACCCGCGCCTGGGTGTTACATCCGGATATTAAATCTGATCAGGGGCGTCGCCCTGCTGAACCCGCTTTGGCGGAAGGTGTTGCCTTGGCCGAGGCGCTGCCTGATCTTGACGTGGTTGGCGCCACCGTCGTGCGCCTGCCAAAGGCCCACGCGGGGATGTTGTTTGGCTCAGGAAAAATCGAAGAGCTACAAGCTCTGTTGCACAGCAACGAGGTTGATCTGGTCCTGATTGATGGGCCGGTGTCGCCAGTGCAGCAACGCAATCTGGAAAAGGCCTGGAAGGTCAAAATCCTTGATCGCACCGGTCTGATTCTCGAAATCTTCTCGGATCGTGCGCGGACCCGTGAAGGCGTGTTGCAGGTGGAAATGGCGGCGCTGAGCTATCAGCGGACCCGTCTGGTGCGGGCCTGGACCCACCTGGAACGTCAGCGTGGTGGTTTGGGATTTGTCGGCGGACCCGGCGAAACCCAGATCGAGGCGGATAGGCGTGCTATTGATGACCAGCTGGTCAACCTGCGCCGTCAATTGGCCAAGGTGGTAAAAACCCGCAGTCTGCATCGCGCAGCCAGGGCCAAGATCCCGTTCCCGATCGTGGCCCTGGTGGGCTATACCAATGCTGGCAAATCCACTTTGTTCAACCGATTGACCGGGGCCGAGGTCATGGCCAAGGACATGCTCTTTGCCACCCTTGACCCCACCATGCGCCGGGTTGAGATGCCGGATGGCCCCGAGATCATTCTTTCGGATACCGTTGGCTTTATCTCCGACCTGCCCACCGAATTGGTGGCGGCATTCAGGGCGACGCTGGAGGAAGTGCTGGCGGCGGATGTGATCCTGCATGTGCGCGATATCAGCCATGAAGACAGCCAAAACCAAGCCAATGATGTTGCCGCCATCCTGGCGACGCTTGGGGTTGATGAAAACCGCGCCCAGATCGAAGTCTGGAACAAGCTGGACCAATTGCCCGATGACGTCGCCGAAGCGCGCCGCCAGCGCGCTGCCCGCGAAGAGGGTATCCATGCGATTTCCGCTCTCACAGGCGAAGGCATCGAAGCCCTGCTGGAGGATGTCGCTCTCAAGCTGGAAGGCGTGCGCCACCTTGAAGAGTTCACGCTCTCCTTTGCGCAGGGCAAACAGCGGGCTTGGCTGTTTCAGCAGGATGTGGTGATCAGCGAAGAACAGAGCGAGGAGGGCTTTGCCCTGACTGTGCGCTGGACGGATAAGCAAAAAGCCCAGTTCAACGCGCTGTAAAAGCTGCGCGAAATGGCAGAGACAGGCCGAGCGCGGGGGACTTCCCGCGCTCGTCTGCATTTTGCAGCCTCAGTTAGATTTGTTTGCATTGCCTTGCCGGGACAAAACATAGGCCGTGACCACAGGGCCAATCAGCTCGAACCCCGCAGTTGTGCCGATGGCCAGTGCGGTGATCAGATCGCCATAGGCGGGCAGTTGTTCCGAGGCCGCCAGTGCCATCCCGATGGCTACCCCCGCTTGCGGCAGCATGGCAGCGCCGTAGTGGCGGCTTTCTTGTGCCGGGGCCTGTGCTGCCAGGCCACCGACCCAGCCTCCAAGAAGACGCCCCAAAATGCGAAACAGCGCATAGCCAAAACCAGCGCCCCCTGCCAAAATCAGGGCGCGTGCATCCAAAGACGCGCCAGCAAGCACAAAGAAGACAATCAAGAAAGGCCATTCAAAGCTGCGCACTTCGTCAAAGGCGCGGCTGTGGTGGCGGGCGTGATTGACGATCACGGCGCCGACGGTCATGCCCGCAATAAGATAGGACAGCCCCAGTAACAGCGACAGACCTGCGGTGAGAAAAATCAGGCCCAGCGCTTCGATCCTGAGCGGTTCGCCGTCGGAAAACCGACCAATCAGAAAGGCACCCGGCCAGCCGATGGCAACCCCCAAAGCAATAGATCCGCCAAGCTCATAGGCGGCAGCGGTCAGGGGCGATTCCTCTCCGGCTCCGGCGATGTCGCCAAACAGGCGCAGTGCGAGCATTGTCAGGCTAAAGGCCAAAAGCCCCCAGGCATCGTCAATGGCGACAATGCCCTTTAGTCTTTTGGTGAAGGAGTTGTCCTGGCCGGACTGGTCAATGACATCATAGGTGGCTGCAGGATCGGTGGCGGTGGCCAGGGCGCCCAGCACCATAGCCAGGGCCAGCGGCAGACCAAAGCCCCAGAGCCCAATGGTCACCACCGCCTGGGTCACCAACACGACGCAGAGCGAGACGATGATCACGATACGCCCATGCCCCCGCAGGTTATTGATCGAGAGCGAGCTGCCCAACAGAACGGCGACAGCGCTGAGGGCGACAATCGCCACCACCTGGTACAGATCAGTAATCGCGTCCGGCAACAGGTCAAACCCGGCCTGACCCACCACCAAGCCAAAGCCCAGCAACAGCGTCACCCGTGGCAGCCGCAGTTTCCGCCCGATGCGGTCGGCAGCCAAACCGACAAAGAACAATATGCCCATCACAATAAGAGGGGTTGCGAGGTTTTGCATGGCAGGTCAGTTCCTGGGGTTGATTTTGGTGACACCAACCGCAGCAGCGCGGGCAAGATCTTCGTCCAGCGACATGGGCACATATTCACCGCGTCGCCACAGCTGGGCCATGTCATCGTAGTTGCGGGATAGGAAATGCCCGGACTGCCCCGTGGCCAGAATGAACAAAGAGCTGTCCGGGTCGGCAAAATCATAGACCCCACGGTAGCCCGCAGCATGAATATTCTGGAACGGGTTGGGACCTTTTCCAGAGGTGAGCCCCCGTTGCAGGGTGTTATCACCGCCGCTGGTTGACTGACGGATATTCACAAAGAACCGCAAGACAGGAACGTCCCCCAGGGTTTCGTGATCCTGGGTGGCCTGATGGGCATCCCCCCAGCGCAGGGACTCAAGGGCAGGGCCATAGCGCTCCTCGATCCAGATCAGGGCGTCATCCAGCGCCAAGCGGGCCATATCGGTGCAGGTTTCCTGCGGCGCGCTTTGGCGTACGTCACACCAGCTGCCCGCCCCCTCTACATTGCGGTAGACCCGTTCGATGAACAATGGATCCACCTGGCTGAACTCACTCGCCAGCGGTCCCAGATCATCGGCGATCAGGCGGGACTGAAGTGCGCGGAGCCAGGCGGCATAGAGCAGCGGTTCGGGCAGATGTTCATTCATCTCACCGTTCCATTCTGACAACAGCGTCAGGGCGGTCTGGCGCTGCTTTTCGCGGCTGCCATCCTCTGCGGCGCCGCCGGTGAACCACAGGTCTGCTCCGATCAAAGGCAGCAGGGAACGCGCGGTGTAGGACACGGTGTCAAGCTGGGCCTCCATGAAGCTGTCGCGGGTGTGTACTTCGCGGCTTTGCATCAAGCGGCGCCAGCGGTTGACCCGCTGGGTATCGCCCCAGCTATAGGAGACATGGCTGGGGAAGGGGCGCTGCAGAATTTTGTTGTTTGTGTTACCCAGTATGCCGCCGCGCGGGCTGGTGAATTCAGGATTGGCGGCATAGGGCGCGCGCCCCAGCCAACGGTTCACCCGCTGCCAACCCTGGCTGGGCAGGCGTCCCTTGCTATGATGGCGGGCATCGCGCGCCGGAAAGGCGCCGATGGTTTTCTGGGCAATTGTGGCTCTGTCCGCCAATACCAGGTTCTGTGAGGGGGCAATGAAGCCTTCGCCTGCAGCAATGGCTTGGCTGACGTTCGAGCTGCGCATCAGGTCAATGGCTGCCGTCAGGGATGTGTCGTGTGGATCCAGCGCGGTCCAGCCCAGGCTGACAACATGCCCTGGCGGGGTAATCGCCGACAGTCCAAACAGCGACCCCGGCAAAATGGGGCCGTTTTCACTCCAGCGCAGGGTCAGTGTCACTGGTGGTTCATCCTTGATTTTGATGATCGAGGGGCGTTTGGTAAAGGTCTGATAACCCTGCGGGGTGAGGTATTCCTCGGGGGTGTCCGGGTTTAGTTTTTCGATGAACAGATCCTGATCATCCAGAAAAGATGCGGTAATGCCCCAGCCGAGCTGTTCTGAACGCCCGGTCAGGATGGCGGGAATGCCAGGAATGGTGCCGCCGATTATACCGCCAGTTGCCAGTTCCATGCGGGCCAAATACCAGCTGCCAGGCGCCGAAAGCGTCAGATGTGGATCATTGGCCAAAAGGCTGCCCCCCGCGGCAGAGCGATTGGGGGCAGCGGCCCAGGCGTTGGAGGCACCGCCAAAGCCACGCGGGGAGACTGGAAACAGGCTGCTCTTGGGGGGCAGTGGGGCAGCGCTGGCATAGCGGGGCAGACCCGGGAAAAGACTGGCGTATTCGGGCAGAGTGGTGATGCCCTTACCGGGGGCGTCGGGCAGAATGTCCTGCAGGCGTTCGGGATCGGCGAGCGCCAGGGAGGTTCGCGCCCGCAAAACCTCATCCTGCAGGTGGTGCGATGAGCGCAGCGCCATGAGTTTCATCACGGCGATGCTATCGGCTGGCTGCCAGGGGGCCATCGGCATGTTGAACAGGAACATCTCGGGCGCCCCCCGTCCCAGGGCGTTTTCGTTGATTTCCAGGATGCGCGCATTCACCCCAGCAGAATAGGCTTTGAGTGATTGCAGCGCCTCCGCTGACTGGGCCGAGACCGACTGCTGGGACAGCCCGTAAATATCGAGGCGGCGCACAAACAAATCGCTCTCGAGGGTGCGGCGTCCAAAAATCTCGGACAGCCGCCCCTGGGCGGTGCGCCGCAGCACCGCCATTTGCCATAAACGGTCCTGCGCATGGGCATATCCGAGGCCAAAATAAACGTCTTCGTCACTGGCGCCAAAGCTGCCAAAAATATGCGGAACATTGGCGTTGTCGCGGATAATCTCCACCGGTGCAGACAGACCGGGCAGAGAGATCTGCTTGTCGTATTCGGGCAAAGACTGGGCCGCGAGGTAATAGGCCAGACCGCTGGCGATCAGGATCAGCAGAATCAGTGCTGCTGCCAGCCGCAAAAGCCAGCGAAAAAGACGTGCCATCAAGGGCCTGTTTCCTATTTTTTATGGCTTTGGCGGTGTGCCTGCGATTGCACCTAGCCGGGCCGGTGTTAGGGTGTCGCCAACATAAGCCAGTTCAGAACAGGGGAAAAGCAAATGGCAAAAATCGCATTTTTGGGGTTGGGGGTTATGGGCTACCCGATGGCGGGTCATCTGAAATCCGCAGGCCATGACGTCAGCGTTTACAACCGCACAACCGCAAAGGCCGAAGCCTGGGCGCAGGCCCATGACGCCAGCTTTGCGGCCACGCCCCGTGAAGCCGTAGAGGGGGCAGAATTTGTCATGTCCTGCGTTGGCAATGATGACGATCTGCGGGCGGTCTGTCTGGGGGCGGATGGCGCCTTTGCCGGGATGACGGCAGGCAGCGTGTTTGTTGATCACACGACGGTCTCGGCCAAGGTCACGCGTGAGCTATACGCAGCGGCAGGCGAGAGCGGTATTTCGTTTGTGGATGCGCCGATTTCCGGCGGGCAGGCCGGCGCGGAAAATGGCGTTTTGTCGGTGATGTGCGGCGGCGATGTTGCGGCCTTTGAACGGGCAGAACCGGTGATCGGGGCCTACGCCCGCATTTGCCGCCGCATTGGCGACAGCGGCGCGGGCCAAATGACCAAGATGTGCAACCAGATTGCCATTGCAGGCCTGGTCCAGGGGCTGAGCGAAGCGTTGCATTTTGCCGAAAAGGCCGGTCTGGATGGCCGATCCGTGGTCGAGGTGATCAGCCAGGGTGCCGCTGGCAGCTGGCAGATGGCAAACCGCTATGAAACCATGTTGGATGACCAGTTCGAACATGGCTTTGCGGTGGATTGGATGCGCAAGGATCTGGGGATCTGTCTCGATGCGGCCAATGAAACCGGAGCCAGCCTGCCGGTCACGGCCCTGGTGGATCAATTCTACAAAGAGGTGCAAAAACTCGGCGGTGGCCGTTGGGATACATCTTCTTTGGTTAAACGTCTGCGGGCCTTGGATTGATCCATTTTCGGGCAAAACTGCTCGCAGGGTGCCACAGCCAGACAGCCAGGCAGGTGGCGAAGAGCTAACTACCAAAAAAAGGCCGTGCAAAATGATTTGCACGGCCTTTTGTATTTCTGTCTAGGCGTATCGGCGGCCCGAAAAGGGCGGGATTGGCGCCTAGGGAATGATGCGGGTGTATTTTGTGCCTTCCAGCGTTGCGCCAATGCGCAGCCCGGCCTGACCAAAGACAGCCGCAAGAACCGGCGAGGTCAGCGTGTTTGTATCGGCAGAGATGGAGTTCCCGTCATCGCGCACAACATACTCAAGATCCGCGCCTGCGGCCCAGCCTGACGAGCGACGGAACCCGCTCAGCGCATCCTGGGTCATAAAGAACAGAACATGGGCATATTGCTGGGCGCCGATTTGCAGCCCCGCGTTGCCTTTTACGGTCGAATAATAATCCACGGTGGCGCCATTGATCAGAAGGGCGCCGCGGCCATAGGCTCCGCCAAAAATAAACCCTGCCTCTGTCACCAGCGGCATGACCAGCATACCGGTGGATTTTGCCGCCAGGGTCTGGGTGTTGGGGTAGCGATTATACATCTGATTCAGAGTTGAATCGACGCGGGCATCGATGGTCGCCCCATTGTTGCTGCCAACGCCATTGCCGCAGGCGGCGGTAACGCCCGCTCCGGCCAAAAGGCTTAGGGTGAATCCGCGACGTGACATGCGGTCAAAAGATTTGCTGCTCATATATCCAGTTGCCTGTCCTGCTGCTCGAAACGGCCAATCCTGGGTGAGAGATCCTCACCCCGGTCAAATCTGCCCGAGCGGGTGTCGTTGCAATAGGCCGGTTTTCCGGCTCTGCCATAAGGTATAGGTGCATTGTCGCCAACTGTCACCACTTGCGCAAGGGTCATAGCCGCAAATGGGCGGCATATCGCTCTATGGCAGTCACCTTCTGGTGAGCAGGCCAATGTGCAGGCCATTGATCATGCCGTTGATCATACTGGCGGGGTGGCAGAGGCCTGCTGCTCCTAACCGTTAAGAATTCGGGCCGTTTGTGGTGCAAAGTAGCTGAGGATCCCATCACAGCCGGCGCGTTTAAAGGCCATCAGGCTTTCCAGCATGACCTTTTCCCCGTCGATCCAGCCATTTTGCGCCGCAGCCTGGATCATCGCGTATTCACCCGAGACCTGATAGGCAAAGGTTGGTGTGCCAAAGGTGGATTTCACCCGGTAGCAGATGTCCAGATAGGCAATTCCCGGCTTCACCATCACCATATCCGCGCCTTCCTGCAGGTCGCGCTCGATCAGGCGCAGGGCCTCATCCGAGTTGCCGGGATCCATCTGATAGGTCTTTTTGTCGCCCTGCAGCGCTCCTGAGGCGCCAACCGCATCCCGGAAGGGGCCATAATAGCCCGAGGCGTATTTTGCCGCATAGGACAGGATCGAGACATTGCGATGACCGGCTGCTTCCAAGGCGCTGCGCATGGCGCCAATACGGCCATCCATCATATCAGAGGGGCCGATGATATCCGCGCCGGCCTCTGCCTGGGCCAGGCTCATCTTGACCAGGGCCTCAACGGTTTCATCATTGAGGATCTCACCGTCAACCACATAGCCATCATGGCCGTTGATATTATAGGGGTCGAGCGCCACATCGGTCATTACCGCAATATCGGGCGCCACCCCTTTGATGGCGCGGATAGCGCGATTGCACAGATTGTCCGGGCTCCAGGCCTCAGCGCAATCCTCTGTCTTGAGTGCGGCATCGGTGTAGGGAAACAGACAGATCGCCGGAATGCCCAGCGCCTGTGCCTCCACTGCGGCCTCGGCAATCTTGTCGACCGAGCGGCGCAGCACGCCAGGCATCGAGCTCACGGGTTCCTCAATACCTTCGCCATCGCGCACAAACACCGGCCAGATCAGATCATCCGTGGTCAGGGTGTTCTGTCGAACCAAGCCTCTGATTGCAGGGGTAACCCGGGTACGGCGCAATCGGGCGGCGGGAAAGGGAGCGACGGTCGGCTTCATCTGGAACTCATCTGTTTTATTGCAGGTTGCCTTTGGGTCGCATGGAAGCCCGGCCCAAGGCAAGTGGCACAATCGCCGCGCTTTTCTCACTCTGCCGGCCTGGCTGTGCTCGGGGGCTTGTTTAACCCAATGTGACAGAGGATATAGAGCCGGTTCGCAGCCGCGGGATATTGCCTTCTGTCTGCAAAAGAGTCAGTTCGGGCGGCAGCGTGATCCTGCGTGATAAGAGGCATTGACGTTTTGAGCTTGTTTGAAACCCTGTCCGAGATGATTGATCTGCGGTCTTTTTCCAATCTGTGGTATTGGATTGCCTTAGCGGTTATGTGGTCTACCCTTAGCCATCGCATTCTGGGCGCACCGTTTGACATGGTGCATCGGGCCCGCAAATACGGTGGGCAAGCGGTGCAGGACCTGGACGATCTGGTGCGTATCAACGTGAACCGTATGATGTTCGTGGTGCGATCCGCCGGGGTCTGGCTGCTCGGGCTTGCCTGTTTTTTCCTGTCTGCCTTGGCGACCCTTGGCTTCGTGCTGGGGATGGAGATCGCCCAGGCGGTGTTTTTGCTGGTGTTTCCGCTGTCGCTGGTCGTTCTGATTAATCTGATGACAGCACAGAAAGTTCTTCAAAATGAGGCACAGGGCGAAGACCTTTATAAAGCCATGACAACTTGCCGGTTTTTGATACAGCTTCTGGGTATGATTTTTATCTTTGTGACCGCGCTTTGGGGCATGTATCAAAACCTGAATATCGGTCCACTAGGTGGCTAACTGCGCGGCGATGTGGGCATTTCTGCGCGCCGTATAACGCCGTATAACATGGGGCAGGTGGTCCACTCCCAGCAGTCCAAGAAACGAGCCTGCCTCGGATGAGGTCCAAGAGCAGATGTTTGAGAGGAGAGGCGCGATATGGCGCAAAGAGCGATTACCATGGGCGGCGCCCCCGAAGGGTTTGACGCCCGGCTGATCCTGGATGAGCTGGCCAAATCCAGCCAACCCGTCTTGCATATCGCCCGCGATGACAAACGGATGGAGGCCATGCGGGCCGCGCTTGCGTTTTTTGCGCCAGAAATGCCGGTGCTGATCTTCCCCGGTTGGGACTGTCTGCCCTATGATCGGGTCTCACCCAATGCGGATGTGGCGGCGGCGCGGATGGCCTGCCTGGCGGCACTGGTGCACCAGATGCCTAAACAGTTCATCCTGTTGACCACGCTGAATGCCGCCAGCCAGCGGGTGCCGACGCGCGATGTGTTGCGCCAGGCGGCCTTTTCGGCGCGGGTGGATCAGCGGGTTGATGAAAAATCCCTGCGTGAATTCCTGGTGCGTATGGGTTTTGTGCAAAGCCCCACGGTGATGGAACCGGGGGACTATGCCATTCGCGGCGGCATTATTGATATCTTCCCCCCGGGCGACAGCGGCCCGGTGCGGCTGGATTTCTTTGGCGATGTTCTGGACGGTATCCGCCGGTTTGATCCCGCCAGTCAGCGCACCACCCAAACCCTGGATCTGATCGAACTGGCTCCGGTTTCCGAAGTGATCCTGGATGAGGCCGCCATCACCCGGTTCCGACAGAATTACCGGATCGAGTTTGGCGCCGCCGGCACCGATGATCCGCTGTATGAAGCGGTGAGCGCCGGGCGCAAACATCAGGGTATTGAGCATTGGTTGCCATTCTTCCACGATAAACTGGAAACGCTGTTTGACTACCTGCCAAAGGCCACGGTCACGATCGACGATCAGGTCACCCCGGCGCGTCTGGCGCGCTGGGACAGCATCGAAGACCAGTACGAGACCCGCAAGATCGCCATGAGCCAGAAGGGGCGAATGGATACGGTTTACAAACCCACTCCGCCGGGGCTGCTCTATCTGGATGATGCCGCCTGGGAGGAAGCCGTGGCGCCCCTGCGGCGCATTCAGCTGCATCCTCTGGCGCAGGCCTCGGGGCCAGGTGTGGTGGATGCTGGTGGCCGTATTGGTCGCAACTTCTCGCCCGAGCGGCAGCAGGAAAATGTCAGCCTTTTTGGGGCATTGGCCGACCACATTAAGGCGCGTCTGCAGGAGGGGCCGGTTGTTGTTGCCTCCTATTCCGAGGGCGCGCGCGAACGGCTGACCGGGCTGATCGAGGACGAAGGTCTGGCAGAAGTCATCCCGGTGATGGATGGCACAAGGATCGGAAAATCCGGGCTGCATCTGGCGGTTTGGGCGCTGGAGCATGGGTTTCAGACCGACGATTTGACGGTAATCTCAGAGCAGGATGTGCTGGGGGACCGGTTGATCCGGGCGCCCAAGAAACGCCGCAAGGCAGAGAATTTCCTAACCGAAACACAGTCGCTCAGCCCGGGTGATCTGGTGGTGCATGTGGACCATGGCATTGGCCGTTACATGGGGATGGAGGTGGTGCGCGCCGCCGGGGCCGCCCATGAATGCCTGCTGCTGGAATATGCCGAGGAGTCCAAGCTTTACCTGCCGGTAGAGAATATCGAACTGCTGTCCAAATACGGCCACGACGAGGCCTTTCTGGATCGTCTTGGCGGCGGCGCCTGGCAGGCGAAAAAGGCCAAGCTCAAGGAACGCATCCGCGAGATGGCGGATAAGCTTATCCGCATTGCCGCCGAACGGGCCCTGCGCCGTGCCCCGGCAATGGATCCGCCACCCCATGCCTGGGAGGAATTCTCGGCTCGCTTCCCCTATCAGGAAACCGACGATCAGCTGCGTGCGATTGAGGATGTAATGGCGGACCTGACCTCGGGCCAGCCGATGGACCGGTTGATCTGTGGCGATGTGGGCTTTGGCAAAACCGAAGTCGCCATGCGGGCAGCCTTTGTGGCGGCCATGTCGGGCGTGCAGGTGGCGGTGATTGCGCCAACCACCCTTTTGGCGCGGCAGCACGCTGCGTCCTTTGCCGAACGGTTTCGGGGGTTTCCATTGGAGGTCAGACAGTTGTCGCGCTTTGTTACGGCAAAAGAGGCGGCCAAAACCCGCGAAGGCATGGCCAAGGGCACGGTTGATATCGTCATCGGCACCCATGCCTTGCTGGCCAAAAACATCCGGTTCAACAACCTCGGCCTGTTGATCATCGACGAGGAACAGCACTTTGGTGTTGGCCACAAAGAACGGCTGAAACAGCTGCGCTCGGATATCCATGTGCTGACCCTGACCGCGACGCCAATCCCGCGCACCCTACAGTTGAGCCTCACCGGGGTGCGTGATTTGTCGATCATCGGTACGCCACCAGTGGACCGTCTGGCGATCCGCACCTATGTCAGCGAATTTGACGCGGTTACATTGCGCGAGGCGCTGTTGCGCGAACATTATCGCGGTGGGCAAAGCTTTTACGTGGTGCCCCGCATCTCGGATCTGCCCGAAATCGAGGCCTTCCTGAAAGAGCAATTGCCCGAACTCAGCTATATGGTGGCCCATGGTCAGATGGCCCCGGGTGAGCTGGATGACCGGATGAACGCCTTTTACGACGGCAAATACGACGTACTGTTGGCGACCACGATTGTTGAAAGCGGTCTAGATATTCCAACCGCCAATACCATGGTGGTGCATCGTGCCGATATGTTTGGCCTGTCGCAGCTCTATCAGATCCGGGGCCGTGTGGGCCGCTCCAAGACCCGCGCCTATGCCTATCTCACCACCAAGCCACGCCAACGCCTGACACCGGCCGCAGAAAAGCGCCTGCGGGTGCTGGGCTCGCTTGATACTCTGGGCGCCGGCTTTACCCTTGCCAGCCAAGACCTTGATATTCGGGGCGCAGGCAACCTGCTGGGTGAAGAACAATCCGGCCAGATGCGCGACGTCGGATATGAGCTGTACCAGTCGATGCTGGAAGAGGCGATTGCCAAGATCCGTTCCGGTGAGCTGGAAGGCTTGAGCGACGGGGATGAGCAATGGGCGCCGCAGATTAACCTGGGCGTGCCGGTGTTGATCCCAGAGGCCTATGTGCCGGACCTTGATGTGCGCCTGGGGCTGTATCGCCGTCTTTCCTCCCTAACCACCAAGGTGGAGCTGGAAGGTTTTGCCGCTGAGCTGATTGACCGATTTGGAAAATTGCCAAAAGAAGTCAATACCTTGATGCTGGTTGTTCGCATCAAGGCCATGTGCAAACGCGCAGGCATTTCCAAACTGGACGCAGGCCCCAAGGGCGCGACACTACAGTTCCACAATGACAAATTTGCCTCGCCGCAGGGGCTGGTTGACTTCATTCAGGGGCAAAATGGTCTGGCCAAGGTCAAGGACAACAAAATCGTGGTGCGCCGCGACTGGAAGAAGGACAGCGACAAAATCAAAGGTGCCTTTGCCATCGCTCGCGATCTGGCAGAGCGTTTGATTGCCGAACGGAAAAAAGCCAAGGCCAAATAGGGCCTTGGCTACTCATCGTCCCTGAAATCTGCGGCGTTACGCGCTGCAGCAGTTTGAGGGGCGCATAGCCTCCTGGGCGCAGCCGCAGGAGGCAAAGACCCCATCCGAGCGCGCCTGGGCAAGGTCGAGCTTTTGTTTGATGTGATGGATCTCAATCGTCTCGCCGCGCGCTTGCAGACAGTCGTGTAGGCCTTTGAGACTCCACACATTATCCGGATGAACAGAGGCGCGCGACAGGGTGTCGTCAAGCCCGAGATCGGCACGGTAAACCGCTTCGGCCTCCGCCACGTGGCCCTGCTCCAATAGCAGTGCCCCTAGCGCGTGACGGGTGGGCTGCATCCAACCCCAGGGTTCATCATAGGGCAGAGTGTCGTCCAAGGCGACCGAGCGGCGCAGGTGGTCGTAGGCCGTGGCGTAGTTTTCCTTGCGATATTCAATCTCACCGCGCAGCATTTCGCGGGCGATCTCTAACAGATCCACCACCCGGTTGTTGTGCATCAGGCGGCTTTCCGGCACCCGGGCCTTGGCTGCGAGAAAGTGCTGCTCTTCCGCTTCGGCCTCTGCCACGCGGCCAGTGGCTGCATAGCCGATGGCGCGGGCGTAATGGGTGGTTGCCGTGAGAGTGCAGTAAAGCTTTGGATCTTGCGGCAATTCCAGAGCGATGCAGTCCTCCCAGCGGCCAAATCGGATCAGGATATGGGGGTGCATCGCCATATAGGATTCAAAATAGTCCGCCATCGGTGGGCTCTCAATGCGTAGCATCTCTTCGGGGGTGGTCTGCCATAACCCGGCGTTGGCCTGCAGGGCGGGTTCCATTTGTCCAAGGAAAAGAGCGCCATAGATGACGAAGTGATAGTCGTGCTGGCGGTAGCCCGTGTAGATGTTATAGGCGCCTTCGCGGGCGTAGTATTTCAGATCTGCCTTGATCGCTTCTTCGTTCCAAAGCACCACGTCATGATAGTTGCCGCACAGCACATCAATATGAGTGGGCATATGCACCAGATGCCCGGCATCCGGCACCAGGCGGCGCAATACATCCGCAGCCTTGAGCGCCTTTTCCGGTGTGGGCGACATCTCCATCAGATGCACATAGAGATGTAACAGGCCGGGGTGCTGCATGGCGCCTGGGGCGGTGGCCATGGCGGCTTCGAGTACCTGCTGCGCCTCCAGCGTCGCAGCCCCCTTGGCCGGGGCGCCGGATTTCAGATCCCACATCTTCCAGGGGGTGAGGTTGAGCAGGCTTTCGGCATAAACCGTGCGCAGGTCGAGATGGTCGTCACAGCTGGCAAAGGCCGCGCGCATGGCATCGGCAAAGTCATAATCCCAGGCATGCATGTCATCGGCCAGCGCGCGCTGTGGATAGCGCGCCCGAAGGGCCTTGATCAGCAGGGTTTCGGCTGTGGTGCAGCCTGCTGAATGCTCCAGCGCCGCCTGGCTGGCATCATAGGCGATGGCGAGGGCTTCGGCGCGACTGGGCTGATCGTGTAGCGCCCAGGGCATGTTGTAATTGGGGCCAGAGGCGTAGGACAGCCCCCAATGGGCCATGGCGCAGGCAGGATCATGGGACAGCGCCTGTTTGAAACAAGCGACGGCCTCTTGGTGGTTGTAGCCATAGGTCCAGATCAATCCGCGATCAAACCACAGCTGCGCCTCTGGGGATGTGGTGGTGATTGGGCTTGAATAGCTGCCCAGATCATACGGATATTCCATAAAAACCTCTCCAAATATCTGGCTGAAATATTCAAAGAGGTTAGGAGTTTTGCGGCGCTGCGGCAAGACAGTGCGCCGTGTCAGGTTTCAGTTTGTAGGGCGCACCAGTGATGCGCCCCGATCCAAAAGATCCGTGGCTAGGGCACAAGCCGTGCCTCGACCCGGGCGATGTGTAGCATGATCAGGTAGCCAAGGCCGGACATAACCAGAATTCCCAGGGTGACTGGCAACAGCGTGCCATCAAACAACAGCCCGATAGGCGCTGCAATGATGGCACCACAGACCGTAGAAATCGCACCAATGACCGAAGCGGCCATGCCGGCGATATGGCCCATGGGTTCCATCGCCATTGCATTGAGATTGCCCAGAGTGGTGCCTGCCATAAAGAACACGCTGGTTTGCCAGGCGACGAACAGCCCAAAGGCCACAGCGCCGGGGAGTGGCAGGCTTTCGAGGGTCAACATGACAGCCGAGAGGACGATCTGCCCGGCCAGAGACCAGGTCACAATGCGGCGCATGCCGATACGCACCACAACAGAGGCATTCAACACGCTGGCGCTGCCCGACATCAGGGCCACTAGGCTGAACCAAAAGGGAAAACTGTCAGCGCGATCAAAAATGATGTCATAGATCGGCTGAACCATGGTGATCATGGTGAACAGGATGGCCAGGCAGAGGGTCTGCACCAGAATCGACAGGCGCACGGTTGGGTGCTGCACCATCTCCTTGACCGCAGCAATCATCAGCGGAACACGAAAGGGGCGCCGGTTTTCTATCGCCAGTGGCTCGGGCAGGCGCAGCATGGTCCACAGGGAAATGATGATCGCAAACAGAGCAAACGCGGCAAAAATGCCCCGCCAGCCGGCGATGAGAATGACAAACTGCCCCAGCATCGGTGCAATTGCGGGCACCAGGGTAAAGATCATCATGGCAATGGACATCATCCGCGCCATCTCACGCCCGGAATACAAATCACGCACAATGGCCAGGGCAACAACCCGTGGGCCGGCAGCGCCCAATCCCATGGTCAGCCGGGCAAAAAGGACAAGTTCCAGTGAGGAAGAAGCCCAGGCCACCCCGGCCGAGACGATATAGACCAGCGCGCCGACCACGATCACGGGCTTACGTCCAAAGGCATCCGAAAGCGGGCCGGTAAAAAAGGTACCAATGCCCATGCCTAGGACAAATGAGGTCAGGATCAACTGGGCCTGATTGATGTCATCGGGGCTCAGTTGTGCGCCAATTTCCGGCAGAGCCGGCAGCATGGCGTCAATAGAAAAAGCAATCGTGGCCATCATCATCGCAACCAGAGAAATGAACTCGGCCTTGGACATGGCTTGGGCGGGTTTCGTCGTCATTGGGATCCTCATAAGAGACTTCGGGGATCCTGAAATTGAATCCGGACCGGGCCTCGATAAGGGCGGGTATCACGCGAGCCAGCCAGAGGCCAAGGCTCAAAATGCACAAGGGTATGTGCATTGTTGTCTTGTGAATTACTTTGGCCAGGGCGCAGACCTAGGCAGAGGCGACGAGATGAAACGGGAGGTCAAGGCTTCAATCCCTCATCGGGCGCGGCGAGGTCCTTAAATCCAATAGCTATTTTTGCCCGGATGGATCTTGCGGGCTAGAGGGCAGCCCACCCTGATGGGGTGCACTCTGACTCGGGCGATGGGGTTGGTCGTCTTTATTGGCAACCACATCTTCTTCGCCCTCCTTATGGCGACCAAGGCGGGCAAAAAGCCATTCGTTGTGCTCTTGCCGTTTGAGCAGCTGGATCTTGGCAAATTCATGGATGGCGAGGGCAAAAACGCCCAAACCGCCAAAAATCAAAAAGGTCGTGGCCAGCTTGCCCGCCGCGGTGATCGGCACCAGATTTCCATAGCCAACGGTAGAGATGGTCACGATGGTAAAAAAATAGGAATCCAGCCAGCTCCAACCTTCGACAATGCGAAAAAACACCGTGCTGCCAGAGATGATAACCAGCAGCGAAACAAAGATTGTCATGCGCCTGAGTTGGCTCATGCATCCTCCTCAGGCGATTGAATTTGCTGCATGATATCTGCGATGATCTGTTTCCACATTTCAGGCTGCTGGGCACCTGGAACCGCATGCTGATTGGCAATGATAAAGGTGGGAACCGAAGATACGCCCATCTTGCGTGAATGGGCGTCACGGTTGCGGATGTCGTCGGCGTCATTGGCTCCAGACAAAAGCTGACGCACGACATCGGCTTCCATGCCGACTTTTTCTGCGATCTCAACCAGTACTTCGTGATCGCCAATATCGCGGGCCTGAGCAAAATAGGCATCAAACAGCGCATCGACCATGGCACCCTGTTTGCCCTCGATCCCGGCCCAGTGGATCAGACGGTGGGCATCAATCGTGTTCGGGGTGCGCTGCATGCCTTCAAAATCAATGTTTAGGCCTGCCTTTTCGGCGTGTTCGACCACCGGAGCATAGGCCCGGACTGCGGCCTCTTTACCACCAAACTTGCCTTCCAGATAGGCCCGGCGTCCCATGCCCTCGGAGGGCATGTCTGGGTTCAGCTGAAAGGGGTGCCATTCAATCACAAAGGGGTGATCGGGGATTTCGGCCAGGGCTTTGTCCAGATGCGTCTTGCCGATATAGCACCAGGGGCAGATCGGGTCGGAAATGATGTCGAGCTTGACGGTAGGCAACGAGGCAGTCAGATCAGCGGTCATGGGCTATCCTTTGAAATAGGCGGGCAGGGCGCGGCGCAACAACTTACCGTTGGCGCCACTGGGTAGCATATCGAGATACACATAGGCGCGCGGCTGTTTATAGCGGGCCAGGTGGGCGGCGGCAAAAGCCTCCAGATCGGGCTCATCCAGTTTGGTTGGTCCAGTATAGAAGGCCACAATGATATGGCTGTCGGTTTTGACCTCAACCGTGGCAACCCCCACTTGGGTAATGCCGGGATGGGCTGAAAGCTGGGTTTCCACCTCAATCGGAGAGACGCGAAAGCCGCCGGCATTCATCATATCGTCTGCCCGGCCAAGATAGCTCACCTGCCCGTCGACCGCCATGGCGCCTTGATCACCGGTCAGGAACCAGCCGTCCTGCATGCGTGCTGCGGTCTCTTCCGGGGCGTTCAGGTATCCCAGCATCAATCCGGGGTCGCTGGCGGCTATGGCGATCGTGCCCTCCTGGCCCTGGGGCACCGGACCCTCAGGCCCCAGAATGGCGACTTTGCGCCCCCGCTGCGGCTGCCCCAGCGCATCGCCGCGTGCCGGATGGGCCGGGCTGGAGGAAATGAAGGTGGAGCATTCGGACATGCCATAGGCCTCATACAGTTCGGTGCCCGTCGTGCTGTTCCAGGCGCCGTGCAGATGCGACGAGAGCTTTTCTCCGGCACACAATCCATGGCGCAGCTTGGGAAGCTCCATAGCGGTTTCGCTTTTTAGGATCTTGCGGTAAACACCCGGGGCAGCTGCAAATATTGTTGCGTCATGCTGGCGCAACAGGTCTGGCAAAGCGGCTGGGTCCGTGCCGGGTTCCGGGATCAGGGCGGTGGCCCCCATGGCCCAGGGGTCCATCAGGCCTGTGCCCAGGGTAAAGGTCCAGTTGAAGGCACCGGCATGCAGCAACCGGTCAGAGTCTTTTAGATCATACCAGCCCGTCACCATCATCTGGCGGGCCCAGATGGCGCGATGGGCATGGGCCACGGCGCGGGCCTTGCCGCTGGTCCCCGAGGTGTAGACCGCATAGGCCATCCGGTTTGGATCTCCCATGTCATAGGCGCAGGGGGGAAGCGCATGCATGGCCTGTAACTCCGCCAGCAGGATCTGCGTGTCATGGGGCGCGCAGGCGACCTGTGGGTCCCGCAGAACCGCTGCGGGCTGCAGATCGGCAATCATCTTTGCCGTTTCGTCCTCGGTGAGCTGCGAAGATGTCGGTACCGGCACCAGACCGGCGGCAATAGCCCCCAGATAGGCAATGGGAAAATCAACCGTATTGCCCAGGCGCATCAGCACGATCTGGCCGGGCGTCAGCCCTGCCTGCAGCAGGCCGGTGCCGGTGCCGCGCACTGCGGCTTCCAGCTGGGCAAAGCTCCAGGTTTGCAGGCCGCTGGGGCCGACAACTTCCAGACCTGGTTTGTCGGCCAGATCAACAGCATGGCGCAGCACAAAGGCTGCCAGATTGAAGGGTGCGGGGCAGGGCGCAAAGGCGCCTTGATCAAACAGGGACAACATTTCCATTGGCTAGCGTGACAAGTGCTGCGTTGCAAGCACCCACCGGGCGGCATATAGAAGCTCTATGACAGGAAACGACCCAAAATCTTTGATTACCATTGCCCGTGCCAATGGAGATGAACGCGAAGCGGAGCCCCTGGACCTGGGCGCCCGTGTGCGTGAGTTGCGCAAAGCGCGCGACTGGACATTGGAACATGCGGCCAATCAGGCCGGTCTGGCGCGCTCGACCCTGTCTAAAATCGAAAACGGCCAGATGTCGCCGACCTATGAAGCCCTGAAAAAGCTGGCGGTTGGATTGCAGATCTCGGTGCCGCAGCTGTTCACGCCGCCGCAACGGGATCAGGTCAATGGCCGGATGACGGTGACCAAGCTGAACGAAGGTTCAGCCCAGGCCACTGCCACCTATGAACATGAGCTGCTGGCCGAAGGTCTGCGCCGCAAACAGATGTTGCCTTACCGGGCCCGGGTGCGGGCGCGGTCGATGGAAGAGTTTGATGGCTGGGTGCGCCACGACGGCGAAGAATTCATGTATGTGCTGACCGGCGTGGTGACGCTGTTTACTGAGTTTTACGAACCGGTTGAGATGCGGCGGGGCGACAGCGCCTATTATGACGCTGCTATGGGGCACAATGTGGTGTCCAAAAGTCAGGAAGACGCCACCATCCTTTGGGTGACATCGCTAAGCTAAAGCCCTGATAAGAAAGTGTTTCAGGCGCCGCCCATTTTCGGCGTGCCCCATTCCAGACGTGTGCCTGGCCAGTTGCGGAGTGCGGCAGGGGCTTTGCCTTACGGTGTGTGGCCGACTGGCTTTGATCTGGACTGGCAGTAACCTAGGTCGGGTTAGACGCCAGCTCGGCATGCAGGCTTTCGGTAAAGAGAAAATCCTCAACCTCTTCACGGGCTTCGCGCAGCGTCAGTTGGTGGGAGGCTGCCAAGTGGTTTACAAAGCCATCATGATCCCCTTTCAAACTGGCGACCGTTTCAAACTGCAAATGTGGAAACCGCTGTTTGGCCCGGGGGTACATTGTCTCCCAGCACAGCGGGGCAGGATGAAGTGTCATGATTGGTGCCCCTCTCGAAAACAGTTACCACTTACTTTGAACAGTTTGTTTGAGCAGCATATCAAAAAATAGGCAAAAAAGGAATGCAGCAGTTCGCTCTGGCTTTGAATGTGCCAAAACAAGCCGATGCCAAAGCCCAGAGCCAAGCCCGGGCTTTGGCTCTGGGATCAAGCTGGAAACAAGGCTGGGCGCACAGCAACCTGCGACGGGGGGATTGGGCTAGTCTTCCTGATACCACCAAACATCCGGCATAAACCCGGTGCGGTCTCCGTAGATTGGCAGGGTTTGCGGGAATTTCAGCGCACGTTTATGGGCAATTCTCCCCTTATCAAATGACCATATCGGAATCACATAGCGCCCCGCCATCAGAAGCCGGTCAAGCGCGCGGGTGGCGGCGACAAAATCCTCTGGGTCGGTCACGCTGAGCATGGTGTCAATCATCGCATCCACCGCAGGAGAGGCGATGCCCATCAGGTTGCGGCTGCCGGGTTGGTCTGCACCGGCAGAACCCCAGTAGAGTTTTTGTTCGTTTCCAGGGCTGAGCGACAGTTCGCGCCGCACCTTGGTGAGGTCAAAATCAAAACTGCTTTGGCGGCCAACATACTGTGCGTTGTCAACGGGTTCTGGCATCAGGGTGATCCCCAGGCGTTCCAGCGCACGGGCATAGATTTCAACCACGGTTTTCATTTCGCTGTCCCCCTGGCGCAGCAAGACATTAAAGGTGATCGGGGTTCCATCTGGATCGCGCAGGGCGCCGTCTTGCACCGTTAGCCCAGCCTCCTCCAGCAGGGCCATCGCCTTACGCAGGTTCTTGCGATTGCGTTTGGTGCCGTCGCTTTGCGGCAGAGTGTAGCTGTCGACTGTGCCGGGCAGCATGGCCCCGGCAAAGGGCATCAGGTAGTCGGCGACCCGGCCGCGGGCGGGTCCGGGACGCAACCCAAGGTGCGAGTTGGAGAAATACGAGGTGATCCTCGGTTGGGCGCTGCCGGTGATTGTCTCGTTGATGTATTCAAAGTTGAACGCCAACAGCAGCGCTTCGCGTACACGCCAATCATCCAGCGGGGCGCGGCGGGTATTGATGGCAAGTCCGGTCATGCCAGTGGGGCGTTTATGGGGTATCTCACTTTTGACGATCCGGCCATCGGTCACGGCAGAAAACCCATAGGCGCTGGCCCATTTATCGGCATTGAACTCTCGGTAACTGCTCAGCTCTCCGGCTTTAAATGCTTCAAACAACACGGTTTGGTCGCCAAAGAAATCAATCCGAAGCTCATCAAAGTTTTGCGTGCCCACCCGGAATGGCAAATCTTTGCCCCAGTAGTCGGGGTTGCGTTTCAGGATGATGTGGCGCCCGGCTTCAAAATCCGCCACCACATAGGCCCCGGTTCCAATCGGCGCCTCTGTCAGGCCGGAGGCGGCAAAGTCTTTGCCCTCCCATTGGGATTTTTGCAAAATCGGACGCATACCTGCAATCAGAGCGAGTTCTCTGTCGGCAGTGTTAAAGGTGATCCGAAGGCTCATGGGACCGGTCTGGCGGATTTCGGCAATCTTGTTCCAAAACCCCCGGTAGCGCAGATGTCCCTTGATGCCCAGGGTTTCGTAGGACCAGATCACATCTTCGACTGTAACCGGGCTGCCATCGGAGAAACGCGCCTCGGGTCGGAGGCTGAATTCGACCCAGGATCGGTCCTCGGGTACTTCAACTGATTCGGCCAACAGCCCGTAAAGAGAGAAAGCTTCGTCCCAGGATCGTCCCATCAAACTCTCGTATCCCCAGAACCTGAGCTGCCAGGGAGGCGTGCCTTTGGGGGCGAACGGATTAAGCGTATCAAATCCGCCAGTGTTCCCAACCACCACTTTGCCACCCTTTGGCGCATTGGGGTTTACATAGGGGAGAGACACAAAATCCTGTGGTAGGGCGGGGCTGCCATACATAGCTATGCCATGTGATGATTCTGCGGATGCAAAATCGGCAGCGCAAAACAGCAAGATTCCACAGGTTGTAGCTTTGAGTTTTTGGAAAAAATCTGGCATCACTTTGGCAACAATCCCCTACGGCCCTTATTTTCTTGGCTCTATACCTCAGAGGCCGCGCATCGTCATTTAAAACTTTTAGCTTGGATGAACAGGCGAAATTGCCTATAAAGGGGTCACTGCTCGATAGGTTTCTTGCCTGTATGAAACCTGCCTCAATAACTTCACGCCCGCTTCGCGCGGGCGTTTTTTTTTGGTTTTCGGGTTTTCCTTTTAATTAAACGGCTCTGCAAGGGGATGCTGAAGCTGGTTTGCGTCCTTGAATTTGGCCATTGGGGGATGCGTCAGTGGAAAAGGCTACGTAATCCTACGCGTTTCTTTTACCCGGGCGGCATGGCAAGAAGGTCAACACGTCTTGTCAGGATTCACGAAAGGAACAACAGATGACGCTCCAGGGGAAAACCGCTGTGATCACCGGATCAAACTCGGGCATTGGTCTGGGCATTGCGCGCGAATTGGCGCGGGCTGGGGCGGATGTGGTGTTGAACTCTTTTACCGACCGCGAGGAAGATCACGCACTGGCGGCGCAGATTGCGGCAGAGTTTGGCGTAGAAGCCCGCTACATCCAGGCCGATATGTCCAAGGGTGAGGCCTGCCGTGGATTGATCAAAGAGGCGGGCCGCTGCGATATTCTGGTCAATAACGCCGGCATTCAGCATGTGGCGCCGGTGGATGAGTTCCCGGCAGAGACCTGGGACGCCATTCTGGCCATCAACCTCAGCTCGGCCTTTCACACCACTGCGGTGGCGCTGCCGATGATGCGGGCGGCTGGCTGGGGCCGTGTGGTCAACATCGCTTCGGCGCACGGGCTTACCGCCTCGCCGTTCAAATCGGCCTATGTGGCCGCGAAACATGGGGTTGTTGGCCTGACCAAAACCGTGGCGCTGGAAACCGCAGAAGAGCCAATAACCTGCAATGCGATCTGCCCCGGATATGTTTTGACCCCGCTGGTCGAGGCGCAGATTCCGGATACCATGGAAAAATACAACATGTCGCGCGAAGAGGTGATCAAACAGGTGATGCTGGAGCGTCAGCCGTCGCGGGAGTTTGCCACTGTGGAACAGTTGGGGGGATCCACTGTCTTTTTCTGTTCCGATGCCGCAGCGCAGATCACCGGCACCACACTGAGCGTTGATGGGGGCTGGACTGCACTTTAGGACGGCCTTTTAACGCGATTGAAGCGCTGCATAAAATGCAAAGGGAAGGCACAGCGCCTTCCCTTTTTTGTTGCGGCACATCCACGGCCACCGAGCTGGGCTACAGCTGACGTTCAGGTGGCGTCTTCTGGCTGTTCTGGCGAGCTGGGATCCTTGGGGTTGGGATAGACCAGCCCAGCTGAGATCACCAGCTTTGCAGCATCCTCGACGCTCATCTCCAGCTCGATCACATCATCCTGCGGCACAAAGAGCAAAAAGCCCGAGGTGGGGTTGGGCGTTGTGGGCAGGAACACACTCATCAAAGCGCCGCCGGTATTGGCATGAGCCGAGACTTCGCCTTTGGCCGTGGTCGAGATAAATCCGATGGCCCAGATCCCACGGCGGGGGTACTGGATCAGGCAGGCTTTTTCAAAACTGCGTTCCGATTGGGCAAAAACAGTTTCCGAGATCTGCTTGATACCGGAATAGATGGTGCGCACCACGGGCATGCGATTGACCAGGTTTTCGGCAAAGCCAATCAGCGAGCGGCCAATGATCCCCTTGGCAATCCAGCCAATGACAATGGTGAAGAGCAAAAAGAAGATCAGCCCGATACCACGCAGGTTGATGCCGATATATTGCTCTGGTGAGATCGTGTGCGGCACCAGAGGCAGTACCACGGAATCGACCCAGCCAACGACGGTCCACAGCAACCAGATGGTCAAGCTGACCGGAGCAATGACCACAATCCCGGTAAAAAACGAGGAGCGGAGCCGCGCAAAAACGCCGGGGCGGTGGCGAATGGGGTCTTCGTCAAAGGGTGTGGTCATTGGAAACAATCAGGTATGAGGAACAGTCACGTCCGTTACGTTAATCAGAACCTAGGTACTGATCACGCCGTGGGCAATGCCAGAGTCAAAGGAAAGTCACTCAACAGTTAAGTGCGACCATTTCTTTGGCAATTTCTGCGGCAAGCCGGGCATTATTGCGCACCAATGCAATATTGGCGGTGAGCGAGCGCCCTTCGGTGAGCTCGAAAATCCGCTGCAACAGGAAGGGCGTCACGGCTTTGCCGGTCACGCCCTGCGCATCGGCCTCACCTTGGGCCTGGGCGATCACCGGAGCCAGCACCTCGGCGGCAATTTCTGCCTCGTGCGGGATTGGGTTGGCAATCAGCTGACCACCTGGCAGGCCCATGGCGCTGCGCATGATCTGGGCGCGGGCGATGTCACTGGCGCTGTTCATACGCAGGGGTGCAGTCAGATCTGACTGGGATGACCAGAAGGCAGGAAAGCTGTCCTGGCCGTAGGATATGACCGGAACCCCTTGAGTTTCAAGGATCTCTAGAGTTTTGGGGATATCAAGAATAGCCTTGGCTCCGGCGGCGACAACCGTCACCGGGGTTTGCGCCAGCTCCATCAGATCTGCCGAAATGTCAAAACTGGTCTCGGCGCCCTTGTGGACACCGCCAATGCCGCCGGTGGCAAAGACGGAAATCCCTGCTAGCCGGGCGGCGATCATGGTGGCCGCCACTGTGGTGGCGCCTGTTTTGCCTGTGGCCATGCAGGCAGGCATATCGGCGCGTGACACCTTGGCCACATCTTTGGCCTGGCCCAGTGATTGCAGCTGATCGGGCTCCAGCCCCACATGCAAGACCCCTTGCATCACCGCAATAGTGGCCGGAGTTGCGCCTGCGTCGCGGATGTCTTGTTCGACCTGGGCGGCCACTTCAACATTTTGTGGAAAGGGCATGCCATGGGTGATGATGGTGCTTTCCAACGCCACAATGGCGCTGCCTGCGGCTTTGGCAGCCTGAACTTCGGCGGAATACTGGATGTCGATCACAGTGGGGTATCTCCTGAAACATAGGTGGCGGCGGCCTGCAGAGCAGTGTCCAGCGCCGTGTGTCGGTCTTCGCCACGCGCCTCGGCGGCGATATGGGCGGCCATGAAGGTGTCGCCGGCGCCGGTGACGCGGGCCACGGTCACCTGGGGTGGGCGTTTGGTTATCACGGTATCTGCACCAGCATTGGCATCACTGGCTGTTGCATCACTGGCAGAGTTGTCGCCATCGGTGACCAGAACCCGTGCTGCGCCATTGGCGATCAACGCCTGCGCGGCCTCGGCGCTATTGGTGAAAGTGGCCTGACACAGCAGCCCGGCCTCTTCGAGGTTCACATAAAGCGTGCCGCGCGTGGCCGCCAAAAACGGGTGCAACCGCAGCGCCTTGCCCGGAGAGGCGGGGGCCACATGCAGTTTAGCCTGGGCAAAAGCCGGGTCGGTGGCGATTTCGGCCAGCAGCGCCTGGGTGAGGTTGCCATCCAGCGCTATTGCGCCCTGATAGGGAGCCGTGGGCGCGCCCAGGGTGCCATCTCGCAACGGGCGCAGGATCTTGTCGCCAGCGGCCTCTAGGGAATGGGCATCTGCGATGGCAGCAATCAAACCATTGCCGCCCTCGACCGCCATATAGCGATCTGTCGGCAACTCCGCTGAGCGGTACAGATGCTGGGTGCCGCAGCCCAGATCGGCGCAGGCGGCAATCAGCTCTTCGCCTTCGGGGTCTGTACCAACCGCGCTCAGCAGGTCGGGTTTCAGCCCAAAGCGCGCCAGTGTCATGGCAATATTCATAGCAACACCGCCGGGCAGGCGGGTAATGCGCCCCGGCATATCAGAGCCACGGCGCATATCCGTTGGGCAGCGGCCAATGATGTCCCATAGAACAGAGCCGATGCAAAGCACCTGTAAGGCGTCAGCAGAAGAGGCGGCGGGCGTGATAATATCCTGTGTCATGGCAACTCTATTGCGCCTTTTGTCGCGCCCCGCAAGCGACAAGCGGAAAAAGCTGGGGGGATCACGCAGGCGCTAGGGCGTGGCAAAAACCAAAGAGGCCCAGAGTGTTTCCCAGACTGCTTTTATCTCTGCCTGCGCCGAGCCTGAGTCTGCTGCCCGCACCGGGCGCAGCACCACGGCGTTCAGCAGGTATCGCCGCTTGGCTCGCACCGGAAGCTGAACAATGCCGCTGTCATTGGTCTGGAACAGCTGGCGCTGAACACTGTCATCTGGCGCGCGCTCAAACAACTCGACCTGGGCATTGGCTCTGGGAGCGCCCTGATACAGCAGTTGCACCGGTATTTCTGCCGCGCTGCCATCCCCTGGCAGGGGGAGGGTATAGGGGTTTTGCAAAGCCACAAACTCAGTTTGCAGGCCAAAGGCCCGATCATCGCCCGCACCCTGATCAACAGCCACCAGTAGTTTTGCATGGCGGGTATAGTCTTCGCCAAAATTGGCATCTGGCAGGCCTCGGGCCTGATGGCGGGCTTGGATGTCCTCAAACCCTTGGGCTTCGGCAAAAGCGGCAAATTTCTCCCAACTCTTGTAGGTTACCAGTTCCGGCGTGGTTTCATGCAGGGCGATCAGCAGGCCGGGGGTGAGGCTGTCCAAGACCAGGGCGGGCATATCCCCCATCCGGCCCCTGTAGGGCGTGACCTCGCCCCCTTGCACGATGTCGAACCGGTCAATGCGCCTGTCAAAATAGGGCAGGCGGGCGCCTTTGAACATTTGCCCGTTTCTGAGCCCGGCCGTGAGGGATTCGTCGGAATCTACTTGATATTTCTCTGGCTCAATCCAAAACTCATGGGCAAGCGCCGGGAGCGTCGACGCCAGAAGGGCGGCAAGGCTGAGACCTGGTAGAAAAACAGAGCGGATCATGGGGTTGAGCATTTTCAGAACTTTTCACTTGTGTGGCGTCAGGGTGGGCATCCTCTCGCTTCTGTCAAGCCTTATGCTCTGCCTGTCGATGGCCGCGCGCGCGCATGAGATCACGCCGACAATCGCAGACTTTGAAGTCTCTGACGGCCAGCTCAGGCTGCAGCTGCGGCTGAACATCGAGGCCTTTGTTGCGGGTATTGATCTGGATGACCGCACAGACACCAATAGCAGCGACCAGTCGGCCGATTACGATTTGCTGCGCAACATGGCTCAGGACGAGCTGGACCCCATGGTGCGGCTGTTTGTCGAAGACTGGCTGCCCACCATACAGGTACAGGCCGCAGGGCCGGTGCATTTGCAGCTGGAGAAGCTCACCATCCCGCAGGTGGGGGATGCCAGCCTGCCGCGCAGCTCTGTACTGGAGCTCACCGGGAGTGTGCCCGGATCTGCGCGCTATCTGACCCTCACCTGGCCAGAGCGGTCCGGGGCGGTGGTCTTGCGGCAGAACGCTGTGCCGGAACCCTATACTGGCTATCTTCTGGGCGGGGTGCGCTCTCCTGATATTGGCCTGACGGGGGGCGCGGTGCAAAGTGGTTGGGAGGTGTTTCAAAGCTACCTGCCCGTAGGGTTTGATCACATCCTGCCCAAGGGATTGGATCATATTCTGTTTGTGCTGGGGCTGTTTTTCCTCAGTACGAGATTACGACCCCTGTTGTGGCAGGTGACCACCTTTACCCTGGCTCATAGCATTACCCTGGCGCTGGGCGCCTTGGGCCTGGTGAGCGTCAACGCGGCCCTTGTGGAACCCTTGATTGCGGCTTCGATTGTCTTTGTCGCGGTGGAGAATATCTTCTCCCGTCGCCTGCATCTCTGGCGCCCTGTGGTGGTGTTTGCCTTTGGGCTGTTGCATGGGCTTGGCTTTGCCTCGGTGCTGGGGGAGTTTGGCCTGCCGCAAAATCAAGTCATTCCGGCCTTGCTCGGCTTTAATGTCGGGGTCGAGCTGGGACAACTGACAGTGATCGCCCTGGCCTATGGCGCCCTGGGCTATTGGTTTGGCAAACATCCCAAATACCGTGGGCGGGTGGCTATCCCAGCATCGGTGACCATCGCGCTGATTGGCAGCTATTGGTTTTATGAACGTGTGTTCCTGTAAGGCACGGAGCCAGATAGAGAAGCCGCACCGAGAAGCCACACTGGCAAAAGACTGGCAAAAGAACAGGCGCGGGAGTTTCCTCCTGCGCCTGTTCTTTTGTCAAAACTGATGTGGCCCGGTGCTCCGGTGGCCGGGTGGGGTTAGCGCATAGCCGCCATAAAACGGCTGAGGGTGGCAACGGGATCTTCGCTGTTCCAGATCTCTTCGCCCAGACCAAAGAAATCGGTAAAGGGCGACACCGTGCGGATCAGATCCTCGGTCAGGCCTCCCTCGGCCACCACGGGCACTTCGATCATCTGCGACCACCAATGAAACAGCTCTGTTTCGGCCACGGCACCATCGCCCAGCCCGGAGGTGCCAACAGGCCCAAAGCTCACGTAGTCGGCACCCGCTTCCCCGGCGCTGATCCCGTCATGGCGCGAGGCGCCGCAGAAGCTGCCCACAATGGCATCCGGTCCCAGCGCCTTGCGGGCGGTGCGGACAGATTTGGAGGCATCGTTCAGGTGCACGCCATCCAGCCCCAGACGCTCGGCCAGGATTTGGTGGTCACTGATCACAATGGCGACGTCGCGGGCATGGCAGACCTCGCGCAGGGCATCGCCGGCACGGCTGAGCGTGTCCTCATCCCGGCTGGCCAAATTCAGCCGCAGGCAGGAAATCTCGGTGCTGTCCAAGACACGGGCCAGCATGTCAGGGTAGCGACCCAGCTCAAAGCTCGGGGGAGAGATCAGGTAGATCTGCGGGGCTTCGGGGGCTTCTGAGGCGTTATCCATGCAGGTCACTCCTGTTGATCTTGAAGCACGGGTTTTAGCGGTTTTGTGGCCGAGTGCAAGGTTTGGGCACGCCTACAGCCGGAATTCACCGCCTGTAGGTTCGATGGGACACAGCTGCCCAGCAGTTAGCGGTGAGATAAGGGGCATATGGGTTGCTCATTGGCGATGTGACGACTACAGCAAAGCGGTCTTTAGCGGAGAAAAGAATGTCCAGCCACCTGCCACAACCTGCCTTTGTCCTAGTCCGTCCGCAGATGGGGGAAAACATTGGTGCTGCGGCCCGTGCCATGTGGAACTTTGGCCTTGACCGTATGCGTATCGTTGCGCCGCGTGATGGCTGGCCCAACCCCAAGGCCGTTGCCATGGCATCAGGCGCTGGGCGGTTGCTGGATGAGGCGATCCTGGCGGACGATCTGCCCGCCGCCCTGGAAGACTGCTCCTTTGTTTTTGCCACCACCGCGCGCCCGCGGGAGCTGGTCAAACCGGTCTATAGCCCAGAAGCGGCGATGAAGCTGGCGGCGCAAAAGATCAAAGCCGGAGAAAAGGTTGCGGTGCTGTTTGGTCCGGAACGCGCCGGGCTGGAAAACGATGATATTTCCCGCGCCAATGCCATTATCTCGGTGCCGGTGAACCCGGAATTCGCCTCGCTGAACCTGGGCCAATGTGTGTTGTTGACGGCCTATGAATGGCAACGCCAAACCCAAGAGATCGCAGATGAGGTCATTGAGCTGGGCAAAACCGATTGGGCAACGGGGCACGATGTGGAGGCCCTGGTCAGCCACTATGAGAGCCGCCTGGACGAGGCTGGCTTTTTCTTTCCACTAACAAAGGCGGCGGGCATGAAGGTGGTGTTTCGCAATATGTTCAGCCGCATGCCTTTGACCCGTGCCGATGTGCAGATGCTGCATGGCATCATGCGGCAGATGGTGCGCTGGCGGCACAAAGACGACCCTGGCGGGGACGGGCCGGAAAATGGTTCAGGAAACGCGCCAGAAAAGTGACATCTCAGGCCTGCAAAGGCGGCGCATGCTCTGGACGTTCGTCGCAAGCCTGCCTAGCTTGGCCTCAGTTCTAAAAGAGGCAAGCATGAGCAAGCGCAGCATTTTTGAAGAGGTCGCGGGCGACAAACCCGAGACCGCCCCAGCCGTCACTCCGGGCATGATTGATCGCGGCCGTCGCGGCGCGCGTGGCGCCATTCGGGCGTGGTTGACGGTGCTCTTTGCCCTGGTGGTCGCCATGATTGTGGTGGGCGGGCTGACCCGGCTCACGGATTCGGGGCTGTCCATCACCGAATGGCGGCCGGTGACCGGGGCCATGCCGCCGCTAACAGAGGTGGACTGGCAGGCCGAGTTCGATAAATACAAGCAGATTGACCAGTGGCGTATTGAAAACCAATGGATGGAACTGGCTGATTTCAAAGAGATCTATTGGTGGGAATGGGGCCATCGCCAGCTTGGCCGCGTCATGGGGCTGATTTGGGCTGTCGGATATTTAGGCTTTCTCATCACCAAGAAAATACCCACCGGATGGGCGGGTCGGCTTGCCCTGCCGGGACTGTTGGGCGGCGTTCAGGGCGCTATTGGCTGGTGGATGGTGTCCTCTGGCGTGACCCAGGGCGAAGGCATGACCGCTGTGGCCTCCTATCGCCTGGCGACGCACCTTGGGCTGGCCTTTGTGATTTTGGGCGTTATCGCCTGGTTTATCCTGCAACTGGGACGCAGTGAGCGAGATCTGATGCAGGCGCGCCGCGCCAAAGAGGCAAAGATCTTTGGCCTCTCTACCGGCTTGCTGCATTTTGCCTTTCTGCAAATCCTACTGGGCGCCCTGGTGGCGGGGATTGACGCCGGGCGGTCCTATACCGATTGGCCATTGATGGGCGGGCAGGTGATCCCACCAAATCCGCTGATGTTTGAGCCGATCTGGAGGAATTTCTTTGAAAATCCGGGGCTAGTTCAGTTCATTCACCGGGTCAGCGGCTATCTCTTGTTTGCCTTTGGCGTGGTGGTCTGGCTGAAAGGACGTGGATCGGCGCATCCGCTTACCCGCAGCGCCTTTTCCTTAAGTTTTGCAATTTTGTGCCTGCAAATCCTTTTGGGTGTGGTCACCGTGATCTACGGTGCCCCCTGGCAGGCCGCGATCCTGCACCAACTGGTGGCGGTCGCCCTTTGGGTTGCAATCTTGCGGGCGCGTTTTCTGGCGGGCTATCCCATTTCAACTTCGATCAAGGACCATTGACCCATGAGCATTTTTGACACTTTGATGGCCTATGAGCGCGACACGCAGGCGCTGGGGCAGATCGCCGGGCGTCTGGGCTGGGATCAGGAAACCATGATGCCGCGCGGCGCAGGCGCACAGCGGGGCGAAGAAATGGCCGCCATCGAGGCGGTTTTGCACGCGCGCCGTTCCTCGCCGCAGGTGGCCGAGTGGCTGGCCACAGCGGAAGCACCGGATGTGGTGGGGGAGGCGCAGCTGCGCGAGATCAAGCGCAGCTATGAGCGTAGCGTCAAGGTTCCCGCCGATTTGGCGCGCCGTCTGGCTCGTGTCACCTCTGAGGCGCAGGGCAAATGGGCCGCCGCGCGCGCCGATGAAGACGTCGCCGCCTTCCTGCCGGTGCTGCAAGAGGTAGTGGCCCTGAAGCGCGAAGAGGGCCAGGCCCTGGCGGCGGGGGGCGATGTCTATGACGCCATGGTCGAGGACTATGAGCAAGGGACCAGCGCTGGCGAAATTGCGGCGATCTTTGACGCCATGCGCCCCGGTCTGGTGGACCTGCGGGCGCGGGTACTAGACAAGCCTGCGCCAGAGGCGCTGCAGGGCCGCTTCCCCGAAGGCGCTCAGATGAAACTGACCCGCAAACTGGCTAAAACCTTTGGCTATGACATGAGCCACGGCCGGGTAGACAAAGCCGTGCATCCCTTTAGTTCGGGCAGTGGGCTGGATGTGCGCATCACCACCCGCACCAGCGAAGAGGACCCCTTTAATTGCTTCTACTCCACCATTCACGAGGTTGGCCACGGGGCCTATGAACAAGGGATCAGCCGTGACTACCTGCTGACGCCCCTGGGGCGGGGTGTGTCGATGGGGGTGCATGAAAGCCAAAGCCGAATTTATGAAAACCAGATCGGCCGCAGTGCCGCCTTTACCAGCTGGCTCTATGGTGAAATGCGCGACACATTTGGCGAGTTTGGCATTTCGGATGCAGATGCGTTCTACAAGGCGGTGAACACCGTGCACAAAGGCTATATCCGCACCGAAGCGGATGAGCTGCAATACAATCTGCATATTATGCTGCGCTTTGATCTGGAGCGTGCCCTGATGGCGGGTGATCTGGAAGTTGGCGATCTGGAAGCCGCCTGGAACGATCGTTTTGAAGCGGACTTTGGCTATCGTGTCGACAAACCGTCAAACGGCTGCTTGCAGGATGTGCACTGGTCCGTTGGTCTGTTTGGGTACTTCCCCACCTATTCCTTGGGCAATGTCTATGCGGGCTGCCTGAACGAAAAGATGCGGGCGGAACTGCCGGGGCTGGACGCTGAACTGGAAAGTGGCAATACCAGTTCTGCAACCAACTGGCTGCGCCAGAACCTACAACAGCACGGTGGTTTGCGCAGCCCACAAGAGACGATTGCCCTGGCCGCTGGCGCCGACCCCAGCCCGGCGCCGCTGATGCACTATCTGGAAGAGAAATTTACCGGCCTCTATGATCTGTAAAACATCCAACCTTTGAAACAACGAAAGGCCGGGCAATTGCCTGGCCTTTTTCTTGTGCTCGCTTTGGTTTCGGTTAGATCAGGGCCATACGTTCGGCGCGCTCCGGGTCCGGGAAGGGGCGGAACAGACCAAATTCTGCATGGGCAATCAGCGTGTTCACATTGCGATAGAGCCGCGCCACTTCCTCGTCATCCTCGCCCAGGACGCGAAAAGCCTGATCCAGCTGGGTCATATTCTCGAACTCGATCTCCAGCAGAAAGTCTTTGCAACTGTCGCTGGCCAGGTTCAGCTTACGCCGCAGCAACCGGTGCCCCCGCACAACGCCACGCTGTTTCAGATAATCCATCCATTGATCAACCGCTCCGGCAAAGGCCAGGGCTTTGGCTTCGTTATGGATGTCGATGGCGCAGTGATAGAGGTTCATAAGCAGATCCTGGCGAGTTTTGTGGGCTTTTGATCTCCTTGCTAGCCGAAAAAGCCTTCGCTTTCGTTAAAACCCGGGTTTTCACCTCCAGAGGCCACAATTTTGCTCTCCTTTAGGGGGAATTTTCCCGCAGGATGTACACTCATTTTGAGAGAGATAACCGCACAGAAGAGGAAATCTCGTTTGCGCGCAAAACCATTCTGGAGCAGGCCTGGTGGAGACCTCGGGTTGTTCAGAACTTTGACATGGCCTTTAGAACCCGGTTGGGAGGGCGGTCTCTAGAGGAAGAAATCACGGTATTGAAGATTGATGAAGTGAAGGAGGGATTGCGGCATGATCCGTTCAACTTCGATTTGATGGGAGTGATACAAGACTGGATCCGCCTGCAAGGACAAAATGGGTCTTCTGAGATGACGGAGGCCGAAATGTCTGAATTCAGAAAGCGAATCGAAAAGGACTTTGCGCTGCGCCAGGTTATCGCGGCCCCTTTCTCGGAAGATAATTGGAATACCTTGGGCCGATTTCAGTTTGACTTTTTCCAGCCAGAAAGCCTGTTTGCGAGCGATCCGTACTACCAAAATGCTGTTGTCTATTCCGGTTTAAGGGGTAGGGCACTCTATGGCTACCTTGGCAAAAAGGCTCATCAGTTGCGGATGCTGGAAGACGTGCTGACCCAGGAGGACCATCCCGATATCCTACCGTGGAAAGACTACGCTCGCTCATTTGACCGCAGTGGCTTGGTGAACTGCCCATTCCTGCGCGCCTATCTTTTGTTGGAGCAGTTCTGTGCGGCAAACAGTGGCCGGGGATATTGCGCAGAGGAGGATCTTGCATCCTTTGCGCCACAGTTGAAAGTGGCGCAGGCGGATCAAAATTGTGATTATATCAACGGGTTAAGCCCGGAAGAGCTGGCCTTTCAGCCGGTTGAGGTGGATCTGTCTTATGATCCTCAGGCGCATTGGCCGGCGGTTGAATAACACCGGCCAATGGTTTGTTAATTGACGATTATTCTTCGGTCGCCACGGCTGCTTCGTCGTCTTCGCCATTTTCGGCGATCCAGGCGACCGAAACCACCTCTTCGCCTTTGCCGGTGTTAAAGACCCGCACGCCGCCAGCAGACCGGGAGCGGAAAGAGATGCCATCAACCGGCACCCGAATCGACTGGCCCTTGGAGGTGGCCAGCATGATCTGGTCGCCCAGCTCAACCGGGAAGGTGGCGACAATCTCGCCGCCCTTCATGGCGCCAACGCCCTGGCCGCCACGGCCGCTCACCCGGTAGTCATGGGCCGAGGTCAGATTGCCTGCCCCGGGTTTGTTGATGGTGACAAGCAGATCATTGGTCGCCAGCATTTGCTGATAGCGCTCCTCAGACAGAACGCCGTCCTCGACCTCTTCCGCGACCTCAGGTGTGACGTCGTCCTCGGAAATATCCGCGCCAAGCTCAGACCGGAAGCGCTTGATAAAGGCGCTGCGTTCCCAGGGTTCGGCGTCAAAGTGGCGGATCACCGACATAGATACAACTTCAGCCCCATCGCCGAGTTTGATACCACGCACCCCTACAGAATTACGGCTGTTAAAGACCCGCACGTCTGTGGTGGGGAAACGGATCGCCCGCCCAGTGCTGGTGACCAGCATCACATCGTCCTCTTCTGAGCAGATGCGGGCGTTGATCAGCTTGGTGTCGGCATGCTCATCCTCGAACTTCATCGCAATCTTGCCGTTGGCTTTCACATTTGTGAAGTCCGACAGCCGGTTGCGGCGCACAGTTCCGGCTGAGGTGGCAAAGATGATCTGCAGATCTGCCCATTCCTCATCGGGGCGATCTACCGGCATGATTGCTGCAATCGACACCCCAACCGGGATCGGCAGGATATTGACGATGGCCTTGCCTTTGGAGGTGCGTCCGCCCTGTGGCAAGCGCCAGGTTTTGAGCTTGTAAACCATGCCATCGGTGGTGAAGAACAACAGCTGGGTATGGGTATTGGCGACAAAGAGGTTGGTAACAACATCCTCTTCTTTGGTCTGCATCCCCGAAATGCCCTTGCCGCCACGCTTTTGGGCGCGGAAATCCCCCAATGGCGTACGCTTGATGTAGCCGCCAGAGGTGATGGTGACCACCATGTCTTCGCGCTCGATCAGGTCTTCGTCGTCCATATCACCGGACCAATCGACGATCTCGGTGCGACGTGGCACGGCAAACTGTTCGCGTACTTCATGCAGCTCATCGCAGATGATCCCCATGATCCGTTCCCGCGAGGACAGAATTTCAAGGTATTCCTTGATCTTGCTTGCCAGGTCTTCCAGCTCATCGGTGACTTCTTTGACGCCGATCTGGGTCAGACGTTGCAGGCGCAGTTCCAAAATGGCGCGGGCCTGGGTTTCTGACAGGTTGTAAGTACCATCTTCGTTGGCGGTATGGGTCGGATCATCAATTAGCGCGATATATTGCAGGATTGGCTGGGCGGGCCAGCGCCGTGTCATCAGCTTTAGACGGGCTTCGGCAGCATCAGCGGATTGGCGGATGGTGGCGACGATCTCGTCGATATTGGTGACGGCCACGGCCAGACCACACAGCACATGGCTGCGCTCGCGGGCCTTGCGCAGCAGGTAGGCGGTGCGGCGCGCCACCACATCTTCGCGGAAATCAATGAAAGAGGTGAGGAACCGGCGCAGAGTCAGCTGTTCGGGGCGACCACCATTCAGAGCCAGCATGTTGCAGCCAAAATAGGTCTGCATCGGGGTGAAACGGAACAGCTGGTTCAGCACCACCTCGGGCGTCGCATCGCGTTTCAGCTCGACCACCACGCGCACGCCGTTACGGTCGGATTCATCCTGTACGTGGGCGACGCCTTCGATTTTCTTGTCGCGCACCTGTTCGGCAATTTTTTCAATCATCGCCGCCTTGTTGACCTGGTATGGCACCTCATCAATCACGATGGCGTAGCGGTCCTTGCGGATCTCTTCGACGCGGGTTTTGGAGCGGATGATAACGCTGCCGCGCCCCTCCAGGTAGGCTTTGCGCGCGCCTGACCGCCCCAGCATGATCGCACCCGTGGGGAAATCGGGGCCGGGGACATAGTCAATCAGCTGTTCGCTGGTGAGATCCGGATTGTCGATCAACGCCAGGGTGGCATCAATCACTTCGCCCAGGTTATGGGGCGGGATATTGGTGGCCATACCCACGGCAATACCGCCGGCCCCATTGACCAGCATGTTTGGAAAACGTGCAGGCAGAACGGTGGGTTCTTTGTCTTTGCCGTCGTAGTTATCCTGGAAATCGACCGTCTCTTTTTCGATATCCGACAGCATAAAGGCCGCAGGCTTATCCATACGCACTTCGGTATAGCGCATAGCCGCCGCGTTATCGCCATCCATCGAGCCAAAGTTGCCCTGACCATCCAAAAGCGGCAGCGACATGGAGAAATCCTGCGCCATCCGAACCAAGGCATCATAGATCGCGCTGTCACCGTGCGGGTGGTATTTACCCATGACATCGCCCACAGGACGGGCAGATTTGCGATAGCTCTTGTCATGGGTATTGCCGGTCTCATGCATGGCATAAAGAATACGGCGATGCACCGGTTTCAACCCATCGCGCAGGTCGGGAATGGCCCGGCTGACGATGACGGACATGGCGTAGTCGAGATAGGAGGTCTTCATCTCCGCTTCGATGGAGACCGAGGGACCATCATAAGTGGCGCGCTGAGGAAGGTTTTCTTCTGCGTTTTCAGGAGTTTCCGGCGTATCTGTCACGTTTGCTGCCCGTTCTTTTCTATGGGTCTATATCTTGTTGGTGCACCCTATCAGAGAGCGCACATAGGGCGCAAGCTAACTGCCGGTTCTGCACTGGCATTGTACTGGCTTTGTACTGGTTTTGCGGGGTTTTTGAGGGAGTTTGTGCGGATGAAATCAGGATTTGCACGTGGTTAACCTGTTTCGGGCTAGTCTATATCTTGGGGGGCTTTCAAAAGGAGGCCGCAGATGGAGATGAACAGTACCGAAATGATGCTCAAGGGCTATGGGTTGACCACTGCCGAGTTCACCTACCACATGCCCGATCACGCCCATGTTCTGAACACCTATGTCTGGCAGGACTACGACTTAGCGCCGGACCATGAGCGCCTGTTCAAATTTATCGAATTTTGGCAGCGCGAGCTGGACGGGCCGTTGCATTCGGTGCGGTTCAGTCATCGCAAGATGATCAGCCCGGGTGAGTGGCGCAATGTCAAAGGTATCTTGAACCTGCACTAGCAGAGGGCGGTCCGCTGGTGCTGCTACCTAGGCGGGCCACTGGCCTGTCGTTGCTCAGGCACCTGTCAGGCGGAACAGCTGGCGCCGCCCAGTACGCAAAACTTGGCGCAATGGGCGTGGTTCAACCGTACCGGCGCCTCGGCTTCGGCCAGCGTCGCGCCCAGTTCGAACTCTGGCGCATAGGGCAGCAGGGTACAGGCGAGCACCACTGGGGTCTCGGCGCCTTTGCGTTTGACCACCATGCGGGAGGAAGCACACATCACGTCATTGGGGGATTTATCCAGAATGCCCCAGCAGGCTGTGGTGATTTCCGGCACCTCGACGTTTTCGTCCATTTCGGGAAACAGCACCGTGGCGCCCGGGTTCTGAGCGTCAATGTCAAATCCGTGTGTCTGATAGAGCGCTGCAAAACCGGCACGGCTATCCGCCTCGCTTTCGCCCCACAGGCTGCGACCTGCCACGGCCATTTTGATGCCCATATCCCGCAACCAGCACATGCCTTTGATGGTCTTGGCAAAACTGCCGGACCCGCGCTCTTCATCGTGATGCTGGGCAGAGAAATGATCCAGCGACACCCGCAGTGTCATCTTGCCGGGGTAGGCGGCTTCCAGCTCCTGCAGCCCGGCACGCATCGATTTGCGCATCATCGGCAGCATAGCATTGGTCAGGATCAAAACCTCAAACCCCCGCGCCAGGGCGGTTTTGGTCATGGCGATCATCTGCGGGTTCATAAATGGCTCACCGCCGGTAAACCCGATCTCGCGGATCGGCCAGGCGCGCTCAGCTATTTGATCGAGATACTGCCCCACCTCGGCTTCGCTGAGATAGACCAGGGCATCATTGGTGGGTGAGCTGAGGATATAGCAGTTCTCACACTCGATATTGCACAGGGTACCGGTGTTGAACCACAGGGTTTCAGGATTGCTCAGCGCGACGGAGGCGCGTTCGGACCCATCCGCTGTCACCTGACTGTCTTTGAATTTCCCGATATTGGCGGTTGGGCTGGTTAGATCTTTCACACTTAAGCACCCTCGGACAGTTTCTTTCGCTGGAAGCTAGCTTATAATGGTGGAAAATGAAAAGCCGCCACAGGTCTTTATGACAGGGAAGTGATGGTGCGCCCCCGGAACCGGCACAGTGTCGCTGCAGGAAGTTGGAAAACAAGATGGTATCTCGTGTCATTCCGGTCGACCCTTTTGACCTGGTGGTGTTTGGAGCAACAGGCGATTTGGCCCGACGCAAGATTTTGCCGGCCCTGTTTCGCAGGTTCTGCGCCGGGCAAATCCCTGATGGTACCCGGATTATTGGCGCCGCACGATCAGAGTATTCGATTGCCGAGTATCGCGACAAGCTGGCGGCGGACCTGAAGAAGAACACCAATGATGCGCTCTGTGACGCCAATGTTCTTGCAGCGTTTTTACAGCTGGTGACCTATGTGCCGCTGGATGGGAGCGCAGAGACCGGCTGGCCTGCGCTCTGTGAGCGCCTGTCTGGGCGCGGCGGGGACGAGCGGGTGCAGGTGTTCTATTTCTCGGTTGGCCCGGCGCTGTTTGAACCCCTGGCAGAGCGTCTGCACAGCTATGGTTTGACCAGTGCCGCGACCCGTATTGTGGTGGAAAAGCCCTTTGGCCACGATCTGGCCTCGGCGCGGGATCTGAACCGGACCCTGGCCAGCCATTTTGACGAGGGGCAGATTTACCGGATCGATCACTATCTGGGCAAGGAAACGGTGCAAAACCTGATGGCGGTGCGGTTTGGCAATATGTTGTTCGAGCCGCTTTGGAACAGCCAGTATGTTGATCACATTCAGATCACCGTGGCGGAAACCGTCGGGGTGTTGGGGCGCGAAGATTACTATGAACGTGCCGGCGCGATGCGGGACATGACGCAGAATCATCTGATGCAGCTTCTGTGCCTGATCGCCATGGAGCCGCCGGCAAAGTTTGATCCCGACGCCGTCCGCGACGAAAAGCTCAAAGTGATCCGTGCCCTGGATCCGGTGGAGCCCTATCACATCGTGCGTGGACAATATGCGCCCGCTCCGGGGGCGGTTGGGCGCGATTTGAATTACCGTGAAACCGTTGGCAATCAACGCAGTAGCACCGAAAGCTATATCGCGCTCAAGACCCATATCAGCAATTGGCGTTGGGCCGGGACGCCGTTCTACCTGCGCACGGGAAAGCGGCTCAAGGCGCGTTCCTCGGTGATCAATGTGATGTTCAAGGATGCGCCGCATTCCATTTTTGGCGAAGAGGCCGGGCGCCATGCCAACCATCTGAAAATCCGCCTGCAACCCAATGAGGGCATCACCCTGAGCGTCACCATCAAAGAGCCGGGACCGGGGGGGATGCGCCTGATGGATGTACCGCTGGATATGAGCTTTGCTGAGGCCTTGGGGCCGGAGGGGAGCGAGCCTGCGGATGCCTATGAGCGGCTGATTATGGATGTGGTGCGCGGCAACCAGACGCTGTTTATGCGCGGCGATGAGGTCGAAGCTGCCTGGGGCTGGACTGATCCGATTATTGCCGGTTGGCAGGCGCGGGGGGATGTTCCCAAACCTTATGAAAGTGGCAGTGCAGGACCTGGAGATGCGGATCTGTTATTGCGTCGCGATCAACGTGAGTGGAGAGGGATAAACCCATGAATATTAGCGAATATCCAGACCGTGACATGTTGGCAATTGATGTGGCCAACGCGATCGCCGGAGATCTGAAAATGCATCTTCTGCATCACGATATCGCTGCGCTTGCTGTGGCGGGCGGAACCTCACCGGCGCCGATTTTTGACGATCTTTGCGCCGCCGATCTGGACTGGAAGCGGGTCAATGTCATGGCCACGGATGAACGCTGGGTGGCACTGGAAAGTGACCGCTCCAATGCCCGTCTGATCCGCGAACGTTTGCTGACGGACCGGGCTTCGGCGGCGCATTTCCTGCCCTTTCATGTCCCCGCCAGAGAGCCCGAAGAGGTTCTGGCGGAGGTTGAAGCCCAGATTGCCCCCAACCTGCCGCTTTCGGTTGTGTTGCTGGGGATGGGAGAGGACATGCATTCCGCCTCGCTGTTTCCCGGCGTAGAAGGGTTGGAACAGGCCTTGGCCGCTGATGCGCCAATCCTGTGCGTGCTGCGCCCTGACAGCCAGCCAGAACCCCGCGTCAGCCTGTCAGCCCCAGTGTTGAACGGAGCGCTGTCCAAACATCTGGTAATCTACGGGGAGGCCAAGAGACGGGCGCTGGAGAAGGCGCTTTCGCTGCCGCCTGAACAGGCCCCAATTCAAGCGGTCTTGACCGAAATGAGGGTGCACTGGGCGCCGTAGAAATAGCCGCCCCTTCTAGACCATGCCTCTGCAGACTATCTCCCTGCAGGGGCTGCTCCATCCAGGCTGACAAACTGCTGCTTCAAGCTGTCGGGGAGCGGGTACCCGGCGCTGCCATCGGGGCTGCGCAGCACCATGACCGCCTCAAGGCTTGCCCGCAGCCCATCGGACCAGATCTGTTGTTCCATGACATATGAGCTGTTGCGAAACGAGACGCAGCGTGCGGTGGTAATATAGGGCTCATCCAGCACCATTTCCCGCATGTAGTGCACATTGGCATTGCGCAAGACGGTGCGCGGCGCTGGCCCGCCTTCAAAATGCTTGGCGCAGAACTTGTCGAAGTAGGTGACACGGGCGGTTTCAAACCAGCCCAAGTAGGCCTTGTTGTTGACGTGACGCAGTATATCGAGCTCGGAAAATCGAACCCGATCGGCCAGGGCCATTGGCTTAGGCTGGTCCAGCCCCTGCGCGCGTTGTTCATCCGCGCTGAGCGGTGTGAGAAATCGTAAATCCATACCCCTGCGCTAAACCGCCCAAGGCACAAAAGGCAAGAGACCTGTTTCGTGCCGCCGCGTCGCCGGCGTCTTGAAATGGCCCGTTTTCAGCGGTGTCGGAGGAGGGGCAGAACAGCTAACGGGGAGCCAGCAACACCGGCGCGTAAAGGTGCGGCGGTCAGGTGAAAGCCAAGCATTGGATAATTTATGGAGCGGGTAACGAGAATCGAACTCGTAACTAAAGCTTGGGAAGCTGCCGTGATACCTTTTCACCATACCCGCCCTTGGGGCCTTGCTACCCAATGCCAAGGGTGAGGTCAATATGCTCAAACCGGGTTTTCGGGGTCCTCTTTTGGTGGGGTGAAGCTGCGGAGGTTTTTTGGGTTGTAGCGCAAAGCAGGATCGGCGCGGCGCATGAAGGCGGAGGGGTGAATATGGGCGTCGTCGGGGATATGGCGATACTGGGCCAGTGGCAGGTAATAGCCAAGAAGACCCTTTTGAGCGGGCCAATTGCTGCGGCGCACCAGGCGGGGGAAAAGTTCCAGAATTGGCCAGAGTTTGCGTAGTTTCATCTGACTGTGCAATGGGGCGTTGGCGCTGGGGTGTGAGACTTTTAGGTTCATGCGCTCAGTCACTTTGTCCTTTTTGCCAAGCACATAGCGGTCATAGTACTGCTCACGAAACTCGAGACTGTCGACGCTGAGCGCGTCAAGCTCCTGTCGCATCCATTGCATGGTTTGTTTGGCCAGCCCGGCCTCTGCTTCTGGCACACTGCCTGCGACATCGGTATGGGTGCCGGGAAACCAGACCTGTTTTACATCCTGAGGGTCCGGGTTCTTTTTGCTGAGAAACCGGGTGCCGTGATACTCTTGCCCTTCTTGCCACATCTGTTGGCGGAAAAAGCAGCGGGTCTCATCAATTGAAAGCACATGGCGCACGGCTTTGACTGATGGGTTTTCGTCGACGCTGGAGTGGGTGCCGAATTCGATAAACGTGTCTTTTTGCAGCCGAATGCGGATCATTGAACTGACCGTATCCCAAAGCCCCAGAAACCGGATGGGAACCCGGCGCAGGTGGAAAAACTGCTCAGATATCCGCAACGGAGCGAACTGTTCATTGGGCCCATCCTGGCGCAGTTTTCGCCAGGCTTTGAATACCGGACCGATCAGGTGCAGCTCATGCGGGGCGACGAGGCCGAAATCGTTGATAAAACCAGCAAGAACGCGCGCGGTATAGGCCCCGCGTGAATAGCCAAAAAAGTAGAGCCTGTCGCCTTCGCGGTAGTTTTCGCACAGGAAGGAATAGGCATGCAGCACATTGGCATGCAGCCCCCAGCCAAAGGCCAGGCCTGCCACCAGTTTGGTTTTGGCAAACAGGCTTTCGGCAAAGGGGCGGGTCGAAAGCGTGCCAACGCCCGGTTCATAATAGACAAGTTGATTTTCGTTGTGTTTCAGGCACTTGTAGAGCCGCAGAATATTGCTTTCGTTCTGTTCGACCTCGTTTCCGGTACCATCCAGGCAGATAATCAATTTGCGTGACATGAAAAAACTTTCCGAGAAAAATCCCCGGAAAGCTATCATCTTTCAGGCTTTTGAACAACCTTGACGTGTTAGCCGCGCCGCCGCCGCCGCCGCCCGCCTGCGGGGCCGTCGCCGCCGCCAGTGTTGAAGTTGACATCGGGCAGGGTCAAAATCGACTCCAGAATTGGGAAAGGCTCTTTGGAGTTGGGGATTGCCGAGGCATTGACAAAATGTTCCTGGAACCGCGGCTCGACAGCGGTTTCGATTTTTTCGATCCGGCGGACGGTTTGTTCGATTTCGCTGCGGGCCTTGGTGTTGAGCAGGGCAATGCGGGCGCCGGTGCCCGCGGCATTTCCGGCGCTGGTGACCTTGTCGATGGGGCAATCGGGGATCATGCCCAGAACCATGGCGTGTTTGGCGGAAATATGCGCCCCAAAGGCGCCAGCCAGTACCACCCGGTCAACAGTGTCGACGCCAAATTTGTCCATCAACAGACGCGCCCCAGAGTAGAGCGCCGCCTTGGCCATCTGAATGGCGCGAATGTCGGGGTTGGTGATGGTGATCTTGGGTCCGCCTTCGGCGCTGCCATCCCAAACCAGATAGGCATTGGTGCGGCCATCCTGGACACAGCGGGGCGTGCCGGTCTGTTCTGCCGAGCCGATCAGGCCGGAGGCGTCGAGCACACCGGCCATGCGCATTTCAGCAATGGCCTCGATGATGCCAGAGCCACAGATGCCGGTGATGCCAGTGGTGGCAATGGCAGCATCAAAGCCCTCTTCATCGGACCAGATCTCAGACCCGATGACGCGAAAGCGTGGCTCTTTGGTTTCTGGGTTGATTTCCAGCCGTTCAATGGCCCCAGGGGCGGCCCGCTGGCCGCTGGAGATCTGCGCGCCTTCAAAGGCGGGGCCGGTGGGGGAGGAACAAGCGAGGACCTTAGTCTTGTCGCCCAGCAGGATTTCGGCATTGGTGCCCACATCAACCACCAGCACCAGATCTTCGGACTTGTCCGGCGCTTCAGACAGGGCAACGGCGGCTGCATCTGCACCCACGTGGCCGGCGATGCAGGGCAGCAGGTAGACACGGGCCGCGGGGTGGATGTTGAGATCCAGTTCAGTGGCGCGCAGGGCGAGCGAATCCGAGGTGGCCAGGGCAAAAGGCGCCTGTCCCAGTTCAAAGGGATCAATGCCCAGGAACAGGTGGTGCATCACCGGATTACAGACAAAAACCGCATCCACGATCAGATTCTTGTCAATCTCGGCCTCGGCAGCGATCTGGGTGAACAGCGCATTCATGCCCTCACGCACTGCGCGGGTCATCTCCTGATCGCCGCCCTCGTTCATCATCGAATAGGAAACCCGGCTCATCAGATCCTCACCAAAGCGGATCTGTGGGTTCATAATACCGGAAGAGGCGATGACTTCGCCGCTGATCAGATCGCACAGATGCGCAGCAATGGTGGTGGAGCCCAGATCAACCGCCAGCCCGTAGAGGGAGCCTTCGTAATAGCCTGGCCAGATATGCATGATCTTGGGTGGGTTGCTCTCGTCGCCCAGATGCACCGCCACGGTCACCTTCCATTTGCCTTTGCGCAGGGCAGGCTGCAGGCTTTGCAGGATGTGCAGGTCGGTTTTGACATTCTTGAGCTGCCATTGGCTGTCGAGCGCTTCGATCAGCCGCTCCATATCGCCCGAAGGCTTGTGCATGTCGGGTTCTTCCACCTCGACATAAAACAGCCGGGTCGAGGGGTTCATGGTGATATCGCGGGCTTCGGCGCGTTTGCGCACCACCTGCCGGTGCACCTGGCTTTCGGGCGGGACGTCAATCACCACATCCCCCTGAACCTGAGCCTGACAGCCCAATCGGCGGCCATCAATCAAGCCGCGCTTATCCTTGTAGCGCTGTTCAACCTTGTTCCACTCGGTCAGGGCATCATCGGCCACCGTCACCCCGTGTTTGGAGAACTCGCCATAGGAAGGGGTGATCTGGCATTTCGAGCAGATGCCACGCCCGCCGCAGACAGAATCGAGATCTACGCCCAATTGCCGTGCGGCCGTCAAAACGGGCGTCCCAACCGGGAAATGACCGCGCTTGCCCGATGGCGTAAAGATGACGAGAGGATCGCTGCTCATAAAGGCACCCCATGGATTCATGTATTTCCACCGGACCATAGGGACTTGGCGGGGTAATCAAAAGTCTCAGACCGCCACAATCTGGTCCAGTGGCGTCATTTTCTGCCGCTGCGCCGTCCGTGTGGAACCTGCAGACCAGCGAAAGTGCCCTCCAGCGCTGGCAACCTGGCGGCTTGGCTGCGCTTTAGCTCCCGGAAACCTGCTCCAGCCAGTCCAGAATAGCCTGGCGGTTGCCATCCAGGCGCGGCGCCGGGGCGCGGGTCTTGGGGTCCTGCAAGCCTGACATCTTGATAGGGTTACCCGCAGCCACATAGGCCGGGGCGCCGTCTTCGTCCAGGACGTCAACCACCATATTGCGCGCCAGGATTTGCGGATCCTTCAGCACCTGCGCAACATCCTGGATTGGCCCGGTTGGAATGCCAGCATCGGTGAGGCGCGAAATCCAGTAATCGGCAGGGCGATCAATGGTAACGGCTTCGATCAAGCGTTTCAAAAGGCGGGCATTTTCGCATCTGGCTGGATTTGTCGCAAAGCGCGGATCCTGTGCCAATGGCAACTCCAGCGCGGTGCAAAGCGTGGCAAAAAGTGCGTCATTGCCAGCCGCGATGACAAACAGCCCATCTTCGGCGTGGAAGGTCTCAAACGGGGTAATCGACGGATGCCGTGCGCCAGAGGGGCGCGGTGCCTCGCCGGTGACCGAGGTAATGGCAATGGCATGTTCCAGCAGCGCCAGCTGACTGTCGAGCATGGCAATATCGACCTTCTGCCCCAGCCCGGTTTTTTGCACCTCCAACAGGGCGGCAAGAACGCCCTGCGCCAGAAACATGCCCGCAGCAATATCGCCAATGGAGGCGCCAACCCGGACGGGGTCGCGGTTGCGTTCTCCGGTGATCGACATCACCCCACCGCGGGCCTGAACCACCATGTCATAGGCGGGGCGTTGCGAATCCGGGCCGCTATGGCCAAAGCCGGAAACCGCTCCGTAGATCAGCTTGGGAAAGCGTTTGTGAAGTTCCTCCCAGCCAAAGCCAAGGCGCTCCATCACGCCAGGGCGGTAGTTTTCCAGCACCACATCCGCTTGTGCCAGAAGTCTATTAAAAACAACGCAGTCTTCAGGGGACTTAAGGTCCAGTGCGATGCTTTCTTTGCCGTGGTTGATGGTGGCAAAATAGGCGCTGTCCTGGCCCTTGAACGGCGGGAACGAGCGGGTGTCATCGCCGCTGCCGGGGCGTTCCACCTTGATCACCCGAGCGCCCAGATCCGCCAGGGTCATCGAGGCATAGGGGCCGGCAAGCACATGGGTGAGATCGACGATAAGAATTCCAGTCAATGGCCCGGTCTCTGGCGAGGGGGCTACTCCGGACACTGGGAAATCTGGCGTTGTCATTGAAGGGTCCTTTTGGTCTGTTCGCTTAAGTACAGGGCATAAAGGCTTTGTGTAAAACAACTTTGACGTAGATCAGGTCGGCCTGGTTGAAGTCCGTAGGTTAGGGCAAGAAATGCTGCGCTGCAGGATTTCTTCGCACGGGCTCTTTTCTATCCCCAACATCTGTGCAATAGGGTCACCGTCAAACGGGGTTTTGCATAGGGGTAGCAAATGCAGATTCGTGAGGCACTCACCTTTGATGATGTTCTACTGGTTCCAGGCGCGTCTGACGTCCTGCCCAGCACTGCTGATACGCGCACACGCGTGACGCAGAAAATTGATCTCAATATTCCGCTGATGAGCTCGGCCATGGATACGGTGACCGAGGCGCGCATGGCCATTGCCATGGCGCAGGCCGGCGGTATGGGTGTCATTCACAAAAACCTGGATGCCGAAGAGCAGTCGCGTCAGGTGCGGCGGGTCAAGCGCTTTGAAAGCGGCATTGTCTATAACCCGATCACGTTGCTGGCCAGCCAGACCCTGGCCGATGCCAAGGCGCTGCAGGAACGCTATCGCGTCACCGGTTTCCCGGTGGTGGATGAGGCAGGCCGGGTGGTGGGCATCGTCACCAACCGCGATATGCGCTTTGCCAATGATGACGACACACCTGTGTCGGTGATGATGACCTCCGATAATCTGGCGATGCTGCAAGAGCCCGCCGATCTGGACGAGGCCAAGTCAATGATGCGTGCCCGTCGCATTGAAAAGCTTTTGGTCACCGATGGCAGTGGGAAGCTGACCGGTCTTTTGACCCTGAAAGATACCGAACAGGCCGTGTTGAACCCAACCGCCTGCAAGGATGAGCTGGGCCGCCTGCGGGTGGCTGCTGCCAGCTCGGTTGGCGATAGCGGTTTTGCCCGCTCCGAGCTGCTGATTGATGCCGGTGTTGATATCGTGGTTGTTGACACGGCTCACGGTCACTCTGCTGGCGTGCTTGAGGCCGTCAAACGTATCAAGGCGCAATACCCCAATGTACAGGTTATCGCGGGCAATGTGGCCACTGGGGCCGCGACCTCAGCGTTGATTGATGCCGGCGCGGACGCGATCAAAGTGGGGATTGGGCCGGGCTCCATCTGTACCACGCGGATGGTTGCCGGGGTGGGGGTTCCACAGCTGACCGCCATCATGGACTGCGCCGCCGCGGCGGGCGACACGCCCGTCATTGCCGATGGTGGTATCAAATTCTCCGGTGATTTTGCCAAAGCAATTGCCGCCGGCGCCTCCTGCGCCATGGTGGGGTCGATGATTGCCGGCACCGATGAAAGCCCCGGAGAAGTGATCCTCTATCAGGGCCGCTCCTTCAAATCCTACCGGGGTATGGGCTCGCTTGGCGCTATGGCGCGCGGCTCTGCCGATCGCTATTTCCAGAAAGACGCCGCCAGCGACAAACTGGTGCCCGAAGGCATCGAAGGGCAGGTGCCCTATAAAGGCAGCGCCAACGCAGTGATCCACCAGCTGGTGGGGGGCTTGCGTGCCGCCATGGGCTATACCGGAAGTGCCACGGTTGCAGCGATGCGCAAGGACTGCTCCTTTGTGCGTATCACCGGTGCCGGCCTGAAAGAAAGCCACGTGCACGACGTTCAAATCACACGTGAAAGCCCGAACTACCGTATCGGCTAATTAGAGATTGGAAAGATGACGATGACCCTTTGTAGCCTTGGAGCCTGGGCGTGACCCCGGCTGCCCGCCAGCAGGCGGCCATCGACATTCTTGACCTGATCCTGGATGGGGAAGCGGCTGAAAAGGCGCTGACCTCTTGGGGGCGGCGCAATCGCTATGCCGGCTCCAAGGATCGCGCTGCAGTGCGTGATCACGTGTTTACCGCCCTGCGCTGTCGCCGGTCTTTTGCGGTGCAGGGCGGGGCGCAGACCGGACGCGGTTTGGTTCTGGGCTCCCTGCGTGCCGCAGATATTGATCCCGCAACCGTGTTCAGCGGCCAGGGCTACGGGCCTGCGCCCCTGACCGAGGCCGAGAGCACCGCGCCTGCCGCCTTTGCCTCTGATGCCGAGCGACTGGATATTCCTGACTGGATCTGGCCATCGTTCAGCGACAGTCTGGGCGATGCCGCAGAGGCCGCAGCCCAGGCGCTGCAATCGCGAGCGCCGGTGCATTTGCGGGTCAACCTGCTGCGCAGCAACCGCGCTGACGCAATTGAGGCCCTGGCAGAAGAGGGCATTATCTGTGTGCCACATGCCGCCAGCGAAACGGCGTTGGAGGTCACCCAGGGGGGCCGCAAGATCCGCAACAGCGATTGTTTTGCGGACGGGTTGGTCGAGTTGCAGGATGCCGCCAGTCAGGCGGTTGTTGACACGCTACCGCTGCAAGACGGCATGCGGGTGCTGGATTTCTGTGCCGGGGGCGGTGGCAAAAGCCTGGCCATGGCGGGGCGCGCAAAAATTGATCTGTTTGCCCATGATGCCAATCCCAGCCGGATGAACGACCTGCCGCTGCGGGCGCAGCGAGCGGGCGCTGATATCACCTGCCTGTCCGAGGACGAGCTGGAGAAGGCTGAGCTTTTTGATCTGGTGCTGTGTGATGTGCCCTGTTCCGGGTCTGGATCCTGGCGACGGGCGCCAGAGGGTAAATGGCGCCTTACCCGGGAGATGCTCGACGAGATCCGCCTGTCTCAGCGGCAGATCCTGGAAGATGCCAGCAAGCTGGTGCGCCCCGGTGGCCATCTCGCCTATGCGACCTGCTCCATGCTGGACGAGGAAAACAGCGTACAAATTCAAAGCTTTCTCGATAAACATGAGGGCTGGTCCCGCGGTGACCAGGGTAACTGGCAGGTTCAGGCCGGAACCGATGGGTTTTTTGTCACTGTGTTGACGCTTATCGGCTAGGGTTGTTAGGTAATTCGTCAGAAAAGCTACATCTACCTTAACGTGGCTTTAAGACTTTAGCCGCGTTATATCGGCTACCAATCCCGAAGATGGAGCCGCAATGTCCGGTCGCCAAAATTCTTCCGTGCCTGCGCTACGGATCTATCATCCCGAACACCTTCGCCTTGGGGCGACGTTGCTTTTGTCGATTGGTCTGATGGTGGTGCCCAGCTTTTTTGCATTGCCAGATTGGGTCTTGCGCGGGCTGTTAACGGTTGGCCTGACACTGCTGGCGGTTGCGTTATTGTTGCTGTTTCAGTCGCGGCTGCGGATCAATGCGCGGGCTATGGCGGTTGAACTGCTTACCGGGTTTATCGAGAAAGATGCCACGCCCAGCTTTGTGACCGATGATGACGGCACCATTCACGCTTGTAACCAGGCGGCACAGAATCGGTTTGAAGACAATGACCGCGAGACCCTGGCCGGGGCTCTGCGTTCGGTATTGGCCAACCCTTCGGCAGTGTTGTTCCGGTTGCAGAGCCGCGCCAGGTTCGAAGGATCCGCACGCGAAGATATCGTGACCCGCAGGGGGCATGTGCGCTTGGCGGTACACCAGATGCATGGCGGTAGCTTCCTGTGGCGTGTTGAAGATATCGCAGAGCGCCAGTCCGGGCGTGGCTCTGAATCCGTGCCCATCCCGATGATTACCGTTGGGCGCACTGGTGCGGTCTTGTTCATGAACGAGGCGGCGCGCAAATTGGTCGGCGAGCGGGTGAAATCCACCGATCGTTTGTTTGTGACGCTGCCGGTGAGCAGCGGTGAGGTGAACACCATCACCACCAAAAACGGCCCGCTTGACGTGTTGGTGACCGAATTGAACCGAACCCAGGGCCGCAGTGAGCTGTTCCTGATGGAGGTCAACACAGCGGAACTGCAGGGTCCGAAAACCAGTTTTGAACATATGCCTGTTCCCATCATCAAACTGGCGCCCTCGGGGGATATTCTGTCGCTCAACAAGATGGCGATGGGAATGCTGGGGGTGAAAGGCCGGGAAAACCTAAAACTGGCGCAGCTGATGGAGGGCCTGGGGCGGCCGATGTCGGATTGGCTGCGGGACACGGCGGATGGGCTGGCCTCCAACAAATCCGAATTTCTGCGGTTGTCCCGGCCCGACAAGGAGGTCTTTGTCCAGGTTACTCTGACCCGTTCGGTGGAAGAGGGCAACACGATCATTATCGCAGTGTTGAACGATGCGACCGAGCTGAAGACGCTGGAGGCGCAGTTTGTTCAGAGCCAGAAGATGCAGGCCATTGGTCAGCTGGCCGGGGGCGTGGCCCATGATTTCAACAATCTTTTGACAGCGATTTCAGGCCATTGTGATCTGCTGTTGTTGCGTCATGATCAGGGTGATCAGGACTTTGGCGATCTGATTCAGATCCATGAAAATGCCAATCGCGCCGCCTCGCTGGTGAGCCAGCTTCTGGCCTTTTCGCGCAAGCAGACCCTGTTGCCCGAGGTGTTGGATGTCCGCGATACTCTGTCCGATCTGACCCATCTGCTCAACCGTCTGGTGGGGGAGAAAGTTACCCTGACCCTGAGCCACGATCCGGTCATGCGCCCGATCCGGGCTGACAAACGCCAGTTGGAGCAGGTTTTGATGAACCTGGTGGTGAATGCCCGCGACGCGATGCCCAACGGCGGTGAGATCCGGGTGCGGACCGAAGCCGTTACCTTGGACACCCCGCTGAAACGAGACCGCGCCGCGGTGCCCGAGGGCAACTGGATCACGGTAAAGGTCAGTGACGAAGGTGTGGGGATTTCGCCAGACCAATTGCAAAAGGTTTTTGAGCCTTTTTATACCACCAAACGCACCGGCGAAGGCACTGGCCTGGGCCTGTCCACGGCCTATGGGATCGTCAAGCAGACAGGCGGCTTTATCTTCGTCGACTCGGTGCCCGACAAAGGCACACAATTCACCCTTTTCTTCCCAGTCTACCAAGAGGGCCAGGACGATCAGGTCGAGGTTGCCGAAGTCCCCGCGCCCAAGGACGCCCCTGCGCCGCAACACGGCGAGGGCGTGGTGCTATTGGTCGAGGATGAGGCGCCAGTGCGGGCCTTTGCCTCGCGCGCGCTGCGCATGCGCGGGTACACAGTTCTTGAGGCGGAGTCCGCAGAGGATGCGCTGCGCACACTGGAGGACCCCGGTCTGACGGTGGATGTGTTTGTGACCGATGTGGTTATGCCAGGCATGGATGGCCCCACCTGGGTGCGCGAGGCCCTGAAAACGCGCCCCGACACCCGCGTTGTCTTTGTGTCTGGTTATGCCGAAGGGGCCTTTGGCGAATCTGAACCGGATGTGCCGAATTCTGTATTCCTGCCCAAACCCTTCTCGCTCAATCAGTTGACGGAAACCGTGCACGCTCAGCTTCATTAAGCTCTAAGTCTGCGGTTTCCCACGGGTGCTGCGCCTCTCACTGAATACTGTCGTACAGCTCGAATTCCTCGGGCTTTTTGCGCCGGTATAGCGCCTCGATCTCGGGGCTGAGTGTCAGATCCATGACGGGGCTGACATTGCGTTTTTGCAAAGTGATCTTCACATCCAGCCGCTGTTCCAGGAAGGATTGAATGGCTGACTGGTCCTCATAGCGAAACAGATGGGTGACGTGACAGCCGTTTTTTTGCGTTTCCAGGAACTTTGCCTGACTGCCAACATTGGCATAGCCCGGTTGCTGGCCCTTGCAATAGCCGCGCACAAATTGATCAAAACTAATGCCATGGGTTGCATTGGGCTTGCCCTCCATAAAGGGGCGTTGGCGAAACCGATACCAGCTCCCAAGCCAGCTCACTGGCTCGCGCATGACGGCTGCCACCTCCAGCTCCACATCGCAAACCCGTTCAAACATGGGGCGAATCCAGCGGTTGTAGCGATACAGCGGCGCATGTTTTAGTTCAGGCGGGTTGGTAATTGCCAGGTCTGCGCGCGTCTGCAGCGCCTCTTGATAGGCCGATGTTCCCGTTTTTGGAACCGAGAGGAGTACCAGTTTTTCGTCATAAAATACCAACATAAACCGCGTCAAACCCTTCGAAACAAGATGGAAAGTGGTCGTTCCCATATGTCTAACACCTGGCGCGTGGCCTGAATAGGTGAAGTTTGTATTTGCTTTGTTCTCTTTTTGGTCCCATAAGGAACAAGAGGCGAACACAGCAGGGATTGCCGCAAGCGCAGCTCTATGACACATAGAAGGGAACAAGGGACTATGGCGGATCTGTTGACCATGAAAAACAAAGTAAGCGGTGACAAGCAAAAGGCGCTCGATAGCGCGCTTGCGCAGATCGAACGGCAGTTCGGCAAGGGCTCCATCATGAAGATGAGCGACGGTGCCATTCAGGAAATCGAGGCGAGCTCTACCGGCTCTCTTGGCTTGGATATTGCTCTGGGCATAGGTGGCCTGCCGATGGGGCGGATTATCGAAATCTACGGGCCGGAAAGTTCGGGTAAGACCACGCTGACCCTGCATTGTGCGGCAGAGCAGCAGAGAAAAGGCGGCGTTGTCGCTTTTGTTGATGCGGAACATGCGCTGGATCCGCAATATGCGGCCAAGCTTGGTGTTGATCTTGATGAGCTGCTGATCTCGCAGCCGGACACCGGCGAACAGGCCCTGGAAATCACCGATACCCTGGTGCGTTCTGGCGCGGTCAATATGGTCATTGTCGACTCGGTGGCGGCGCTGACGCCAAAATCAGAACTCGAAGGCGATATGGGCGATTCCAGTGTGGGTGTTCAGGCTCGGCTGATGAGTCAGGCCATGCGCAAGCTCACCGGCTCGATCAGCCGCTCCAAATGTATGGTTATCTTCATCAACCAGATCCGGATGAAAATCGGCGTTATGTTTGGCTCGCCCGAGACAACAACTGGCGGCAACGCCCTGAAATTCTATTCCTCTGTGCGTCTGGACATCCGCCGTATCGGCGCGGTCAAGGACCGGGACGAAATTGTCGGCAATGCCACCCGCGTCAAAGTGGTGAAGAACAAGGTGGCACCGCCCTTCAAACAGGTTGAATTCGACATCATGTATGGCGAAGGCATCTCCAAAATGGGCGAGCTGCTGGATCTGGGGGTCGCTGCAGGCGTGGTGAACAAATCCGGGTCCTGGTTCTCCTACGGGGATGAACGGATCGGGCAGGGGCGCGAAAACGCCAAACAGTTCCTGCGCGATCATCAGGCCATTGCCTATGACATTGAGGACAAGATCCGCGCCGCCCATGGGTTGGAGTTTGACCGCCCCGATGGCGGTGATGAGGATGATATTCTCGAAGGGTAAGGCCCCTGAGAATTTGATCAAAATGATCTTTCAAAAGGACGTGGCTACGGCTGCGTCCTTTTTTACGTTCTTTGGTGGGGTGCGGGCTGTGGACAGGGACAGTTTGGGGGGATAAACCTCTCTCCAACCTTGAACATTGCCCGCAAAGGGATCCCTATCCATGGCGACGCTGAACGACATCCGCTCCACCTTTCTGAACTACTTTGCCAAACAGGGGCATGAGATCGTCGCCTCCAGCCCACTGGTGCCGCGCAATGATCCAACCCTGATGTTTGTGAACTCAGGCATGGTGCAGTTCAAGAACCTGTTTACCGGGGTTGAGACCCGCGATTACCAACGCGCAACGACCTCGCAGAAATGCGTCCGTGCCGGCGGTAAGCACAATGATCTCGACAATGTCGGATACACTGCGCGTCACCACACCTTTTTTGAAATGCTGGGGAACTTCTCCTTTGGCGACTATTTCAAGGAAGAGGCGATCCCCTTTGCCTGGGAGCTAATCACCAAGGAATTTGGCATCGACAAGAACCGTCTGTTGACGACTGTTTATCACACTGATGACGAAGCCTTTGCGATCTGGAAAAAGCTGGGGGTGCCAGAGGATCGCATTATCCGCATCGATACTGCGGATAACTTTTGGCAGATGGGGCCCACCGGTCCCTGCGGCCCCTGCACCGAGATCTTTTATGACCATGGCGACCATATTTGGGGTGGCCCTCCCGGTTCCGCCGATGAAGATGGCGACCGGTTCATCGAGATCTGGAACGTGGTTTTCATGCAGAACGAAAAGTTCGAAGACGGTTCGATGACACCGCTGGACATGCAGTCGATTGACACCGGCATGGGGCTGGAACGTATTGGTGCGCTGCTGCAGGGCAGTCACGACAACTACGATACCGACCTGTTCAAATCCCTGATCGAGGCCTCGGCGGATGTCACCAATTCCGACCCTTACGGCGATCAGAACGTGCATCACCGGGTGATTGCCGACCACCTGCGCTCGACCTCTTTCCTGATGGCCGATGGGGTGATGCCCTCCAATGTTGGCCGTGGCTTTGTGCTGCGCCGCATTATGCGCCGCGCCATGCGTCACGCGCATCTTCTGGGCGCCAAGGATCCGGTAATGCACCGGCTGGTGCCAGCGCTGGTGCAGCAGATGGGCGCCGCCTACCCAGAACTGGGCCAGGCTCAGTCGATGATCGAAGAAACGCTGCAGCAGGAAGAAACCCGCTTTAAGCAAACGCTGGAGCGTGGCCTTAAGCTGCTGGATGATGAGGTTGCCGAACTGGAAGACGAAGCGCCGCTGCCGGGTGCCACCGCCTTCAAACTTTATGATACCTATGGCTTCCCGCTGGATCTGACCCAGGATGCCCTGCGTGAAAAGGGCCGCGAGGTCGACACCGACGGCTTTGACAGCGCCATGGCGGAGCAAAAAGCCAAGGCACGTGCGGCCTGGTCTGGCTCCGGCGACAGTGCCGACAGCACCATCTGGTTTGATATCGCCGACAAACACGGCGACACGGATTTCCTTGGCTATGACACCGAGGAGGCCGAGGGACAGGTTGTTGCCTTGGTCAAGGATGGCAGCGAGGTCAGCGAGGCCGGGCAGGGCGACAGCGTGCAGTTGGTTCTGAACCAGACGCCGTTCTATGCTGAATCTGGTGGTCAGGTTGGCGATAGCGGTGACATCCGCGTCGACGGCGGGGTTATCCGTGTTTCGGATACCAAGAAATCTGCCGGTGTCTTTATTCATATGGGCGAAGTGGTTGAGGGGCTGGTCACGGTCGGCGCCCCGGCGCAGTTGCGGGTTGATCCCACACGGCGCGCTGCCATTCGTGCCAACCATTCGGCCACCCACCTGCTACACGAGGCCCTGCGCGAAGCGCTTGGCGATCACGTGGCGCAGCGTGGCTCGTTGAATGCGGATGATCGGTTGCGGTTTGACTTTAGCCACAGCAAGGCGCTGAGCGAGGCCGAGCTGAGCAAGGTTGCAGCGGATGTGAATAGCTATATTCGTCAGAACACCCCTGTTGAAACCCGCATCATGACACCAGATGACGCGCGTGCCCTGGGGGCGCAGGCCTTGTTTGGCGAAAAATACGGCGATGAAGTCCGGGTTGTTTCCATGGGGCGCGCGGATACCGGCAAGGGCAACGACGGTGAGACCTATTCGATCGAGCTCTGTGGCGGCACCCATGTGCGCCAGACTGGCGACATTGGCACCTTTGTTATCCTTGGTGATAGTGCCTCATCCGCTGGGGTGCGCCGTATCGAGGCCTTGACCGGGGCTGCGGCTTTTGACCATCTGCAGCGCACGGCGGGCCAGATGGCTGAGATCGCCGGCACGCTGAAGGCACAACCGGCTGAGGTGATGGATCGTTTGAAATCCATGATGGATGAACGCAAATCGCTGCAAAATGAGATCTCTAATCTGAAACAGCAAATCGCCATGGGCGGTGGTGCTGGTGGCGGTGCCGAAACCAAAGATATTGGCGGCAAGACTTTCCTGGCCCAGGCTCTGCAAGGGGTCTCTGGCAAGGATCTGCGCGGCTTGATCGACGCCCATAAGCAAAGCATTGGCTCGGGTGTGATCTTGCTGATCGCCGAAGAGGGCGGCAAGGTAGCAGTTGCTGCGGGGGTTACGGACGATCTGACCGGCGATGTTTCGGCCGTGGATGTCTTGCGCGCTGCAGTTCCAGCTGTTGGCGGCAAAGGCGGCGGTGGCCGTGCGGACATGGCCCAGGGCGGTGGCAAGGATTTTGCCGGGGCAGATGAGGCAATTGCCGCAGCCGAGGCCTTTTTGGCAAGCTGATCCGTCATTGCGGGCAAGGCGCCTGCACACCACACAGCAAGAAACGCCCGCAGTCATCTGACTGGCGGGCGTTTTTGTTAAATTGGACCATGTGGTCAAAAAACTGATCGACGCGGCGAAGCAATTGCCTATGCTGGGCCAAAGCCAGGCAGATTACCGGAGGTTCCCCATGCCCGCACTTTGGATTGCTCATGTCACCGTCACCGACGAAGAGGCCTATGGCAAATATGCCAAATTGGCAGGCCCAGCCATCGCCAAGGCCGGCGGGGAATTCATCGCCCGCGGCGGTCGCTTTGTGCAGCTCGAAGGCAAGGAGCGCCCCCGCAATGTGGTTGCGACATTCCCCAGCGTAGAGGCGGCGGTGGAGTGCTATCACAGCCCCGAGTACCAAGAGGCGCTGAGCCATGCCCGTGACGCCTCTGAGCGCGAGCTGATGGTGGTGGAAACCAGCGCCTGAAGGCGAATAAATGTCAAGCAGAGCACAGGGGCATCCATTTTGGGTGCCCTTTTTTTTGGCGATACTCTTTGCTGCGAAGGCATCGTTTAAAACAGAAAGAGGCGCCCAAAGGCGCCCCTGTTTTTGCTCTGTAGGTCTGTAAGGCTTTAGCCGTTACGGGCCATCCGTTTACGCTCATGCGGGTCAAGATAGCGCTTGCGCAGACGGATCGAGTTAGGCGTGACCTCTACCAGTTCGTCATCGTTGATATAGGCAATGGCCTCTTCCAGCGACAGCGTGATCGGCGTGGTCAGGCGGACGGCTTCGTCGGTACCCGAGGCCCGCACGTTGGTCAGCTTTTTGCCTTTCAGCGGGTTCACTTCCAGATCGTTTTCACGGGAATGCTCACCGATGATCATGCCCTGATAGATGTCCACCTGCGAGCCGATGAACATTTTGCCACGATCTTCCAGGTTCCACAGCGCATAGGCCACGGATTGGCCGCTTTCCATTGACAGCAGCACACCGGCACGACGGCCAGGGATAGAGCCCTTGTGCGGAGCCCAGCCGTGGAACACGCGGTTCAACACGCCCGTGCCACGGGTATCGGTCAGGAATTCGCCGTGATAGCCGATCAGGCCCCGCGACGGCACATGGGCGATGATGCGGGTCTTGCCGGCACCGGCTGGCTTCATCTCGACCAGCTCACCTTTGCGTGCGCCAGTGATTTTTTCAATCACCGCACCAGAGTATTCGTCATCAACGTCGATGGTGGCTTCTTCGATTGGCTCCATGCGGACGCCGTCGACTTCTTTCATCAGAACCTGAGGACGCGAGATCGACAGTTCAAAGCCTTCACGGCGCATGTTTTCGATCAGAACGCCCATTTGAAGTTCGCCACGGCCGGCAACTTCAAAGGCATCACCACCAGGGGTGTCGGTGATCTTGATCGCGACATTGCCTTCGGCTTCTTTCATCAGGCGGTCACGGATAACCCGCGACTGCACCTTTTTGCCGTCACGACCGGCCAGCGGGCTGTCGTTGATGCCAAAGGTCACGGTGATGGTTGGAGGATCGATAGGCTGGGCATCCAGCGCCTCATCCACGGCAAGGGCGCAGATGGTATCGGCCACGGTGGCCTTGGTCATACCTGCAAGCGAGACGATATCGCCGGCTTGGGCTTCTTCGATGTCCTGCTGCGCCAGACCACGGAAGGCCTGAATTTTGGTGACGCGGAACTGTTCGATCTTTTGGCCAATACGGGACAGGGCCTGCACGGTGGCGCCAACCTTCAGGGTGCCGCTTTCGACGCGACCTGTCAGCAGGCGGCCAACAAAGGGGTCAGAGCCCAGGGTGGTGGCCAGCATGCGGAAATCTTCGCCTTGGCGTTTGATCTGCTTGGGCTCGGGCACGTGGTTGACGATCAGGTTGTACAGCGCGTGCAGATCCTTGCGGGGACCGTCGAGCTCTGCATCGGCCCAGCCATTGCGGCCAGAGGCATACATATGGGGAAAGTCCAGCTGATCTTCGGTTGCATCCAGGGAGGCAAAGAGATCGAAGCATTCGTCCAGCGCGCGATCGGGCTCGGCGTCGGGTTTGTCGACTTTGTTCAGCACCACGATGGGGCGCAGGCCCAGAGCCAGGGCCTTGGAGGTCACAAACTTGGTCTGCGGCATGGGGCCTTCGGCGGCATCCACCAGCAGCACAACACCGTCCACCATGGACAGGATCCGCTCAACTTCACCGCCAAAATCGGCGTGACCGGGGGTATCAACGATGTTGATACGGGTGCCATTCCACTCCACCGAAGTGGGTTTTGCAAAAATGGTAATGCCCCGCTCGCGTTCCAGGTCGTTACTGTCCATGGCACGTTCTGCCACAGCCTGGTTTTCGCGGAAGGCGCCGGATTGTTTCAGAAGCTCATCAACCAGGGTCGTTTTACCGTGGTCCACGTGAGCAATGATCGCAATGTTGCGCATGTCCATGACGTCAGCCTTTGTAAGGAAGTTGCGCCGCCCATAGCCCGATCCCACGCCAAAGGCCAGCAAAAATACGTCCAATCCGGCCTGTGAGGCGAAACCTGCAACAATACTGCGTATTTGATTGCCAATTATTCCAGTTCTTCAGGGCAAAGGCTCAGCCGTTGGTATGTGGGGCTGGGCGCGGGCCCTGCTCAACCGCTTTGCTTAGTGGCCGGAAGAGGCGGAAAAGAGATGAATGACCAGCACTCCGGCGAGGATCAGGCCAATGCCAATGATGGCAGGTAAATCCAGGCGCTGCCCAAACATGATCAATCCGATAAAGGCAATCAGCACGATGCCAAGCCCAGCCCAGATGGCATAGACCAGGCCCACGGGCATGTATTTCAACGTCAGCCCCAACATGAAGAAGGAAAACCCATAGGCAACAATCACCAGTAGGGATGGTCCAAGGCGACTGAATTGCTGGCTTGCCTGCAGTGCGGAGGTGCCAATGGTTTCAGCCAAGATGGCCAGGACAAGATAGAGGTAATGTATGGGCATGTCCGGATCCTCATTCGCTTTGGACTTTGGGGCGCTTCCTCGGCCATATCCCAAGGCTTGGACCTGTGACAGTCTGGAAACGGCAGCGCGCGACATTTTTGTCGGGGGGCCAGAAGGTCGGATCACAAGGCAAGGGGGCGCCGTTGCGCCAGCAGACACTGACGTCAGACGAAACACACCGTTGACCAAGTCCCAGTACAGTGTTTTCCGGTCAGGTCTGGTTGCAAACAGCCCGCACTGGCCCATCAGGGGCAGTCCGGGCTGTTCCTGTCCCATGTGCGGGTCTCGTGGCGAGGTCACGGGTTTCGCCGCAGGCAGGCATGATGTTAACCTCAGCCGCCCAGGGTAAGTGTCTATATCCGCTGGTTTTCCTCAAACCAGGGGGAGATACGGTCACGCACATAGGTCCACACCTGTGGCGCGCCACGGGTGACTTTGACCCCAACGCGGGATTCGACCTGTTGCAGGCTGACATCGTACTCCAGCCAGCTGCCACCACCGTTGAGAAGGTTCAGCAAAACCGGCTGCACCCGGTCGATGGCCTTGGCATAGACAGCATCGGCGCTTGTGGCGGCTTCAAATTCATCCCAGAGCGCCCGGAACTCGGTAGCCTGCGGCGCGGGCAGCAGGCCAAACAGACGATCGGCAGCCTGCTGTTCTTCAGCTTCCTGTGCGGCCTGTGCCTGGGCCGATATCGCGCCGTGAATAGGGGTGTCGCCAGCGTCTACTTCAACAATATCATGCAGCAGCAACATTTTGATAACACGGGATATATCTATGTCGGTGGCGGCGTGTTCCCCCAAAATCCAACCATAGAGCATGATATGCCAGCTGTGTTCAGCTGAGTTTTCCGGCCGTGACCCATCGCCAATCCAGGTGGCGCGCAAGATGGATTTCAGCGCGTCGGCCTCGTTGAGGAAGGGAAGCCGCTGGGTCAGAGCGCTGACATCTTGGCTGGTGGGCTCGCCAAGCAGGGAGAGGGCATGATGATAGGCCTGCGGGAAACTCTGTTCCAGGGCGGCAGCGCGACCACCATGTAGATTGCCCCGGACCACATCAATATGATCCGGCAGAGGTGCAGCACCGTAAAGGGTCTGAAAAATCGGCTGGCAGTGGTCCAGATGTTTGGCAAAGCGCGCGTCTGGCGATTCGGCCTGCTCGAATTCCTGCCAAAGGTGGTGCAGCGTGGTGCCTTGATCGCGGGGCAGCAGCCCAAACAGCCGGGTTGCAGCAGCCTGTTCTGCTTGTGCCACGGCCTGCCAATTCACATCGTCGCTAATGGGGTGATCTCCGGCGTCGATTTCCACCAGATCATGCAGCAAAAGCATTTGAATGACGCGGGTGATCGAGACCTCCGGCGCGGCAAAGGGCGCCAGCACCAAGGCATAAAGCGCCAAATGCCAGCTGTGTTCGGCAGAGTTTTCACGCCGCGAGCAGTCCAGGATCAGGTTTTGGCGCTCAATCCCGCGCAGTCTGTCTGCTTCCAGCAAAAAGGCAAATTGTGCCTGAATGCGTTGTTTCATTGTTGGACTTTCGCTTCCAGATCCCGTTGCACCTGGGCCAGTTTGCCAGAGATGAAATCACGCGCTTTGCGTTCGGCAAGACGCACTCGAATTTCAGTCAAAAAGGCTTCTTCCAGGGATTGAGAGGCTGCCCCAAGCACTTGGGCAACCTCCATATAAAACCGATCCTCGTCGATGGCTTCCTGAACTTTGAGCGTATCGATTGCCAGTTTTTCAGCCAGCTTTTCGATGGTGCTCATTAGCGGGTGTTCTCCGTCAGGCGACGCTTCACATAATCCGTGGTGTGTCCCATCAGGGTGTCCATGTGCTCCCCCTGGAAGAAGTGGTCAGCGCCCTCAACTTCGGTATGGGTGACAGTGATGCCTTTTTGCTCGTGCAGTTTGTTCACCAGATTGACGGTATCCGCAGGGGGTGCCACCCGATCAGAGGTGCCGTTGATGATCAACCCAGAGGAGGGGCAGGGCGCCAGGAAGGAGAAATCATACATATTGGCGGGCGGAGCGACCGAGATAAAACCGGTGATTTCCGGGCGGCGCATCAACAGCTGCATGCCGATCCAGGCACCAAACGAGAACCCAGCAACCCAGCAATGCTTGGAGTTGTTGTTCATCGACTGCAGGTAATCCAGCGCCGATGCCGCATCCGACAGCTCACCAATACCCTGATCATATTCGCCCTGCGAGCGGCCCACACCACGGAAATTAAACCGCAAAACGGTAAAACCCATGTTGTAGAATGCATAGTGCAGATTGTAGACGACCTTGTTGTTCATCGTACCGCCAAACTGGGGGTGCGGGTGCAGAACAATTGCAATGGGGGCGTCTTTTTCTTTTTGCGGGTGATAGCGGCCTTCCAGGCGGCCTTCGGGTCCGGGGAAAATGACCTCAGGCATGGGTGGGTGGATCCTACTCTTAATTTCTGCAGATGCTGTTCAGGAATACTTGACGAATTCCATCAGTCATCTTAGAACAATTCTAATTGCTGGCGCAGGCCATTGCATTGCACCGTCACGCTGAGATACGCACTCGCGCGGTTAAGGTCAATGTTTTCGCGTCTAAACTGGATGTTTGGAGAGATGGAAAGATGAAGCTTTCTACCAAAGGGCGCTATGCCATGGTCGCGCTTGCTGATATTGCCCTGCAGCCGCAGGGCGCGCTGGTTGTACTTGGCGATATCTCCAAACGGCAAAACATCTCACTACCCTATCTGGAGCAGCTCTTTGTGAAACTGCGCCGGGCCGAGCTGGTCTCTTCGGTGCGTGGTCCTGGTGGCGGCTATCGTCTGGCCCGGTCGGCGTCCGAAATTCGGGTGGTCGATATCCTGAGCGCAGTGGATGAAACCGTTGATGCCATGCACAAAGGTGCCGGCGCGTCGGGGGCGACAAGTGGCAGTCGGGCGCAATCGCTGACCAACCGTTTATGGGAAAGCCTCAGCGCCCATGTCTATGTGTTTTTGCACCAGACCAGATTGTCGGACATCATTCAAAATGATCTGGCCCCATGCCCTGCGGTTCCGGGCTTGTTTTCGGTTGTTGACGCAGAATAATCCGGACATGAAGAGCGTGAATGCACCAATCCTGTCCCACTTGAACGAGAAAAGATGATTCCATGACACGGGTTTATCTCGATCATAACGCCACCACGCCCTTGGCCCCTGCGGCCCGGGCTGCGATGGTTGCGGCCATGGATCAATGTGGCAATCCCTCGTCGGTACATGCCGAGGGTCGCGCCGCCAAGGCTGTGATTGAACGCGCCCGTGCCCAGATTGCGGCTGCCTTTGGTGCGGATGGTGCGGATATTGTCTTTACCTCGGGCTCTACTGAGGGCGCTTCGCTGGCTTTGGCAGGGCGGGATCTGCATGGGGCGGCGATTGAACATGATGCGGTAAGGGCCTGGACCTGCGAGGATCTTTTGGTTTCTTCCGCCGGTTTGGTCGCTGTTGACAACCCCGCAGAGACAACCCTGCAGCTGGCCAATTCCGAAACCGGAGTGGTGCAGGCTCTGCCGCAGGGGCTGGCGGTCAGCGATGTGACCCAGGGCTTTGGCAAACTGCCGATCGCCTTTAACTGGATGGGCGTCGGCATGGCGCTGATTTCGGCCCATAAGCTGGGCGGCCCCAAAGGTATTGGCGCTTTGGTGATGCCCCGTGGCACTGATCTGGCGGCGCAAATTCGCGGTGGCGGTCAGGAGATGGGCCGTCGCTCCGGCACCGAAAACGTGATTGGCATTGCCGGCTTTGGCGCAGCAGCCGAGGCCGCGGCTGCGCAGCTTGCCGATGGCACCTGGGAACGGGTGCAACAGCTGCGCGATCTGATGGAAGAAGCCCTTGTGGCTGGCGCTCCAGGGCTTATCTGTATCGGCAAAGATGTGGCACGTTTGCCGAACACTTCCTGCTTTGCGGTGCCGGGCTGGAAGGGCGAAACCCAGGTGATGCAGATGGACCTGTCGGGTTTTGCCATCAGCGCCGGATCTGCCTGTTCCAGTGGCAAGGTGCGGGCCAGTGCGGTGCTGACCGCGATGGGATTTGACGAAAATACCGCCCAAGGCGCCGTGCGCGTCTCACTTGGGCCGACAACAACAGAAGACGAGGTGCTGCGTTTTGCGCAGGCCTGGCTTCAGAAACACAAGAAACATTGCGCCCGGGTGGCGTGAATGCAGGAGAATAACATGGCCGCTTTGGACCAGACCCAAGTCAAGGAAGGTGTTGATCAGGAAACCGTGGATGCGGTGGCCGAGGTCAGCACGTATAAATACGGCTGGGAAACCGATATCGAGATGGAATATGCCCCCAAGGGTCTGACCACCGACATTGTTCGCCTGATCTCGGAAAAGAACGAAGAGCCCGAGTGGATGCTGAACTGGCGCCTGGAAGCCTATGACCGCTGGTTGCAGAAAGAAGAGCCAAGCTGGGCCATGGTCGACTACCCTGAGATCGATTTTCAGGACCAGTATTATTATGCCCGTCCGAAATCTATGGAAGTGAAGCCAAAATCCCTGGATGAGGTCGACCCCAAGCTTCTGGAAACCTACAAAAAGCTTGGTATCCCGCTGAAAGAGCAGATGATCCTGGCCGGTGTTGAAGGCGCTGAAGATGCCCCCGCCGAGGGCCGTAAGGTCGCTGTCGACGCGGTGTTTGACTCCGTTTCTGTTGGCACCACCTTCCAGGCGGAGCTGAAAAAGGCCGGCGTTATCTTCTGTTCGATCTCTGAAGCGATCCGCGAACACCCCGAACTGGTGAAGAAATACCTCGGCTCGGTTGTTCCGGTCTCAGATAACTTCTATGCGACGCTGAACTCCGCCGTGTTCTCGGATGGCTCCTTTGTGTATATCCCGCCGGGCGTGCGCTGCCCGATGGAGCTGAGCACCTATTTCCGCATCAACGCGGAAAACACCGGCCAGTTTGAACGCACCCTGATCATCGCCGACAAAGGCTCCTACGTGAGCTACCTGGAAGGCTGTACCGCGCCGGCCCGTGATATCGCCCAGCTGCACGCCGCTGTGGTTGAGATCATCATTGAGGAAGACGCTGAGGTGAAATACTCCACCGTGCAGAACTGGTATCCCGGTGATGAAAACGGCAAGGGCGGCATCTATAACTTTGTCACCAAACGCGCCGATTGCCGCGGTGATCGCGCCAAGGTCATGTGGACCCAGGTGGAAACCGGATCGGCTGTGACCTGGAAATACCCCTCTTGCATCCTGCGCGGCAACGAGAGCCAGGGCGAGTTCTACTCCATTGCCATCGCCAACAACATGCAGCAGGCCGACACCGGCACCAAGATGGTGCATCTGGGGCGCGACACCAAATCGCGGATCGTCTCCAAAGGGATTTCCGCCGGCAAGGCGCAGAACACCTATCGTGGTCTGGTCTCGATGCACCCCAAGGCCAAGAACGGCCGTAATTTCACCCAGTGTGACAGCCTGCTCATTGGCGACAAATGTGGTGCCCACACGGTGCCTTACATTGAGGTAAAGAATAACTCATCCCGGGTTGAGCACGAGGCGACCACATCGAAAGTGGACGATGATCAGCTGTTCTACTGCCGCCAACGCGGCATTGGCGAAGAAGACGCGGTGGCCCTGGTGGTCAACGGCTTCTGCAAGGATGTGCTGCAGGCGCTGCCGATGGAATTTGCCATGGAAGCCCAGCAACTGGTGGCGATCTCCTTGGAAGGTTCGGTGGGCTAACAGGTGAAGAAGGAACGGAGTACTGACGAACTTGTCGATACGTATTGGCAGCTTCATAGAAGTGGCCAACGTGAGATACTTTCCAAAGCATACCGTGGGCTGCTGTTCACGGCACCGTTCCTAATTCTAATGGCTTCTGCCATATTTGCGTTGGCTGGTGTCGAGATCATTGATCCTTGGTACTGGTTTCTGAGCCTATTTCCGGCCCTACTCTTCGGCTGGTGGTTTGGGGTCAGGCCAATTGAAAGAACCAAGAAAGAAAATCGTATGGCTCAGTCTGAAATAGCCAATGTGCTCAAAGAGAGGATTGAAGAATGATCGTCACCACCACTCCCTCTGTCGAGGGCTACCAGATCGCTGAATACAAGGGCATCGTCGTGGGCGAGGCCATCATGGGCGCCAATGTGGTGCGCGATGTCTTTGCTTCGATCACCGATATCGTCGGCGGGCGCTCTGGCGCCTATGAAAGCAAGCTGCAGGACGCGCGTGAAACCGCGCTGGCAGAGCTGGAAGACCGCGCCCGCGATAAAGGCGCCAATGCGGTTGTTGGCGTTGATCTCGACTACGAGGTCGTTGGCAATTCGATGCTGATGGTTTCGGCCAGCGGCACCGCAGTGGTGATCGGCTGACGATGCTGGCAACGCCCTCACATATCACGTCTTTGCGCCTGTTCTGGTGGAAAGCGGTGCCAAATTTTGGCGACGCGCTTTCTCGCCTTGTGGTGGCGCATCTGAGTGGCCATGAGGTGCGACATGCTGGCCCCGGTCAGGCAGATCTTTATGCCATTGGCTCGATCCTGCAAATTGCCCGGCGCAAATATTCCGAGGTAAAGACCTATGCGCAGAAACCGGTGATCTGGGGCTCTGGCCTGCTGCACGCGGTTGCGTCGACAGAGTTTTTATCAAATGTAAACATTGCCTTGCTGCGCGGTCCTATCACGGCTTCTCTGTTGGGGGTGAAAACGCAACGCTTTGGCGACCCTGGACTGTTGGTGGCAGATGTCCTTGCGCCGACGCCATCAAAAACCCACCGGATCGGCCTGGTTCCCCATCACAGCCAGTTTGAAGATCCGGAGATTCAGACCCTGGCGAACAGCAGTGAGGAGATCTTGCTGATTGATCCGCGTCAGGACCCAGCCACGGTCTGTGGCCAGATCAGCGCCTGCAATCACATCTATGCGGCCTCATTGCATGGGTTGATCACGGCGGATGCCTATGGCGTGGCCTCGACCTGGGTTTCGCCTGGGGATCAGGGGCATCTGAAATACTACGACTATGCCGCCTCGATCGGGCGGGTGCTTATTTCTCCGCTGGCCTGGGATCAGATCCCGGATCATTTGCGAAACAACAATCAACCGGCAGAGCTGGCTTATGGCGCGGGCATTGCGCGCGCCCAGGCCGATCTGCGTAACAGCTTTCCTGCGCGCCTGCGCGCTGAGCAGAACACAGGGACCGCCTGAGGGCGCGACCAAGAGAAAAGAGACGAGGAAAAAATGCTCGAAATCAAAAACCTGCACGTCAAACTTGAAGACGAGGACAAACAGATCCTGAAAGGTCTGGACCTGACTGTTGAGGCCGGCAAGGTGCATGCGATCATGGGGCCTAATGGCTCTGGCAAGTCGACACTGTCTTATGTTTTGTCGGGGCGCGATGGCTATGAAGTCACCGAAGGCAGTGCCACCCTGGCGGGTGAGGACCTGCTGGAGCTGGACCCGGAAGAGCGCGCCGCATTGGGTGTGTTCCTGGCCTTCCAATACCCGGTTGAAATCCCCGGCGTTGGCAACATGACCTTCCTGCGCACCGCGGTGAATTCCCAGCGCAAAGCGCGCGGTGAAGAAGAGCTGTCAGCGGCAGATTTCCTCAAATCCATCCGCGCCAAGGCCAAGGAGCTGAAGATCGACGCTGATATGCTGAAGCGTCCGGTCAATGTGGGCTTCTCCGGTGGTGAGAAAAAGCGCAATGAAATCCTGCAGATGGCCATGCTTGAGCCCAAGATGTGCATCCTGGATGAAACCGACTCGGGCCTGGATGTCGACGCGATGAAGCTGGTTGCCGAAGGCGTCAATGCCCTGCGCGATGAGGGCCGTGGCTTTCTGGTGATCACCCACTACCAGCGCTTGCTGGACCATATCAAACCCGATGTTGTGCATATTCTGGCTGACGGCAAAATCGTAAAAACCGGTGGACCAGAGCTGGCAATGGAAGTCGAAAACAACGGCTATGCTGGTATCCTGGCGGAGGTTTCCTGAGATGGCATTGGCTGATGTGAAACAAAGTGCCACCGAGGCACGGCTGGCGGCGCTGAGCCTGCCGCAGGGCGGCTGCCTTGCGGCGGCACGTCAGGCGGCGCTGTCCCGGGTGCAGACCATGGGGTTGCCAAGCCGACGCGATGAATACTGGAAATACACCCGCCCGGATACGCTGACCTCACCCGAGGTCACAAAGGCGGCGGTATTTACCATGGATGAAGCGCCAATGTTCAATGAATTCGACCGCTTGAAGGTCGTTTTTGTGGATGGCGTCTATAATGCCGAGGCCTCGGATGATCTGAGCCTGGAAGGGGTCCAGATCGACCGAATTTCTGATATCTGCGGTCAAGACATCCACTGGGCCAAAGATCTGTACGGGGTTCTGGAAGCGCGCGGTCAAGCTCCGGTGCAGCGCCCACTGGCGGCGTTGAACACCGCCTTTGCCCAGGACGGTGTTGCCATCCACGTGACCGGCAAACCCAGCAAGCCAATCAACCTCATCTATGTGCATTCGGATGAGGGGTCAGACGCTATCCTGCATCACGTGATCCGGGTTGAATCCGGCGCCGAGGCCACGATCCTGGAAAACGGTCCGGCCGCTGCGCGGTTCAACAAATGTATGGAGATCGACATTGCCGACACGGGCAAGCTGCATCTGGTGCGCGCCCAGGGGCGGGATCATGAACGTCGGGCTGCGACCCATCTGTTTGCCCGCCTGGGCACTGAATCGGTATTCAAAAGCTTCACCCTCACGGTGAATGGCATTCTGACCCGCAATGAGGCTGTGGTTGAGCTGTTGGGCGATGACGCTATTGCTCATATCGCCGGTGCCTGTGTGGGTGACGGGGAATTCCACCATGATGACACGGTGTTCATCACCCATGATGCGGTAAACTGCGAAAGCCGTCAGGTGTTCAAAAAGGTGCTGCGCAATGGGGCCACCGGTGTGTTTCAGGGCAAGATCCTCGTCAAAGAGGGGGCTCAGAAAACCGATGGCTACCAGATCAGCCAATCGCTGCTTTTGGATGATGACAGCCAGTTCCTGGCCAAGCCAGAGCTGGAAATCTATGCCGACGATGTGATTTGTTCCCATGGTTCCACCACCGGCGCCATTGACGACGAGGCCCTGTTCTACCTGCGCTCGCGTGGGGTCCCGGTTTCGGAGGCGACGGATCTTTTGACCCTGGCGTTCCTTGCGGAAGCGGTGGAAGAGATCGAAGACGGTGACATCTCTGCTGCCATTGTTGCCCGCCTGGAAGGCTGGCTGTCGCGGCGTCGCTAAATGGCGATCACCGGAGATATCCTTGCAACTTATCGGGGGCCGCGCAGGGTTTTTGCGCGGCTCTTGACCATGGGCCCTCGTGAAGATCGGTTTTTGGCGATCCTGATGGCTGGCTGTGCTTTGATGTTCATCTCACGCATGCCCAGCCTGGCGCGCGAGGCGCATTTGACCGGGCAGGAACAGACAATGTTGCTTAGCAACGCCTTGTTTGGCATCATTTTTGTTGCTCCGCTGGCGCTATATACCCTGGCGTTGATTGCCCATGTCATCGCCCGTGTTCTGCGCGGCACTGGCGAAAGCCATGCGGCGCGTCTGGCGCTGTTCTGGAGCTTTCTTGCTGCCAGCCCGCTGATGCTGCTGAATGGGCTAGTCGCGGGCATGATTGGCCCGGGACGTGAGTTGACCCTGGTTGGTGGGCTCTGGTTCACTGTCTTTTTGTGGTTCTGGATCTCTGGCATGTATCAGGGCTATTGGGCCAAACCCCAGGTGAAAGCCCAGGTGAAAGCATGAGGTTTCTGTGGTCATTTATGATCCTGACCCTGCGCCAGCCTGGTGTGGCCGCCCGAAGTATCCTGTTGCGGCAATGGCCGAATGAAGCCATTTGGACCGGCCTGTTCTTGGCGGTTGTTCTGAATGCCTTGTTTTTTGGGGTCTTGGGCCTAATCGCTCCCAGTAGCAGTGAATTGCCCATTTTTGACATGTCGCCGGACTCGCCGGGGTTGTCGATGATGGTGTCCGCCATCAGAAGCGTTGTCTTTGCCACCATGCTCACATTCGGTGGCCGCTGGCTTGGTGGCACCGGACAGTTTATGCCTATTCTCGCGCTTCTGGTCTGGGATCAGCTGCTTCAGCTCGCCCTCATGGGCCTGGGGATAGTGGTCTTGCTGGTGTTGCCCCCGCTGGGCAGCATGACGTTTTTGCTGATTGGCCTTGTGTTGCTCTTTGTGCTGTTGAATTTTGTCAATGAAGCGCATGGGTTTGCCTCTCTTTGGCGATCCTTTGCGGTTGTTCTGATGGCCTCGATCGTGATGTTCTTTGCCATGATCTTTATCGTCGGGCTGCTTGGGCCTGCAAACCTTGGACTGCTCGAAAATGTATGATGTCGAAAAAATCCGCAGCGATTTCCCAATTCTGTCCCGGCAGGTGAACGGAAAGCCGCTGACCTATCTGGATAATGGGGCCTCGGCGCAAAAGCCGCAGGTGGTGATTGATGCAATTACGCAAGCCTACTCGCAAGAATATTCAAATGTTCACAGGGGGTTGCACTATCTTTCCAATCTCTCCACCGAAAAATATGAAGGCGTGCGTGGCGTCATTGCCAAGTTCCTGAATGCGGCAAGCGAAGACAGTATCATTCTGAATTCGGGCACCACCGAGGGCATCAATATGGTGGCCTATAGCTGGGCTATGCCGCGGCTTCAGGCAGGGGATGAGATCCTGTTGTCGGTGATGGAACATCACGCCAATATTGTGCCCTGGCATTTCCTGCGCGAACGTCAGGGGGTGGTGATCAAATGGGTGGATACCGCCGCCGACGGCAGCCTGGATCCACAGGCGGTGCTGGACGCCATCTCGCCAAAAACCAAACTGATTGCAATTACACACTGTTCCAATGTGTTGGGCACCGTTGTTGACGTCAAAGCCATCACTGCAGGCGCCCATGCACAGGGCATTCCGGTACTGGTCGACGGCTCGCAAAGCGCGGTGCATATGCCGGTGGATGTGCAGGATCTTGGCTGCGATTTCTTTGCCATTACCGGGCATAAACTATACGGGCCTTCCGGGTCCGGGGCGATTTATGTGCATCCTGACCGCATGGCAGAGATGCGGCCTTTCCTGGGCGGTGGCGATATGATCCGCGAGGTCTCCAAGGAGGCGGTGATCTACAATGATCCGCCGATGATGTTTGAAGCCGGAACGCCGGGGATCGTGCAAACCATCGGCTTGGGTGTGGCGCTGAACTACATGATGGATCTGGGGATGGAGAATATCGCCGCCCATGAAGCCGAGGTGCGTGACTATGCCATGGCCCGATTGCAGGGATTGAACTGGATCAATATCCAGGGGCAAGCCGCTGGCAAAGCAGCGATTTTCAGCTTTACTATGGAGGGCGCTGCGCATGCCCATGACATCTCCACCATTCTAGACAAAAAGGGCGTCGCGGTGCGGGCCGGTCATCATTGCGCTGGCCCCTTGATGGATCATCTGGGCGTCACCGCCACCTGTCGCGCGTCCTTTGGCGCCTATAATACCAAGGCAGAGGTCGATACTTTGATCGAGGCGCTCGAGCTGGCCCATGAGTTATTCGCTTAAGGGCGAATAAGACGCGCAAGCAAATTTGGCACAGGCTAATTAGGCACAGGTTGATTTGGTACAGGCGAGGAGGGATCCTCGCCTGTGCTGTTTTTGGCTCACGTGCCCAGGTGAATGTTGAACCGGGCGCGTATTTCGGCGTCCAGCACCGGATCAAACCGGGCGGCTGATCGTTCTGACAGGATTTGCTCCTTGCGGGCTGTGGCCTTGTGCAGCAGGTCCGGTTTGCCCAGCTCAACCCATTCCTTTGGCGAGGTCCGATCCCCTAGCGCCGGATACACATAATCCGCCTGCATGCGCCCCAGGGTCTGGCTGGTGCCCAGATAGTGACCTGGACCATTCAGACAAACCTCTGCCATCTGATCTAGCGCCAGAGTCTCATCTGTGACCTCAATCCCGCGCACACAGCGCAGCGCCTGTCCAATAAGGTCGTCGCCCAAGATCAGGGATTCATGGCAAAACCCCAATAGGGAGGCATGCATGCCGGCGGCCTCATAGACCATGTTGAGGCCCGAAAGCCCGGCCATGACATTGGAACACATTTGCTCCCATCCAGCCTGCATGTCGGGCAGTTTGGAATCTGCGATGCCTGCAGCCGCACCGCCTGGCAGGTCGTAGAATTTGTGCATCTGGGCGCAACCCGCTGTCAGCAGCGCCTGTTCACCGGATCCGCCGGTCATGGCACCGGTGCGCAGATCCAGGCCAAAGGGCCAGGTGCCAAAAATCGCCGGGGCACCGGGTTTCACCGCATTCACATAGACCAACCCCGCAAGGCATTCTGCCACCGCCTGGGTGATGGCACCTGCGATGGTTGAAGGTGCCGTGGCCCCAGCCATTCCGGCAGAGAGCAGCAGCACGGGCATGCCATGTTTGATGCACTCCTCCATCACTTGGCAGCTTTCGGTGGCAAATTTCATCGGCGGCACCACAAAGCAGTTGGAGTTGGAGACAAAGGGACGGGCGCGCCATTTGTCTTCTCCACCTGCCAAGAGGTGCAGCATCTCCATTGCCGGGGCAACAAATCCCGGTTCTGAAAAGGAGGTGCCGATATGTTTGGTGGTGCCAGATGTGGTGGCGTAGATCGAGTTCAGGTCCATCTCCATATTGTCCGCGATGTCGCGGCAGACCATAGGGCGTTGAACAAAATGGATATTATCTAGCTTATCACAGATCCGGGAAGCATCGTGCAGATCCTGAACCGTTGAATCGCGGTAGTGGCGTCCCTGGACATCGACCAAATGAACCGCAGCGCCGGCCGTGCCGTAATGTACGCGGTTCCCTGACAGCTCAAGATCATGTTTGCCGTCCCGGCTGAACAGGGTAACGGAGCGGTTGGCCTTGGCCAGCATGTCCTCCACCAGGGCGCGGGGAAAGCGGATGCGGCCATCCTCGCCCAGGATGCAGCCCGCCTGTGTCAGGTGGCCGATACCACTGGGTGGGGCATCTGCCAGGCCGATGTGTTCCAGCGCATCCAGGGCGGCGCGGTGAATTTTCTCCATTCCCTCCTGGGTGAGCGGTTTGAGAGTGCCGCCCTCCATGCCGGGGCGAATGGGACGCAGATGATCGGGCAGGGCGCTGGCACGGGCGGTTCGACGTGCGGCGCGGCCGCCGCTACGCACGGAGGCAGGGGGCGGGCTGGCAGTTTGATTGGTCATAGTGAGGATCCTTGATGCAGGAAGTGCAAAGGTGTTTCAAAGAGCTGAAGACAACACCCCGCCAGGGCGCCCGCGGGCGGCCAGGCCTCTGGTGGCACCAATCGTGCGCCAGACCAGATTAACGACACAGCGTTCGGCTCGCATAAAGAATTCCTCCTGTTCCCCCGTACAGCCTTGGCGGTTTTTAGGACCGATTCTAACCTGTTTGCGACTTGTGTGAAAAATGCGACTTCTTTTTCACGCGCGACCGTTGCGATGAGGCTATGGCTCCAGGGCCATTTCAGCGGTTTTTCAACAATGTACTTTTCCCTCAGCCGCCTCTGGCTGAGGGCGCAGATTTTCTTTCCGTTTCGAGCCCTTTCCCTGAAAAAATGGAACAGCTCGTTAAGGTATTTCTCCGAAAATGGAGGCTCAGGACATACCGCGCTGTGAACGGCGCTAGAACAGGCAAGAAATCATGCCCGCTGCGCAGATAAATTGGACAAAAATCGGACTACTGCTCGCTGTGGGCACGTTTTCGGCTGTGGCCGTTCCGGCGATGTCCGGGGACTGGAACTCTCCCAACTTTTTCTCACCTCAACACGAACAAATAGGCGCAACAGACGAAAGCTTTAACCAGCCTGATGACAGCTTGGAGTTTTCCGCTGACAGGGACTATGGGCAACTTGTGCTGGGTGGAACCTACAGTCGCGGCAACGGCTCTTTGCTGTCTGGATTTGGAGCCACAGCCAGGACGGAGCAGGTGAGCCTGCGGGCTGGATATGATTTTGGCCACAGCCTTGGCTATATTTCTTTGGGGCACCAGCGGGAGCAGGCAGTTAGCGGCCAGGAAGAGACCAACACTTTGGGCATTGGCGTTCGGGTCTCCCTGAACCGTGCGCTGCAGTTGACCGGTGAATACCTGCATCACGCGCCGTTAGGTTCGGCAGCACATCAAGGCCAATCCCCCAGCCGGATTTCTATCGGAGCGGCGTTTCGTTTCTAGGGCCACGCCCCTAGACTTCCCCCTTGGCGGAGCAAATAAGACATGCTAGGAGATTTGGCATGACCAAAACCTGCACCCTGATTATTTGCTGCATTTCCTGCTGATTTCCTCAGCGGGCTGGTTTCTGTCGTTTTCTTCACCTTGACAAGTTGCTATGCCCGCGCTGCGCGCTCAGCCCATCCGTGTCCGTCCAAGGAGCTGTCATGATGACCTCGAACACCGTGATTAAACTGCACAATACCAAAACCCGTACAAAGTCGGAGTTTACCCCGATTGATGCGAACAATGTGCGGATGTATCTCTGCGGGCCCACGGTCTATGACCGGGCGCATCTGGGCAATGCACGGCCTGTGGTGGTGTTTGATGTGCTCTATCGGGTGCTGCGGCAGGTTTATGGCGCTGCGAATGTCACTTACGTGCGCAACTTCACTGATGTCGATGACAAGATCAACGCCACAGCTCTGGCGCGCAAAGAGGCAGGCGCCCCCGGAACCCTGGAACAGCTGGTTGCAGAGCGCACCGAAGAGACCATCGGCTGGTATCTGAACGACATGGGCAAGCTGGGCGCCCTGGAACCGGACCACATGCCGCGGGCGACGCAGTATATTGGCCAGATGGTTGCAATGATCGAGGATCTGATCGCCAAGGGCCATGCCTACGCGGCCGAGGGCCATGTGCTTTTTGCCGTAGACAGCTGGAAGCAACACTATGGCGCCCTGTCCGGGCGGTCAGTCGATGATATGATTGCCGGCGCCCGCGTCGAAGTGGCACCCTATAAGAAGAACCCGATGGATTTTGTCCTGTGGAAGCCCTCCACGGATGAGCTGCCGGGGTGGGACAGCCCCTGGGGGCGTGGCCGTCCAGGCTGGCATATTGAGTGCTCCGCCATGGCCCAGGAACTGCTGGGGGCGACGTTTGATATTCACGGCGGCGGCAATGATCTGATGTTTCCCCACCACGAGAACGAAATCGCCCAAAGCTGCTGCGCCAATGGCGATGACAGTTTTGCCCGCTACTGGCTGCACAATGAGATGCTGCAGGTCGAGGGCAAGAAGATGTCCAAATCCCTGGGCAACTTCTTTACTGTGCATGACTTGCTGGTCCAGGGCATTCCCGGCGAGGTGATACGGTTTGTGTTTTTGCAGACCCATTACCGGAAACCAATGGACTGGACTGAGAAAAAGGCAAAAGAGGCCGAGGCAACGCTGCGCAAGTGGCGTGCGCTGACAGCGGGCATCGAGCCCGCCGCCAACGCTGCTGCCGCAGTCCTGGACGCACTGGCTGATGATCTCAACACCGCCGGGGCTATTGCCGAGATGCACAAACTGGCCGCCGCAGGCGATGGGCCTGGATTGTTGGCATCGGCCCAGTTGATGGGACTTTTGAGTGACGCGCTCGGGGAATGGGCAGAGACGCCCGATTTCGACCTGTCGGCCTATGCGGCGCAGCTTCTGGAGGCACGGGAAGCCGCCATGCAGAGCAAGGACTTCTCGCAGGTCGACCGGTTGAAGGCTGCATTTGTTACGGCAGGGTTGGAAGTGCGGATGAGCAAGGCCGGTGTTGAACTGGTGCCCGGGCCGGGATTTGACGCGGCCAAACTGGAGGGGCTGTGATGCAGCGCGAACGGCTCTATCTTTACGACACCACCCTGCGCGATGGCCAGCAGACCCAGGGGGTGCAATTCTCCACTGCCGAAAAGAAGCAGATCACGCAGGCGCTGGATGATCTGGGGATTGATTACATCGAGGGCGGCTGGCCCGGTGCCAACCCCACCGACAGTGCGTTTTTTGACGAAGCGCCCAAGACCCGCGCCACCATGACCGCCTTTGGCATGACCAAACGGGCAGGGCGCTCAGCAGAGAATGACGATGTGCTGGCAGCGGTGATGAATGCCGGCACCTCGGCGGTTTGCCTGGTTGGTAAGTCGCATGATTACCATGTGACGGCAGCATTAGGCATTAGCCTGGAGGAAAACCTGGAAAATATCCGGGCCTCTGTGGCGCATTTGGTGAGCCAGAGGCGCGAGGCGCTTTATGATGCTGAGCATTTCTTTGATGGCTACAAGGCCAATCCTGAATACGCGCTGGCGGCGTGCCGCGCGGCGCTGGATGCAGGGGCGCGTTGGGTGGTCTTATGTGACACCAATGGCGGCGCCATGCCCAGTGAAGTGCGCCGTATCGTGGCCGAGGTCATAGCGGCAGGCATTCCCGGCGCAAGTCTTGGCATTCACACCCATAATGATACCGAAAATGCCGTGGCCTGTTCTCTGGCCGCGATTGAGGCCGGGGCACGCCAGGTACAGGGCACCCTGAACGGGTTGGGGGAACGCTGTGGCAATGCCAATCTGACCACCTTGATCCCGACCTTGCTGCTGAAACAACCCTATGCCGATCAGTTCGACATTGGCGTCAGTCGGCAGGCGCTTACCGGATTGACCAAGCTCAGCCGGATGTTAGACGACATCCTGAACCGGGTGCCAACGAAACAGGCGCCCTATGTCGGCGCCTCGGCCTTTGCTCATAAGGCTGGGTTGCACGCCAGCGCGATCCTCAAAGACCCAACCACCTATGAGCATATCGCCCCTGAGTTGGTCGGCAATGCGCGGATCATACCGATGTCAAACCAGGCCGGCCAGTCAAACCTGCGCAAACGCCTGATGGATGCCGGGCTGGAGGTTGCCAAGGGCGACCCGGCCCTGGCGCGTATTCTTGATCGCATCAAAGAGCGTGAGGCCGAGGGTTATTCCTATGATACGGCGCAGGCGTCGTTTGAGCTGCTGGCCCGGGAAGAACTGGGGCAGAGCACCGATTTCTTTGAGGTCAAGCGCTACAAAGTCACCGTGGAGCGTCGCAAGAACAAATATAATCGCATGATTAGCCTCTCGGAGGCTGTTGTGGTGGTCAAGGTTGATGGTGAAAAGCGTCTCTCTGTCAGCGAGTCGATGGATGAAACCGGCAGTGACCGGGGGCCGGTGAATGCACTGGCAAAGGCGCTGGCCAAGGATCTGGGGCGGTATTCGGCGATTATCAACGATATGCATCTGGTGGATTTCAAAGTGCGGATCACCCAGGGCGGTACCGAGGCTGTGACCCGTGTTATCATCGACAGCGAAGATGGGCAGGGGCGGCGTTGGTCCACTGTTGGCGTCAGCGCCAATATAATAGACGCCTCTTTTGAGGCTTTGCTGGATGCCATGCGGTGGAAACTGATGCGGGACAGCGGAGCGCTCAAGTGATCTCCCAGGCGCTAAAGTTTATCGCGATGTCTGCGGGTATCACCGCGCTTATCCCGCTTGGCCTGATCCTGTCACAGCCTGTTACACCCATTGAGCCTGCAGCGCCGACCCTGGATTTCACAAGCCTGCTGCAGGACAAACCTCAGGCTGAGGAGGCTCCCTCTACCGATCCAGAAACCATATATATGAGAGATGGTTACGGGCTTCAGGTAAGGTCCTATTCCAATGGGGATGGGCCACTGGTTGTCCTGGTGCACGGCTCTGGCTGGAATGGGTTGCAGTTTTCACATCTGGCACCGCAGCTCGCAGGAACCGTCCTGGTGCCGGATCTTCGAGGTCATGGAGCGCAGCCCGGCAGGCGGGGAGATGTCGACTATATCGGCCAGTTGGAGGATGATCTGGCGGATCTGATTACGGCTAGGGTTGGACTGGATCAAAAGGTCGTCCTGGTCGGCCATTCCTCAGGTGGTGGTCTGGTGGTGCGCTTTGCTGGCGGTGCACAGGGGGATCTGTTGGATGGCGCGGTGTTATTGGCGCCCTTTCTGCATCATAGCGCCCCCACCATGCGTGCCAATTCCGGCGGCTGGGCGCAGCCCTTGTTGCGCCGCATCATCGGCCTGTCGATGCTCAATGCGGTTGGCATCAAGGCCTGGAACCGCCTACCGGTCATTCAGTTCAATATGCCAGCGGAGGTTCTGCAGGGGCCACTGGGGCATCTGGCAACAACCAGCTACAGTTACCGGCTTAATCAATCCTACGCGCCCAGATCTGACTATCTGAGTGATATCAGGTCGCTACCGGAGTTTCTTCTGCTCGCTGGCGCGCAGGATGAAGCCTTTATCGCTGAGGCTTACCGCCCATTGATGGAGGCGGAAACAGACAAGGGAGCCTATCAGATCCTGGAAGATACAGGTCATCTAGATCTGGTTGATGAGCCACAAGCTTTGGCGGCAATTCGGGGGTATTTGGATGCATTTTGACGAAGACCTCTCCAGCTGTGCAGAGTTGGTCCAGCAGGGCGACCCAGACCGGTTTCTGGCAACCATGGCAGCCCCGGTTGCGGCGCGGCCGCTGCTGTTTGCGCTTTACGCGTTTAATCTTGAACTGGCGCGGGCCCCCTGGGCCAGTCAGGAAAGCATGATCGCCGAGATGCGGGTGCAATGGTGGCGTGATATTGGCGCTGAGATCGCCCAGGGCGGTGCGGTCCGACGCCACCATGTTGCCACCCCTCTGGGGCGGTTGCTGCGCGCGGGTCTGGCCACACATATTGAGCCCATGGCCGAGGCCCGCCGGTGGGATATCTATAAAGATCCCTTTGAAGATGAGGCGGGGTTTGACCACTATATTGACGCCACGTCTGGTGGGCTGATGTGGATGGCTGCGGCTTCCCTTGGTCCGGCGGACGAAGCCGTGGTGCGCAAATATGCCTATGGGGTAGGGATCGCCAACTGGTTCAGGGCCATTCCCGAGCTGGTGAGCCACAGCCGTATCCCGCTGCTGGATGGCACCCCAGAGGGGCTGCGCCAATTGGCCCGCAAAGGCCTGGAGCATATCCAGCAGGCGGAAAAACACCGCGCTCTTATTTCAAAAGACGCCGGCTGGGCGCTGTTGTCGGGCTGGCAGGCCAAAGCAATCTTAAAACAGGCGCTCTCCCAGCCAGACCGTATTGCCGAGGGCAGCCTGGGGCAAAGCGAATTTCGCCGCCGTGCGGGGCTGATGTGGCGGGCTGGACGTGGTCGGTGGTAGCTTAGATTTCGGCTGTATCTATCTAACTAAACGGAAAAAAAAGGCGCCACAATCGGGCGCCTTTTTGCTGTTTGAAACAGGCCTTGGAGATCAGGCCTCTTTGGGGCGCATGGCCAGCCACACCAGGGCGCCGCCTGCCAGAACCAGGAAGGGCGCCATCGCCATATTGACGGCATTCCAGCCTTCAACCGGATTACCACCAGAGCAGTTCATCAGGCCACCAGAGGCCAGAGAGGCCATGGTCACACCACCAAAGACAAGCAGGTCATTGAGCCCCTGCATCCGTCCGCGCTCTTCTGGCGTATGCGAGGCGGTCAGCATGGTGGTGGCGCCAATAAAGCCAAAGTTCCACCCCACGCCCAGCAGGATCAGGGCGATAAAGAAGTTTTCCAGTTCGACCCCCTGCAGCGCCACTGCGCCAGCACCTGCCAGGATCACCAAACCCGCAGCGACAATCTTATGGACGCCAAAGCGCGCAATCAGGTGGCCGGTAAAGAAGGAGGGCACATACATCGCCAGAACATGCAGGGACACAACATCCGCAGCGTTTCCTTCGGTGAAGCCACATCCCACAACCGCCAAGGGGGTTGAGGTCATCACCAGGTTCATCAGCGCGTAAGAGACCATGGAACATATCACCGCCACAGCAATTACCGGGGTTTTCAGCAACTCCATGCGGCTGCGCCCGACGGGCAGATCTTCGTGGGGGGCTTGTGGTTTGGGGATATTCAGAAACAAAAACAGCCCAGATCCCAACAGGTTGATGGCAATCACTGTCAAATATGTGCCGAAAAAGGGAATAACAAAGACCTGGCTTGTCGCCTTGACCAATTGTGGCCCCAGCAAAGCCGAAAGCAATCCGCCCGCCATGACATAAGAAATCGCCTTGGGCCGAAAACTCTCAGAGGCGGTATCTGCCGCAGCAAAGCGATAAAACCCATGGGCGCTCATGTAGACGCCGGTCAAAAGACTGCCCAGCAGGAAGACCGGAAAGGACCCGAGGTAGAGCCCATAGGCACCAACCACCCCGCCCAGAGCGCCAAACATCGCACCAGTAAAAAAGCCGGCGCGCCGTCCCCATTTTTGCATGATCGACGAAATGGGGGTCGCCGCAATCATAGATCCCGCAACAATCAAAGAGATCGGCAGGGTGGCAAAACAGGGATTGGAGGCCAGGGACTGGCCAGCAAGTCCGCCAATGATAAAAATCATCGGCATTTGTGAGCCGAGAATCGCCTGGGCCAATACCAGGATGGCGACGTTTTTCTTGGCGACGCTGTCGCTCGGGGTGGTCATGTGATCTGTCATATGGGATGCGTAGCGATCAATATTCAAAGGAACAAGCGGCAAGATCCTCTTTGGTACAATGTCGCAGGAAAAGAGAACGCTTTGAGGAGTTTGCGGTGACCCCATTTGTGACCAGCTGTGCGCCAGCGGCGGGCCGTATAATCATCACAGATGCCTGTGTGGACGAAGGCGCTGCCTGGCTTGCCAAACAGGATCCACGGTTTGCCATGGCTTTGGCCCAATGTGGCCCGCTGCCGCTGCGGCGCAAACCGGATGGCTTTGGGCAATTGCTTAGCGCCATCGTCAGCCAGCAGGTGAGTGTGGCCTCTGCCAATGCGATCTGGCAGCGTCTTATCGCGGCGCGCCTGACCACCCAGGCAGAGATCCTGGCGGCCACAGAGGATGATCTGCGTGCCGCCGGGTTAAGCCGGCAAAAAGTCAGGTACGCCTGTGCCTTGGCTCAGGAAGATATTGATTTTGATGCACTTCGTGACATGCCCACAGACAGGGTTATCAAGGCCCTGACACAGGTGACCGGCGTTGGGGTCTGGACCGCTGAAATTTATGCCATGTTTTCGTTGGGGAGGGCCGATGTCTTTGCTCCCGGCGATCTGGCTTTGCAGGAGGCGGCCAAAGCGCTGTTTGACCTGCCAGACCGGCCAAAGGAACGTGAACTCAGGCAGCTGGCCGAGGCCTGGTCCCCGTGGCGGTCGGTTGCGGCCCGCATCCTCTGGGCCTATTACCATATTGCAAAGGACAGGGAAGGGATCCGATGACTCGTGTACTAAAAGCTGAGCGCAGAGAGCCGCTCTCCGGGGTGACCCGGTCTATTGTGGTGTTTCTGCATGGCTACGGCGCCAATGGGGCGGATCTTTTGGGGCTGGCTGATCCGCTGGCCGAGCACCTGCCAGATACCCTGTTTGTGGCTCCTGACGCGCCAGAAAATTGTCCCGGTGCGCCAATGGGATACCAGTGGTTCCCGATCCCCTGGATCGATGGCTCCTCGGAAGAGGAAAGCATGCGGGGCATGAATGCCTCGATCGAGGATCTGAACGCCTTTCTGGATGCGCTGATGGTCGACGAAGATGTCCTGCCCGAACAGGTGGTGCTCTTTGGCTTTTCGCAGGGCACCATGATGAGCCTGCACGTGGGGCCGCGTCGCGAGGATGCTATTGCAGGGATCGTTGCCTTCTCGGGGCGCCTGCTGTCGCCTGACACGCTGAAAGACGAGGTGGTGAGCCGGATGCCGGTCATGTTGGTGCATGGCGATGCCGATGATGTGGTGCCGCCACAATCCCTACCAGAAGCCGCAGAAGCGCTGGATCAGGCCGGGTTCAAGGATGTCTTTGCCCATATCATGAAAGGCACCGGGCACGGGATCGCCCCGGATGGGCTGAGTGTTTCCCTGGCCTTTATGCGGGACAAGCTGGGCCTGTAAGTCACTGATATAATTAAGGTACAGGCGATAGGCCTGTACCTTTATATAGTTCAATTCGCCCAAACGAGCGCTGAAATCAAGGTTTCCGGGGGCGGTTTCCCCGGCTTGAGCGGGGCGTAGGATCCTTGCGGTCTTGCTTGTGTTTGGCTTCAGCCTTGCCCGGTATCTTAGCCTGTATCCTAGACTGTGCGTCAGTCTTTTGGGCCTTGGTATTTTTGGCCCTAGTCTTTTGCGCTCTGCGATTGGGCAGCTGCGATGGTTTTGCAGGCCCTGGAATGTTTGGCACTTCAAGATCTTCCCAAGCGCCCTGGGACAGCCCATCCAGCGTCCAGGCTCCGATGTTATAGCGAATAAGCCGCAGGGTGGGAAAGCCAACCGCAGCTGTCATGCGGCGGACCTGGCGGTTCTTGCCTTCCCGAAGGGTAAGGGAAACCCAGCTGGTCGGAATGGATTTGCGTGTGCGAATGGGGGGCGTCCGCGCCCAGAGCTGCGCAGGCTCCGCCATCAGATGCGCCTTGGCGGGCCGGGTTAATCCGTCCTTCAGCTCCACGCCTTTTTCCAGCGCCGACACTGCCGCAGAATCCATTTCGCCCTCGACCTGTACCCAATAGGTTTTGGCCATCTTGTGCTGTGGGTCGCTGATCCAGGCCTGCAAACGGCCGGTATCTGTCAGCAGCATCAAGCCTTCGCTGTCCCGGTCCAACCGCCCTGCGGCATAGACGCCGGGGCAGTCAATAAAGGCGCTGAGGGTTTGGCGCGTGCTGCCCTGGCTGCCGGTATCGGTGAACTGCGGCAGCACGTCATAGGGTTTGTTAAAGCGAATAAGGCGGGTCATGGGACGTGCATAGGCAGTGGTCCCTTGGCTTGCAAGTGGGCTTTGGCGGCTACGGCAATTCCCCGTCACGAGCCTGTCACAGAGGAATGCTAGCGAAGAAGCGAAATCTTGTAGCTGGCAAGGGCTTGTCAGACAAAAACCACGATATATAGTTGAACATATGCTGGGGCGGGTTCCCCGCTCTGGTGCCGGCAACCGGCAGACAGGGCGAGGAAGACGTAGCATCATGGATGGCGATTTCAGAACTGATTTTGTGAGGGACCCCAGCGCGTTGCGGCAGCATCCTGCACTGGTGCTGAACGCGGATTATCGGCCGCTGTCCTATTACCCACTGTCGCTGTGGAGCTGGCAAGACGCGGTCAAGGCGGCCTGGCTGGATCGGGTGGATATTCTGGCGGAATATGACGAGGTGGTGCATAGCCCCAGCACGCAGATCCGAATACCTTCGGTTGTGGTGCTGAAAGACTATGTGAAACCTCAAAAGCGCGTGGCCTTCACGCGCTTTAATTTATTTTTGCGCGACGAATTTTGCTGCCAATACTGTGGTGCCCGTGGTGATCTGACCTTTGACCATGTGGTTCCGCGGGCAGCTGGTGGGATAACAAGCTGGGAAAATGTCGTGGCAGCCTGTTCGCCGTGTAACTTAAAGAAAGGCTCCAAGCCCTTGCATATGCTTGGGATGTCACTGTGCAAAGCCCCCAGGCGCCCAGGTGCCGAGGATTTGCGCAATACTGGGCGAAAGTTCCCACCCAACCATCTGCACGACAGTTGGATGGATTTTCTCTATTGGGACACCGAGCTCGACGCCTGAGGTCGCCGGTTCAAAATGGCCACGTTGCAGGTCATCAGTCCGGCTGGCCCCAATGTCGTAAACTGGATGCAGTTTACGCGTCTGAGCGTTGCAGCATGCCAAACAGATCCCGTGGATCATCCGGGTCCGCTAACATATCAAGATCAATAAAGAATTCGGTGCCTTTGATGTGGTCGCGGATGTAACGCAGGGCACTGAAATCCTCGATTGCAAAACCGACGCTGTCGAACAGAGTGATCTGCTTGTCGTCGCGGCGTCCTTGTTTCTGACCGCTGATCACCTCCCAAAGCTCGGTGACGGCAAAATCCTCTGGCATCTGCTGGATTTCGCCCTCGATCCGGGTTTGCGGTGGGAATTCCACAAAGACATCAGACCGGTTCAAGATGCCGGCGGCCAATTCGGTCTTGCCGGGGCAGTCGCCGCCGATGGCATTGATATGCACCCCGGCGCCGATCATGTTGTCGGTCAGGATGGTGGCGTTTTGCTTGTCGGCGGTGCAGGTGGTCAGGATCTGTGCGCCTTCAATGGCTTCCTCGGGGGAGCTGCAGCGCACAACATTGAGACCAAAAGCCCCCAGGTTGCGGGCGCATTTTTCTGTTGCCGCCGGGTCCTTGTCAAACAAGCGCACGGTTTTCAGCCCGCAGATCGCCTTCATCGCCAGGGTTTGGAATTCAGACTGCGCTCCATTTCCGATCATCGCCATGGTGTCCGCGCCTTTTGGAGCCAGATACTTAGCCGCCATAACTGATGTCGCGGCGGTACGCAGCGCAGTGAGCATTGTCATCTCGGTGAAAAGCACCGGGTAGCCAGTGTAGACATCCGCCAACAACCCAAAGGCAGTTACGGTTTGCAGGCCTTCGCTGGTGTTTTTGGGATGGCCATTGACGTATTTGAACCCATAGGCCTCCCCATCAGAGGTGGGCATCAGTTCGATCACGCCGACATCTGAGTGGCTGGCAACACGTGGGGTTTTGTCGAACAATTCCCAACGCTTAAAGTCCGCTTCGACGTATTCGGCCAGATCGCGCAGCATGGTTTCAATGCCAATACTATGGACCAGGCGCATCATATTGTCGACGCTGACAAAGGGAACGAGAGCTTTATGTGAGGGCGTGGTCATGGGGTGGTCCTTTCGCGGGGGCTAAGGTGGATACCTGCCAACATGCAGCGCACCGAGCCTCCGGCTGTTTCGATGGTTGGAATGGAGAGGGGCAACAGGCTAGTGCTGCGCTCGATGATGCGGATTTGATCGGGGCGCAGGGCCTCCAGCGCACGGGAGGACAGGGCCAGCAGGGGCTTCGATCCCGTTAGCGCAAAGACATTACCGGCAAAGTTCCGGATCTGATCTTCCGTCAGGTCGATGACCTCATGGCCGGTTTCTGCCAGACGCGTGGCAATTTCCATGCGCCGGGTTGGATCGCTGATCATCGACAGGCAGATCATGGCAAAATCACTGCCAATGCCCATCAAAACATTGCTGTGATAAACTTCACGACCTGCTGCATCGCGGGCCTCAAAGGCCATGGGTTCATAGTTGAAATGGGTGCAAAACCGTTCCAGCAGCACTGGATCGGCCCGGTTTGATTTCACTGTATAGGCAACCCGGCCAACATGATCGAGCACCATGGCGCCGGTGCCCTCCAGCGCCAGCCCGTCTTCTTCCAGTCCAGAGAAATCAATGACATCCTGCACCCGGTAGCTGCGCTTTAGCGCCTCTATGACATCCCAACGCCGTTCCAGACGGCGATTTGGGGCATGCATCGGGTAGATGGCAATATGACCACCGGAATGGGTTGAGAACCAGTTGTTTGGAAATACGCTGTCAGGTGTCGTGGTGCCGGTGTCGTCAAAGACATGCACACGTACGCCTGCGTTTCGCAGGGTTTCCGCTGCGGTATCAAACTCTCGCAGCGCCTTCTTACGGGTGGATTCTGGGTCTCCGGCAGTGATCTGAAAGGCATTGTCCACCTGGGTGTCCGGGTTGGAACAAAAATTATGTGGCCGGATCATCACCACGGCGGCGGGGGCTTGCAGACTGTTCAAGTGAAGCTCCTGGTTGGCCGATCAAAGACACGGCGCCCGAGCGCAGAGGCGCAAAGGTCAACCATCAGATGGGCGGTGCGACCGCGTTCATCCAGAAACGGGTTCAGCTCTACCAGATCCAAAGAGGTCATCAGCCCGGAATCATGCAACATCTCGCAAACCAGATGGGCTTCGCGCACCGTTGCACCACCCGGAACCGTGGTGCCAACAGCTGGCGCCACCGAGGGGTCCAGGAAATCAACATCCAGCGAGACATGCAGCAACCCATTGGCCGCCGCGACCCGCTTGAGGAACTGCGCCAGCGGCCCGGCGATACCATTTTCATCTATGTCGCGCATATCATGGCGGTGGATAGCGCTGGCTTCCAGCGCCTGACGCTCAGCACTGTCGACAGAGCGCAGCCCAATCATACAGATGTTGTCCTGTGGCACCGGGTGGGCCACCTCGGGAAAGCCGTCAAACCCACTGCGCCCGGTGAAATAGCCGACCGGCGTGCCATGCAGGTTGCCGCTGTCAGAGCTCTGCGGCGTGTGAAAATCCGTATGGGCATCCAGCCACAAAACAAAAAGCGGGCGTCCAACCGAAGCGGCATAGGCTGCCACACCAGACACCGATCCCAGCGACAATGAATGATCGCCTCCAAGGAAGATCGGCAAACCGTCGGCCATAGTCTGTTCGGCGATCTCGGCCAGTGCTGAGGTCCAGCCAATTGTCTGATTGGGGGCAAAAACTGCGCCAGGTTCGGCATCGGGGGCATGTGGAGCAGGGGCGATATTGCCCAGGTCTGTCACTTGATGGCCAAGCCCGGACAGAGCTGCAGCCAGGCCCGCAGTTCGGTAGGCATCCGGCCCCATAAGGCAACCAGGTCGCCGTTTGCCGCTATCTACGGGGGCACCAACAAGGAAACAAGTCTTTTGCGTCACGGTAGAATTCTCCACGTCGAAATCAGTGAGATCTAAAAACCTCCGAAATGAGGTGATTGAAACCGATCAAATTGACCGATATGTTTCACTGACCAACAAAACGGAGCATTAAAGTGGATAAAACGGACGAAAGACTGATTGCAGCCTTGCGGCACAACGCCCGCGCCAGCCTGTCAGATCTTGCTTTGCAGCTGGATTTGTCCCGAACCACCGTGCGCGCTCGCATCGAGCGGCTGCAACTGCGTGGAGATGTACTTGGCTTTACGGTTGTTCTGAAAGAGGACGTGCTGCGCGATCCGGTGCGGGGATTGATGATGATCGGCATCGAAGGCCGCGGCGCCAGTCGCATCATTCGCCAGCTTCAAGGCCTGCCAGAGGTGCGTGCCATCCATACCACCAATGGACGCTGGGATCTGATTGTCGAACTGGGCACGGAAACACTGGAAACACTGGATGCCGCACTCGCAAAGATACGCACCTTTGACGGGGTGGTCAGCAGTGAAACAAATCTGCTTTTGGCAACCAAAAAAGACTCCTGAAACCAGACCTAGCGAACCGCGTGCCGCGAAGTGGTTCAGGGCTTGCTGCGCGCCGCCGCGATCCACAGGCCGGCCAGGGCGAAGGAAATAATGGCGTTCCAACTGGCCATTGACAGGCTGAACAGCTCCCATGGCACCTCATCGCAGCGCACCAGCGGCGCCCCCATGATCTGTTCCATCAACTGTTCGGGGGACAAACCTCCAATTGGGCTTGAGGTACAGGTTGTCGGTCCCTCCCAATAGCCGCGCTCAACCCCGGTATGGTAAACACCAATCCCGCCAGTAATCAGGGCGGCCAGGGCGCCAAGGTACAACAGCGCCGTAAGGCCTGCGCCAGGCAATAAAAGGGCCAGAATTCCGATGCCGACCGCTGCCACATGCGGGTAGCGCTGCCAGTAACACATCTTACAGGGCGCCATTTCACCAATGTATTGAAACCCCAGCGCTCCCAGCATCATTGCGGCTGAGCCCAAGGTGGCGGCAAGGATCAGAATTCGTCGCATATCACAGGTACCTCAGCCCTAAAAATCCGCCAAACAGGAGCACGATAAAGACGGTAAAGACAAGCCCCATACGCTGCTCGATAAAGCCGCGAATGGGGGCGCCAAAGGCACGCAACAGTCCGGCCACGATAAAGAAGCGCAGCGCACGGGCCAAAACGGAGGTTGCCAGAAACGTCATTAGCGGCATGCCGGTCCAGCCCGACATGATTGTGATGACCTTATAAGGAAAAGGCGTGATCCCGGCCATCAGAACCGCCCAAAACCCGAAGTCATTGAATTTATGGTTGAACTCTTCAATTGCAGCGCCTTTTCCCATGGCTTCGAGGATCGGTTGGCCCAGGCTGTCATAGAAAAAGGCACCAATGGCATAGCCAAGCATGCCACCTGCAACGGAGGCGACCAGCGCAACTGAAGCGATCAGCCAGGCCCGTGAGGGACGCGCCAGTATCATCGGAATCATCAACACATCCGGCGGAATGGGAAAGATCGAACTTTCGACAAAGGAGACCGCAGCGAGCCACCACAAGGCATGGCGGTGATACGCGAGGGACATGGTTCGATCATATAGCCTGCGTAGCATTTGAAATACCTTTGCGTTTGCCCCTGCAACAGGGGCCTCGCATGGGCGCGCGAAGAGGTCAATAACAGTGCGCTGCCTGTGGTGGATTCTTGCCATTTTTCTGCATTCTATTAGGCATTTTCCTCTGGACCTCCGGTTCTGGCTTGGGTAGGAACGGGTCGTTGCCCAAGTGGCGGAATGGTAGACGCAGGGGATTCAAAATCCCCCGCTGGTGACAGCGTGCCGGTTCGAGTCCGGCCTTGGGTACCATTAAAATCAAGGCCTTGCGTGAGTAACTTCATGCAAGGCCTTGTTTGTTTTCCAGAACACTCACACACACGACTCACACAGGCTCCTTTTGTTCTCTTTTTGGTCGCTTAGGTGCGACGATGTTGTGCCGCCTTTGATAGGGCTTTTCGACTTGCCTTCTTTCGGTAGTAGGCAACCATCTCAGGGCTTTGGTTTGTCACGGCTTGGATTTCTGCATCGGTACAGCCTGCCTCGGCCAACCGAATGATTGCCAATTTTCGCAACCCATGCAGAACGTATGGTTTAGCTGTTTCCCCCAAGTTATTGCGCCGGCGTCGAAAAGATTTTTCTACCGCATCGTACCCAAGTGGTTCTGTTAGGTTCTTTGCAAGCACATGCTTCCCCCTCCCATTTGAGAAGAATGGCCTTCTGCCTGCGTCTACTGCCTTCTGTCCATGTCACACGGTGATATGGCTCCCAAGCTTGCAGCCGCGCGGACCACTTCCAGACGAGGCGTGGCTTTTCAATACGCGGTTTCAGAGGGCGTTTCACAGCTCGAATTCCTCAATGTTTTTTGCGGCGGTTCCGTCGATGATGGCCTTAAGGTCAGTCACCCGCCAGCGCTTGAGGCCACCACCAAGTGAAACTGGCTTTGGGAAAGCACCGAAATTGACAAGTTCTCGGAACTTCGTCGCGGACATGTCCATCATCTTAGCGGCTGTTTTCTCCGTAACCGCAATCCTTTCAACTTGTCCCATGCGGTTCTCCATCTGATGGGTTTGGGTGAAGTTCACTCAAGGCGCTGCGCGCCACACTTGAGCTAATCTGTTTATGATTGCTCTGCCGCATAGTTGCCCCACTGATCTGCCATGGCATTGGCAATGCCTGGGAATGTCTTGCTACGGATCTGCCAGCGCAGTTCGCCCGGTGGGGCGCGGTGGATGGCGGACCAGCGTTTGTGGGTCTCTGTGCCTTTCTCAGGCGGTGTCAGCTTGTTGGTGGGGGGTGAGCTTGGGCAGCCCGCGCAGGTAAAGCCCTGTGGATTTGAAGGCAGGCTCCCCAAACCACCAGGGCTGCACATGTTGGGCGGCGGGCTGAAAGTTCTCGATCCGCTGTTTCGCGTGTTTGTGCATCACCGGATTTTCCACCGCGACGCGCGCGATCGGTGCATTCCAGCAGGCAGAAAACAGCGCGGCGCCTTCATCCAGATCAGACCACATCTCAACCAGGCTGCGCCCCTTTGGGGGCCGGTGCAGCCAGCGCACGCCGCTGTTGCACAGCCGGGTGCAGGGCGGGTGCATCACGGCCAGCAGATCCCAGCCCATATCCAGCACCTGGCGTACATCGCATTGCATGTGGCGGTTGCTGCGATCTTGCGCGGGCAACAGATCACAGGACCAGGCGTCATGGCCGCGCTCAAGGAATGCCCGGCGCACCGCGCCGCTGGTTTCGCAGCCGATCAGAACTTTCAACTGTTTCATGGGGATCCTTGTCTTTTCCTGCGGCACGTCGCATGCGGCGGATACTGCGCCGCATGATGTCGGCGCGTTCTTCACGCATGGCTGCAAGCGCCAGTTCTTTACGCAAGATCCGGTTGTGCAGCCGTGCAAGGCGTTTAAATTCTTCCGGGGTGGCGTGATGCGTCCAGGGCGCGCCAAGGCCGAACGGCTTTTCTTGTCGAGGGGCTGGCATCTCTGCCTGTACAGCAGCAGCAAGTGCACGGACGAAATCTGTCGGGGCGTGTTTTGTCGGCATTTATCCATGCTTTCTGGGGCTTGGATGCGGCCAGACCAAATCAGGAAATCGGTGTGCATGTTCTCAAACCGCTGGCGCGCAGCGGTGTCGGTTGCAAGCTGGCGGCGGCTAGTGACGTGGCAGACGGTGCGCAGATGCTCGGTGGCGGCTGTTGGGCTGAACTGGCCACCGGGAAAGCCATTGCGGGTGGCGGCGTAGCGCTGAAAGGCCACGTCATTGGCCAGCATGGCGGCACGCATTGGGGTCGCTTTGGCGGTTCGGAGGCGATGAACGCAGCGGCCAATAGCTATTTTTCCGGGTTTTATACGGAGGCCGAGCAGGTGGATACCGTGCTGCGCCGCCTGGGCGATCGGTTTGAGGATCTCGGCCTGGCGATGCCTGAGAGCCGCGAGGGGTAGCGCGAGCTGGTGGAGGCGCTGGACCTCACCACCACCCATGGGCGGGATCTCTATGCCAGCTTGTTGCAGATGTCGGCAGCAATGGATCAAGTCTTGCCGCAGGTGGACAGCTTCACCCTGTCGATGACGAGCATGCTGGATGAGATTGGCGGCGAGATTGGCCTGCAGATCGAAACCGCGCGGGATATGGCGGCGGATGCACGGGCGGCGGCCACCCTTTGGGCGCGCACGGCGGAGAGCCTGAGGAATTATCTATCTGGTCTGGGCACCTCTGAGCTGGGCGGGGCCAGCCGGGACCAGGCCGCAGCGGCGCAACGTAGAACCTATGAGGATGCTTTCCAGGCGGCGCGCGGCGGCGATCAGGAGGCTGCGACTGGCCTGGCTGCACTGGCGCGAAACTACCTGAAAAGCGCACAAGGTTCGGCAAGCTCTTCCCTGGAATATCGCCGCATCGCGTCCCAGGTGCAGGGGCAGTTGAACTTTATCGCCGGGATCTCTGATCTGGAGAGCGGCAATGATGAGGTGCTGGAAGCGCTGTATAATCAGCAGATCGAGGTTCTGACCGGGCTGGGCACCTTCCTGCAACTGAACGGCCTGACCAGTGATCAGGTGGGCGCGCTGACAGCTGGAGTGCAGGCGCTGCATGCGGATTGGGATGGCACGGTTGGGGCGTTTCAATCTTCGCTTGGTGCTCTTCGGGATGCGATCACGAATGCCGAGGCCTTCACCTATGATGACCTGGTGGGGCGGCTGGATGTTGCGGTGGCACTGGATGACACCGCGCCGCGCTGGCTGCAGCGGTTGGTTGAGAGTGCCGGGGCGGGGATCCAGACAACACTGGATTTTGTCATTCGCCGCGATGATCTGACAGCGGCAGATCGCTGGATTGCCACCAATGCCCTGTCGGAGCATGTGGCCACGCTGGATCTGGTGCTGGGGCAGGATCTCGATCGCGGCACCCGGCGTCTGGCGCTGAACACCGCAGCTGAGATCCGGCGCGACATGCGCCTGAACCTGGTGCAGGATCTGGACGCTGACACGCGGGGTCTGTTGCTGACGCGCACTGCAAATCTGTCGCGCCGGGTGAATGTGGCGCTGACCAATGGCGCAGATAAAACCGTAAGGCGGTTGCACCGCTTGCAGGATCTGATTGGCGGTTCCGGCAGCGGCAATCTGACCTTTGCCGGTGGGGTGCAGTTGACCGCTGACAGTGTGTTCAATGATCTGAGCAGCGCCACCAGTGGGCTGATGCAACCAATGACACAGTTGCACGATATGCTGGGGGATCTGCGCGATGCGGTGAATGCCGATGTGGCGCAGCGCCAGAACCAGCTCAAACTTGTTGAATTGCAGTCAACGGGCGTGGCGGTTGCTGAGCGCCGGGAAAACCAGTCACAAGGCACTCTGGACACCTTCAACGCCCTGCGCCGCCAATATGAGATCACTTTGGTTGGTCAAAACGAAAGCGTGGGCCTCGATCGCAACGGGCTGCTGACCTCATCTTTTGACTATTACGGCGGTCCCGAGGCGAATTTTGAGCCCTTCAAGGCGGCACTGGAGGCACAGCTTGGCTCGCGGTCCTATGCAGAAATCATGGGCAATATGAATGCCTCGATCGAGGCTAAGAATGCGCGGCTAGAGCGGCTGCGGGGGCAGGTCCGAGGGCTGGGTGGAGTGCCGCAGTTTGCGGCTGGCGGGGTGCATGCCGGGGGCTGGCGCGTGGTTGGCGAACGTGGCTGGGAGCTGGAGAATACCGGATCCAGCCGGGTGATCAGCCATTCCGATTCCAAGGCCATGCTGGACAATCGCCGGGTGGTGGAGAGCGTCGATAATCTGGCGCGCCAGGCTGGGGTGCAGGGCCAGAAGGTAGAGCTGCTGATCAAGACAATCGCGCGCCATATTGAGAGCTGGAATGACGCCGGCCTGCCGCCGGAAATGGTTTGAGGGAGGTGGTGTGATGGACTTCAATATTATTGCGCCAATGGCGATCACCGATGCAGAGCTAACGGCTTCAAACATTGCCGAGGATGATCACCCGGTCTGGGATGCGGGCACCACTTATGGGCTGGGGGATCGGGTGATCTCTCTGGTGACCCATCGGATTTATGAGAGCGTCCAGCCTGGCAATCTGGGCCACGATCCGGTCTCGGATGATGGCACCTGGTGGCTGGATCTGCAGCTCTCAACGAACCGCTGGTCAGCCTTTGACAATCGCCGCTCAAACAAAGCCAGCCGCGCCGATGAGATCACCTATTCGATTGTGCCGACGCGGGACTGCGATGCGATCTCGCTGTTTGGCCTCACGGCGGGGGCGGTGCAGATCGCGGTGCGCGATGGCGGCACCTTGATTTATGATCAGAGCTTTGTTCTGGCGGACACCGGCCATGTGGTCAGCATGTACACCTATTTCTTTGGTGGCATTTTTTATGCGCGCCAGAAGGTGTTGAACGGCTTTCCGGGCTACATCGGGCATCAGATTGATATCACAATCTCCGCACCGGGTGCGGTGGCCGAGGTGGGCCATATTGTGCTGGGGCGCAATCACATCCTTGGCACTGTCATGGATGGGGCGGAGATCGGCCATGTCAGCCACAGCCGTAAAGAGTTTGACCAGTTTGGCGATGAGCTGCTGATCAAGCGCGGCTCTACGCGCAAGGTCACGGTTCCGCTGCGGGTGCCAACCCTGCAGGCGCCGCGCGTGATGGATATTGTGGCCGAGGTCGATGGGCTGGTCACTGCCTTTTATGGCTCCAGCGAACACGCGCCAAACTACGGCATCGAGGGCCTTGGCTTTGTTGATGACCACACTCAGCCGCTGGATGCAGCTGGGGATTCACTCTTCACCCTTGTTCTGAAAACCATCAAATAGGAGTGCTCAACTATGGCAGCACCCATTGCCCCGGCTTTGCCGGCTATTCCGTCACGCTCTGCGCCCGAGGCAGATTTTGACGTCAAAATGTTTGCCCTGTTCAAATGGGCCACAGATGATTTTGTCAGCTTCATGGAGGCCTGGCGCAGCTATCTGGAAACCAGTAGCACAATTGTTGGCGGTGCGCTGAATGGGACCACCATTGGCCAGACCACGCCAGCGGCGGGCGCGTTTACTGAGCTGCTGGCGAACAGCCTTGGCGGCGATGCGGTGCAATCCGATCCTTTGGATGTGACGCCGGGCAAGATACCGCTAGTCGGCGGGTTTGGCTGGGGTGAAATTGCTGCGCCAGTTCCGAATGATAATATCGACAATATTGTCGCCTCTGGGAACTATCTGATAAACGCTCAGGTTATTGCGGCTTCCACAGATATTCCTCCTTGTTCATCTGGCTCTTGCCTGCTGCATCTCCAGTACAACTCCTCAAATGCGGCGCAGTTGTTTTTCTCCCACGGCAACAACCTCAGTTATCATCGCATCAAAGACGCCGGTGTTTGGTCAGACTGGAAAGCTCTCAACGCGGCCTCCGGCAACAACGCAAATGGCGAGTGGGTAAGGCTTCCGAATGGCACCCAGATCTGCACCAATCAGGCCTTCCAAACCAGCGACACTGCCGACACGACCTGGACCTATCCTGCCAGTTTCCTCTATCCGGCCTCGCCGGGACGGCCTGCCGTCTCTGGCGCGATTTCCTCTGTCTTAGGGCAGGCGTCTTTCCTGAGCATCGGAGGGATCGCCGGATCAGGTTCGGTTGCCACCCAGGTGGATGTGCGCGGGATCGATGTGAACGGCAATCGCGTGGCCCTGGCCGCCAGCCTCATCGCAATTGGCCGATGGTTCTAAAGGAGAAACCACATGATGAAAATCACCTGCATCTGTATCGCTGGTCTGCCCGGTCAGCCTGAAACCACCGCAAGCGTCAACGGCGATATCATCACCGTCGATGGTGTCGCCTATGACCTGTCCTCCGTACCCGAGGGCGGCTTTGCTGAGCCAGAGGGCGATCACCCGTTTGCGGGCCGCATCGAGCGCACGGGGGGCGTTCTGCACCTGTCGCTGCTCTGGCGCTATGACGCAGCCACGGCAGAGCCAATCCAGCCCACCGATGCGCCGGTTCTGAGCGTTGTCGCCGGGGCCGTGCCCGATCCCATCATTCGCAAATCCGCAGCACCGGAGGCTTAGGCCCATGACATTCTCGCTTAAGATCACCACCGCAGAAACCAGTGCTGCCGAGGCTCTGGCACAGGCCAAGGCAGAGGGCCTGGCGCGGGCGCTGGATCGGCTCGCAGCAGCGGCAGAGGAAATCACCGGCCAGGTGCCCCAGGCCGAGCGCGACAGCTGGGCCACCAAGGCGGTGTCGGCGCGGGCCTATCTGGCGGATGCGGCCAGCGCCGATCAGCTGGCCATGCTGCAGGCTGAGGCCTCCATCACCGGCGAGGCGATTGCAGATCTGGCAGCGGCGATTGTAGCCATGGCGGATGCCTATGCCAGTATCGCAGCGTAGCTGGCCGGACTGCGGCGCAAAACCCGCGCGGTGATTGAGGTCGCGACAACGCCTGCGCAGGTGCAGGTCGCCCTGGCGGCGCTTGATGCGGCGTTGCTTAATCTGGGGGCGGGTTGATGCCTGAGCCGGGGTTGATCGACTGGATGTCGAACCTGCTGGGCGGTGCCGCCACCACGCTAGTCGGGGCCACTATAGGCCGCCTGATGTGGCATTCTGGCGAGGTGCGCAAAGGTGAGCGGCGGTTCTTTGGCCCGGAACTGCTCTGGGAAATCCCGGTGGCCATCGGCATGGCCATTATTGGCGAGGCCATTGCCAGCTATATGGGTGCCGGTCCAACCGTGACCACCGGCATTGTGGCGCTGGCGGCTTACATTGGCCCGCGCGGGGCTGAGGTGTTGCTGACCAAATGGCTGGTGCGAACTAAGCCGTAACGAAACCACAAAACCCAAAACCTGAACCCAACCCTGCCTTTGGCGGGGTCTTTTGCATTGGAGACATCATATGAAACTGATCTCAAACTGGCGCGCCACGCTTGGCAAGTCCTGGTCTGTCTGGCTCATCTTGGCGAGCCTGGTTCTGCTGGGCGGATACTTTCTGGCCCTGGTCCAACCCGGCATGCTGGGCTGGGACCCGCTGTATTTTGCCATCGCCTCGGCCACATGTCAGGTGTTGGCGATCCCGGCGCGGCTGGTGCTGCAAAGCGGCTTGTCCAGCCTTGCTGCCTTCCGGCTCGATCAGTCTGGTGCGGTGCGCCGGCGCACGGTTGGGCTGATCGCGGGCAGCGGCATCGCCATGACCTCGGCCATTGGCTTCATTGGTCAGTGGGAGGGTCTGCGGACCGAGGCCTACCGCGATGTCGTGGGTATCTGGACCGTCTGCTATGGCGAAACCAAGGGGGTGCAGCCCGGTGATCGCTACGGCAAGGCCGACTGCGATGCCATGCTGGCGCGTGAGATCCTGGCCTATGAGGCGGCGCTGGACCGCTGTTTGACCCACCCGGTGCCGGTGGGCATGAAGATCGCCCTGGTCAGCTGGACCTACAATGTTGGGGCAGGGGCTGCGTGCAAATCGACCCTGGTGCGCAAGGCCAATGCCGGGGATCTCACAGGCGCCTGCAATGAGTTGCCGCGCTGGAACAAGGCAGGCGGGCGGATCATACCGGGGCTGAGCAACCGGCGCGGCGCCGAGCGCGCCATGTGCCATCAGGCCCTGAAAGAACCGGCATGATCCCTGCTGTTCTCTTGCGCCATCTGCCTGGCATTGCCCTGGTTGCTGTGCTGGCCGGGGTGGTCTGGACCATTGGCGCCGCCTTCCAGGATCGCACCAGGCTGCGGGCAGAGCTGGCGGCCTCGCAGTCGGATCTAGCAACAGCGCAAGCCAGCCTGCAGCAAGCCGCAGAGACCGCCCGCATTCACCGCGCCCACCTGGACCGCGCCGCCGATGAGGCCCGCGCCTGGGTGGCGCTATCAGATGACCTGCAACAGATGGAGGGCCGCGATGCGCCTTTATCCCCTTTGCTTGCCGCTACTGCTCGGCGCCTGTTCCGATCGGGCCAGTGAGCTGGTCATACCGCCGCCCCGCGTGCCGCCCGATCTGCTGCAGCCCTGCGCCGGATACACTGGCCTGCTGCCGCAATCTGAGGGCCAGATCTCGGATGCCCTGATTGCCGAGGCGCGCGGGCGGTCCTGCGCCAATGGCAAGCTGGCCGCAGTGGCTGAGATTCTGGCCGCGCCAAACTTTGAAGACTGATCCTGACCTGCCACCGCTGCTGGACCGCGAATTTTGAGCAGCTACAATAAGGCAACACTCGCTAACAACATGGGCGGTTTCCGGTCATTAGCTGCACCTGCGAGAGCTCCGGGACGGACAGTCTGAAGCAGCCGTTCCAAACCATCCCAAGCGGATCCCATATGCTGCGCCACGCGCCAAGGTCGGCTGTGCGCAGGGAGCGGACTTTGCAAAGCCTGGGTGACTTCTCGACAGCAGGCATTGGGGCTAACTGAAGCGAATTCTCACTTTGAGCCCAAGTGGCTACGTTTCTAAACTTCGGGCCAACCTCTAGCGGATCGTTGCTAATCGAAGCAAACTTGAGCTACAGTGGCAGCCTTAAGCTCAATGATTAGAGAAACCTACAAATGTCAATTTCTGAGCGTCTTCCAGTGGAAATTTTGCAAGCAGAAGTCTTGGATTGGTGGGAGGCACAACACGAAATGGTATCCAAAGGGCTCGATGAAAAACTTTCAGATCTTTTGAAACGGCTCGAAGCGGAAATCGAGACGATGCCAACTCGTTCGCTTTTGCGAAAGGGAAAGCATCATAAGGAACGTCTAGAACCGATTGTTTGTGAGTTTCTGGAAAAGCACTATGCAGAATTCACAAGCCAACTCGAAGAATCGTTCCAACAATCTTTAGCTAGAGTTGAGTCGGAAAGCGTAACAGACTCGCTCAACACTTGGAGCTACAAAGAAATGGCGACTGTAGGCGGCGCCGCCGTGGCGACAATTGCCCCCTTGGCTGCACTACCTTTTTTGACAGGAGGCTTTGTCACATCCGGCACAGTTATTCTCGGATTCACCCTCAGTTCACCAGCGTTGATTCCATCTGCTGCAGTAGCGGCCGCAGCTGGTCTGGCCGTGGTTGCTGTCGGTCCAACGGTACGCAATAAGGCTAAGAAACGGGTGAAGAATGACTATAAGAAGGCTACATTCAACAAGGCACGCATCCGTGTTGTTGGCGATCCCCAAAATCCTGAGTTAGGTTCATTGAAGGGCTCACTCCTGAAAGACTTAACCAATGTTGCATTGAGAAGAATCGAGGATTTGGCGTGACCCCATTTACCATTCCGTTTTCTGCTGCGGCGGAGCACATACCTGGTTTGTTGAGCGGCCAAGTGGTGCGATATGGGGCCATCTTGAAGGATGCAACGACCGGTCAAATACTTGGCCATGTTCAGGAAACCGGCGTTGCTCAAAAAATCTTACAGGCAGGTTTGTCATTTGATCCAACTGGCGCGACAGGTTTAATTGGCGTCGCACAGAACGTTGCCATTTCGACCAAGTTGAACGCAATGCAGCAAGCACTCGGTGGCTTGCAAGTCCTTCAATATGCGTCACTGTTCTCGTCTGTCGTTGGCGTTGGTGTAACAGCCGCTTCCACTGCGATGATCCTCAAACGCCTTACTTCTGTAGATGAAGCTCTTTCTCGGATCGAAGATTCATTGGAAAGCTTGCCCGCAAGATGGCGTGAACTTTCACTTCGATCCAGGCTGCTCGACGTTTCGACCTCAATAGAGCGGCTACATGAAGCAAGTCTTCGGTCTGACGCGTCTAAAGTTGTCTCACAAGTCGAGAAGGATCTTCAAAAAGGCTTCAACCATATCCATGATGGTTTGTGTTCTGTCGTCATAGAAGCCAAGGTCGATCCAGGCTTACTCAGGGCCCTGCTTGCTGGTCTGTCATTGTGCGGTGCTTCGGAATTCAAGGCTTTGGTTTGGTTGGACGAAAAAGACGCAGCACAACACCGATCCCGGGTTCAGTTTGAAAAGCTACAGCAACTCGCTTTTCTAATGCCAAAAAGTCAATTGGCGATGCGGCTGGTTGATGGTGAAGGATTGAGCTCCGCAATCTCAGAAGAGAGTTCGGAAATCAGGCACCGAGTAGCCACGCAGCCTGCTCTGATACAAAGTCTGATAGACCTAGGTATCAACGGGCGGGCTTACGTCGAGCAGATACAACAAGAGGAAAAAGAACCATTGCTGTTGCTTCCAAGCCCTACGCAAAGCTGAAACTGGTCAAACTTCACTCGCAACAATCTCAATTCAGTCGCCCTCTCTGACTTCGCGAACAGTTGGGGCTTGGAGCTTCGCAGGCTTCCAGCGCAGCAGCACTCTTTTTAAGAGCAGCTCAGTCCCGCAGAGTTGTTCCCTCAATCCTAAGCCCCTGAAGGTCTGCATTCCTAAGTCAGGTGGTCTTGCCCTACTTCCGCTTTGGGCTGACAGCAGTCAACCAGGTGGGCCGATCAGACCGGCGACAGAGTGTTCAGGGTGAAAACCACACGCTGCACCGCCGCAAGTCCGCTGTGAGCCCTCTTTACCAATTTTTAGCGACGCGGCGAAAGTCAGCTCCTGGGCTGGCGAACCAAAAAAGAGATGGCTGGAGAATGATATTCAAATGCACAGGGTGGAGGCTTGCCAACCTTGACCAACTTAAGGGCACTGACAGTTTGGAGTCGGAGTCACCAACGTTGCATTTCATAGGCTAAGAGACTATGTGAGTGATACGAAAGTTGCGGTTTTCTGCAGCGTAGGCGCATCAGCCTGCCAGAGCGAACCACAACCTCCATCATGAAAATTCAGCTGTCACGTCCTGTAGCATGGATCTGGTGTTTGGGAAGGTTGCCGATGTCATCGCGCACGACCACGTCATTTGTGACATTTCTTCATCCGGTTGTGGTCGCGGGATAAACGGATGAACTGCCTGCAAGTTAATACGAAGTGTCGGCAGACGATGACGTCATGCTGAGCAAAGCTTTGCGGCATACCGACGGACAGCGACGTTTCCATTGATCAATTGGCACGCAGGAAATCCAGAACTGCGCGCAGTGAAGCAGCAAGGCCCGGAGTTGGCTCTGGCGCAGGATCAAGCCAACGCAACTACAAACGTAATCAAAAATAGTGCGGCGGCGCTTTCTCCGTCAGAGGATCGAAAATGACATTTCCCGAATGGACGAAACCCGGTGTTTACGGTGCCTTTGTTGGCGCAGTTGCTGTCTCTATCATTGGCTTCAGCTGGGGCGGTTGGACAACTGCTGGCGGTGCCCAGGAGATGGCTGATAATTTTGCCGCAGAGCAAGTTACTTTGGCCATGGTGCCGGTCTGTTTGGGCCTTTCGGAAGCCGATGCAGAACGCGCCTCGATACTGGCAACACTTCAAGAAGCTTCCAGCTTTCAGCGGCGCACTGCGATGATGGAAACAGGCTGGGCCACAATGCCAGGCACTGATGCCCCGAGCCGAGATCTCGCAAGCGCGTGTCTTGCGGAGCTTGAACTAGATGGATCGTAAATCACAACTTACAGAGCCTCACAGTCCACATGTAATCGCTGCCTGCGCCCCAGCAGAAACACCAACGATCATTGCCCTATTTGTTGGTTCGATTTTGGCGGTCATACTGCTTTTAACGCCAGCGTTTGCCCAAACCGGTTCGCAACCAATGCCTGAGAACGCCAGTGCCAAAAGTTACGGTGATGGATGGGAATGCGATATTGGATTCCGGCTGAACGAAAATGCCTGCGTCGCTGTTGTTGTGCCGCAAAACGCATACGACACGAACCGGTCTTACGGGTCCGGATGGGAATGTCTGCATGGATTTCGCAGAACCGATGACGCTGCATGTGTTGCCGTCGAGGTGCCCGAAGGTGGGTTTTTGGACCCGTCAGGCGAAAGGTGGCGTTGTTTGCGTGGCTACATCAAGGTCGATGACACCTGTCAAGAGATCGTATTGCCCGCAAATGCATACTTGGCAGATGCCTCGTATGGCTCCACGTGGACGTGCGAACGTGGGTTTGAAGCAACTGGCGATCTGTGCACCGCAATTGCGGTTCCGGCCAACGCCTATCTGAATGGATCAGGATACGGCCAGCCCTGGACATGTGAGCGCGGCTTCTTTGAACAGGCTGGTCTGTGCGAAGCCGTCGCGATCCCCGCAAATGCATACTTCGACGACGCAAGCTACGGCCCAGGGTGGAAGTGTGATCGGGGATACGCCGCCTCTGCCAAGGCATGCGAATTAATAAACGTTCCCGAAAATGCGCATCTGGACAGGTCGGGCAACCGATGGGAATGCAACAATAATTTCCAAAAATCAAAAGGGCTGTGCGTCCTTAACAACTAGGCGCGAGCCACGGCACCATCTCCATTCAAAATGCACATGTGAGGGCAATTCTGCCCTCCGTGCCAACCTATAAAAGAGAACCACAATGGAAACCAAATCTGAAACCGTCGATACCATCCGCCGCCCTATCAGGGGACCGCAAGCACCTCCAATGAAACAGATCAAACCCGCAGGTATGACGTCAGGCAGGCAGATCACATCCTCACCGACGGCAGTCGTCTATTGCGAGGGGAATTTCGCGCAAATCGATGGTAAGACGGCAAATGGCCTTGTCCGCCATTCACAAGCATATCGCATCCTCTCTGTCATCGACAGCACCTATAGAGGTCAAGACAGCGGAACCGTTCTCGACAATAAAATCAACCGCATACCGATTTTTGGTCTTCTGGATGCGGCAGTTGCCGATCAAGCCGTTATTCCCGATACGCTGATCTATGGAATGGCCCCCTCAACGGGGCGGCTCTCGCCCGCGGACCGGGACGTTATTCTGCACGCAATTGAGCTTGGCATGAACATCGTGAGCGGGCTGCATGAATATTTGAGCGATGATATAGAATTTGCCAATGCGGCGTCAGTTCGAAATGTCACGATCCGCGACATCCGCAAGCCGAAACCCAGCAAGGACATGCGCCTGTTAGATGGCAGTGTCACTGGTGTCAAAGCGCTACGCATTGCAGTTCTTGGCACCGATTGCGCCATTGGAAAGCGGACAACGGCGACCGTTCTGGCGCGTGCTCTGAACGCGAAGGGTATCAAGACGGTGCTTGTCGGGACGGGCCAGACCGGCCTGATGCAGGGCGCGCGTTACGGTATCGCAATGGATGCCGTGCCGCCCCAGTTCTGTTGTGGCGAGCTTGAAGGCGCGATTGTTGCAGCTTCTGAAGCGGAACAACCCGATGTTATTTTGATCGAAGGCCAAGGCGCACTCAGCCATCCGGCGTTTTGCACATCTGCCTTTATTCTTCGTGGTAGCCAGCCGGATGCTGTCATCCTTCAGCATGCGCCCAAACGCGCGCATCGCTGTGACTTTCCCAATATGCCGATGCCTACGTCGTCAAGTGAGATTGCCTTGATTGAAGCCTTTGCCGATACAAAGGTCATCGGTGTCACACTCAATCACGAGGGGATGTCTGAGGACGAAATCACTGACACCATCGCGGCCCAATCACACAAACTCGGGCTACCAGTCACTGACGCATTGGCCAGGCCAGCTGCACATCTGGTTGCGATGGTAGTCGCCGCGTACCCCGGATTGACTCAAAGGCCGCCCGTGGCCGCGATATGAGCTACCCGCGCATCGAAGTGGACCTGGGCAAGATACGGCGCAACACGCAGACACTTGTCGAGCGTTTGGGCCCGCGTGGGATCGGCGTAACAGGCGTGACCAAAGCGATCTGCGGGCATCCTGCGATCGCTCAGGCCATGCTCGATGGTGGCGCTGCTGGGCTTGCAGATGCACGTATCAGCAATGTGCAAAGGCTACGTGCCGCAGGCATGACTGGCCCCATCACGCTGATCCGGACGCCGATGTTGAGCCAGGTTGATCAAGTCGTTCAATCCTGCGAAGCGAGTTATAATACCGAGCCTTTGATCATTTCGGCACTTGCCGCCGCCGCGATCCGTAAGGGTTCTGTGCACGGTATCGTCCTCATGGTCGAAATGGGCGATCAGCGGGACGGAATATTACCCGAGAACTTGGCAGATGTTGCGCAGCTGGTCATGCAAGTACCCGGAGTCGCATTGAAAGGGATTGGTGCGAACTTTGCGTGCTTGAACGGGGGGCTCCTACGGCCTTTCAAATGGCGGCGCTGAGTGCTCTGTCCAACGGGATTGAGGGGGTTTGCGGCCCATTCCTAAGCATCGTATCTGGCGGCAACTCGGCCAACTTGCCTTGGGCACTTGGCGAACACTCTACCGGTCGCATCAACGACATACGACTGGGTGAGGCGATCCTTCTGGGTGCTGAGCCAGTCTCAGGGGACCAGATCGACGGGATGCACACCGACGCCTTCACGCTTGTTGCCGAAGTTATCGAAACGGATGCAAGACCCAAGCCTTTTCCGATTGCCCTAATAGATCCAACTGCTGAACGACTTTGCATTGTGACAACCGGAGGTGCCTCTGCTCGCATGATCCTCGCAATCGGACGTCAGGACACCGACATTCTGGGGCTTTCAATGCCTGTTGGATGCACATTGATCGGTGCAACCAGCGATCATCTTGTCATTGGAACGCCCGTCACCCCGCCGACGCTGGGTTCCGAGGTAAGATTCCAGATGAGTTACAATGCGTTGATGCGAGCCATGGCCGCGCCGGACATCAATGTAGAACTCATGGGTTATCCACCCAAACGACCATCACGGCACACCCAAGGCAAGGTCCAACACTTGGCGCTGGTTTGAAAGACCTCGCTTGGTCCGGCCGACCTGCAAAACAAAGGAAACTGAAAATTGACGAAACTGTCCAAAAACAATCTGTTCAAAGTGTATGAGTCCAAACCGGAAACGGCGATGGACAAGACGACGCGTGTCGTCAGGCAAATGGTCGACGAAGAAGCAGAACAACGACAAGCCAAGATTTCCCGACTGCGCAATGCGCGCCTTGAAAGAGAAGCGAACACGCCGTCTGTAACCAAAGCTTCAGCTGCATCCAAATCGCGCCGAACGAAAGCCGCTTCAACCCGGTAATTGAACTTCGGCGGCGTTTTTTACGTTAGATACTCTGCCGGGCGACAGGCAATTCAATCGGTTTTAAATCGGCCAGAGCCGCTCACAAATTGTCCAATTATCCCAACCGAATCCAAGGATCCATCCATGACAAACGCAGAGCGTTCCCCGGAAAAAATCCACTATATCTGCCAGACTTATGTTGAAACGAAGGCTGCGCGCAATGGGCAGACTGGCCTGAAAATTGCCAAGCAAATTGAATATTCCACTGCGCTGGAAGCACAAAACAGAGCCGAACGAGAGGCTCTATCTGAGGATTGCGCAGGTGCTGACGCCTACGTGGTTACAGAAGATCCAGCCAGTGGAGAAGTCGGTGACCCAAGCTTCCTTGTAAGGCTAGGCAATGTCCCCGAATTGGACGATTTTTAGAATCCCAAAAATAGACGCGACCTGCCCAGAGTTCGCGACCCGCTTACGCAACAATACACTGGTTAACGGGAGCGTAGCGGCGAAGCTCTTCCTCGATCCGAACCATACAAACGAAAAAAGCAGTCATTGGTGCGAGCGCAGCGAACTCACACTTTGTCCGCTGTGCCGTCACTGGGAAACAAGACCATGAACGTCGGCTTTGTCAATCCATGCCTGAAACCTCGTGACCGCTAAGGGCTGGGAAACGCCATTAATTGGCGATTGGCCACCGGCGTATTAGGCCAGTGAGACCCTGCTGCGCGTCTGGGCAAAGTGCGTATAAGTGGAGTTTGGCAGGTCGCAAACTGCCACTCACACACCCCTTGTTCGTTCTTGTAATGTCCGTGTGAGCTAAAATCGTCAAGTTATTGAACCATAAAGAAATCGATGTAATTCAAAATCCCACGCTGGTGACAGCGTGCCGGTTCGAGTCCGGCCTTGGATGCCATATTCTTCAATGGCTTGCGTTACTGAGTTAATGCAAGCCCTTGAGAAGCTCCTCACAAGTTCCCCCTGCGGTTCCTCCATTCCCTTTTCGTTCACGTTCTGTCGTGTCGGCTTTGGGCCTGTTTTGAGAGGCTTCTCTGCGATGCACGCTGGCGATACTTTTGAACCATGGCTAGAGTTTTGTGGCCTGTAACAGATTGAATTTCCGCATCGGAACAGCCTGCCTCCGCCAGTTCCACCGCAGCTGTGTATCTCCAGCCATGCATGACCAGGCCATTGCATATTGCTCCTGTTGCCGTTCTGATTTTACGAAACCGTTTTTCAATCGCGTCGTAACCAACTGGCATAGTTAGGTCTTTGCAAGAATATAGGCGCCGCGCCTGGGACCTCTGATAGGTGTTTGCGCAGGTGTTGCGGACAGTAGATCCAGATCCGGACATCCGTTTTGTCCTGGATTACAGAAATCGATTCTCCGTCAAAGTGCTCCCATTTCATCGAGCACAGATCGCCCGGACTTTGCCCAGGTCCCGCACCAAGGGAGAAGGCGGTTGTAGGAGAACAAAGGGCGCATGGCCTTTAGTATTACGACCATAGATGTGCAGCGAATTTGCGCACCGAATGCAACCACAATGGGGCCCGCATGGAGAGGGACTAGGGCCCTGCCACGACGTCGCGCCTGAGACGCGCAAGGGAGGGTCAGGGCAGGCACATTACCGCCTGTCAGATCTAGTTCCAGCACCCCGCAAAACACGAAAAGGCCTCAGTGGCGAACGCTTGCGGACTGTGACGGTGGCTATGATTTGTCTGAGCCAGTTTCTGTCGATCCAGAAAACTGATCGCGGCGCTTACAGATCCTGAATTTGAGCGTTTTACGCGCACAGTGTAGCAATTTTCCAAGGCCGCAGCGAACGCATTTTTTGACCGCTACGTGCATGTAGATCCTGCCCACATATTGGGGGGGCTGCCCCCTGAGTCCTCCGGTTCTCCGGTTTGCCTTGACGCGTGATCGCTCTCACTTACCAAATACCTACGGCGAGCGGAACGCCTTCGCGGCCCGTTTCATCATTGCGAACAGTGATAGCGCCACTGTCGCTAAGCTATCCAAAAGTTGGGAAAATAGATTGACAGATTACACAATTTCGCTGGGAAACATCATGCACGTGATTAGAAGCAGTCGCGTCGATTTTCCCTCCGCGGAACTCACAGCGCTTCAAGAGCAGTTCAGATACCAGTTGACGCGGTTTTCTTCCGAAAAGGGGAAAGATATTTTCCGCAGCGGAGGCTTCCAGCGCACAGGCAGCACTTGATAGTACAACGGGTTACGCCGCATATATTGGTTCGGAGCAGCTAGGCCTAGCAGCGTTTAACCGCCCCTGGCTGCGGCTTCGTGAAAGTGCAAACTTCTCGAAAAACAGTATCATGTTTGTGAAAGTCATTTTATTAGGTACATATTATGGAAATCCAGTTTGGAACAACCTTGTTCCCGAATGCAGATGATCTTCGGGAAACGATCACTCGATTATTCTGCAGGCTTGAGACCTCATTGTGGCACCTGCTGCTTGAGGTTTGGGACGCACCCGAAAACACAGCGAGAGCAGAAGAAAAATTCAAGCGTATTTTCTCCGATCACAGGCGCCCCGATAGCCTTGTGTTTGCCGCCCATGACGCGATGTTGAATGCAGCACTCGCGCAGGACGAACCCAGATTTGAACAGGCCTGCCTGCAATTCCTACAGCTCCCCGATCCGGTCCAGGCGACCGGCCTCAGGGTACTCGGCCTGTCGGAAGAAGAGCTGGGACACGGTGCATGTAACCTTCTTCGTCGTGTGTTTCGTGATGATGTCGGGCTCACAGCCGATCTGAGCGCTCCCGGCGCCGAGGAGAAGAAACACGCTGCTGCCAAGATCAAACTAGCGATAAACACGCTGGAACAGTACGCGCCCAATTGGGCCAAGGAGTTCGATCTCCTCGTGTCTCAGGTATACCTTGCCGTTAACCGGGACCCCAAGAAGAGCGGCTTTGGCGGCGCCACGGTCTTTGGGGCTTTTGGTTCCATCCTCGTGAACTCTGACAAGATTGATATTCTACCAACGGTTCTGATGACGCTGGTGCATGAAAGCTCTCATGCCAAGCTGTTCCTGTATCACCTGGATGACCCTGTCATCCTGAATGAAGATACTGAACTCTTCAGCTCTCCCCTCCGCTCCACGCCGCGCCCGATGGAGGGGATTTTCCATGCGGCCTGGGTCTCGGCACGCATGGTGCAATCTGCGAGGGCTATGCTCGAAAACGGCTTTAGCGGGCCGGATGCCGAAGAGCTCCGCCGCCAATGCAGGCAGGCGGTGATCATCTATCGGGATTGCGCTACTCAAGTTGAACGACATGCGCGTTTGACGCCGCTGGGACAACAGTTGTTTGATGATGCACAAAGGGCAATGTCAGATGCATGCTCCTGAAACCATCGGCGCGGCCTTTCTGAAACAGGTCGAAACAAACCCAGGCACCATACTTTTCGAAACTCGGCGCGGAACAGGGCGCGGCTCCCTCACCTACGCAGACTTCAAAATGCGCATCGAGTTGACGATGTTAGCTTTTGCCAGAAAAGGCGTTTCTGCTGGCCAGGTGGTAGGGCTTGCCAACACCAACCAGATTGACACGTTCGCTGCAATTTTTGCGCTATGGGCATTGGGGGCGTCGCCTCTGGTGCTCGATTTCAGAAGCCCGCCTTCGGACATTTTGGAAAGGGCTGCGAGGTCGCGCGCTGTATGTATCTTTTCAGACTTTCGGAAGCTGACGCAGCACGAAGGGGTTCTGGAGGCTCCCAGGGGCGGGGAGGTGACTAAAACTTCGGGAGGGCTGATTTTTCCGGCCACGCCGCATGTCACCGCAGATTTCATTATGAGTTCTGGAACAACCGGGGTTCCGAAACTGCACCCTTTATCACATGAAGAGCTTTTGAGTGCCATTGACCGGATGGCCGTGGGCGGAGAAAGAGGCCATTGGGGAAATGCAGTGTCCTGTCTCAATCTCAGCTTTCCGGGAACGCGCTATATCTGGTTCCGCAACGCGGTCAGCGGGCGCAAGATCATCACTGTCCCGGTGTTCTTCGACTATGGGGAACTCGATGCGGCTCTCTTGCATGAGGATGCAGAAGAAGTCACTTTGCCGCCGGTATTGATCCGCGGTCTGGTCCAGCACATCAAGGCGCAAGGGGTGGTCGGGGACGGGCCGCGCTATGACAGGCTGGTCAAAATGCAGAGTATCGGCGGCCCGCTGCTAGGCGCGGTTCTGAAAGAAGCCAAGTCCATCCTGTCCGACAAGCTTTGCGTTACCTATTCTTCGACGCAAACGGGCATCATATCCCGTCTGGAAGGGGATGCGATTGACAGCCATCCGACCTCCGTCGGAAAACCGCTTCCACATTATCATATCAGGATCGTCGATGACGAAGGCTGCCCACTGCCCAACAACCAGGTTGGCCATATTGAAGCGCAGGTCAATGGCAATGCGGCTCGGCCTGGTGATCGTGGCTACCTGGACGACGAAGGGTATCTCCATGTTGTGGGGAGAGTTCAGGAGTACTTTTGCCGAAACGGCATTTCCTTCAACGCACCAGACCTCGAGCACCGGATCCAGGACGTTACCGGCGCGGCGCTTTGTTGCGTGATTTCTATCCCGAGCGAGGCCGGTGATGAAGATCAGATCGTTGCGGTCATCGAAGCCGAGCCAAGCCACATAAGCGAAGTCAAAACCCGATTGAGAGCCCATCTGTCGCCGCTGACAAGGCCGGACAAAATCGTACTGATGCGGGTGCTTCCAAAGACATCTGGTCTCAAAATCGCAAGGGCACAGTTGGGTCAGATGATCGAAAAAACACCAGAGGTATGCCATGCCATTTGAACTGAGCACCTGCGTCGAAGACGCCTTTAAAACCTGCTTTCCCGATGCCGAGGTATCGCAGGACAGTGATTTTTTCGATCTAGGTGGGGATTCCCTGAAAGCGGTTGACCTGTGTCGTCTTATTGGAGGCCCCCTCGGCATGGAGGTTCATCCATCCATTCTGTTTTCTCATTCCACCCCGGCAACGCTTACAGATGCTCTTCGGCGCGAATGCGGGTCCCTATGAAATTTTCGATGTTGGCGATGAGGTAGGGGAGGTTTTCAGCCTCGAAGTATTTGCCATGCCCACAGGGCAGGCTGGCTTGCTCATATACTGGAAACAGGTTTTCTACCCGCTGCTCGGTCATGCTCTGATCCTGCAGGAAGGGGTTTCGTTCCGGTGCCTCCGCGCCGAAATTGAGCAACGCCGGAACGGGTATTGTGTAGTCGGGAATGGCATCAATCGCGGCTACGGATTTTATGTCATGTCCAAGTTCCAGCAGGCGCCGTGCCAAACAGATTGCAAATGGCGCTCCTTGGCAATTTCCACCAACAACCGCAATCTCCTTGGGCAACATGCCAGTCAAAGCGTCCGCAAGATGGTTCGCCATGTTGGCACCAATTTTATCCCGCTCAGGCGATGGTTTCATGATGAGGTTGAGAGAGCGAAGCGCAAAAAACGGCCGCTCCGGATCCAGTGCTGCATGGAATCTTGCAGGTTCGTGCGCCGCATTGAAGAACCATAGGATCGGCGCGAGAGATCCGGATGAATTCAGGTACCTTACAACCCCTCGGGGACCGACGGCCCGGCCTGGCCAATTGTCGGACAAACGCGAAATCGAACGAAAAGTTTCGTCGATCTGTGTGTCTGAACTCATCATAAGGTTTCTTGTTTCTGCGATATTGTGGGCAAGGTCTACTGGTGCTTGCGGCGGCCCGATAGTTCGCAGGCCGCCGCTTTCTTCAGAATTCGGAATATCGTGCCGGATTGGCTTAGAAGCCACTGCCCGGTGGGGCTGGTTCACCGACTTTCGGAGCGGCTGCTGCCTTGCTGCCCTTCAATGTCAGGATTTTATTGGGATCTAATTTCATGGTAACTTCCTCTTTCAAAAGGTTTTGATCACACAAAGATATTCAGTGGGCTGTTTCAGCGGAGACAGACAAAACGTTTCAACTCGCCGTGTCAATGAGGTTTTCCTCTTATCAATAAGGGTCTCATATCGGCGCTGAAAAGCGCTGATATGAGGTAGCCTGTCGAGGCTAGTAGGGGTGCGATCGGGTGCTGCCTAATTGGCCTGTGCATAGATTGGCTTGCTGCATTATTGAAGTCCAAATTTATTTTAGTTGATGGAAACTTCTGCACACACCTTAGCGCCGGAAAAATCCTAAGTTATTCAAAAAACAATCACATTTTCAGCGTCAATGATTCCAACACCCACCTCTGAGCGGTCGCAATTCGCGCCAAAAGATACTCTACTGAATTGCCCATTGGTAGCACTGTGGACGGTGCGCGATACTACAATCGCCGACGATCCGTGAACAATCACCAGCAGCCGAGAACGGTGCGCGGCTTTTATGATCTGTTCAAAGAGATGTGCGGCCATAATCTGCAAAGGCTTGCTTGACCTCACTCATCTGGTCTGCGCCCAGGAGTTTTGGGCTGCCTATGGTAAGGGAGGTCACATAGCCCTTGGCCAGGGTTTCAAGCTCCATCATCCGCCACAGCGCAGTCTGCAGGCTGTCGCCGGTAACCACTGCGCCGTGGTTGGCCATCAGGCAGGCTGATCTGTGATGCAGGGCCTGAACCACCAGACACGACAGCTCCTGGCTGCCAAAGAGCGCATAATCGGCCACAGGGACGTCATCGCCACCAAAGGCCGCCACCATATAGTGGCAGGCCGGGATCGGCTCGTGATTCATCGCCAGCGCGGTGCAAAAGGTGGGGTGGGCGTGAACCACGGCCATTTCAGAGCGCTTGGCCATAAGAATATCCCGGTGAAACTGCCATTCCGACGAGGGTTTCATCTGGCCTGTGCGCATCTGAGAGCCATCCAGTGGCATCAGCACCAGCATGTCGGGACGCATCTTTTCATATTCCACCCCAGAGGGCGTGATCAGCATGCCCTCGGTGGTGCGCAGCGAAATATTGCCCGACACACCTTGATTGACGCCCGCAGCTTGCATCGCCAGACAGGCGTCAATGATGGATTGCCGGGTGGCAGTGTCATCGCAGTAGGGCCTAGACATTGGCGGAGACCTTTGCCGTGGCGGCAGGCGGGGCCATATCCGGGAACAATGCCGCCAGTCCAGCCTCAGATGCGGCGCATACGCCACGTTCGGTGATCAGGCCCGTCACCAGATGATTGGGGGTCACATCAAAGGCCGGATTGCTGACAGAAGTCCCCTCCGGTGTCACCTGTACGGTCGAGATTTCGCCTGTATCTGTGCGGCCCTGAATATGGCTGACCTCTGCTGCGGCGCGGTCTTCGATTGGTATTTCCGAGATCCCGTCCAACACCGTCCAGTCGATCGTGGGCGAGGGCAGGGCGACATAGAAGGGAATATTGTTGTCTTTTGCCGCCAGAGCTTTGAGATAGGTCCCGATCTTGTTGCAGACATCCCCCTGCCGGGTGGTGCGGTCGGTTCCGGTGATCACCATATCAACCAACCCGTGTTGCATCAGATGCCCGCCGGCGTTGTCCGTGATGTAGCTATGGCTGATGCCATGGCTGCCCAGCTCCCATGCGGTCAGCGCCCCCTGGTTGCGGGGACGGGTCTCATCCACCCAGACATGCAGCGGGATGTCGGCATCATGGGCGTGGTACATCGGGCTGGTGGCGGTGCCCCAGTCAACCGTAGCAATCCAACCGGCGTTGCAATGGGTCAGCAGGCGCACCGGGCTATCGTCACTTTTCTGCGCGGCGATGTCTTGGATCAGTTTTAACCCGTGTTCACCGATGCGGCGGTTGATCTCCACATCTTCGTCAGCGATTTCATGCGCCAGAGACAGCGCAGCCTGGCCCCGCTGCTCCAGAGGCAGGCCCAGCAACAGATCCCGGCACCGGTTCAAGGCCCACCTGAGGTTGATGGCGGTGGGGCGGGTCTGATTGAGGGCCTCCCAGGCCTGTTGCAGTGCGGCGTCGCTAGGATCCTGGCGCATGGCCAGCGCCATGCCATAGGCGGCCGTGGCCCCAATAAGAGGCGCGCCGCGCACATGCATATCCTTGATGGCACTGGCAAAACCCTGCAGGCTGTCCAGCTGTTCGATCCGAAAGTCATGGGGCAGCCATCTTTGATCAATGATCTGCAGGGCCTCGGCGTCAGTGTCCCACCACAGGGATCTATAGGGCGTGCCGTCAACTTTCATGAGTGATCTCCGCAAGGGCGTAACCTGCAAGTGCTAGGCGCAGGTCGCGATAAAGTGGTACAGCCAACCTGGCTGATTTTGATTGTACCTTTATGACAGATCTAAAGGTGGCAGTGCGACCAATTCTTCATAAAACATACCACAGAGGCGTGTTCCGACCCTCCCTGGTTCCTTTGCTTTGTCGACCTGCCTGGCTCCCTGGTCGGCTTTGTTTAGCCCTTTGGTGCGGCGATCTAGGCGCCCGTGTTGTCTGCCTGCAGGCCTCGCTCAAAGGCGGCAGTAAGAATGATCTACCACTTTCGCGAGGGTGGGCAGTGTTCAGGCTCCAGACCAATGGGGGGACAGCAAACCGGGGCCACCAAACCATCGGCGCCCTCGATAGACGCCGCTGATAGGCATCTATCGAGGGCGCTGAAGTCTTTTACCTTAGGGTTGTCTGCGACCAAGTTGCTAAGTAAGTTCACATGGCTCGCGGTTAGGCAGCACCGTTTGGTTCGCGGCACTTTTACCAATGAGCGGCATGAGACAGTATTCGATCTGGAAAACGAATGCTTCGTTCTGATTTTCCACCTAAACCCCGCAGAACCCGTCGGCGACCCTCAATCAGGCCGAGTTCGCTCTTGCACTAACCTGCGGCAATCTGCCACACTGCTGCGACTCTTGAGGGGGAGGGCACAGGGGAAAATTGGCGGGCTTTTGTCACATGCGAGAAAAGTGCCGTCTCATCCACATCGCTTGATTTTGAAGCGCTTGACAGGTCGGGACCGCAAGGGGCTAGCTTGGGAGAGTGCAAAATGATCACCCCTCATTCATTCTGTTGGCCGCCTGGTCCTGGATGAAACAAGAGTGAGTGCATGCCTATCGCCGTTCCAACGTAGAGCGGTGAAATTTCATGAAAAACATCGTGGGAGAAAACCAAACATGAAACATACAAAACTAACCGTGGGTGCCTTGGTCACGGCGGCCTTTATGGCCCCGGCTGCGCAGGCGCAGGAGTACATCACCATCGGCACCGGTGGTGTAACAGGTGTATATTACCCAACCGGTGGCGCGATTTGCCGTCTGGTAAACAAGAGCCGCAAAGAGCACGGGTTCAAATGCGCGGTGGAATCCACCGGTGGCTCTGTCTACAACATCAACACCATCCGCGAAGGCGAATTGCAGTTTGGCGTTGCCCAGTCTGACTGGCAGCACCATGCTTATCACGGAACCTCCAAGTTCTCTGAAAAAGGCCCCTATGAAGGTCTGCGCGCCGTCTTCTCTGTGCATCCCGAGCCCTTTACCGTTGTGGCACGGGCCGATGCCGGCATAACCACCTTTGACGATCTGAAGGGTAAGCGCGTCAACATCGGCAACCCGGGCTCTGGTCAGCGCGGCACCATGGAAGTGCTGATGAATGCCAAAGGCTGGGGCATGGAAGACTTTGCACTGGCGACCGAGCTGAAAGCGGCTGAACAGTCCGCAGCCCTATGTGACAACCAGATCGACGCCATGGTCTATACCGTTGGCCACCCTTCCGGTTCGATCCAGGAAGCCACCACAGCCTGTGATTCCGTCCTGGTAACCGTTGATGGCGACGCTGTGAGCAAACTGGTTGACGACAACGCCTTTTACCGTACCGCCACCATCCCCGGCGGCATGTACCGCGGGTCGGATGCGGATACCCAGACCTTTGGTGTTGGCGCGACCTTTGTCTCCTCCACCGATGTTCCGGACGAGGCCGTCTATGCGGTTGTGAAATCGGTGTTTGAAAACTTTGACGCCTTCCGCAAACTGCATCCTGCCTTTGCAAATCTGAAGGCTGAAGAAATGATCGCCGATGGTCTGTCTGCACCGCTGCATGACGGCGCGGCGAAATACTACCGTGAACAAGGTTGGATTGAATAATAAATCCAACGACATAGGAAGGGGCGCGATTTCGTGCCCCTTTCAATTTACGAAGGGGACACCCCCAAAACCAATAATATCAGACAGGGTCCGAAACTGGGGGCTTTCTCCATAGGGCGGATCACTTCTGTATGGGAGATTATCCATGACATCCGATGCTCAGGGAAATCGACCGCTTAGCGAAGATGAACTGCAGGAACTGGTTGCCTCCTCCGATGCGGGTGCGCGCAACCCGGTCGGAGCAGTGGGTCTCTCCCTTGCTGTCATCGCTGTTAGCTGGTCTGTTTTTCAAGTCATTCTCGCCTCACCGCTGGCAAACTACCTGCTACCGGGCGCGGTCAATAATAACTCGCGCCTGATCCATCTCGCCTTTGCGCTGATGCTGGGCTTCATGGCCTATCCAGCGATGGGCCGCGAAAGCCGCAATCTGATTTCCTTTGCCCTTGGGCATTTGGGCACGGTTCTGGGGCTGGGGGCCTTTACGGTCGCAGTGATGATCACGGTCTCGCCGGATATCTCCATCAATGTGGCTGTGGCAATTGGCGCAGTGGTTGCGCTGGCGCTGGTGGCGCCAACCTTCCTGAATGGATCTGGTGTCGCGAATGGCGTGGAACGCCTCGTCAGTGCCCTTGGTATGTTCGCCGCGATTGTGGTGTTGTTTTACAGCGCCTTTGCCATTCTGGGCCAATACCTGCTGGACGGCTGGAGCAGCCCCCTGCAGGCTGTCGCGCTGATACTGGCCCTAGCGATGGGCGCCTGGTTTGTGCTGTCCTATGTGCGTCAATGGAAAACCCCCGAAGGCGGTTTTGTCCCGGTTCAGGACTGGGCTTTGGCGGGCGCCGGGGTTTTTGTCGCCATCTATGGCTATCTGAACTATCAAAAGATCGTCGACAGTGGCGGCCTGGCGGATGACATCGACAAGTTTTACGCCCTTGCGGGCCTGTTGATCCTGTTTGAGGCGGCCCGCCGCGCACTGGGGCCGGCCATGGCGATTATTGCCACGATTTTTCTGGCCTACGTTTTCTTCGGCTCCTCTGACTGGGTGCCAGAAGTCATTCGCTGGAAAGGCGCAAGCCTGAAAAAAGCGATGAGCCATATGTGGATCACCTCGGAAGGTGTCTTTGGTATCGCGCTTGGGGTCTCGACCAAATTTGTCTTTCTTTTTGTGCTCTTCGGCGCTCTTCTTGATAAGGCCGGGGCAGGGAACTACTTTATCAAAATGGCCTTTGGCGCGCTGGGTCACCTGCGCGGTGGTCCGGCCAAGGCGGCCGTTGTTGGCTCTGCTGCGACCGGTCTGATCTCTGGCTCTTCCATTGCCAATGTGGTCACCACCGGTACCTTTACCATTCCGCTGATGAAGCGGGTTGGATTCTCGTCAGAGCAGGCCGGATCGGTCGAGGTGGCCTCGTCTGTGAACGGGCAGATCATGCCGCCGGTTATGGGGGCTGCGGCCTTTTTGATGGTGGAATATGTCGGCATTTCTTATGTCGAGGTGATCACCCACGCCTTTTTGCCGGCGGCGATTTCCTATATCGCACTGGTCTATATCGTGCATCTGGAGGCGGTGAAACGTAACATGCCCACCCTGGGCAACCGCGAAGTCCACATGACCCGTACCATTCTTGGCATGGCCAGCTTTTTCGCAGTCTTTGCCGGACTGTGCTACGGCAGTCAGTTCCCGGTGGAGGCGGCCTATAGGTGGGCGCCCAGTATTGCAGGCGTTTTGATGTTTGGCGTGGTCTTTGCGATCTATGTGGCTCTGGTGGCCCTGGCCTCCAGCATTGATGATCTGGAACCGGATGACCCCAACGCCAAAGAGGTCGAACTGCCGGAAATCGCCAAGATCTACAAAGCAGGTTTGCACTATATGCTGCCCATCGTGGTTCTGGTGTATTTCCTGATGATCGAGCAGAAATCCCCAGGGCTTTCTGCCTTCTGGGCCACGGCGCTACTCTTTGTCATCCTGTTGACCCAAAAACCCATCAAGGCGTTTTTCCGCAAACAAAGCAACATCGTATCAACCTTTGTTGAGGGGTGCCACGACCTGTGGAGCGGCTTGATTGACGGCTCTCGCAATATGATCGGGATCGCCCTTGCAACGGCGACGGCCGGTGTGATCGTGGGTACGGTAACGCTGACAGGTGTGGGTCAGGTGATGGCCGATCTGGTGGAAACCATGGCCTATGGGCTCACCTATCTGAGCGCAATGGCGGTTCACGCGATCAGCCCGCTGACCGATTTTGTGGGCATTACCAGCTTTCAGGGCACCGTGGCCGAACGCGCCGCAGACATGACCGGGACCATTCTGGTTTTTGTTCTGCTTTGTGTTGGTCTGTTGTCTTTGGTGCTGGGCATGGGGTTGCCCACAACCGCCAACTATATCGTTGTCAGTTCGCTGATGGCGGGGGTTGTGGTGGAACTTGGGGCGCAGTCTGGTCTGATCGTGCCACTGATCGCGGTGCATCTGTTTGTGTTCTACTTTGGGATCATGGCCGATGTGACGCCACCGGTGGGGCTTGCCAGCTTTGCCGCTGCCGCTGTGTCCGGCGGTGACGCCATCCGTACTGGATTTGTCGCCTTCTTTTATAGTTTGCGAACAGTGGCTTTGCCCTTTGTCTTTATCTTCAACACGGACCTGTTGTTGATAGATGTCACCTGGACCCAAGGCATATTGGTTGCCATATCCGCTACCATTGCCATCTTGGTCTTTACCGCTGGCACCATGGGTTACTTTGTCACCCGCAGTAAGATCTATGAAAGCTTTCTGTTGGTCTTTGTCGCCTTTGCGCTGTTCCGTCCGGACTTTTTTATGAACCGGATTATGCCGGCCCACACGGAAGTTGCTCCAACCGAACTGGTGCAGGCGCTTGGGACGGCCGAGGCGGGGCAAGAGCTGCGCTTGACCATCGAAGGGCCCGATTTTGACACTGGTGAAATTGCCTCAACAACGCTGATTGTCGAAGCGATCGATGGCTTGGATGGCGCTGCTATGGCTGAAAAGGCCGGGCTGATCCTGTTGCCCGAAGGCAGCCAGATGAACCTGGATGCACCGGGCTTTGGCACCCCGGCGGAACAAGACCTGGGCAGCTTTGACTTTTACGGGGACAGCCCTGTTTTTGTGAAGGAAATCCTGGCACCAGTTGATCAGCTGCCCAAGGAGTTGGTGTTCATTCCAGCGCTGTTGCTGCTGGGTCTGATAGCCATGATGCAACGCGGCCGCGTCCGCAGAGAAGGAGATCCAGCATGATCAAATCTGTCCTGTGCGCGGTGGAGCTGAGCGACAAGGCCACTGATAAAATGGTACTCGAACAGGCGGCCAGAATGGCCGACCTGGACGGGGCGCAATTGGATGTGGTGAATGTTCTGCCTGACTTTGGCGAAAGCTGGGTTTCTGGGTTCTTTGAAAGCCATCACCATGAAAAGGCAGTCGAGGAAACCACAGCCACACTCAAAAGCATCTGCGCCGAGATCCTGGGGCAAGAGCGCAATGCCAAGATCCGCCACGTGGTTGCCACTGGAACCGCCTATCAGGAGATCCTGAAGGTGGCAGAGGCCGCCGGCAGCGATCTGATCGTGGTTGGGGCGCATAAGCCTGATCTGAAGGACTATTTGCTGGGCCCCAATGCGGCCCGGGTCATCCGTCATTCAGAGTGCTCGGTCTTTGTTGTGCGCGGGCCAAAGGCCTGACGCCCCGACCTGAAGACCTGGTTTGAAAATCAAAAAAGGGGCGCTTTGAGGCGCCCCTTTTTGCTGGCTGTTTTTACTGTGCGCTATTCATACCCGGTCATTTCCAAATAGCCGGTGCCACTGTGGCTGCCAGATACGGTCACCGGACCTTCCCAATAGGCAAAGGCAACATCCATCCAGCTTTGTGGGTTAAGCGCCTCAACTGTAAGGGAAACATTCCTTTCAGGCAGGTCGACTTTCCAACGGGTTGGAATGCTTCGCCCCTTGACCCCAACCTGGGCCAGCGGGTCCGCCTGAAACACTCCCGGAGCCAAAGGCGTGACCTCGCCAGTGGCAGAAATCCAGGTGCCGGAACGGAAGTCCTCGGCCCCGTTGGCGCCGCGCAATACAAACCCCATCAGCTTATCCCCGCTGTCAAACCGCAGCGAAAACCAATCCCAGCCTTTTTGGTTCTCTGACAGCGGCTGGCTGGACCATTCGCGATCCAGCCAGCCATCGCCAGTCACATCAACGGGACCAGAGGGCAGGGTGAGACTGCCCTTGATTTGGTAATTTGGCTGCGAATAATAATAGCTTGCCTGACCTTCGGGGGATTTCACCGAATAGCCCTGCTCACCTTGCAAAACCAATGGCGCCGTGGTTTTGGCCGAGAGCTCATATGAAAAACTGTCACCCGCGGCGGAGAGATCAAGCTGGGACAGGTCATCTGCACCCGCCATTTGCCAATCGTCAATCCAGGCCTGAAAGGGCGCAGTGGTGACGCCGGCCTGGCCAATGCCCCCACGCGCCAGACGCTCGGCTGAGAAATGCGCAGTGGCGCTGGTCAGCCCGGCATGTCCCATCCAAATCTGCGGGCTCTGCCAACCTTCTGCTTCGCCGGGGGCAAGCGCACTGCGAAACAGCGTCCATTGAATACCATAGCTTTGGCCGGTTTCATCCTTAAGGTTGGCAGTCAAATACCACCATTCAATACGAAAATCCGGATGCGCACCATGGTCCATGGGAAACTCTAGGCGGTGCTCGGGATTGGGAATCGCAAAACCGTCAGCCGCAGTCCCGAGGCCGGCAAACCCCTGGGACAAGGCCGGTCCGGCAACAAGCAAATTCAGACAGAGCAGCAGGCGGCTAACGTTCACTGGAAAACACCTTCAAGAGTGCACTGGGCTGTAGGCGGAACAGGCGCCAGGCTGGCAGTAGCGCCGCCAGCAAAGCCGCCAGAAGCGACAGGATGACCAGCCACAGCCAGTCCAGCGGAAACAGATAGATCGGTAGCCGCCAACCAAAGGCCTCTGTGTTGATCACCACCAACAAGGCCCAGGACAGCACCAACCCCAGCGGCAGCGCCAACAGGGCCGTCAAACCCGCCATCAGGAGGCTGCGCGCGATGTCGATCTGCGCCAGCGTCCGGCGGCTGACCCCCATGGCCCAAACCGGACCCAGTTGCGGCAGGCGCTGGCTCCAGAGTGTTGCGAGACTGGTGAAAATTGCAAAACTCGCCACTCCCAATGTGAGCAGCTTCAGGCTGTCGGTAACCCGAAAGGTCTGATCAAAAACCTGTTGTGAAGCGGCCTTCAGCTTGCCTTGTTCAACAAGATTTTCCCGATCTAAATCAAACGTTTCTTGAATGTCATTAATCAGGGCCGGGACATCGCTGGCGTTTAAACGCAGGCCAAACCGCTGGTTGGGCGCCTCTGGCGCATTGCGCAGTAATTGCGCCATCGAAACAATCGCCTGCCCGTGAGGATTTCCATAATCCGAATAAATGCCCAGGATGTTGCTGGGCCAGCCCTGCGGCAGCAGTATTGTGTCGCCCAGGCTCAGGTTGCGGCGGCGTGCCAGTTGTTCGCTGATCAAAATCCCCTGACCCGTTGCCAGTAAATCCCAGGCCCTTGGCTGGGATTCCAGCATCGGCCAGTGGTCACGATATGTAGGATCGTCCCGCACGCCGTAGATGCTGATCTTCCCGGCCGGATCGCGCAAGTCCTGGGAGCGGATCGGCAAAACCCGCAGGTCTTTTTGCGCCAGCCATTGCTCCAGCGCTGCCCCCTGGGCGTCGTCACGGGCGGTGACGTAAAGCTCAGACGACAACCGTTGATCCAACCAGCCCGTAAAGGTCAACCGAAAGCTGGAAACCATTGTTCCAACGCCAATATTTGTAGCCAAGGCCAGCATGAGCGCCATCAGCGCCAGCGACAGGCCCGGCAGCTGTGCCCGTGCATCCGCCCAGAGCCAATGGCCAAGCGGATGGCGCGTCAGTCTCTGTCCGGCCTGCAGTATGTGCCAGAGGCAAAATGGCAGCAGCAGCGCCGTCCCCAGCATGAGACAGCCGAGAAAGGCAAAACCGCCATTGAGCCCGCCCCAAAGCAGCAGGGACAGGGCGCCAATCCCCAGCAAGCCGACCCCGGCCCGTGCCCAACCGTTGAAATTGCGCAGGATCTGCTGGCCTCTGGCCTGGGTGGAGGGCGCTTGTAGAATAGGCAGATGCCAAAGGGTGAAGAACGAATAACCACTGGCAACAGCCGCCCCCAACAGGGTCATGGCAAGACCGGACAGCACCCATGCGGGTTGCAGGGTCAGACCGTTGTCCACCTCGACACCGTACAGCCCCGAAAGCGTCACCGCGACCCCAGGCAACAGGGATGCGGCGATAAAATAGCCAATTATCAAACCGATAAAGGCCGCTATAAAGGCAATAAATGTGATCTCGATCAGCAAAATCAACACAAGATTTGCGAAGGGAAGCCCAAGGCAGCGCAGGGTGCGAAACAGGCCGCGCCGCTGCTCCATCGCCAGACCAATAGTGCCTTGCACGATAAACAGCCCAACGACAAAGGACAGGAACCCAAAGGCCGTTAGATTGAGGTGAAAGCTTTCGGTGAGGGTGCCTGGTTCAACGCGGCTGGCATTTGCGGCTTCAAATTGAATGTGATCCGGCAGTTTTTGCAGTGCATTCGGTGGCGGTGGCGTTGACGGCAGATAGATGAGCCGTGTCAGCGTTTTAGGCGCATCGAGCAGTCTGCTGACAACCGAAATATCGCCAATTGCATGTCCTGGCGGCAGCTCTGCCGAGCGATGGAGGGTTAGCGCCGGAAACTCTGCGGCGATCCGTTGGGCCGTTTGAGGATGCAGCAGCAAACCACCGGGCGGGCGCAACATGGAAATCAGGATCTCCCCGTCCTGGGCAGTCATGTCCTGGGCAGTCATCTCGGGGGGCATGATGCCAGAAATGGGGGGCGGCGATAACAAATCAACCCCAGTTATTTCAATGGACTGGCCCGCAACCTTTATGTTTCCGGTTAGGATCGGAGACAGTTTCCAGCCGCTGCGTTTTAGGCTGACATAGTCGGACACCGTCAAGTTATTGGTGGCGGACACCAGGCTTGGGCGGTCAATTTGGCGCGCATAGTTTGCCGCCTTGGCATAGCTGGCCCTTGCCTGGCTGTTGATCGCCTGAACGGCCATCCAGAGCGCCGTCGCCAGTGCCAAGCCGACAATCAGGGCTGCCAGCTGAAACCTGTGCTGCCGCCAATGGGACAGCAGTGCAAGGAGGGCGGGCCCGGTCACGTCAACCCGCCGTTGCTCAGATGCAGACGCTGATCCAGCGCTGCGGCGATAGATTGGGAGTGCGTGACCAGAAACAGCGCGGTTTGGCTTTCTGCAACCAGATCCAGCATTAATCCCAGCACCGCGTCACCGGTCTCCTCATCCAGGCTGCCGGTTGGTTCATCCGCCAACAACAGCTTGGGTCGCATAGCAAGCGCACGGGCAATTGCCACCCGTTGCTGCTGCCCGCCCGACAGCTGTTCGGGGTAGCGGGACAACAGTGCGGTCAAGCCCAACCGCTGGGCCAAAAGCGCCTCCCAATCCGGGTCATGGGTTTTGGCCAGCTTGGCATGCAGCGCGATATTTGCAGCAACATCAAGTGAAGGGATTATATTAAATTGCTGAAAAACAATGGAAACCTTGCTTCGCCGCAGCGCCGCCCGCCCGGTTTCATCCAGGTTGCTTAGGGCAATTCCATCCACATGGATTTCGCCACTGTCAAAACTGTCCAAAGCACCCACCAGGTGCAAAAGCGTACTTTTTCCAGATCCGCTTTCACCGGTGAGCGCCAGAGAGGTTCCGGCCTGCACCTGCAAATTCACCCGATCCAAGATCGGCTTTTGCAAACCGCTTTGGGGAATTGTCTTGGTAACATCTGTTACGGTTAGAACCATGTTTTGATCTGTATCCCGAGAAATGGCCGTCAGCAGGGCAAATGGCAGGTTGATCGCTGAATGGCAGTGAATACGTCTGAGGTGAAACTGTCCAGTAACCCGCTGTCTTGTCGGCGCTCTTTGTCGTAGTGTACTGATGTTTGTGATCTAGATACGGATGTCTGCCAATATGAAAACCGGCATTTTTTCAAATATTTGGACCAGGTCGCTTTGGCTGGCGATAAACCGCTTTAACAGCAAGAACGGCTGGGTGATGAGCAGCCATATTGCCATGTCGATGATGCTGGCGCTTTTCCCTTTTGTTTTGTTCACTGTGGCCTTGGCCGGCACCGTTGCGAGCCTGTTTTCGCAAAGCGTCGAACTGGATCATCTGGTGGAGCTGGTTTTTGGAGCCTGGCCAGAGCCTGTCTCAACCCCGATCCTGGCTGAGCTTGACGCGGTGCTGGAGACCTCCAACACTGGATTGATCACCGTGGGTGGTATCTTTGCCCTCTATTTTGCTTCCAACGGCGTCAATGCGGTGCGGCTGGCCATGGTGCGGGCCTATCACGACCAGGATCTGCGTCCCTATTGGGTGTCACGGCTGCTTTGCCTTGGCTTTGTGATCCTGGGCGGTGTGGGTATCCTGATTGCCGCCCTGTTTGAGGTTATCTTACCGCTCTACCTGCATTATCTCGCTGACTTTTTCCCCAATGTGGAGCTTTCAGGTTATTTGACACCCGGCCTGCATGCCTTGGTATTGGCACTGTTGCCTTTTGCGGCGGTATTATTCTGCCATCTGTTGCTGCCGGGACAAGTCCACCGCCTGTCCCACATATTGCCTGGGACGGTTCTCACGGTTGCTTTGTGGTGGGGCGCTGGGATTGGTTTTGCCTTCTATGTTGGCTCCATCGCTCAATATTCTGCCACCTATGCGGGGCTGGCCGGGGCCATGGCGGCAATGATTTTTCTCTATGTGAACGCGGCGATTTTGATCCTGGGGGCGGAATTCAACAGCGCCCTTATCGACCTAAGATCAAAAAGCTAAGGCAGCCCAGTCAGATCAATCACTGATCAGGTCGCCAGCTAAAGCCCTAGATATGCAAAAATACCACACGTTCCCAGATTGGAAACAATGGGGCAGTCCTGCCACATTTTGGCCCCGCTCGGATCCTACCCAGATCCTATCCCATCGCCACAGGAACACCAAAGGTAGGAAGAGCAAGATGACAAGGTTTGGCAAAGAGCTGCTGGTCCCGCAGCTGGTAAAACAGGTTTTGCAAAAGTCAGGGCTTGCCAGCCAAATGTCGCAGAAGCTGCGTGTTTCTTTGCAAAGCGAAGGCGAGGGCGCAGAGGCCCTCGAACTGCGTGATCAGGCAAGCCGGTCGCTGCTGGCACAGCCCTAAGCAAGACCAAGAGCCCTAGCCCTTGTACCCCATGGCCACCACAAATTTTTCCGAACTGTCTGACCGCGACGATGGCGGTTTGACGTTGGCGACCTTGGTGAATTTGTTCTTGAGCAGTTTTTGCAGCTCACCCTCGGCGCCGCCGGCCAGAACCTTGGCGACAAAGGTGCCGCCTTCTTCCAGAACATCAAAGGCAAAATAGGCGGCAGCTTCGCACAGGGCGATAATTTTGAGGTGGTCAGTCTGTTTGTGACCCGAACTGGAGGCCGCCATATCCGACATGACCACATCGGCAGTGCCGCCCAGCCATTTCTTGACCTGATCGTCAGCGCCTTCATCCATAAAGTCGAGCTGGTGGAACTCGGCCCCCGCCATTGGCTCCATCTCCTGCAGGTCAACGCCAATGATGCGTCCCTGGGCCTTGCCGCGCTTTTCGCCCATCACATTGATGCGTTTTACGGCCACCTGTGCCCATCCACCTGGGGCACAGCCCAGATCGACAACCCGAGCACCGGGCACCAGGAAGCGATATTTGTCGTCAACTTCCATGATCTTATAGGCGGCGCGCCCGCGATAACCTTCGGCCTGGGCGCGTTTGACATAAGGATCGTTCAGCTGACGTTGCAGCCAGCGGGTAGAGCTGAGCCGACGTCCGCGCGCAGATTTCACCTTAACCTTCAGATCCCGCTGACCACGGCCAGAGGTATTCTTGCCTGTGGGGGTTTTTCCGTTCGGCGTTTTTGCCATCATCGTCACCGTTTTGCCGCAGCCTCCAAACCGGAGGGCAGGGCGTAAATTACATTTACGTGCCTCAGAAGGGCCCGTCTTCCAGTACACCATCCGCGCTCATCTGCGCATAAAGCAGGCCTTCGCGCAGACCGCGATCCGCCACCGACAGCCGATCCGTGGGCCAGCACCGGAGCAGCGCCTGCAAAATGGCCGAGCCAGACATGATCAGGGCCTGACGATCTTCGCCAATTCGGGGGTCACGACGACGTCCCTGCGGCCCAAGATCCAGATAGCCCCGGATCACCTTGTCGATCTGGTCGCTGGTCATTCGCAACCCGTCCACTTTGGTGCGATCGTAGCGCTTTAACCCAAGATGGGAGGCAGCAACAGTGGTCACCGTACCCGAGGTGCCAACAATCTGAAAGCCGTCGCGGGCCTGCTCATCCTTATAGGGGGCGAAATCGGCCAGGTGTTCTTCGAAATACCAGCTCATCAGGGCAAAGCGGGCGGAATCATCTTCTACGTCGTTGAACTGATCCCGCAGCGTGGCCACCCCAAGCGGGACAGAAATCCAATCCACGACCTTGGCGGACGGAAAAGGGCTGTGGGCTGGGTGAAACCCGGCATGCAGCCGCATGATGGCGGCCGGGCGATCACGCTTTGGCACCGAAGACAAATCAATCCAGACCAGTTCAGTCGAGCCGCCGCCGATATCCACCACCAGTAGCTGCTCAGTCTTGGTCGACACCAAAGGCGCGCAGGAAATCACCGCCAAGCGGGCCTCTTCTTCGGGCTGGATAATTTCCAGCAGCAGCCCGGTTTCCCGTTTCACCTGCCGGATGAACTCGCGCGCGTTTTTGGCACGCCGACAGGCTTCGGTGGTAACCAATCGCATGCGCTTGACGCGGTTGCGTTTGAGTTTTTGCTGGCAGATCCGCAGCGCTTGAATAGTACGGGACATGGACGAACGGGACAGGCGTCCGGTTCGTTCAAGCCCTGTGCCCAATTGCACAGACTTGGAAAAGCTATCCACCACATGAAAGCCGCTGCCCTTTGGCTGGGCAATCAGCATGCGGCAACTGTTTGTGCCAAGATCCAGAGCCGCATAAAGCGCATCAGAATCCGGACGGGCTGGTACAGGGGTTTCAACCACCTTGGGAAACGCGCCCGCACCTTTGGAACGCCTGGGCGTCATGATTCACGCCCTCCGATTATCGTGTTGCCCCTAGACTATGGAGCCAGGCCCTGCTGCGCAAGGGCATCTGGCCGCTATAACCCCCGGCATACAGGGGACTGGGTGGGGGGCTGACTGCAAAGGTTGCGACAAACTCATATGTTTGATGAGTATTTTGACACTGCCCAGCTGTGGCCAGCGCCGGGGCAGCTTTGTATTCAAGAGAAAGGAAAAACGTCGCTCAAAACCCAAGTGGTGTCGAAATCCGGCGTACTCGGTGAAACGGGACGCACTAAAACAACACAACAGACGTCTCAGGAGGACAGGCTATGGTGGATGTTACGATCGTATACTGGCGCGATATCCCCGCGCAGGTCATTGTGGGCAAGGGGCGCCGCGGTTCAAAGCGCCAATTGGAAGAACGGTTTGAACAGGCAATTGACCGGGCTGCGATGAAGGTCAACGCCAAAGACAGCGATGCCTACCTGGCAGAATGGCGCAAAGCAGCGCCCTATGCCCTGGAAGGTGATGCTGGCGAGGTTGCCGAGGCTGAGGCCAAACGTCTGGAAGCGGAATACGATCAGGATCGTCTTAAGACCCTGATTGCAAATGACGGATGGGCGTGAGCCTGACACCACTATGGGAGGCCGTGATGGCTTTGTTGAACTTCAAAAAACGCGACCCTGGCGCCGACCAGCCCGTCAGCCCTGAAATGGAGGCCTTTCTCAAGGGGTATTCCATCGAAGTAATGCCGCGCACAGCCACCAAGGTTGAGGATTTCCGCGCCCTGTTGCCTGCGGGAACCCGTGTCTATATCGCCCATATCGATGGCACGCCCATTGAGGACATGGTTGCCACCGCCAAACGCATTGCCGAAGAAGGCTTTGATGTCATGCCGCATTTCCCGGCGCGCATCATCAAGGATGAGGCCACCCTGGCTGACTGGATCTCCCGTTACCAGGGCGAAGCTGGCGTCAAGCAGGCGCTATTGCTGGCCGGCGGCGTTGCCGAGCCAAAAGGCGATTTCCATTCCTCGATGCAGCTGTTGGAAACCGGGTTGTTTGACAAGGCGGGCTTTACCCATCTGAACGTCGCGGGCCACCCGGAACCCAACCTCGACATTGATCCCAAAGGCGGTCGTGCAAACACCTATGCGGCGCTGGACTGGAAACAGGAATTCTCCAAGCGTACCGACGCCGAGATGGCCCTGGCCACACAGTTCTGCTTTGAAGCACAGCCGGTCATTGACTGGGTCAATGAGCTGAGCGCGCGGGGCATGAACTTGCCGGTGCATATTGGCATCGCCGGTCCTGCCAAGCTGCAGACCATGATCAAATTTGCCATCGCATGCGGCGTCGGTCCCTCATTGAAAGTGCTGCAAAAGCGCGCCAAAGATGTTACCAAGCTGCTGCTGCCCCATGAACCCGGTGAAGTTTTGGCGGATCTGGCTGCCCACAAGGCCGCCAACCCGGATTTCAACATCACCAAAGTTCACTTTTTCCCACTTGGCGGCATCAAGACCAACGCCACCTGGGCCATCAACAACGGCGGCGCATCTGCGCAGCCCGTCAACCCGCAAGGATAAACAATGACCCGTACGGTTATCGAATCTAAAACAAAAACAGCCGTTATGGGCTTTGACGAGCCCTTCTGTGTTATTGGCGAGCGGATCAATCCCACCGGGCGCAAAAAACTGGCAGCAGAACTGGAAGCCGGTGATTTCTCCACGGTTGAAAAAGATGCTGTGGCGCAGGTACTGGCTGGCGCAACCGTGCTCGATATCAATGCGGGTGTTGTCTATAACTCCAACCCCAACCCCAATGAGACAGAGCCGCCACTGATGCGGAAGATCGTTGAACTGGTTCAAGGGCTTGTTGACGTTCCTTTGTGCATCGACTCCTCGGTGCCTGGCGCGCTGGAGGCCGGTCTTGAGGTCTGCGAAGGTCGCCCGCTGCTGAACTCTGTCACCGGCGAAGAAGAGCGCCTGGAACAGATCCTGCCGCTGGTCAAGAAATACAACGTTCCTGTTGTGGCGATCTCCAACGATGACACCGGGATTTCTGAGGATCCCGATGTACGTTTTGAGGTGGCAAAAAAGATCGTGCAGCGCGCTGCCGACTTTGGCATTCCCGCCCATGACATCGTGGTTGACCCGCTGGTGATGCCAATTGGCGCCATGGGGACTGCCGGCCTGCAGGTTTTTGCTCTGGTGCGGCGCTTGCGCGAAGAGCTGGGGGTTAACACCACCTGTGGTGCCTCCAACATCTCCTTTGGCCTGCCAAACCGTCACGGCATCAACAATGCCTTCCTGCCCATGGCGATGGGTGCGGGCATGACCTCGGCGATTATGAATCCTGTAGGCCTGCCCGTGACGCAAAAAGCTCTGGCAGCCAAAAAAGAAGAAGTCGCCGCCGCTGGCATCATTCTGCCCGAAGACATGGATGATGAAACCTTTGTCACCATGTTTGGCCTGGGCTCGATGAAGCCCCGCGCAGGCAAGGAAATGGAAGCCATCCGCGCCGCCAACTTCCTGACCAACAATGACCCACACGGTGGCGAATGGATCAAGTTTAACAAGGCGCCTCTGAAAGAGGGTGAAGAAAGCCGCGGTCGCGGTGGTCGTGGTGGCGGGCGTCGCCGCCGGGGCTAAGCCATGCCAGCTGCCTAGCGACATTGGAACCAACAAATGAGGCCGGGGAAACCCGGCCTTTTCTTTTGAGCCTTGCGAGGGCGAGCCAGCAGAAAGAGTGAGCGCAGATCTGCCAACAAGAGACAAGAGTAACAGGGCGACTGAGATAATTCAGCCCGGTCGGACGACTGAACCAAACAGAGCAAATTACTTGGAAGAGATCTCAGACAGCATAAACACCAAAACCACCTTCTTTTTATGGTGTTAAAGGCGGTTTTCACATGCAGGGAAAATGGCCGAGAGACAGGGATTCGAACCCTGGGAACCCGTGAAGGCTCAACGGTTTTCGAGACCGTTTTCCGATTATGCTGGTGCATCAAAGGCTTTATTTTATTGGGTTTTCGACGATCCAGATGCGCGGCATCGGCATTCTCGGCGGGGCAGGGCGGCATAGTTGGACGGCATAGCTCCCATTACGAATGAAAGGCCTGAGATTGCCAACGGCTGGTGTTCGTCGACCTTTCACGTGAAAACAGTCGGACAAGCGGCGGAGTGAGAGCTTGGGTCGCATGGCTATCGGCTCATATTCGCCGAACGGACCATGATTCAATTCTAAGCAATACTCTTCGATAGCCATCGGCGGCATGGCCCAAACAATGCATCGTGGCTTTGAGCGCGTCCGTTCGCGGTTCATCATGACAATAACCGCAAACAACCTCGCAATACTGCTCCGGCTCCTGCCCGCGCGGCTCGGTTGTGGCGCGCAAGCCGAGCGCGCCCAGCCCCGCCGAAAACACGTCCATTTGTTGAAACCTTACAGGTGGCGTTCATAACTGTTGTGTGATGGCTTAAGCTTGTCGCATACTTATAGCTAAGCTACACTTGCCGTGCGGCCCCGTCAGAGCGTGGTCCGTGGAGCATACCTTCTAATATACGGCGCGGCGAGCAGAATGAATAAAACCACTGAATCATTTCGTTTTATTGATCTATTTGCCGGAATCGGCGGCCTCCGGATCGGTTTTGAATCAATCGGAGGAGTATGTGTATTTACCTCCGAGTGGAACAAATACTCACAAGAAACCTATAGGGCAAATTTCCCGGACGACGACCACAAAATCGAAGGGGACATCACAGCGATCAGTGAAGAAGACATCCCGGCACACGACTTGTTACTCGCGGGCTTTCCATGCCAGCCCTTTTCAATCGCTGGGGTATCAAAGAAGAATGCCTTGGGAAGAGCCCATGGTTTTGCCGACGAAACACAAGGCACGCTATTTTTCGATGTCGTACGCATTCTGAGGCACCATAAACCGAAGGCATTTCTACTCGAGAACGTGAAAAACCTTCTGAGCCATGACAAGGGAAATACGATGCGTGTGATTTTGCATGCATTGGATGAACTCGACTACGATGTCGACTATCGAGTCATTGATGCCCAGAGTTGGGTTCCTCAACATCGGCAACGAATTTTCATTTCTGGTTTCCGTAGAGACTTTCCGACCAACTTTACGATGGAAGATGTAGAGATCCCCGAAGGCCGCAAACCCATTCTCAAAGATATCCTTCATCCTGAAGATGGATCTGAAATCGCAGAATCCCCTTTTACGGTTGGCTCGCTTGCGGAAGTGTCTGAAAAATATACTTTGACCCCCAAACTCTGGGATTATCTTCAGAGATACGCTGCAAAGCACAAAGCTGCGGGCAATGGATTTGGTTTCGGCTTGAGAGGGCCTGCTGATGTCGCCAGAACGCTGTCCGCAAGGTATCACAAGGACGGTTCAGAAATCCTGATTGAGCAGGATGGAGACATTCCGAGGCGCTTGACCCCTCGGGAGTGCTCACGTTTGATGGGGTTTGACAGACCAGGCAATAATCGGCCCTGGATCATTCCCGTTTCGGATACCCAAGCTTACCGCCAATTTGGGAACGCAGTTGCCGCTCCAGTCGCCATAGCGATCGCGAATGCCTTGGAGCCGTGGCTTACGAACACGGTTGCTATCAGGCCAAGAAAGAGTAGTCGTGCATAACACACGGCACCCGATGAGCCGATCAGAGATGATGTCGCGGATCGGGCCCAAGGACACAAAGCCTGAACTTGTCGTCAGGCGCGCACTTCACGCCTGTGGATATCGTTTTCGACTTCACCGAAAGGAACTCCCGGGAAAACCCGATCTTGTGTTGAGCAAGTACCGGTCAGCGATTTTTGTCCACGGGTGCTTTTGGCATGCGCATGAAGGCTGCCGATATTTCAAGTTGCCCAAGACACGGCGTGAATTCTGGGAAGGGAAGCTTCTCTCCAACCGAAAGCGCGATCAGACTGCAGCTCAAAGTCTTATTGATAGCGGCTGGCGTGTTCTGGTTATTTGGGAATGTGCAACTCGCGAAACTCCGGTTGAGAAACTTGTCGACCGCATCTCCGAGTGGTTGCAGTCCCGTGAAAAATTTGCAGAAATATCTTCTGACAAATGGCGGGCAAGTCATTCAATAACAAATCAGAACACAAAAAAGAGTGATTGACATGAGCAACGAACTGATTAACGAACCAGACGCCCCGAGGCTGATCAACGGTCTACGGGATACAGGCTATGACTTCCGGACAGCTTCGGCTGACATCATAGACAATTCAGTAGCTGCAGGCGCTCAGGAAATCAATGTTCGCATCGATTTGATGCAGGACGGACGAAAACTTGTCTATTTCGGCGATGATGGTTCCGGTATGGATGCCGGTGGTGTATTCAAGGCGATGCGCTACGGGGCCCCCGAGCGTGAAAATCCTGAAAGCCTTGGCAAGTTTGGCCTCGGATTGAAGACGGCCTCGAGTTCCGTCTGCCGCCAATTCACACTGATCTCAAGAAACTCACCCGATGATGGTCTGAGTAAGCTTTCCTGGGACCTTGATCATGTCGAATCATCGAGAATCTGGGAAATGAGCAGGGAGCCGGTGACAGTCGATGAGGAAGAAGCCTTCGAAGAGCTGTGTGGGGAAGGAAGTGGTACACTCGTCGTTTGGTCAAAATGCGACAGGATCCTCTCAAAGAACTATGACGAACCCGGTGGTGCGAAGGAAAAAGCTGCAATTGGCCGTCTCTCTGCGGGATTGCAGAAACACGTAGGTGAGATCTATCACCGTTTTCTGGATCAAGCCGATACCCGAGAGCGGAATATCACGATTTCTGTGGATGGCGCCAATGTCGAGCCATGGGATCCGTTTTTCCGGGTACGCTCGGAACAGGTCCTTGCCGAGAAACAACAGGCAATGGAGGTTCAGGTCGAAGACGGGAGTGCACACAATGCTTCGGTCGCAGCATGGATTCTCCCCCACCGCGACGACCTGAACGACGACGAAAAGACCCAAGCCCGCATAACCAACAGGGGCCAGGGCTTCTACATCTACAGGGAAGGCCGATTGATCAGTAGCGGTGGATGGCTCAGCGTTTTCGGCGGTCTCGATCCACATATGTCGTTGCTACGAATTGAATTTGATTTTGGACATGAACTGGATGAAGCGTTTCACATCGACGTGAAGAAATCCCGCGTTCTTTTTGACCCGGCCCTTTCCGAATACCTCGAAAAGCTTCTTGGACCAGCGCGCCGGGAAGCAAACCTTCGATACCGAAAGAAAGCCCAGAAAGCCGCAGCGAAAGCCAAGGTCGATCATACGTCTGCGAACCGCACGGTAGAGGGCACGAAAAACACGCGGCAAGCAACGATAGAGGGAGCGGATCCGGACACGCAAAGCGCAGTGATCTCGAACAATCGAGGACCGAAGATCAAAATTCGCCAGAAGGTTGAAAACAATGTCGAACCTGGCAGTCTCTATATTGAAGCTGTTGACACGATCACATCAGGAGACCTGTGGGAACCCAGCTATAGGAGCTCAGGGGCCGAGGGACATGTTGGCGCAGTATTGTTGAACAAGCACCACGACTACTACCAAAAAATCTACCTTCGAGCAGCGAACAGCGGCTATTCCGTACAGGGAATGGATCTTCTGCTCTGGGCCTTCACTGCAGCCGAGCAGAACAATACCAACGCAGAACTGGATCCGATCTTTTCAGATATTCGCGAAGAGATTTCCTCAAACTTGAGAAAGCTTTTGCGCGACGTGACCACACCGAACGGTGACGACATTGAGAACGAATAGAGTTTTCAAATGCTGAAAGAATATTCAGACCTGATTGCATCTGAGTTGAGCGAAGGTACGGGTGCGTCTGTCGCTTTGAGCATCGTGGCCTCTGGCATGCGGTCGGGTTTGGATATTTGGTTCCAAGATTTGCAAAAACGACAGGGGCCGATTGTCGAACTCCGCCCTCACGGTCTGAAAGCTCATCAGGTGCAACTTCGGTTCGGGAATTTCTCAAGGCAGATTTTGAAGCAAATCTCCGAAGCTCCTGCGGAAGACATCCAGCTGGCACGATCCCTCCTGACCAGCATCAGAGTTGACGCCAACGTGGAAATTCTTGGTCAGAGCCTTGAATGTTGGACGGTTGATGATGGCAGTTTCACGATAACAGCCACCCTCAGACATGAGACCACGGCAGGGGGCAGTGATGCGATCGTCGCTACATGCCAGGAAGTTATTGTGCCCCTTATGGCTGCAATGGCGGAATTGATTGGCTACGACGAAATAGTCCCTGAGGACACGCAAGGAGAATTGGAGGGAGCTCTTACCCTCGCGCTTGTTCGAAAGCGAGAGAGAAACCCGAGAAACAGGCTCCTGTGCCTCAGAGTGCACGGCCACAAGTGCTTTTGCTGCGGGTTTAAACCGCAATTCAAATATGGGGCTTCGGGCAAAATTCTCGAGGTACACCACCTGCAACCAGTATCTCAGTTGTCCGAGGAGAAGCGCTACGATCCAAACACGGACCTTGTTCCTCTTTGCCCGAATTGCCACCGAGCAGTCCATACACGGCGCCTCACGCCATATTCAATCGAAGAACTGACGAGTATGATGGAAACGAATGCGCACTGATGTGAATTCACTTCCCGAAAAATATGTTGATCTTCCGGATACTCTCCCAGAGGGCATTCGTTTGAGTGATCGTGTCCTTGATCCAGTGGTCATCATCGACAAGGAAGATGGGAAACTCGTCGCAAAAATGGCCGGGCGCCGAACAGTAAAAGGTAAAGAAAAACTGATACTTGCGTTCGGCAATGAATTCGACTGGGTTCTTGATGACAAGACCATTCGCCCGTTGCCTCATGATGCTTTGGAGTTGCTGAGAGCTTCCATGGACGTGGATCATGACGGAAGTGTTGGATACGGAGAGCTCCGCCAGCACATCGCCTCATCGGATGGTTCCTTGAGCATCCAACTCACCGATGCAGCGGGGCAATCGGGATCGGAATCCGCTTCCCGATATCCAGACGTGCTGAAAATGCCCGGCTTAAATGCTGAATTGTACCCTTACCAAGCCAAAGGCGTAGCCTGGATGTGGGAAACCGTCCAAGCTCACGGAGGATTGATCCTCGCAGACGAAATGGGCCTTGGGAAAACTCTGCAAATCATTGCTCTGCTCGTGAAGGAGCCCCCTCCAGAGCATTCACCGGCTTTGATCATATGCCCTACCAGCCTTATTGCGAACTGGGTCCGAGAAATCGAAAGATTTGCACCCTCCCTGTCGACCCTCGTTCACCGCGGCGCCTATCGAACAGGTGTGTTCACCGGCCTGCAGAGTGCTCAGGTAGTTATCACCACGTATGACACGATGGTGAACGACGTCGCGATTTTTTCCGCATTTGAATGGTCTTGGGTAATTTGTGACGAGGCTCAGGCTATCAAGAACCCGGCCTCCGGCCGGAGGAATTGCGTTGCGACCATTCCTCGCGCCCGGACTGTTCCCATGACAGGGACTCCTGTCGAAAATAGCCTTGTGGACCTATGGTCACTGGCCGACTTCGCCATTCCCGGTCTTCTCGGCACATTGTCTGATTTTGAGGCCAATTTCCCTGATGGGATCGAGACGGCGGCAGAAGTCGCAAAAATCGTCGAACCGGTCATGCTGAAACGTCGTATCGCAGACGTAGCCGACGATCTTCCAGAGCGTATAGATATCGAGATGCCTCTGGAAATGGAGAGTGCTCTCGTTGAGCATTACAACGCGGTACGGGAAGCCACTCTGGAGAAATATCCAGTCGCCGGGGCGCTCGTCGCCACCCTGCAGCTGCAGTTGGTGTGTGCACACCCTTGGCTACGTGCATCCGGCACCGATGTCACTGACACCGACACCGAAAATGCCAACATCGTTGAAGTTGTAGATCTTCCGCTGATCAACACCAAGATGGAGCAAACAGTCCGATTGATCCGAGAGGCTTTCGCGACAGGCCGGAAAGTCTTGGTTTTCGCCCTGTTCAATCGTCTCGGGGATTTGCTTCAGCAAGCGGCTCCCGACCTTTCTGACGCCTATTGGGGAGCAATCAACGGAGGAACACCGCAAGCAGACCGACAAGACATAATCGATGAATTCTCTGCCGAGGAGGGCCCGGCCATTTTGGTGTTGAACCCGAAGGCTGCCGGAGCAGGCTTGAACATCACTGCCGCGACCGTCGTCATTCACATGACACCAGTCTGGAACCCTGCTTTGGAAGCTCAGGCAAGCGCAAGGGCACACCGAAGAGGGCAGACACTGCCGGTCACTATTTACCACCTTTATTACGAGGATACTGTCGAAAGGATTATGCTTGATCGATCGGCCTGGAAAAACAAAATGGGCAACGAGATAACCCCGGTGTCTACAAGAGATGATGAAGACTTGAAGAATGCACTGAACATCAGGCCGCAATTACCATGACGAAAAAGACTTACAGAAAAACCCTGAGCGCCAATGATGCCGGCGAGACGAAGAGCCACCAATCCGGAATGCTCATTCCCAAGGCGGACCACGAGTTCAGGGCATTCCTCGGAGAACTGGATCCCGCAACAAAAAACCCTCGGAGAACGATATCTTGTCTTGATGAACACGGTGAGGAGGTTGATTTGCAGTTTGTTTATTACAACAACAAACTCCACGACGAAAAAGGCACCCGAAATGAGTTCAGGCTTACCTGTTTGACCGGGTATCTGCGACGGTCTGGGGCAAAATCCGGTGACGAATTGGAGCTTTCCAAGGACGAAGGCCAGAATTTATTCAATTTACGGCTTATAACAAATTCTCACTCTGACGCAGTCACGGGTGAGACATCCAATCGAATTGTGCTGAGAGGATGGAGAAGAATTCATTGAATTTTATTCAGGACACGGAGCAAGGATTGCTCAAAGACAAACCTCACCAACTGGCCATTCCAACGCGAATGAGCCATCGACACCTTCATTTGTCGCCCGGAACGAGCACTCTGCTCGAAAGCCATGGTTACTTTGTTCTCGAAGATCTCGAGAGCGCACTTTCCTCCGCCACTTTACAACAAGAGGCAAAGGAAGCGCTCCTTGCCAACTTACTTAGACTTGTTTCCTGTGTCCATGGAGCCAGTGTAGACTGGATTGAATACTACGAGGGGTGCGATGACGGGTTCCATGAACTTTTTTTTGTTTGTCCTGAATTCGCCGGTATTAACTCGGAGAACCCACTGTTTGCGGTCAACAGAAAGTCATTCGGAAACGCTGGTGTAATGTTTGAAAGGGAGGGCTTGAATAGTTTTGGAGAATTGCTTGATGCACTTAGGATCGGCATATCACCACTCCCTTCTGGTTTGGGAGCCAAGAAGTTGGCGGCATTCTGGAAGCAGCTTCTTTCTTTGGCAAAGGATGTTCGCTCAGACAGTTCCGTCCTGTCTCGTCTCGCTGCGTTGCATCCACTGGTGTCCAGGCATCCTAAGGGCGCCCCCTCACAGGAAGAACCTGAAATTACTTTGGTTCTCAGTGAACAGGCTCGGAGACTGACAATCGGGTGCCTTCACCTTGGGCCAAAAACCAAGAAACTTATGGAGAGCGGTCTGGAAACCATTGGAGATCTTGCCTCAGCCCCGCAGTCAGCACTTTTGGATATTCCCAGCATGGGAAAGACAACCACCAACCGGATTGATCGGGCTTTGACGGCGCTTGCTGAATCCCAAAACCCGGATGGATCGATCGACTGGGAAGCTTACTGCGAGGGAATGGACGTTGGACTGTTCCCTGAAGAACCTCAAAAAGGCAGCTTCTCCCAAATCCTTGCCGACCTCCCTGCGGTTCTAAAAAGCGTCTTTGAGATCTGCGAAAGCGAAGAGGATGGTATCATTCTCGTAAACAGGGTCATGGCTCCGCCCAAGGAAAGGCTGAGCCTTGAGGCGGTCAGCGATCTTTTCGTTGAAAAGGTGACAAGGGAAAGGGTTAGACAAAAAGAAGCTAAAATCCTAACACGTCTGGCCAACGCACTGATCCATGATGACTACGCAAATGCGTCCTACAGATTCCGCCCGGAGTTTTCAGAACCATGGAAAGCTGCCGCTGAGTACTTTTCAGAATCGGATGACGACATTTCCTTCATTGATTTTGTCAACGGTCTTGAAAAGGCGTGGTCCGTACCGAGGCGTGATTTTGCATCCGCCCTGCCTCTTGTAACTGCGATTGTTACTGGAGAGCTTGCGGCCGGGAAGGAGTTTCAGTCATCGGTCCTCTTTGACACTACCCCGTTCAAAAAGGGCGATCACCCGGTCGTTGAGCTCCCCTTGAAGCTACTTCAGGTACACAAATCGGCAGCGGCACTTCAAGAACAGGGCTATGCGACTGTTGGTGAGTTTCTAACTGCGATAAAGAGTGGAACCCTATCTGCTTCAGACAACTCGCACACCCGCCGTGTGTATGACAGCATTCGGATGCTGGCCAAGTGCACCTATCCTGATGGGCTGGTCGATTGGTGGAAATATACGGATTTGGTGGAAGTGGCCTTGCTTCCGATATTCGATGTAAATGATCCGCTGTGCTTCCTCGAAAGTATAATTCCGACAACCGCTTCCGTTTTGGACTCTCGGAAAATTTCGGCGCATGCAGCGGATGTCTTCACCCGGCGCTCTTCCGTTGCACTGTTGGACAGGCCAACCACCGAGGCTCTTGCTTTAGACTTGGGCAGTTACGGCTCATCGATCAAACGCATAGAAACGGATCTGTTGAGCTTTCTGAGGGATGTGTACATTGGCCAGAACCTTTCAATATCCACGGTGCACCTCAGTGCTGCATTCCTGATGCACTGGGCTTTTGTCGCTGAGTGCTTTGAAATGGCCGATGGTGACACAAGCTTCGCCTCAGACTTGTTGGCTACCGGATGGAAAATCGAAAAAGAACAAATCTCGCCGTATCTGCCTGCCATTGTTGCTATCGTAACCGGATACCCAATGGGCAGGCTTGGTCGGTACACCAAACTGTGGTCGGCCGATGCTCAGACAGCCAAGCACGACATTCGGGGTTTCCCAGACATTCAGGAGGAAGAAGACGTCGAGGACTTCGCTCCGCAGAGAATTCTCCTTCGAGGCTTTCGAAGAAGCCACTGAAAGCCGAGGTATCACCGAGAACCGGCTGTGTCTCTTCCGAAATCTCGCCGAAAATACCGGGGCAGTTCTCAGTGACAATCAACATGTCGAGCCTATGCCGGGGGCTTCAGATCATGATCAAAGGCTTTCTGCACATTTCCTGCGAGAAAGCCTCTGACAATCTCAACAAACCTGCCCTCGAGGTCAGCGTCATTACCAAACTGGGCGATTTGTGCATTTAGGTCAGCAATCACCACATCTTTGGCCGCAGACTGTTTTGTAAGATCATGGTTCTTTTCCTCCTGGGCTGCGTGTGATACCTCATGCTCGACGATCTGTGCTTCGAGATCCAGTATACGGCGGCGGAATACGCGCAGATCGGCTTCGAGTTCTGCCTCTCGTTTTTGGCTTTCCATGCTCAATTGATCAAATTGCACGGCAAGCACAGTCGTCACGGCACTCGCAACCTCGTTGCCGACGCCGACCGCCGCATCCTTCGCCGAGGCAGGGAGCTTAGCCTCCAGCAACCTTGCCTTTTCTTCGGCTCTGACGCGGGAAATGCGTTGGACCTCGGCATCGAGGATGGTCACGTCAATGCCGGGCGAAACGCCGAGTTCTTCGTGCATGACTTCTTTCACAGAGGCTCCGTCGGCGACATCACCACGAGCTTCGACCCGATCGATTGCGTCCTCCACCTGTTCTGCAGTATATTTCCGAGGGCGGCCGCCTTTGTTTTTTGCTGACACTGATTTTCCTTTCCTGTGTGGTTTCTGAAAAGGTTTCGGAAACTTTATTTCGGAAACCTAACGCCGGGGCGATACAAGTAAGATCGGTTCATTTGCGGTGGCACAAAAACTCCATGCGCTGAAAATTTCATTATTTTTATGGTGGGGCCAAGCGGGCGGCGAAGCCGGGCCACAAGCATGATGCCTGCGACAGGGCTCGACTACTTGGCGCGAAGACAACTGCAGGCGTGGCGCGCCCACCGTGAGCATCCCGGAACAACTCGATGCGCGTCATCGGCCATGAATATCTCGTAGCAATGCGACCGATCAGGTTCAGGACGTCGATCGTCTTTCGACCCCGCCGAAATTCCTTGGCGGCGTTCACGCTGGTGAAATCTTCTGATAAATCGGCTGCAAGGCCGACGGCCGAAACTCGGGTCCCGCAGACCGGACGACCCATGGTTGCACGCAGGGCACGATCCATACGAAGATACCCTGTAAGATCCGATTCATCTTCAAGGTCGCGATAAAGGGCGTCGAGAGTGGTTAGTTTTGAGATCGGAAGATTAAGCAGCGGCATGCTGGACAGAACAACAACGCGCTTGGGCTGGTCGGGCGATACAAGGCGGAGCCGTGCGATCGCTTGCAGGGTCCCACACTCACGAGTCTGTCGCAGGACTGCCTCAACCCGCCGGTCTGGATGTGATCGAACCTTTGCTGCCCGCAAGGAGCCGTCTTGCCATATCCGGGCAGTCTCCTGCTCTGGAAGTGGACCGCCTGTGAATTGCCTAAGCGGTTCTTCGGTATCACAAAACAGGCTACGGGCTTGCTTCTCGATATCGTGGATTCCGGGTTGTAGGCGACCCACGATCACAATGGTCTGATAGCGCTCGTAATCATTGACACCAAGCATCTTCGGGCCGAACCAGCGCGGCGTTGCGCCGATCAGATCCCGCCGAAGATCGTCATCAAGGTTGTCACCCACCGGCTGCCCAGCATCTTCGTGAAGCCTTGTGAGTACTGACTTTGTCGCCACCACGAGGACGCCGCTGCCATCGGCTCGGGCGACTTCACGGTCGATGATCGCGAGGATCTTTGCTCTGCGAACTGTGCCAGCCAAAGTATCGAGCAACCAGCTGTCAGACAATGTTCGATCGGAGATCTGGACGACCTGGGCTTGTGGCCTGGTTTCAATCTTCACGAAATCGGTTCCTGGCGCTAACCTTTCTGCAATCGTCTCATCTGCATCCGCGTCGATCATGAGAAGCGGCGCGTCGCGCTTGATTTTTGTGACCCTATATACCCGGATGATCTGTCGCATCCCGGATGAGCATGGTTGATCCTCAAGAGTCAGCCTGTTCGGTCAGAGCGCCTCCTCCGAGGCGAGTAAGTCGAACAACGCCTGCCTCTTTCGTGACGCAAACAGCGCAAACCGATCATACCTTTTGACCATAAACTCAACCCGCGCGATGCTGTCCTGCGGCATGATATCGAGATTTTCTCTGGATGCGGTTTCTCCTTTTGAAAGCAATTCAAGTTTGTCTTTGTTGACCCCAAGGGACATGAGAAGGTTCCGAACATCCGATCCATTTTGCAGCGCCGTGACGATGCCAGTTTTCGCGATAAGCAGATCAGAGAAAAGTTCACGCGGGTAACCTGGTTCCGGTGCGCGCAGGAATTCTTCGACGAAGATATCTGTGGACGAGCAGAGGATTGGCCATACTTTTTCATCGATGATCCGGAACGCCGTGGGCGTATCGCGATCGACGGGAGTGTAGGCCTCAAGGTAGCTATGCGACAGAAAATGAATCTTCGGGCCTAAAGCGTCTTTCTGCAAGAGATACGGGCAGTCAAATGCGCATGGAGCCTCGACTAATTGGCCTCCCCGTTGCACGCGGCAAAGTGCTTGTGTCACGGATGGGACGAGGTTGGTTATGGCCTCGACAAGATCGGGGCGCTCGCACATCGGTTTTCCAGATATCGGGTTGGAAGCGAGACGCCCGCGGATGACGGAAATCGGCAGGGCACCGTCAAGTTCTTGCAAATCTGCCGCAGCGCGTTCAGCGAGAGCCAAAGTCGGCACATAGACAAGTATGTGGCCCCGGTTGAGTAAAGCCCGGCCATGCTTTGCCAGCAAGCGCAGGGCCGTACTCGTCTTGCCGACACCCGCGCTGACCTTGAGCGTCAGTGCCGGACAGTCCTCGCCATCTGTAATTTCACCTTCCGTGGCGTTGCGAACAAATGCCTCCATTCGGGTTTGCAATTCACGCCGTGCCAGCGACGGCTCCTGCCATGCCGGAATGCCGTGATCGGCGGGAAAGTGATGTGTCTGCTTCATTTGATATCCTTCTGTTGGGAAGGATATTGTCCCCAGCATAGTCGCTTCAAAATGCAATCTGTCGCGACATCCGATGCGGTGTCGGACCAGCAATGGTGGGGGCGCTCAATTGATATATTTTGATAGGATACCCCCACCATTGCTTCAATTTTGAATGAGCAGTCCCGGTGACTAATTCCATTTCATCACAACAAGGGAGAATAACATGCTGACTGTCGAAGATACCGCGGAACATTTTGCTCTGACGGCAGGGACGATCCGAAACCAGATCAAAACTGGCAAGCTACGCGCTCAGCGCATCAATCGACAATATCGACTTGCCTGGGAAGATGTCTGGGCATGCGAGAAGGGGCCTATGCCCAAGGGGCAACGCCTTGCACGATACCGTAAGCCTTTGATGAGCAAATTGAGTGTCGCCAAGAAGCTACGGTATAGCGTTAAGAGCATCGAACGAATGATTGCGGATGGCCTTCCAACTCGGAACGTATTCGGCAGTGTGCGCGTCAATCCCGACGACGCCCGCGATTGGATAAATGCAAATCTCGAATTCGACCTTGCAGAAGATTGGTATATCTAAAGTCCCTATCATTCGCACAGATAGCATATTGGATTTTCGGACACGAGCGACACTACACTGTCAGCCGCACATACATCCCCAAACATAAATCGGCGTTATGTTGGTGGGCGTGAATGCAAAAAGCAAAAAAATCGCGACAGGATGTGCAAAACGCTCCTCCGGGCACGATCTCCAAATTCCTGAAACCACAATGAAATGAAGAGGCCCTTGCGCCGCGCCTTTCTTTGCGAAGGCGTCGCGCAGTTGCCTCGCGATGAGGAGATCAAAAATGAATATGCATACAACGGCTTCGATTTGCCAGGCAAAGGAATATTGGTTGGGTGAGGTTCTGAGTTGGGCAGAGGCCAACGATGAATCCTACGACGCAATCCGCGAACTCAACAAAATTCCGGCACGGATGAACATGATCGACGATGATATCGGTCTGATACCGGCCGACTTGGTTCACTTTGACAAGATAATCGCGCCGACATCTTACGGCGGCGTTTCAAAGTCGAAGTATCCGGAAAAAGCCCGCCGACGTGGTAATTCCCGCGTTCGAGCATTGCTGGTTCGATTTTACGAGGCCCATGCAATGGTCACGCCACAGATTGGGCGCGAAGACTGGGATCGCGTGATCGCCTTGGTCGCAGATAATGAAGGCTTCACTGCCAGCGGCACGTTCTTTACGACGGGCAGGCACAAGTCGCTGTTCTCTCTTCGCGCGCGTTGCCGGACCAACCCTCTCGGCCTTACCCAACAAGAGATAGACCGCGTTGCCGGGGAAGCTACTCCGGAGATTAGGAAGTCGATTATCAAGGGAATAAAGCTGATCAATCAGCTCATCACCTTGCAAAATGTTCTTCCCGAGGTTCGCGAACTTTTGCCGTCTGTTGGCTTCAAGGTACCCGGCTCACCGGATCGCGCGCGTCGAATTCTATGGTCGTGGCTTCCCGAAACTCTGCGTGCAAATATTGAAGACGTGTTCCAGCAGACACTTGCCAAACCGGAGGACCGGGCGGCGAAGGTCAAGGAACGCCTCGAGGCGGGGGAGGCTCCTGAGGCTGTCCTGGCCGAGGTCAACGCATATGCTAAGGTTCGTCGCAGAAAGATCAAAAATCCAACCGCAGCCCTTTCGGGTTATCGCAATGCGGTGACGTGGCTTTGGCGCGCGGTTGATGATCGCGGCAGGTCCGGAGCCGCGACGACCCTGGCTGACCTCATGACACGGGAGAATCTGGAGGCTGTCTGCGAAGACCAAATCCGGCGGTCGACAAGCTCACTGACACTGAAGGATCCGAAACTATCGCAGACGCTAAACGGCCGCCTGACAAACCTGCGGACGGTTGCAGGCCATGGTCTGTGCCGCCCGGATATGGTCGCACTCATCGACCTGATGAAAATCAGCTATTGGGAATACATCGTGACGCCAAAGCAGATGACTGAGGATGCCGAACATACCTGCAAGGTCTTGCGCGACAACCCACATGTTGCCGCTAAATTTGTGCGCGGGCCTTATGTACTCGCCGACCAGGCGACGGCGGATATTGAACGCGCCAAGGCAAACTCGGATGAGGACGCCGAGGACCGTGCATTGCGCCTTTATGCGACGGCCGCAATGCAAGCGATCCAACTGTCTCGGCCGCTGCGAACCTCCAACATTATCAGGGTGCGCCATCGGGGCGTCCTTGGCGTTCCCGGCAACATTGTTTGGATCCGGGACAGAAAGAAGGCTGAAATCACGTTTCTGCCCGGAGAAATCAAGAATGACATCAAGGTGGTTATCACTGTCTTGGACAATGATGCCGAGATCCTCTGGAAATGGCAAAATGAACTGCGTGCCCGCTTTGTTGAGTTGAGAGAAATTCCAGACAGCCCGTATCTTTTTCCAGGGAAGGCGTCGCCCCGCCTTGTAAAAGACAAGCTATCTCTTCCAGCAGGCTGCGTTTCGCCTTCAACGATGGCCGAAATGTGGGCGCTTGGGGATGCTCAACTCGGACTCGGGCTGACGCCTCATCAATGCCGCCATGCGGTCGCCACGCTCGTCCTTGCCTTGGAGCCGGGCAATTACGCAAAGGCGGCTTCAATTCTCGGGGATACCGAAGACACCGTCAGAAAGCACTATGGATGTGACAGCGGTCAAGCCGCCGCAGCAGAGGTGCGTCAGGCGCTCCTCGCGCATCACCCCGATATATTCAAAAAAATGAAAAGGAAACTTGCCAAATGACACGGAGGAAAACCATCGAGGAACACCTTGCTCCGGTTCCGGCCTCTATCCGGCACGACATGATCGAGAACCGTGAAAGTCTCGCGCCAGGCGCGGCTGCCGTTATCGGGCGCTTCTTTTCTATCGTAAAGGTGCGCCATGAGCTGATCGAAGCCCCGGGAGCAGAAAGCTTCCGGGCCGCTACGTCCTCCGAGAGCACGCTTGGGACGCTGCTACGGACCCTCGACCGGTACGCGCCCGATGTCTCAACGGCGGCGGCCCGCCAGGTGCGGGCGGAATGGTATTCGCGGCGTTCAGGCAAGGCCCCCGACCAATCGCAAAGCGCGCCTTCCGAGGAAGTGCTCATCGCATCATGGCCACCATCCTGGCAGGCCATGTATCCTTTTCTCCGTCAGGCCCGGATCAAGGGCTCTTCCAGAAAGCGATATGTCGCTTCCATCTCCCGCTGCGCCCAGATCGTCAATGCGGGCGGCGCGCAGGAATGCCTGACATTCTATACCGCATATTGCCTCGGAGAGGCTTTCAAGGCCGGAGAGGCGGACATCAGGCCGGTTACGATCGCAAATTACCTCGAGGGTCTGATTGCTCTCGGCAAAGTTGGCGGCGTCAGTGCGGAGGATCTCGATGGCATGCGTTACATGCGTGAGGCATTCCGAGATGAGGCGAAATTAGGTGAGAAGCTGAAGGTCGCTCGGATCAACGATCTGATGAGAAAGGGCGGATTTGATTACATTACCGAAGTCATCGGTGATTTGCTTTTAGAAGCCGATCTGCTGCCGGATCATTCAGCGCGCAAGGAACTGCTGCTGCAGACTGTCGCGTGCTGTGCTGTTGACATGAACAAACCCGCAAGGACCGGCGACATGTCACGTTGGTCCATAGGCAGTGATCTGCGGCGTGAGAGGGATGGGTCTTGGCATCTCGTGTGGAACCAGGGAAAGACCGGTCGGACAACAGAGGCCGGGGAACTCTGGCCTGAGATCGGTGAAGTCCTTGATGAGCTCATTCTGTGCGGTCGGCCAAGCAGATTGATCCACATGCGTTACCGAGAGCTCGTCGGCAAGAACTGGCTGACACTGTCCGATGCTGCCAAGTCTGAAAAATGGCCGAGTGAACGGGTCAAGACTGCAATCGGGGTACCTTCGCACGATCTGCGGACCCTCGCCGCTGACTACATGCGCAGGCACGATCCGGAGATTGCCGCGCGGGTCATCGCGACACATCTCGACCACGGGACGCTTGAAGCCGGCGATGAATACTCAATTGAGTGCAAAAGCGAGGCCGCAGTCCTTGCTTGGCAGAAAGATCGGAAGAAAATCGCACAGGCAGTGTAGCAACAAGAACGATCATCCTCGATCTTTAGTTTGCCTGACTTCCAGGACAAAAGGTGTCGATGATATGCCTACTGGGTAAAATGACACCGTCCTTAGCAATCCCCGCTGTTGTTTCAGTTTCTCTCAACCATCTCTCCATCCCAGCCTGGCTATCGCTGCGGGTCTAAAATGACACAAATCGGTGAAGGACCGTAGAGAACGGCTTACAGAAAATCTTGCATAAACATGAAAAATTAGATCGGACAGCATTCTTGTCGGCCGCGCCCCTTCTTGCGAGAGCGCGGCAGACAAAAATGCAGTGCCTCAGAAGAGATAAAGAAACTCGCCGGCCGTGAAACTCTCTGCTGCTACCTGAACACCGGCGAAACCACCCCGAAAATCAAAAGGAGGCTCTCCCGGGGTCTTGATCGCCATGATGGGCGGCGCAACTAAGAGGTATCCGATGTCTATTCAATCAGTTCTGTTCCGCACTGCGGGCGGTGACCGCGCGCTCGAACTAACCAAAGATTTTTTCCGTGAACACGGTGACGCAATGCTGAACGCCGCTGCAATGCTCGGCGGGCCGGCCGCGCATCGTCGCTGCCTGCGGCTCTACTCGAATATCGCCGAAAGCGCGGTGCTCTCCAAAGCACTCAAGCATGAGCTTATCTGGCTACACAGGTTGCTCATGCTGGATTTTGTCGGGGATCCAGAGCGTGAGGAAACCGCGTTTTTCATGGCGGTGGAGCTTCTGGACCCAAGTGTCGATGAGGTCTGTCTCGTGGCTGACCGGCTCTTCGACCTGCTCGTCGCAATTGCCGATGAGCATCCGACCTGCGACGTCGTTCAACGCGAGATATTTGATCTCTCTGCGGCATGATCCTTCCGTCGGCCATCCGGCCGACGCCTTGAAGCCCTGGCATTCAGCCACGGCAAGACCGGGAGTAGGTCATGACAAACTTTTTCCACACAATGCCCCTTGAGGAGCTCTGCGCGCGAACTCTCGAAAAAATCAAGCATCTCACGGATTTGGCTACATCGGCGGAAGTTGCCGGGACGGTGCATAATCAGCATGCAATCCGCCAATTGATGAACACGCTTTCCGAAGGCAAGCTTCTTTGCCGGGATGCTTACGAAGGTCTTGATCAAGTTATTTTGATCCTCGACGGGAAGCTCGATCAAGAAACCCAGGAAATCGTGCCAGTCTTTCATGGACGCAACGATCCTGAAGAGGGCGCGATTGGCACCGTTGTAAATGAGAGGGTACTGACCTCGCGCGGCGCTCAGATCTCACAATGCCTCGGCAATCTGCGCATTCTTCGCGCGATGCTTCTGGTGTTGGAGCATCGCCTTACGGCTGAGCGCATCATAAATCGGCGCTTCGGTGGATGACGCTGAAAATTGCTGAGATCGCCTTCGTTGTCCATTGCCGAGGCCAGAGGGCGTCTCAGCCACGGGGGGGGGCGTCATCTTGTGGCAATAAAAGAATTATTCTGAATCAATTGATTACACTCTCTTGGTGAAGAAAGTCACTGGATTTGACCGTTTTTCGCGACTCGTCGAAGAGAGATGAACCCAATTTCCTTTTCGACAGCAACAAGGTCGCGAGAAGGGCCTACCGCCGAGATCTTTGGCGGCTACAGCGCGACGGCAGACATATGAATCAAGCATCACCGCAATCATTCGAAGACGCAATACCCGCCTTGGCCGACATGAAGCCGCGGGTGCGGGTCGGCGTAGTTGTCAAACTCTCGGGATTGAAGCGTCGGACAATCACCGATCTCGCGTCGAAGGACAAAATCCCCGGCGCAGTCAAACACGGCGAGATATGGACCTTCGATCAGGACTTGCTCGCTCTATGGATCACTAAGGGAAACCAATGGCAGTCAACATCTACAAGCCCAAAAACAGCAAGAATTACTACCTCCGGGTCTCTATCGACGGAAAGGAATACCGAGAGTCCCTTCGCACAAGTTCTAAAAGGGCCGCGGAAAAGAAAGCGGCAAACCGGATCAAAGAACTGAAAAAGAAGGCAGAGCGCGGCGAGACAGATTGGCTCTTTCATTCCGGTTTCACAAGTTTCTACGATAGCCTCCAGCATTGCGACCCGATTCATGGATGGTCGGAAAACACCCGCAAACGTTATCAAGTCAGCTTGCGCCAAATCGGGGTGACACTGATGGATGTTTTTGAGGAGCGCGGCGAGGATATCGAGCTGGCCGGGGCGTGGGAAATCGACCTGAAATCGATCTCGGAATTCGTTGCCATGCGCAAAGATGCGGGCGCTTCCATCTCGACAATCAATCGCGACCTCACCGCTTTCAACCATCTCATGAGCCATATCAAAAACCTGGGTTGGATCGAAACGAATCCAATTCTGCAATTTGAGAAGACCGGAATGAAGGAAAGGCTGCCGGACATCGTTCTCCCCACCGATGAGGCTATCAAAAAGCTGGGTCGGCGCGCACCTGGAACCCTTTGCTTTTTTCCTGCCTTCCTTGATGCGACAGGGGGCCGTGTTGCAGAGATGTCGATGATCAAATGGGCAGATCTGAAAGGCATGGAGAATCCCGTCGAAGGGCATGTCACGCTGACCTTGCGACACACGAAAGGAAGCAAGATCCGGACCATAACTTTGCGACAGCAGGCGGTCGACATTCTGTTGAAGATCCGTCGCGCCAATCGCTCGCAATATATCTTCTGGAATAAGACCGAGGATGGCTACTATCGTAGCGCCGCCAACCTGTTCTGGGATTATGCCCAAGAGACCGAGTTCGGTGCCCGCCTCCACGATATCCGCCACAAGTTTGCCATAGAGCGCCTAAAAGAAGGTTAGTCGGTTTATCGCGTACAGCGGTACATCGGCCACGGGTCGGTGAAGACAACCGAGCGCTATTACTTCCGATACCTGTCGCAGGAGCAGCAGGTGATTGCCAATTCTGACGGCAACGTCGGCCTCTGATACCAACCGGAACAGATTGATGAAAGCCCTGCCCGAAACGGTGGGGCTTCATCGTTTTTGGGGTGGTCAATCACTTGGCTGGCAGATCCAATTCTGTGATGGAACGGCATAGTCGGCGCATGTAGTGGCGCGGAAACACGGCATAGTATGACGGGCCTGCTATTCACAGGATTGACATGCAGGGTGCTGTCGAGGCTCATAGATACAATTAAATCAAAAGCTTATGGCGGAGAGACAGGGATTCGAACCCTGGGAACCCGTGAAGGCTCAACGGTTTTCGAGACCGCCCCGTTCGACCACTCCGGCACCTCTCCGCGGGGGTCTGGTGGAGGAGCGTTTAAGGCTGAATGCGGCCCAGTGCAAGGGGGATTTTCAACTTCTTTTCAGAATGGCATTTTTTCATTGTTTTGGCACAGTTTTCGCCTAGATTTCACCTATGAGACAGATTGCAAAACGCTTTAATCACCTGGCGCTGGCCGCCGTTACCCTTGGTTTTTTGGCGCTCCACTTGGTGCCTGCGGCACAGGCCGCTGAACGGGGGAAGGTTGCGGCTTTTCTTGAGGTGACAGGGTTTGATGTCGCTCTGGACAGTATCGCGCTATCCGCCGGGGACGCGCCGCAGATGCTGGGGCTGTCCGCTGGGGACTTTGGCTCAAACTGGACGCGGCTGTCTCAGTCGGTGTTTGATCAGGACAAAATGCGCGAGCTGGCTCTCGATATTCTGACCGAGACCCTGGAGGATGAGGCCCTGAGCCATGCGGCCGCCTTTTATGCCAGTGACCTGGGCCAGCGCTTGGTGGTGGCTGAAAACGCCTCGCATCTGGTTGAAGAGGGGGAGGCCAAACAGATCGCCGGTCAGCGCATCATTGCGGATCTTGTTAAATCCGGCAGCACGCGTGTTGCGCTGTATCACCGGATGAGCAAGGCGATTGATGCGGCCGGGTCTGGGGTGAAGTCGATCCAGCAGATCCAATTCCGCTTTCTGATGGCCGCCAATGCTGCTGGCGTCATTGAGCTGCAATTGGATGGCGAAGGCCTGCGCGCGCTGCAGCGCGCACAGGAAGCGGAGATGCGCATTGCGCTGCGGGCCTCTAACCTTGCGGCCTCGGCCTATACCTATCAGGGTTTTAGCGAGGCGGAGGTGGAAGCCTATGTAAAGGCGCTGGAAACGCCTTTGATGCAGCAGGTCTATGAGCTGCTCAACGCGGTACAGTTTGAAATCACCGCCAACCGGTTTGAAGCTTTGGCTTTTCGTATGAAAGAGCTGGGCCAGGGGGAAGATATCTAGCCGCCAGCCCGGGTGTCTGGCGGGGTGTTGGCCGCGCGCCAAACCGTGATTTATCACCTTCGGTAGTGAGACTTGGCGACATCGACTGAGACACGGTTATAATGGGTTGACAGGGGCAGGTGTTTTCGGGCAAATGCGCCATCCCGGCTCGGATTCTCTGTGCCGGGTTCATTTTGCAATACGGCCCCCAACCGGGGCGCGCTGTTCGAGGTGGCCAAACGGCCAAAACGCCCAATAGGGGACCAAAGGACGCGGTTGATAAAGGAAACACGCATATGTTTGCGGTCCTCAAGACTGGCGGCAAGCAGTACAAAGTTCAAGCGGGCGATATCCTCCGCATTGAAAAATTGGCTGCTGATGCTGGCGAAACAATCCAGTTTGACGAAATCCTGATGCTCGGTGGCGATGCCCCCGTGGTTGGTGCTCCTTTGGTAGATGGCGCTGCTGTTAAGGCAGAAGTGATCGACCAGATCAAAGGCGAAAAGCTCATTCACTTTGTGAAGCGTCGTCGTAAGCACTCTTCCAAGCGCACCAAGGGCCACCGTCAGAAGCTGACCCTGATCAAGATCACCGAGATCCTGACCTCCGGCGCAACCAAAGCTGCCCCTAAGGCCGCCGCCAAAGCTGCGCCTGCTGCAGCCGGTTCTGACGATCTGACACAGCTGACTGGTGTTGGCCCTGCCGCCGCCAAAAAGCTGGTTGAAGCTGGTCTGACAAGCTTTGCCCAGATCGCAGCCTTGTCGGATGACGACATTGCTGGTATTGACGCGGTCAAAGTGAAACCCGAGTGGGTTGCACAGGCCAAAGATCTGGCTAAAGGCTAAGGAGAGACAGAATGGCACATAAAAAAGCTGGTGGTTCCTCCCGTAACGGCCGCGACTCAGCGGGTCGCCGCCTCGGCGTGAAACTCTATGGTGGCCAAGCGGCCATCGCAGGTAACATCATCATTCGTCAGCGCGGCACCAAGTTTTGGCCGGGTGAAGGCGTAGGTCTGGGCAAAGATCACACGATTTTTGCTGTGACTGACGGTGCTGTCACCTTCCACAAAGGCCTGAAAGGCCGCACCTTTGTATCGGTTCTCCCAGTGGCGGAGGCCGCTGAGTAAACCGAACCCACAAGGTTTTTGAAAAATCAGGGGATCGGCGACAGCCGGTCCCTTTTTCTATTTGGCGCGGTTGCGTCTGTATTGTTTTGTATTGGCGCCTTGATGAACGACCAGCCGCCCCACATCTTTTGGGGGCATGGCCTTGCTGGTAGCTGGTTGCGTTCAATCTGGCAAACCCGCCGTCGTTTCCGATTTCTTTGCGAAAAGGAGCAGAGATATGAGTTTGGATAATGTGAAAGATCAGCAGGTTATTGAAACCAGCCGGTTTGTGCTGCGCCCGCTACGGGAGGCCGACAGCGGCCTTATTGCCCTGTATATGGGTGATGAGCGCGTGGCCCGCATGACCCCCTCTATTCCGCATCCTATGCCCCCCGGCGCGGTTGAGGCCTATGTCTCTCGTGCTGCTGCGCGCAAACAGGAAGAGGACATCTGGGCCATCGATGGCACGCCGGATGGTGGTGAGGACCTGAAAGGGATCATCAGCCTTAAACAGATGGACCGAAACCATTCTGAGGTCAGCTTTTGGATTGCGCCCTTGTTCTGGAATACCGGCCTGGCGTCAGAGGCGGTGGAAGCCTTGGTCCAGGCGAACCCGTTGAACAATGACGCCATGTTTGCCTCTGTCTTTCAGGATAATGCGGCATCGGCGCGGGTGTTGATCCATTGCGGTTTTGACTATCTGGGCGACGCCGAGAGTTTCTCGGTCAGCCGCAATGCAAATGTGCCCACCTGGACCTATAGCCGAAAACTGTGATTGGCGCGGCTGGCGCTTTCAGGTAAGGCACGTCAAAGACAAATAGGCGGGCCCCAGCAGGGGGCTCGTTGAGCTAATCGTATTTCGGCGCAGCACCTCGCGAAGGGGGCCGCGCAGCAAGGAGCCGCCATGAAATTTCTTGATCTGGCAAAGGTCTATATTCGCTCTGGTGGCGGCGGTAACGGCTGCGTAAGTTTTCGCCGCGAAAAATACATCGAATACGGTGGCCCGGATGGCGGCGATGGCGGCAAGGGCGGCTCGGTCTGGGCTGAGGCCGTGGATGGGCTGAACACGCTGATTGATTTTCGTTATCAGCAGCATTTCTTTGCCAACAACGGCCAGTCCGGCATGGGGCGGCAGCGCACCGGCAAGGATGGCGACGAGATCATCCTGCGGGTGCCAGTCGGCACCGAGATCCTGGACGAGGATCAGGAGACCGTGCTGGCGGATATGACCGAGATCGGCCAGCGGGTTCAGCTGGCCAAGGGCGGCAACGGTGGCTTTGGCAACCTGCACTTCAAATCCTCCACCAACCAGGCGCCACGGCGCGCCAATCCCGGCCAGGAAGGCGTTGAGCGCACCATCTGGCTGCGGCTAAAGCTGATTGCGGACTCTGGCCTGCTGGGGCTGCCCAATGCGGGCAAATCCACCTTTCTGGCCTCCAGCTCCAATGCGCGGCCCAAAATTGCCGACTATCCTTTCACCACGCTTCACCCCAACCTTGGGGTGGTTGGCATTGATAACACTGAATTTGTCATGGCTGACATCCCCGGCCTGATTGCCGGCGCACATGAAGGCAAAGGCATTGGCGATCGCTTCTTGGGCCACGTAGAACGCTGCGCCGTTCTGCTGCATCTGGTGGATGGCACCTCGGATGATGTGGCCGGCGACTATCAGACCATCATTGATGAACTCGAGGCCTATGGCGGTGAGCTGGCCAAAAAGCCACGCGTGACCGCCCTGAACAAGATCGACGCCCTGGATGAGGAAGAGCGCGCCGAGGCACTTGCAGCCTTGGAAGCGGCTGTTGGCGACAAGGTTCTGATGATGTCTGGGGTCAGCCGCGAGGGGTTGAACGAGGTTTTGCGCGCAGTGCGCGCCGAGATCGACGATGATCGCATTCGTCAAAAACCCGTCGAGGAACAAGACCCTTGGCGGCCCTGATCGACGCGCGCCGCATTGTTGTAAAAATCGGCTCAGCCCTGCTGGTGGATCGCACCACGGGCAAGCTGCGCCTGGGCTGGCTGCACTCGCTGGCCAATGATGTGGCCTGGCTCAAGTCCAAGGGCAAGGATGTGATCCTGGTGTCGTCAGGTTCTATCGCGCTGGGGCGCGAAGTTCTGGGGCTGCCGCGCGCTGACCTGCCGCTGGAAAAATCGCAGGCAGCGGCCGCTGTTGGGCAAATCCGTCTGGCGCGCGCCTATGAAGAGGCCTTGGCGCCCCATGGCGTAACCACCGCCCAGGTGCTGGTCACCCTAGAGGATAGCGCCGACCGACGCCGTTATTTGAACGCACGCGCCACTCTGGAGACGCTGATTGGTCTGGGCGCGGTGCCCATCGTTAACGAAAATGATACCATCGCCACCGATGAAATCCGCTATGGCGATAATGATCGGTTGGCAGCGCAGGTCGCGGTGACCGTTGGGGCCGATGCGCTGGTGCTGCTGTCGGATGTGGATGGCTTCTACAGTGCCAATCCGGCGCTGGATCCCAGCGCCAAACGCTATGACACGATTGACGCGATCACCCCCGAGATCGAAGCCATGGCCGGCGATGGCGTGTCTGGCCTGTCCAAGGGCGGCATGATCACCAAGGTGCTGGCGGCAAAGATGGCGACAGCCGCAGGCTGCGCCATGGTGATCACCGAAGGATCGCCCCTGAACCCTTTGAAAACACTTATAGACGGCGCACCTTGCACCTGGTTCACCGCGCTGGATGACCCGCAGGTTGCCCGCAAGCGTTGGATTGCGGCGATGAAGCCGCGCGGCGTGGTGACCATTGATGCCGGGGCGGCGCGCGCGCTGGCAAATGGCAACAGTCTATTGCCCGCAGGGGTCTGTCATGTGGAGGGTGACTTTGGCCGGGGGGATCCCCTGGCCATCCAGAGCCCGGAGGGACGCAAACTGGGGCAGGGCTTGTCACGCTACACTGGCGATGAAGCCCGCGCCATTCAGGGGCGTCAATCTGCCGAAATCGAACAGGCCCTGGGCTATCCCGGCCGGGCTGCTTTGATCCATCGAGACGATATGGCGCTCTGACCCCTCTCCTTTGGGGCTGGAAACCGGCCTGTTGCTTGCCCTAATCTTGCAGCATCAGAACGGCAGTAGCCTCTCACAGACAAGGCTTAGAAGAGACCGATGACAGAGACACAAAATATCCCCGCGCTGATGATGGATCTTGGCATTCGTGCAAAGCGGGCAGCGCAGATCCTGGCCACAGCCAGCGCTGAACGCAAACATGCTGCCCTGATTGGCGCCGCTGAGGCAGTCTGGGCGCGCCGCGGCGAGATCATTACCGCCAACGCCAAAGACCTGGACTATGGCACATCCAAGGGCCTGTCGCCCGCGATGATGGATCGGCTGATGCTGGACGAGCCCCGTATCCAATCCATCGTAGACGGGCTACGTGCCGTGGCAGAACAACCTGATCCGGTGGGTGAGGTGCTGGCAGAGTGGGAACAGCCCTCGGGCCTCAACATTCAAAGGGTAAGAACGCCGCTTGGCGTTATTGGCGTGATCTATGAAAGCCGCCCCAATGTCACGGCAGATGCCGGGGCGCTGTGTCTGAAATCCGGCAATGCGGTGATCCTGCGCGGCGGGTCGGAGAGCTTTCATTCCAGCCAGGTCATTCATTCCTGTCTGGCCGAAGGCCTGCGCGGCGCAAACCTGCCCGAGGATGCTGTGCAACTGGTGCCAACCCGGGACCGCGCAGCGGTGCAAGAGCTGCTGACCATGACAGAATATGTTGATGTCATCGTGCCCCGTGGCGGCAAGGGCCTGGTTGGATTGGTTCAGCGCGAGGCGCGGGTGCCGGTTTTTGCCCACCTTGAGGGCATCGTGCATATCTACCTGGACAAATCTGCCGACCCCAGAAAGGCGCTCGACGTGGTGCTAAACGCCAAAACCCGTCGCACCGGGATCTGTGGCGCCGCGGAATGCCTGCTGATCCATCGCGATATCGTCGACACAATTGGTCGCGACGTACTGACCGCACTGGCGGCAGCCGGGGTGGAGATCCACGCGGCTGGCGGCCTGGTTGGCCCCGAGAGCATGGCGCCCGCAGAGGAGGCCGACTGGGGCAAAGAGTTTCTGGATAAGGTTATTGCCGCAAAGCCCGTAGCGGATATCGAGGATGCGATCGCGCATATCCGCAAATATCACTCGCAGCATACTGATTGCATCATTACCGAGGATGAAGCTGCCGTAACTCAGTTTTTTGCTGAGCTCGACAGTGCAATCCTGATGCATAATGCCTCGACCCAGTTTGCCGATGGTGGTGAATTTGGCATGGGGGCGGAGATTGGCATTGCCACCGGCAAGATGCATGCCCGTGGCCCCGTCGGCGCTGCCCAGTTGACCAGCTTTAAATACCTGGTGCGTGGCGACGGCACAGTGCGGGCCTAGGATTTCAGGGCATCTAGATCGCCTATTACCTAATTGAAACTGCAATAAAAAAGCCCCGATCAGATGATTGGGGGCTTTTGCTATGATCACTTTTGTCAGGGTCTGACAGCAGGCATTCTAAAACCAGACTGTGACTTTCTCGTCTGTATGGTCAAAGCCCAGCTGACATTCTGCCTCTGTCGCCGCCGCCGGCAGCATGGCGAATTGCACCTGCGCCGGGGTCAAGCTGGCCGAGGTGTCGCTATCGTCGAGATAGCCCCAAAGTGATGCGTCAACAGCGACCTTACGGCCTTCGCCCACCACCGTCCATTTCCCATCTGTGCAGGTCATGGTGATCATACCGCCATAGGGCAGGGCGGTTTCCAGGCACAGCGCCGCCAGAAAGGCCATACGTACGGCGCTGCGGCTGCACCCGTCGGCGTAATCCCATTGGAACTTTAGGCGGCCAGCCTTGCTGATGTCATCCAGAACCGAGACGATCTCTGCCCGGCCCATCTGCTGATCGCCCGCGGCGCCAAAGGCAATGCGGAAAAACCGGATGCGCGCATTGGCATTCAACACACTGTCGGAAATCAGCTCAAGCTCCGGTCCGGCCATAGCACCGGACATTGCCAGCAGTTCCAATCCGTTGTTAATAGCGCCGACGGGGCTGATCAAATCGTGACAAATTCTGGACCCTATCAAAGCGGCCAAATTGGCGGTATCTACGGCCATATCTTTCCTCCGAATTGGGCCCATCACATGATCGACCTCAATGCCTTCCTTGCCCCCGGCATGCGCGTTACGCACCCGGATCATCCTGAATGGGGACCTGGAGAAGTCCAATCCAATGCAGGTGGCAAAATTACTGTCAATTTCCCGGACCAGGGAAAATTGGTCTTTGACGGGACGCGTGTTCCCTTGATTCTAGTGAATGAGGCTTAACGGTTTATGAATAGTTAAGAAACCCCAGAGAGTTTTACGAAAACCTTGCCTAATGCGCCCTTAGCGGTCTATCAGCGCCGCAAACTGATCTAGGAAAGCCCTGGTACATGGCTGAAACCCAAACTGAATTCACCGTTTCGCTGGCCACGACCGACGCAGACCTGCGCGCGGCCCAGGCGCTTCGCTATGAGGTCTTTGTCAGCGAAATGGGCGCTGACGGCGCCCTGGTAGATCATCGCGAAGGGCTGGAGAAAGACACGTTTGATGCCTTTTGTGATCATATGATCATTCGTGAGACCGCAACAGACCGGGTGGTCGGGGTGTACCGCTTGATGCGCGCGGACCAGGCGGTCAACGCCGGAGGGTTCTATTCAGAGGCCGAATACGATCTGAGCCCACTGACCCGCTCTGGGCGGCGCTTGCTGGAACTGGGCCGGTCTTGCCTACATCCAGAGTTTCGCGGTGGCAAAGCCCTGTTTTATCTTTGGGTGGGTCTCAATGCCTATGTGTCTGAGCACGATATTGAAATCCTGTTTGGGACTGCCAGTTTTGCCGGCACCGACCTGAACGCGCTTTCCGGGCCATTGTCGGTGCTGAACCGGGACTACCTGGCGCCACCGCCTCTGCGGTGCAAATCCCGCAGCTATCAGCCGATGGACCTTCTGGAGGCCAGCGCAGTAGACCGCAAGCGCGCCATGGTGGAGTGCCCGGCCTTGATCAAGGCCTATCTGCGCCTGGGCGGCACCGTGGGAGACGGTGCCTTTGTCGACCACGGGTTTAACACCACCGATGTGCTTATGATCCTGGATACCGCTCGTATGACTGAACGACAAAAGCGGTTCTACAGCACTCCAACGGCCCGGGCTTAACAAGATGTCTGCGACCTGGAATGAAGGCGAGCCCCCGGAGCCGCTGCGGATCTCGCCCTCTGGCTGGGGGCTGATCCTACTGCGCGCCAGTGTGCTGGGAACCTTGGTGTTTGGCGGATTGATAATCCTGCTCTTGGTTCGTCTGGTCGAGCGGCCGCTCTGTGGACTGCACCGGCCTGTCACTCCCTTTATTACGCAGTTCGTTTGTCGCAATGCCTTTCGTATCCTAGGGATCGGCTTTGCGGCCCATGGCACCCTGATGAAACATCGCGGTGCCGTGGTGGCCAATCACACATCCTGGTTGGATATTTTTGCGCTTAACGCCAAAAAACGCATCTATTTTGTGTCCAAGGCTGAGGTCGCCGCCTGGCCCGGCATTGGCTGGCTGGCCCGTGCCACTGGAACGGTCTTTATCGAACGCAACCGTGCCCGCGCAAAGGAGCAGACCGAACTGTTTGAGGCACGGCTTATGGCAGGGCATAAGCTGCTGTTTTTCCCCGAAGGCACCTCCACCGATGGGCTCCGGGTTTTGCCCTTTAAAACAACGCTTTTTGCGGCGTTTTTTGGGGAACACCTGCGGGACATTTGCTACATCCAACCGGTATCTGCAGTGTTCCATGCGCCCAAAGAGGCAGAAGAGCGGTTCTATGGCTGGTGGGGCGATATGGAGTTCGGGCCACATCTGCTGAAAACCCTGGCCTCGCGGCGCCAAGGACGAGTTGAGCTGACCTACCACGCGCCGCTGAAGGTCAGTGATTTTGCCAATCGCAAGGCCCTGGCGGCGGAATGTGAACGTATCGTGCGACAGGGACATGCGAAGATGCGCAAATAGCCCTTGCACAGGTGGTCATCCTGGCCTATACGCGCGCCATCAAACCCGCAGGTGGGGTTTGGCCTGTCTGGGGGAGAAATCCCCAAATGGGCCGCCGGTTGGAGCAAATGCTCTGAACCCCCACCGAGGACTGAAACCGGAAACAAGGAATACAAGCATGGCTCTTCCCGAGTTCACCATGCGCCAGCTGCTGGAAGCAGGCGTACACTTTGGTCACCAGACACAGCGCTGGAACCCGCGTATGGCACCCTATATCTATGGTGCACGCAACGGCATCCACATCATGGACCTGACACAGACTGTTCCTATGCTGGACCAGGCCCTGCAGATCGTCCGCGACACCGTTGCCAAGGGCGGCCGCGTTCTTTTTGTTGGCACCAAGCGCCAGGCCACCGGCCCCATCGCCGAAGCCGCTGAAAAATCCGCACAGTACTACATGAACCACCGCTGGCTCGGCGGCACCTTGACCAACTGGAAAACCGTTTCCCAGTCGATCAAACGCCTGAAAGAAATTGACGAAAAGCTGGAAAGTGGCGCCGAAGGCCTCACCAAGAAAGAGCGTCTGGGCATGGAACGTGACCAGGGCAAACTTCAGGCCTCATTGGGCGGTATCGCCGAAATGGGCGGTGTTCCTGATCTGCTGTTCGTCATCGACGTGAAAAAAGAAGCGCTGGCCATCGCCGAAGCCAAAAAACTGGGTATCCCAGTTGTGGCAATCGTCGACACCAACTGCTCCCCTGATGGCGTTGATTTCGTGATCCCAGGCAACGATGACGCATCGCGCGCTATCTCCCTGTACTGTGACCTGGTTGCACGTGCTGCGCTGGACGGCATGTCCGCTCAGCTGGGTGCCGCCGGTGTTGACCTTGGTGCCCTGGAAGAGGCGCCTGTAGAAGAAGCAGTTGCTGAATAAGCACCCGCCGACGCTACCTGTCACAGTTTTGACATGCGGGGCAGGCTATCACCTGCCCCAATTCCGTTTTGATTTGAGGAGAGCCTAAAGATGGCAATCACAGCTGCACTCGTTAAAGAACTGCGCGACTCCACCGGCGCCGGCATGATGGACGCCAAAAAAGCGCTGACCGAAACCAATGGCGACATGGAAGCCGCCGTTGACTGGCTGCGCACCAAAGGTCTGGCCAAAGCGGCCAAAAAATCCGGTCGTACCGCAGCAGAAGGCCTGGTGGCCGTTGTTGTTGAAGGCGGCAAAGGTGTTGCGGTTGAAGTGAACTCCGAGACCGACTTTGTTGGCAAGAACGCCGAATTCCAGGAAATGGTTGGCGGCATCGCCAAGGCTGCCCTGGGTGTTTCCGATGTTGAGGCGCTGAAAGCCGCTGACATGGGTGGCAAGACCGTCGAAGCCGTTATCACTGACAAGATCGCCACCATTGGTGAAAACATGTCCGTACGTCGTATGTCTGTTGCCGAAGGTGACACTGTCATCTCTTACGTCCACAATGCCGTGACTGCTGGCATGGGCAAAATCGGCGTGTTGGTTGCAATGACCGGCGGCGACGAAGCCTTTGGCAAGCAGGTAGCGATGCATATTGCAGCTGTGAACCCTGCAGCTCTGTCAGAAGCGGACCTGGACGCTTCGGTTGTTGAAAAAGAAAAGCAGGTTCAGATGGATATCGCTCGCGAATCCGGCAAGCCTGAGGCTGTCATCGAGAAGATGATCGTTGGTCGCATGAAGAAATTTGTTGGTGAGTCCACTCTGCTCAACCAGCCGTTTGTTGTGAACCCAGACCTCACCGTTGAAGCAGCGGCCAAAGAAGCCGGCGCCACCATCACCGGTTTTGTACGTCTGGAAGTTGGCGAAGGCATCGAAGTCGAAAAAGAAGACTTCGCAGCTGAAGTTGCAAAAGCGGCGCAGGGCTAAACGTCCTCCCAAATATCCAAGATCAGGGGCTGGCGGTTTTCCGTCAGCCCCTTTTTGTTTGTCGAAATGACAGCAGGCCGGGCAAAATACGCCCTAGTTAGACTGGCTAGATTTGCCGCAACCGCAAAACCAGCCCAATATCAGCAACACACCGGCGCCAGGCGCAAGCTCTAATGCTTGGGGTATCATCGAACTCGCGAAGGAAGAGGAGCAGGTGGAGAGGCCCCATTGATGGGGATGGATGGGGCCTCTCTTTAACACGGAACTGGCGCGGAAAAATACGCGCCAGAAACCGAACAGGTCTGAGAGCCTTGGTATTGCAAGGGTCATTTCCCAAAGTTCCTAGGCCAAAGCCACCACTCACGGAACGGTGCTATAGTGCCCGATATTTAACTTTTCGTGTAGTAGTGTTTTCCATACCCGAATGACGGCAGCTCCCCCTAGGGAAGGCACATCTAAAAGATGTAAATCATGTGTAGTTTTTGTCGATCGACCTATGACAGTAAAACTGTTTCAGTTTTCAAGCACATACATCTGGTTTTGCAGCGCCGCCTTTAGCACGGCCTGGGCACTGGTTTCCACCGATAGCGACGCCCGCGCCAGGCGAAGGTGTTTTTCTACGGTCGCCGGGGTCAGCCCCATAAGCAGAGCAATATCCTGGGTGGTTTTTCCGTCTCCGACCCATTCCAGGGCTTCGCGCTGGCGACTGGTCAGGCTGCGATTCGGCGAGTCATAGGGCAGGGTCAGGATCTTGAGATGAACCACATTGTTCATCAGAATGACATCTTCACCATGCTCACGCCACATTTCGTCAAGATCGCTCTGGCAAATTCCGGGTTTACCAGCCAGGGAAATTGCCCCTTTGTAGCGTTTGGAAGCAGAGAAAAAACTGATGGTATATCCGGCCGTCAGCTGCATGCGTTCGTTGAATTCGATCACCTGTTTGGACGCGGGGCCCAACTGGCCGTCGTCGAGCATTTTGCGGATCATTTCCCAACTGCGGGCGCCTTCGTTCTTGAGCGCCCAGAGCACCATCGGAGCCTGGCGGTAGAGGCCCTGATCCAGGAAACCAGAAATGTATTTCTGATCATGGTTGGTCAGAATTACAAAATCGTCGGGATCACCCAGCGAAGTTTCGGTTTTGAACCGGGTATAGCCGTAGATAAGACGGTGGAATCCATATTCTGCCATTTTCGATAAATGAGCATGCCACAGCTCTTCGATGCTTTTTGCGCCGGAAACAAAGTGAAGATATTCCAACATTGTCATTAGCTTATATCGCTTGATTGAGACAGTTTTTGAATCAGAGCATCAATCGCCATTAAATAGCCATGAGGGCCAAAACCACATATCTGTCCGATTGCCGCCCGGGCAATATAGGACTGGTGGCGAAAGGCCTCGCGGGCATGGATATTGGACAGATGAACCTCAACCGTAGGGATCTCAACCGAGTAAATGGCATCCATCAGGGCCACAGAGGTGTGGGTATAGGCGCCAGCATTAAGAACAATGCCAGCATGTTTACCACGGGCATCATGTATGGCGTCCAGCAGAACGCCTTCGTGGTTAGATTGCAAACACTGCGCCTGAACCCCCGATTTTTGTGCATATTGAATGCAGCTGCTTTCCAGCATTTCGAGGGTTTCAGCCCCATAGACCTCGGGTTGCCGCGTTCCAAGCAGGTTGAGATTAGGACCGTTCAGTATCAATAAGCTATGCATTACATATCCCCTGTGTCCGAGATTAAGGTGAAACGGCAGCTTTGCACAGTCAAAGCGAAACAATTGAACGCGGTTTTACACGCAGTATGTTGCTAATATCGCACGAAAAAAAGGTTGGCGTACCCAATTGGCCGCCAACCTGAATCTTTGCACCTTTGTTTGGTCTAGCTGTTGGTCAAAACCACCTTGCCCATAACACGCCTGTCCTGCATCATCTCCAACGCATCTGCGGCCTTTGTCATAGGCAAGACATCGCAAATCTGTGGCTTAATCTTGCCTGCGCCATAGAGCTCCTGCAGCTCGGTCATGTTTTCTTCATGGCCCTTGGGATCACGAAAGACCGATGCGCCCCAGAATACGCCACGAATATCGCAGCCTTTCAGCAGCGGCAGGTTCAGCGGAAGTTCCGGGATGCCGGCAGGAAAACCAACAACCAGGTAGCGCCCCAGCCATGCCATCGTCCGAAGCGCTGGTTCTGCATAGTTACCGCCCACCGCATCATAAACAACATCAACGCCAGCTTTGCCGGACAGCTCTTTGATATTATTCGAAAACTCTTTCTGCTCATCGCGACTCATCTCGCGACTGTAGACCAGGGTTTCATCGGCGCCGATCTTCTTGCAAAAGGCTGCTTTTTCGTCGGATGACACCGCCGCAATCACCTTTGCGCCCATGGATTTCCCCAGCTCAATTGCCGCAGCACCAACGCCGCCGGCGGCACCCAAAATCAGCAGGGTTTCCCCGGCTTTAAGCTGCGCCCGGTCCTTAAGTGCGTGATAGGAGGTGCCATAGGTAAAGACAAAACCCGCAGCATCCTGAAAAGGCATCGCGTCCGGGAACTTCACGGCCTGCTTTGCCGCCACACAGATCTGCGTGGCAAAACCTCCATGGCCGGTCAAGGCCAGCACACGGTCGCCGATTTCGTATCCGCTGACCCCCTCACCAAGGGTAGCCACCACCCCGGCAATCTCGCCACCCGGGGCAAAGGGGCGCGGCGGCTTCATCTGATAGAGATCACGAATGATCAGCGTGTCAGGGAAGTTGACGCCAGCAGCGCGAATATCAACCAGCAGTTCACCCTTGCCAGGGCTCAAATCCGGCTGTTCGGTCCAGACAAGTGTTTGAGGTCCACCCGGGGTGGTGCTGAGCATAGATTTCATATTTTTCCTTCCGGCAGCCCGGTGGCCGCCTTATGTTTCCTAAAATTACGTAAAGTCTTCTGTCCCTCAGCCGCGTTGTCAATGGCATAGCGAAATGTAATTCTACATTGTGAAACCGCCATAGGCCATGGGAGGCTCTGGAGCGCGGGACTGAGGAGAAGACACATCATGGGTGAAGTTAACGCGGGACGCGATCACGCCGAGTTTCGGCGCGAGGTCCGGGAATGGTTGGAGACAAATTGCCCGCCAGAAATGCGCGATGGTGCGGCTGGCGAGAGTTCGATCTGTTGGGGGGGGACCACTTGGGTCTTTACCTGCGATGAACAAAAGATCTGGCTGGATCGCTGCGCTGCACGTGGTTTTACCGTGCCCACATGGCCCAAAGCCTACGGCGGTGCAGGGCTTAGCCGGGATGAAGACAAAATCCTGAAGCAGGAGATGCAGGCCATCGGCGCGCGTTCGCCGCTGGATAGCTTTGGCATTTGGATGCTTGGGCCGGCGCTTTTGAAGTTCGGTACAGAAGAGCAGAAACTGCATTACCTGCCGCCCATTGCCCGCGGCGAAATTCGCTGGTGTCAGGGCTATTCCGAGCCCGGCGCCGGCTCTGATCTGGCCGGGGTACAGACCCATGCCGCGGATCAGGGCGAGACCTGGCTGGTCAATGGGCAAAAGATCTGGACCTCTTATGCGGATCGCGCCGATTGGATCTTTGCTCTGCTCAGAACAAACCGTGACGCCAAGAAACATCTCGGCATTTCCTTTGTCCTTATGGATATGCGCAGCCCTGGAATTACCACGCGTCCGATCCAGCTGATTTCCGGCGCGTCGCCGTTTTGTGAGACCTTTTTTGAAAATGTCGAGGTGCCAAAGACCCAAGTTGTTGGCACCATTGATCGGGGCTGGGATGTGGCGAAATACCTGCTGACCCATGAACGCGAGATGATCAGCAATGGCGGCAATGCCATGGGATCTGGCCGTGCCCTGGGGGCGGTTTTAACCGAGAGCGAAACCGGCCAGAGCGATCCTGTGCTGCGTGGCGATGCGATGCGGGCCGAGGTGGATAGCCTGGCGATGGCGATGACCCTGGAGCGGTACAAGGATCAGGCCGAAGGCGGCCAGGGCGTTGGCGATGCCTCTGCCATGCTGAAATACATGGGAACCGAACTGAACAAGACCCGGCTTGAACTGATCATGGCTACCGATGGGGCTGATGCATTGACCTGGGGAGACACGCCAGCATCGTCTTGGCTGCGGACCAAGGCCAACTCGATCGAGGGGGGCACCTCTGAAGTGATGCTCTCGATTATCAGCCGTCGCATTTTGAACCTTCCAGGATAAGAAACATGGCAAAACTCATTCAAACAGAGGAAGAAACCCTCTTGTCAGAGGCGGCCCATGGGTTCCTCTCCAAATCCGCCCCAGTGTCGCGTCTGCGGGAAATGCGCGACAGTGGCGAGCATTCTGATCCGGCGCTTTGGCAGGAAATGGCTGCAGCCGGCTGGGCCGGTGTATTGGTGCCCGAGGCCGCTGAAGGCTCCGATATGGGCCACGCAGCAGCCCATGTGCTGGCCCGCGAAATGGGCCGCAACCTGACTGTCAGCCCCTTTCTCAGCACCGCCGTCATGGCTGCAACCTTGCTGCGCCAATTCAGCGATGACAGCGCCACCAGCAAACTGAAACAGATCGCCGTCGGCGGACTGACCTATGCGCTGGCGTTGGATGAGACGGCAAAATTTTCGCCAGACCAGGTTGAGCTAACTGCGCAAAGCCGTGGCAACGGCTATGTGTTAAACGGTAAAAAGCGATTTGTCGTAGATGGTTGTGACGCGGACCGCATTCTGGTTTTGGCCAAAAGCGACGCGGGCCTGTGCCTGTTTGATCTGGCCAACAAGGCCCAGGGTCTGACCCAAAATGCGCTGAAAATGATCGACAGTCGTGATGCTGCGGACTTGATATTTGACGATGTCGAAGTCTCAGGCGAGGCCCTGTTGGGCGACCCCGGTGCAGGGTTTGATGTGTTGAAACCCGCGCTTGAGGCCGGACAGGCCGCATTGGCGGCTGAAACCACCGGACTGGCAGAGGCGGCATTTTCCCTGACCACCGATTACCTGAAAGAGCGCAAACAATTTGGCATTACCATCGGCAGTTTCCAGGCGTTGCAACATCGGGCGGCGCATCTGTGGTGCGAAATCGAGCTCACACATTCTGCGGTGTTGAATGCCGGCCGTATTCTGGACGAAACTCCAGATCAGGCGACACTTGCGGTCTCGGTCGCCAAGGCGCGGGCAACGGATACGGCCCAGAAATCGGTTCAAGAAGGGGTGCAGATGCATGGTGGCATTGGCATGACCGATGAATTCGACATGGGTTTTTATATGAAACGCGCCCGGGTCGCAGCCGAATGGCTGGGGGACTATGGCTATCACGCCGGGCTGGTTGCCCAATTGCGTGGCTTCTAAGGAGAGATTGAGATGCAGGATCTGTTTACACTCAACGGCAAAACCGCACTGATCACCGGCGGCGCAACCGGCATTGGCCGGATGGCGGCTGAAGCCATGGTCCGGGCTGGCGCCCGGGTCTTGATCGCCTCGCGTAAAGGCCATGCCTGCGAAGCCGTGGCGCAAGAACTGAACGCATTGGATGCACCGGGCTCGGCCGAAGGTTTTGCCGGCGATGTCGGCACCGAAGAGGGCATCATCGCCCTGGTGGATGAGGTTAAATCCCGCACCGAACAGCTTGATATTTTGATGAATAACTCTGGTATCACCTGGGGGGCAGAGCTCAAGGACTTCCCCCATCAGGCTTGGGAAAAGGTTATGAATGTCAATGTGACTGGCGTTTTTGATCTGACCCGTCGCTTGCTGCCAATGTTGATCAAAAGCGGTGAGCTGGGAGATCCGGCGCGGGTGATCAATGTAGGCTCGGTCATGGGGGAAATCCCTATGGGGGATGGCGCCTATAGCTATTCCGCCTCCAAGGCGGCGGTCATTCATATGTCCAAAATTCTTGCCAAGGAACTGGCCCATAAGCATGTCACGGTAAATGCGCTGGCCCCTGGGCCCTTTGTTTCCAGAATGACGGCCTTTGCCACCGGCGACGAGGAAAAGCGGGAAAAAGTCGGCAACGATGTCCCCCTTGGCCGGGTTGGCTGCTACGAGGATATCGCGGGCTCTGTGTTGTTTCTCAGCGGCAAGGGCGGCGCCTATGTCACAGGGGCGGTGGTGCCGATTTCAGGTGGTATCAATGTCATGTCCGGTCAGAATATTTTTGGCAGCGTAATGGAATAGAAAGGTCAAAGTTGACCCGTAATATTCTGAAATAAGGAAGAAAAGATGTCTTCACCCAATCAACGCCTCCCCAAGGCGCTGCAAAACCTGCGCCTGCCGCTGATCGGCTCGCCTTTGTTTATCATTTCGGTGCCTGAACTGGTGATTGCCCAGTGTAAGGCGGGCATCGTCGGCGCCTTTCCAGCGCTAAATGCCCGCGAAGGCGAGGGGGATCCGATCCTGCTGGAGGCTTGGCTCAAGCAGATCACCGAAGAGCTGGATCGCCACAATCAGGAAAACCCTGATCAGCCCGCCGCGCCCTTTGCGGTCAATCAGATCGTTCACCGCTCGAACGCGCGACTGGAACGCGACCTGGAAATCTGCAACCGCTGGAAGGTGCCGATCTGGATCACCTCGCTGGGCGCGCGTCCTGAAGTGAATGATGCGGCACATTCCTGTGGTGGCGTGGTGTTGCATGATGTGATCAACAATACCTTTGCCAAAAAGGCCATCGACAAGGGCGCTGACGGGCTGATTGCCGTGGCTGCCGGCGCTGGCGGCCATGCAGGCGAACAGTCGCCTTTTGCCTTGATCCGTGAAATCCGCAGCTGGTTTGATGGCCCGCTGGCGCTGTCCGGCGCAATCGCCAGCGGCGAAGCCCTGTTGGCGGCGCGCGCTTTGGGCGCCGATTTTGGCTATGCCGGCTCGCCCTTCATCGCCACCCATGAGGCAAACGCCCAACAGGATTACAAACAAATGATCGTCGAAAGCGGCGCAGAGGACATTGTATATTCCTCACTCTTTACAGGTGTTTGGGGGAACTATCTGAAGAAGTCTGTTTCTCAGGCCGGTCTGGACCCCGAAAACCTGCCCCAGGCAGATTCCTCTTCCATGAACTTTGGCAGCGGCTCTTCCAAACCAAAGGCTTGGAAAGAGATCTGGGGTTCTGGCCAAGGCATTGGCGATGTAAAATCGATCTGCTCTGCGGGGGAATTGGTAGATCGCATTGCCAGCGAATACCACGCCGCTGGTAAAAAACTGGCTAGCGAGTTCAAGAGCTGACCATGGCCGAACTTCTGATTGTTCGCCATGGACAGGCCTCGTTTGGGGCCGAGAACTATGATGATCTAAGCGACCTGGGGCGGCAACAGTCGCGCGCCCTGGGGGATACCTTACGTGCCCTTGACTGGGTCCCGGATCGGATGATCACCGGAAGCTTGATGCGTCAAAAGCAAACCCTGGAGGAAATGGGGTTTGACGGAGCTGCAGAAGAGCATGCGGGCTGGAATGAATATGATTTTCACGACCTGCTCAACAGCCGCTATGGCGGTGTGGCCCCGGATGATGTCATCACAGATCGCAAGACGCATTTTCGTGCCCTCAGGGAAACGCTGACAGAGTGGCAGCAGGGCGGCATTGCCTCGGCGGGTGAAAGCTGGCTCAGCTTTTGCGACCGGGTTGAACGGGCCCGCCAGGCGGCGGTTTCTGATAGGGTGGAACGGGTATTGGTGGTAAGTTCGGGCGGAGCCATCGCCCGGCTGGTTGCGGACAGCCTTTCCCTGCCCAACGATCAGATGATCGCGCTGAACCTTCAGATCAAGAACACATCCACCAGCCGGTTCGTGTTCTCAAAGGAGAAGTTTTTTCTCCACGAATTCAATTCTGTGCCGCATTTTCATAACGTGGAGCGTGCGGCTCTTATGACCTATAGTTGACAGGAACAGAAGATGAGCACAAAGACCCAGACCCTGGATCACGAGGCCGTTGGCGCCTATCTTCGCGGCCGCCTGCCGGGATTTGACAGCGATTTTGAGGTAGTGAAGTTTCAAACCGGGCAATCGAACCCCACCTTCATGTTGAAAACCACCGAAGGAAACTATGTGCTGCGGCGCAAACCTCCGGGTGTTTTGCTGAAATCGGCCCATGCGGTTGATCGTGAATTCCGGGTTCAAAAAGCTCTGGCGGACACCGACGTGCCGGTGGCCAAGATGCATCTGCTGTGCGAAGACGACGATGTCATTGGCTCAGCCTTTTATGTGATGGATCACGTGGCCGGGCGCAACCTCACCGATCCGCGTATGCCGGACTCGGACCCGCAATCCCGCGCTGCGGTGGTAGATGAGATGAGCCGGGTTCTGGCCTCGCTGCATCAGGTGGATATTGATGCGGTCGGCTTGGCGGACTATGGCCCTCCCGGCAACTATTTTGAGCGCCAGCTGGCGCGCTGGACCAAACAGTATCGCGCCTCGGAAACCGAGGTCATCCCAGAGATGAACGAGCTGATACAAGCCCTTGAAAAAGCGATGCCAAAAGAGGACGGACAACGGGGTCTTGTGCACGGAGACTACCGGATCGACAATATGATCTTTGCCAGCGACGGACCAACCTGTCAGGCCGTGTTGGACTGGGAGCTGTCAACCATTGGCCACCCCTATGCGGATCTTGCCGGGGTTATCATGCAGTGGCAAATGCCGCCGGGAAGCGAAGGCCGTGGCCTGGCGGGTATTGATCGCGCCGCGCTTGGTCTGCCTTCGGATCAGGCCTTTATCGAAAGCTATTGCAAGCGGCGGGGATTAGCCGGAATTGACAACTTTGGCTTCTATCTGTCTTTCAGCTTTTTCCGCATGGGCGGGATTTTGCAGGGCGTTCTGAAACGCGCGCTTGATGGCAATGCCTCAAACCCCGAACGCGCCGTCAAGCTGGGTGGGTTTGTGTCACTGTTTGCCCGTAGCGGTTTGGAAGCGCTGAATAAATAACCTTTTGATCTATCGCATGTATCATTTGAAAAAATGCGGGCAACATCTGCCCGCATTTGTTTACCTCTCTTGGCTAGACAGGCCTGACCATGCGGTACTGCGTGGTTATACGTAGCTCTTTACCCTCGACCGGGGGCATCAGGACTGCGCAATATGTCAATCAAAGCCTTCGGCAACAGAAGGCGAACTCTGAGCAAAGGAGAGCCCGGATGACAGGAAGTGATACCCTCACCACACGTGATCTTGGAGATGGGATAGTTGAGCTGCAGTTGGGCCGTGGCCCGGTCAATGCGCTGAGTGCTGCGTTCCTGATGGAATTTGCTGAACTGATCACCCGACTGGGCACGGATGACGCCGTGCGGTGCATCATTTTAAGCAGTCCTTTCAAGGTGTTTTCTGCCGGGCTTGACCTGAAGGAAGCGCAGCATTTTGATCTAGAGCAGCAACAGGCAATTGTGCGTGGCCTCAACGAAGGCTTTCTGGCGCTCTATGCCTGCCCCAAACCGGTCGTGGCCTCTGTCGGTGGGGCGGCTATTGCGGGTGGGTTGTTCTTTGTGCTTGCTAGTGATCGTCGGGTTGCCCTGAACAAATCGTCCTTTGGCCTCGCCGAGGTTCGCGTTGGGGCGGATTTCCCGGTTGGCCCATTGGAGATCGCCAAAGCAACCCTGGACGCCGATACCCAGCGGCGCATGATGCTGACCGGCCAACCCATTGGCCCCATCGCAGCGCGTAACTTTGGCTTTATCGACATTATCGCAGACGACCTTGAAGATCTGGCAGGCTACTCCCTGTCAGAGGCGCGCAAGCTGGCTGAGCTTCCTTCGATGGCCTATGCCTCGATCAAGCAGCAGCTCAGAGGCGAGACAATCAAAAAGATCAAGACAGCATTGGCGGCAGGCGGCAACGCCCCTGACGGCGGCTGGTTCAACAACCAGACCGTCGCGGCCATGCAACGCATGATAGATCAGAGATAGCGACATAGAGGCGAATATGGGGGGTGCAGGGAATGGATAAAACCCGGCTAGAGAACTTAAAGCAATGGCAGCAACGCTATGTGGATGAACGAAAATATGCGGGCAGCTCCCTTCTGATCAATCGGGGTGGTGTTGAGCAGTATTTTCATGCGGCAGGCCGCCGGAACCTGGAAGAGAACCTGGACTTCACCCGCGATACGCTGGTGCGGATCTATTCCATGACCAAACCTGTGACCTCTGTGGCGCTGATGATGCTGGCCGAAAAGGGGTTGTTTCACCTTGATGCGCCGGTGTCCGATTTCATTCCAGAATTCTCTCAGATGCAGGCGCTGGTACCCGGTGCCAGTTCGATCGAGCAAACCGAGCCCTCTCGGTCGCCAACCCTGCACGAACTGCTGACCCATACCGGCGGGTTAAGCTACCCGTTCAACCCCGGCATCCTGTCCCAGGCCATGGACCGTGAACAGCTGATGTTCAAACCCAACCAGGGCGATTTGGGCAAGATGGTTTCCCACCTGGCCAGCTATCCACTGGCGTTCCAGCCGGGCAGCCGCTGGGAGTATTCCGTCGGTATTGATGTCCTGGGACGAGTGGTCGAAATTGTTTCTGGTCAGACACTTGCAGAGTTCTTTGAAACAGAGATCTTCCAACCTCTGGGGATGACAGAAACTGGGTTTCGGGTTCCACGGCAGGCGGGCAACCGCTTTGCATCGCTCTATACTCCGCTGTCCGGGGACGCCATGGCGCTCAATTCCGCACAAACTGGCGGCGAGTCCCTACGCCTGACCGATCTTTACGGCGGCTCCCCCTTTGAGACCGCCGATATGATGTCAGGTGGCGGTGGTCTGGTGGGAACCCTTGACGACTATATGCTGTTTGCCGAGATGATGCGCCAGCGTGGGCGCGGCAAGGATGGCTTTATCCTCTCGCCAAAAACCGTTGATTTTATGATGCAAAACCACCTTCCAGGTGACATTGCCTCTATGGGACCACAAAGCTTTGCCGAACAGCCAATGGAGGGCATGGGCTTTGGCCTGGGGGGGGCTGTGGTACTGGATCCAGCCCGGGCGCGCTGCCCCGGATCTGTTGGCGATTTCAGCTGGGGCGGTATGGCCTCGACCTTTTTTTGGGTGGATCCAAAACTGGACCTATCGGTGGTCTTTTTCACCCAGCTCTCTCCTTCCAGCTCGTACCCAGCACGGGCTGAACTCAAAGCCCTGGTGCACGGAGCCATTTTGTCATGAACGAAAACCCAATCCTGTGGACCCCCACATCCGAACGCGCAGAGGCCAGCCAGCTGGCGGCCTACCAAAACTGGCTAAAGCAGACCAAAGGCCTGGATTTTGACAGCTACAACGCGCTGTGGACCTGGAGCACCACCGACTTGGAGGCGTTCTGGCAAAGCATTTGTGACTATTTTGAGCTCAAGTTCTCTGAACCGGCCAGCACTGTGCTGGAAGAGCGCAAAATGCCGGGTGCCAAGTGGTTCCCGGGAGCAAAGCTAAACTGGGCCGAAAATATCCTTGCTGCCAGAGGTGTTGCGGAGAACCATCAGGCTCTTATCATCCACTCTGAAACCTTTGGCCGCACAGAACTTAGCCAGGGGGAGCTGCGCGCGCAGGTCGCAAGCCTGGCTGCACATCTGCGTGACATGGGGGTCGGGCAGGGGGACCGGGTCGCCGCCATCCTTCCCAACACCGAAAGCGCCATTATTGCCTGCCTTGCAGCAACCAGCCTGGGTGCCATCTGGTCTCTCTGTGCGCCAGATATGGGCCATGTTGCCATCCTCGACAGGTTCCGACAGATCAAACCCAAGGTATTGATTTATCAGGACAGCTATATGCATGGCGGCAAAGAGATCAGCCGCAAGGACGAGATGGCAAAGGTTGTCGCGGACTTGCCGGACCTGCAGAGCCATATCTATGTCGCCGCAAATGACCAACCTCTCCCCACAGGCTCTGTCGCCTGGGAAGGCCTGTTGCATCGCCCGGCAGAGCTGACGTTTGCGCAGGTCGATTTTGACCACCCCCTGTGGATCGTCTATTCCTCTGGCACTACCGGCAACCCCAAGCCGATTGTGCACGGCCACGGCGGCATTCTGCTGGAAGGCACCAAACAATCGCTTCACCTTGATCTGAGCCCCAGCAGCCGCTTTTGCTGGCTGACCTCATCTGGTTGGATCATGTGGAATTCGCAATTTGGGGCTATGGGGCAGGGTGCCACTGTGATGCTTTATGATCGCGCCCCTAACTATCCGGATATGTTGGATATCTGGCGGCGGGTGGCAGATGAGAAGATGACGTATTTTGGTGCTGGCGCCGCCTTTTTCACTGCCTGCGCCAAGTCCGGGATCACCCCCGACGCCACGTTGGATCTTTCCGCTCTGGTTTCACTTGGGGCAACCGGGTCGCCGATGACCTCGGATGGGTATGACTGGGTCTATCGCGCGGTGAGCCCAGATATCTGGCTGGCGCCCATTTCTGGCGGCACTGACTTTGGCGGCGCATTCGTCGCCGGCAACGTGATGCTGCCCGTTCGGGCCGGTGAAATGCAGGCCCGTGTGCTTGGCAATGCGGTGCGTGCCTTTGATCCTTTTGGCGCCGAGCTGACCGGAGAGGTCGGAGAATTGGTCTGCACCGAACCTTTGCCCTCTATGCCTTTGTTTTTCTGGGGAGATGAGGACGGATCACGCCTGTTTGAAAGCTATTTTGACACCTATCCAGGCATCTGGCGGCATGGGGACTGGATATCCTTCACCCCCGATGGTGGCTCGGTCATCTACGGACGTTCCGATGCCACGATCAACCGTCGCGGACTGCGGTTGGGGTCATCCGAAATCTATCAGGCGGTGGAGGTGCTGGCGGAGATACAGGACAGTTTGGTTGTTGATCTGGAATTCCTTGGCAAAGAAAGCTTTATGCCGCTCTTTGTGGTGCTGACACAGCCCGGAAGCCTGGATAATACACTGAAGGATAAGATTAAATCTTCCATCCGTCAGTTTGTATCCGCTCGCTTTGTGCCTGACGAAATTATTGAAGTGCCGGAGATTCCCCGCACGCTATCAGGCAAAAAGCTGGAAGTTCCGGTGAAAAAGCTGCTACTGGGGGGCAACCCTGCAAAGGTTGTGAACCGGGACTCGATGGTGAACCCTGACAGTTTTGATGTATTCATTGCCTATGCGAACGACCGAAATACATCTTAGAAAGATCTGCTAAATGACTGACGCTGGGAGTGTTCTTCTCAATCTTCTTGATCTGGAAGAGCTCGATACCAATCTTTATCGCGGGGTTGGCTCGGGTGGAGAGACGCCCATGCGGATCTACGGTGGCCAGGTCATTGCCCAGGCCTTGGCTGCCGCCTATGCCAGTGTTCCCGAACGGTTGTGCCATTCGCTGCATGCCTATTTCATCCGGCCCGGCGACCCTAGCAAACCGGTGATCTACGAGGTAGATCCAGCCCGTGATGGCGGCAGTTTTACCACCCGTCGGGTCACCGCGATCCAGAATGGTCGCCAGATCCTGAACCTGGCAGCCTCGTTCCATTTGGTGGAGTCAGGCTGGGAACATCAGCATGAAATGCCCGATGTGCCAGCGCCAGACGGGCTGTTGTCCCGCGATGAATTGCATCGCCAGCATGCCCATCGCATCGCAGAGGATCAATATGAGGAATTCATCAAAGAGCGTCCCTTTGAAATCCGCGATATTGAGCCGCGTGATCCGCTAAATCCAGAAATCACCAGTGATATCAATCATATGTGGATAAGAATGGAGGCGGCCAAAGGGGCAGGGCCGCAGTTGCAACATGTTCTGATGGCCTATGCCTCCGACTTTGGGTTGCTTGGTTCCGCGCTGCGGCCCCATGGGCTCACCTGGCACAAGCCAGAAGCGATGACAGCCAGTCTGGACCATGCCATGTGGTTCCATGCTCCGGTGCAGTTTGAAAACTGGCACCTCTATACAATGGATTCGCCTTTTGGCGGCGGCGGCCGCGGCTTCAATCGCGGCTCGATCTATACTCAGGACGGCCAATTGGTCGCCAGTGTCGCGCAGGAAGGACTAATGCGGCCAATCAAAGAACGATAAAGCCCCATCATCCTATCTCACATTACATGCCACCAAAGCGGTCCCGCAGCCTTTGCATGCCAGTAATCCAACGCCCATAGTTGGAAGTCTTGGCCTGCATGTAGTCCTTCACCTGTGGATGCGGAAGAACCAGGAACTCATTGTTCTCAATCGCTTTTACACAACAGTCTGCAACCATATCCGGCTCTAGCAAACCGTCGAGACTGGCGACACTTTCCTCCAATCCACGGGTCATTTCAGATCGCACGGCCTGTGGGCAAAGAACCGAGACACCAATGCCTTGATCCCCGTAGGTGATGGCCAGCCACTCAGCAAACCCAACTGCCGCATGTTTGGTCACCCCATAGGGCGCCGCGCCAATCTGGTTCAACAGGCCTGCCGCCGAGGCGGTGTTGAGCATGTATCCACCACCACGTTTCAACATCAGCGGCACCAAATGACGCGAGGCCCAAACGTGGGACATCACATTGATATCCCAAATCTTTTGCCATTCATCATTGGGAACTTCAAATCCACCCTTGGTCAGTATCCCGGCATTGGAACAGAACAAATCTATCGGTGCGATGCTGTCTTCAACGGTATCAATCAGCCCCTTGATGCTGTCTTCGCTACCAGCGTCAAGATGCAGCGCGACACCTCCAATATGGTCTGCGGTCGCTTTTGCAGCTTCCAGATCAATATCAGCGCAGATCACATGGGCCGCGCCAAGATCGGCAAATTTTTCTGCCAGCCCTTTGCCAATGCCATGTCCAGCGCCGGTTACAACTATGCAACTACCCTTGATATCCATCTCTGTCGCCTTGTCCTTGGTTTTGTTGGATTAAAGGCTACTGTGGTTTTCGGGGTCTGCCAATCCGGTGTGACGGAACGGAACATCTATAATCAACATAATACCGATTATGGGGGTTTGGTGTGAAAGTTGCGAGCGCGCGTCCCCAACCAATGCCAGGCCAAAAATAAGATGCTTAACTAGCGGTGTGAAACCACTTGGTCGTCACCAAACTACATTCAAAGCGCGCGCAACAATAGCGCCAAACCTGAGATAGCCGGCCTGTTTGCTTTGCGCAGGCAAACCTGACACGGTCAGGCATTCTCTGATACATCGGTTTCAACCCAAACGATGCAAAGGCAGTAGCAATGACAGCAGCACTTGGGCGCATCATTATTTACACTCATAAGATCGAGCAAATGGTTGCGTTTTATTCCAAACATTTTGGTTATACGCTCTCCCATATCGAGGGCGATCGGATTTTAGAACTAAAGCCAAAAGACAACGGTATTCCGATACTCTTGCACCCTGCATCCGCCAAGCAAAAGGAGGGTCAGGTTCTTGTAAAGCTGGTGTTTGATGTCAAAGACGTCCCGGCTTTTTGCGAAGCTGCGCGCGGTAACGGTTTGACGTTTGGTACTATTTTCCAGGCTGACGGATATAGCTTTGCCAATACAAAGGATCCGTCGGGCAACACCGTTCAAGTTTCAAGCAGAGCTTTTATGCCGCTATAGGTTCGCTGTGCCCCTAAGACGGGTCTGGCTTCTGATCCTTTGTCAGTTTTTCATAGGCACAGTTCTGCGATAGAAAAACTTCGCCGCTGAGGTCATCCAGAAAATGGCTCCGTTTCAAACGATCCATCACCGGTCCTTTGACCTCTGACAGATGCAGCTGCACCCCAAGATCAGCAAGCTGGTGGTTGATGGCCTCAAGGGATTCCAGGGCGCTGAGGTCGATTTCATTGACAGCCGAACACATCAAGACAACGTGGCGCAACTGGCCTGCCCCGCGATGGACACGATCCAGGATCAGCTCTTCCATGCGCCGGGCATTGGCAAAATACAGGCTCTCGTCAATCCTGAGCGTGACCAACGTCGGGTCGGTCAGCACCTGATGGCGGTCAATGTTTCTAAAATGCTGGCTCCCTGGCACCTGCCCGACCTCAGCCACATGGGGGCGCGAGGTTTTCCACAGGAACAGCGCAATCGAGGTCGCAACCCCGGCACCAACACCGGTTTCGACTCCAACCAGCAGTGTCAATACAACGGTCACAAAGACGGCGGCAAAATCTGCACGCGAATAGCTCCAGGCGGTTTTTAGGATGGAGAGATCGACCAGCGACAGAACGGCCACGATAATAGTGGCTGCCAATGTCGCGGTTGGCAGGAAATAAAGATATGGCGTCAAATAGATAGCGGCCAAAGTCAAACCAATTGCGGTCAGGGCGCCAGCCGCTGGGGTACGTGCACCGGCGTCAAAGTTCACCACCGATCTGGCAAAGCCACCGGTGACCGCATACCCCCCCGACAGAGCGGAGGCAATATTTGCGGCCCCCAGGGCTGTCAGCTCCTGATTGGGATCAATCTTTTGGCGGCGCTTGGCGGCCAGTGTCTGGGCGACAGAGACGCTTTCCACATAGCCGATGATGGTGATCAACACCGCAGGGCCAATCAGGGTGGTTAATACCGAACTGTCCAGTGTCGGCAGCCCTAAGGGCGGCAAGCCAGTTGGCACCGTCCCAACAACCGAGACCCCGAGGGCTGGCAGATCCAACCCCCAGGACAAGGCAATGGTACCAAAGACAGCAAAAACCGGGCCAACGCGCACAATAGTACCCGCTGCCAGCTTGGACAGGCCAAATTTGCCCTGCAATAGATCCGAAAGCCCAAGGCGGAGCCAGAACAAAAAGGCCAGGACACCAAGACCTAAGATAAGCGTCACAAAATTGACCTGTCCCAGCCCCTGCCCCAGCGACCCAAGGATCTCTATCAAGTTATGCCCCGAGGCTTTGATACCCAGTATGTGCTTGGCCTGGCTCACCGCGATCAACAGGCCTGAGGCGGTAATAAACCCTGCGATAACAGGATGTGAGAGCAGGTTTGCAACCACGCCCAGTTTCAGCGCCCCCATGGCAACCAGCAAAACCCCCGACATCAGCGCCAACACAGCTGAGGCAGCAACATAATCGGCGACACTTTCCAGCCCCAGCGATGACAGGGCCGAGGCAGACATCAAGGAAACCACCGCGACCGGCCCCACCGCCAATACCTGTGAGGTGCCAAAGATGGCATAGGCGACCAAGGGCAGGATCGAGGCGTATAGCCCAACCTCTGCGGGAAGTCCCGCAAGCAGGGCATAGGCCAGGGATTGGGGGATCAGCATTATGGTGACAATCACCGCTGCAGTGACATCGCCACCCAGATCTTGTCTATTGTAAGCAGCGCCCCAGGTTAGGATCGGGAAAAGCCTTTTCCACTGCGGGGTGCCCGAGGCTGTTTTTGTCATTGCCGCTCTCATCCGTTTAACGCCCTCTGGGCCGGGAATGTTTACACATTCATTTATTTATATGTAAATAGGTGAGAGTAAACCCCTGGCGCCGACCAAAGCGAAAGAAAAGCCTTCACAGGCCCGACGAAATATGTTAACTTATTGTAAAGATGCGATAATGTTTAGGTCTCCGGCGGGTTAGGCCTGTCAGCCTTGCGTTTTTGTGGCTGCATCTGTGCAAACTTATAGATTTATTTTTGCAAAGCTTGCCCGAGGTCGGCGCTGGCTTTCTTGCGGAGCGGCTTTCCCCATTGCATCGCTGCAAGATCACCCTGCCCTATGGCGCCGCTAAGCGCCCTCTGCAAAAATACCTGCAACAGGCGTGCCGCGCCACTCTGGTTTTGTATAATCCCGAGGTCGGCATTGGCGATGGTAACCAAATGGACCGGACTGCGACACAGCACATCCCAGGCCTGCTGCTCTCAAGCCCTTTGTTTTCAAGATAAGATCAGCAAAACTCCACCGCAGGCTGGGCCTTAGGTGGCAAAGCTACTTGTTAAGGGTTTTGGATCCTAACCACGTCCCGGAGAGGACAAACCTCCCCGCCCATCCCTTGCAGCTTTGCCGGGATGGGCTCCCGGCCTTCGATATTTTCATAATTGCAATCAGATATTGCGCAAATGCAGGCCCGAAATAACAAAGGGCGAGGGATGGCTCATCACCCCTCGCCCAGTGTCAGAGCAAGTTTTCCAAAAACCTGTCTGTGAAAGGCGGGCTTTCCTTAGAAAAACGCCTGCAAACCGGTTTGAGCCCGGCCAAGGATCAGCGCATGCACGTCGTGGGTGCCCTCATAGGTGTTAACGGTCTCCAGGTTCACCATGTGGCGAATGACGTTGAATTCCAGGCTGATGCCGTTGCCGCCATGCATGTCACGGGCATTGCGGGCAATCTCCAGCGCCTTGCCGCAGTTGTTGCGCTTGACGATAGAAATCATCTCTGGCGCAGCGTTTGCCTGATCCATCAGGCGGCCAACCCGCAAAGAGGCCTGCAACCCGAGGGTGATTTCGGTCTGCATATTGGCGAGCTTCAGCTGGAACAATTGGGTGTTGGCCAGCGGGCGGCCAAACTGATGGCGGTCCAGTCCATATTGGCGGGCCGCATGCCAGCAGGCCTCTGCCGCGCCCATGGCGCCCCAGCTGATGCCATAGCGCGCCCGGTTCAGACAGCCAAACGGACCTTTCAGCCCCTGGACATGCGGCAACAGCGCCTCATCACCAACTTCAACGCCATCCATGACGATTTCACCGGTGATCGAAGCCCGCAGCGAGGCTTTGTTCTGGATCTTTGGCGCCGAGAGGCCCTTCATGCCTTTTTCCAGCACAAAGCCACGGATCTTGCCGCCGTGTTCTTCGGACTTGGCCCAAACAACAAAGACATCCGCAATCGGTGCGTTTGAAATCCACATCTTGGAGCCGGTCAGCTTATAGCCCGTCGCGGTTTTTTCGGCGCGGGTTTTCATGCCGGCGGGGTCTGAACCTGCGTCAGGCTCTGTCAGGCCAAAGCACCCGATCCATTCCCCAGAGGCCAGTTTGGGCAGGTATTTCTGACGCTGTTCTTCGCTGCCATAGGCATAGATGGGATACATCACCAGCGAGCTTTGCACCGACATCATCGAGCGATAGCCACTGTCGACGCGCTCGACCTCGCGGGCAACCAGACCGTAGGAGACATAGCCGCCGCCCAATCCGCCGTATTCCTCGGGGATGGTGGTGCCCAGCAGACCCATTTCACCCATTTCACGGAAGATCGCAGGATCGGTTTCTTCGTTTTCATAGGCTGCAGTGACCCGTGGCTGCAGCTTTTCCTGGGCATAGGCCCGAGCGGAGGCGGTGATCATCCGCTCATCTTCGCTCAGCTGGTCGTCCATACGCAGGGGATCTTCCCAGGTGAACCCTCCCAGATCAGGGGCGTCTTTGGCGCGCAGGCTTGGCTTATCAGTCATCAAAAGATCCTCAATATTGGATTTATGGCGTGTGTTGCGCAAAGATTAACAGCTGCCCTGACAAAAAAACAGCGAGACTTTGGCACTCAAACATGAGTAAAACTCATACATGCAACATCCCCGGCGATTCCTCCCCTCAATCTCTGCCCTGCGGGCTCTTGAAGCCCTCGACCGGCTTGGCAGTGCTTCTGCGGCAGCCGAAGAGCTGTGCCTGACCCAGGGCGCAGTTAGTCGGCAATTACAATCCCTTGAGGCGCAGCTTGGGGTGTCTTTGGTCCAGCGCGACCGCAAAAAACTGCATCTGACACCGGAGGCGGAAACCTATGCCGGCGAGATCCGCGAAGCGCTGGACAAGATTACTCAATCCACCCTGCGTGTGCAGACGGCGCCACTGGCAGGAACCCTAAATCTGGCCATTTTGCCGGCCTTTGGGATGCGGTGGTTAATGCCGCGCCTGCCGGAATTCGCCCGCCGCCACCCCGATATCACCATCAATATGACAACCCGGCTGCAGGCTTTCAGCTTTGGCAGTGAACCTATTGATGCAGCGATACATTTTGGAAACGCAGACTGGCCCGGAACTGATAGTCTGCTGTTGAAAAGTGAGCATCTTCTGCCGGTTTGCAGCCCGGAACTGGTGGCCGTTGGAAACTATGTTCCCGCGCAGCAAATCCTCAAAATGCCGCTCCTGCATATTCAGACCCGCCCAAAGGCCTGGCTGGATTGGTTTAATCTCCACCAGGTTGACGCTAGCCCAGAGGAGATGGGCGGCACAATGTATGATCAATTCTCAACAATAACGCAGGCTGCGCAGCATGGGCTGGGCGTGGCCCTGATGCCGGACTATCTGGTGGAACAAGACATCGCCACCGGGCGATTGACGGCACTACAGCCGCAAACAACCGAGGCTTCCGGCGCCTATTATCTGGTTTGGCCCAAAAACAAATCCCGCGATCCGGCGTTGACGACCTTTCGTCACTGGCTAGAGGGACAGGCCCAGCCCGAAGATCCGCTGCCACGATAAGGCCCGCCAGTTCACCGCAGCGGATAACAAAATGGGCGCCCAAACAAGGGCACCCATTTGACTTCACGTCCCGTCCTGGTTCTGGCAAGACTTAGCCCAAGGCGTAGCCTGCCCCGCGCACGGTTCGCACCGGGTCATCCCCGCCGAACTGGGTCAGGGCTTTGCGCAAACGGCCAATATGCACATCGACGGTCCGGGTATCGACATAGATGTCACGGCCCCAAACCCGGTCCAGCAATTGCTCCCGGCTCCAGACACGACCTGGTTTTTCCATAAAGGTGGACAGCAGGCGAAACTCGGTTGGTCCCAGCTTAAGCGAGTTTTCCGAGCGGCTGACCTTATGGGTTTCTGCATCCAGTATGATGTCATCAAACTCCAAACGCACGCCGACGGTCGACGGGCGCACCCGGCGCAGCTGGGTACGCACCCGCGCCATCAGCTCGATCACCGAATAGGGTTTGACCACATAGTCATCCGCGCCGGTTTCCAACCCGCGCACCTTATCGACCTCCTCGGATCGGGCCGACAACATAATAATCGGAATGCCGCGTGTTTCAGGCCGCGTTTTCAGGCGGCGACACACCTCGATACCGCTCAGATTTGGCATCATCCAATCCAGCACGATAATATCGGGCATGTCTTCTTCAACAAGCAGCAGGCCTTCTTCGCCGTTTTCTGCCCGGATGACGCGAAAACCATCGGCTTCCAGATTATAAGCAAGGACTTCCCGCTGCGCCAATTCATCTTCGATGATCAGGACAGTAGGCTGATCGGCAGTCATGGATCAAAGCTCCCCGATCGCGGTGGAGGTGGTATCGGCTTTGGGCCGCTCATCCTCGGGGCGGTTACCAGTCACCAGATAGATCAGTTCCTCTGAAATAGAGGTCACATGATCGCCCATGCGTTCGATGTTTTTAGCAATAAAATGCAGGTGCATACAGGCGGTAATGTTGCGCGGATCTTCCATCATATGCGTCAGAAACTCGCGGAACAGCGCATTGTACATCTGATCGACTTCACGGTCCCGGATGATCACATCCGCCGCCAGTTCGACATCCCGTTGGATATAGGCGTCCAACGCATCCTTGAGCATCAGTTCGACCTCGCGGGCCATTCTACGTAAGGCAGAGGAGCTGTCGGTGCTGTCATGCCACTGGATCAGCACCCCAGTGCGTTTGGCGATGTTTTTGGAGTAATCACCGATGCGTTCCAGATTGCCGGCGATTTTCATCACCGACAACACCACCCGCAAATCAACCGCGGCCGGGGCCCGCATGGCAATCACGCGGGCGGATTCTTCATTGATCAGCTCTTCCAGACCATCAATGGCCTGATCCGCAAGACGCACCTGTTGCGCCAGCTCTTCATCCCGGGTCTCCAGCGCCCGTGCAGAATCGACGATGGCCGCTTCGACCAGTCCCCCCATCTTCATGATCTGAGCCTGAATCGCTTCGAGATCCCGATCAAAGGCGGAGGCAATATGTTGTTCTACCATGGTATTTTCCTTTGTGGGCTTAACCGATACGGCCTGTGATATAGCTCTCGGTGCGGGGGTCTTCGGGGTTGGTGAAAATCTGGCCTGTAGCGCCAAACTCAACCAGATTGCCAAGATGGAAGAAGGCCGTTTTCTGGCTGACCCGTGCCGCCTGTTGCATCGAGTGGGTCACGATTACCACCGAGAAATTTGACCGCAACTCGTCGATCAGCTCTTCTACCTGCGCGGTGGCAATTGGATCCAGCGCCGAACAGGGTTCATCCATCAGCAGGACTTCTGGTTCGGTGGCAATGGCACGGGCAATGCACAGACGCTGTTGCTGACCGCCAGAGAGACCGGTGCCAGGGGCATCCAACCTGTCCTTTACCTCTTCCCAAATCGCAGCCCGGCGCAGGGATTTCTCAACAATCTCATCCATTTCCGCCTTGTTTCTCGACAGACCATGAATTCGGGGACCATAGGCGACATTGTCGTAGATGGATTTTGGGAACGGATTGGGCTTTTGGAAGACCATGCCGACCTTGGCGCGCAACTGCACCGGATCGACCCGTTTGTCATAGATGTCTTCCCCATCCAGCAGAATGTCACCCTCCACCCGGCAGACATCAATTGTGTCGTTCATCCGGTTGATGCACCGCAAGAAAGTAGACTTTCCGCAGCCCGAGGGGCCGATAAAGGCTGTGACCGTGTTGGAGTCGATTTCGACATTCACGTTCTTGATGGCATGCGTATCCCCATAGTAGACGTTCACGTCCCGTGCGGAGATCTTGGTGGTCATTGTGTCCAAGGTTTTATCCAACATATTCATAGTGTTCATTTCCTCACCTCCGGCTACCAGCGACGCTCAAAGCGACGACGCAGTATCACCGCCACCGTGTTCATGGTTACAAGAAAAACGAGTAGGATGATAATCCCGCCCCAGGCGCGTTCATAAAAGGCCGGGTCGGCGCGTTTGGCCCATTCGTAGATTTGTGCAGGCATTGCAGAGTTCGGGGACAACAGGCCTTCCCCGATGGTTTCAGGCGCATTGGAAGCGATAAAGCCAACCATGCCGATCAACAGCAGCGGTGCAGTTTCCCCCAGGGCCTGGGCCAGACCGATGATGGTCCCGGTCAGAATGCCAGGCGCGGCCAGGGGCAGCACGTGGTGGAAAACCGATTGCATCTTGGAAGCACCAACCCCCAGGGCCGCATCCCGGATCGAAGGCGGAACCGCCTTTAGGGCGGCACGGGTGGAGATGATGATCGTTGGCAGCGTCATCAGCGTCAGCACCAGGCCACCAACCAGCGGCGCCGACATCGGCAGATGCATATAGTTGATGAAAACCGCCAGCCCCAGAATACCGTAGACAATCGAGGGCACCGCCGCGAGGTTGGCAATGTTCACTTCAATCACATCGGTGATCCAGTTCTTGGGGGCAAACTCTTCCAGATAGATTGAGGCGGCCACACCAATTGGCAGGGCCAGGGCCAGCACCACCAGCATCATGAACAGCGACCCCAGCATTGAAACACCCATGCCGGCAGCTTCTGGACGTTGGTCCGAGGCGTCAGAGCCGGTGATGAAGTCCAGGTTAAAGGTTTTTTCAATAACCCCAGCCGCAATCAGCGCATCCACCAGATCCAGCTGCGCCGGAGAGATATTCTTGTCATTGGCAATGCTGTCGCGGGACACCCGATCCTTTAGATAGCCGTCAACACGGCTTTGGGCCAGAAAACGAAACTCAACGGTTTCGCCAATCTGATCAGGGTTGGCCAGTACAAAGGCCCGCAGCTGCGCCACAGCGTTCTTCGACAAAAGACCCGCCATATCCTTGGATTTCAGGCTGGTCTCAATGCCCAGGTCTGAAACCGCTGTCTGCATCGCGGATTTGATCAAGGGCGCATAGCCAAAGGTGGTGACGCGCTTGATGTCTTCGATGTTGCGTTCGCCGTTTTTGTCCAGTTTGCTTTCCAGCAATTCAACATTCACGGTAATAAAGGTCTGCTGAAAGGCACCAGTGCCGCGGCCGACAATTGTGGTCACCAGAACCAGCAGCATAATCAGGCCGACGGCGATGGCAGCAATACCATAGGCTTTGAACCGGGTTTCCGACGCGTTGCGCTTGATGGTCCGCTGGGACAGTGTCAGCAAAGAGCTCTGCGCTGGTGCGGACTGGTTCGGGGTTGAGCTGAGATCGGTCATTAGTCGTACTGCTCCCGATATTTGCGCACAATATAGAGCGCCAGGACGTTTAGGCCCAGGGTAAGGACAAAGAGAGAAAGCCCGAGGGCAAAGGCTACCAGAGTTTCGGGGCTGGCAAAATCGGTATCGCCAGTCAGCTGGCTGACCACGCGGGTGGTGATTGTTGTCATGGATTCGAAAGGGTTGGCCGAGAACTTGGCAATTGCCCCTGCCCCCATAACCACAATCATCGTCTCGCCGATGGCGCGCGAGGCCGCCAGCAGAATGGCGCCAACAATCCCCGGAAGCGCGGCCGGCAGAACCACCTGACGGATGGTTTCCGATGGGGTGGCACCAAGGCCAAGCGAGCCATCACGCAGGGATTGCGGCACGGCGTTGATAATGTCATCCGACAGCGAGGACACAAAGGGGATCAGCATGATGCCCATCACCACCCCAGCGGTCAGAACCGAGGTCGCGCCTGTCATCCAGCTAAGCCCAAGCACACCGTCTTCACCCTGGCCGAACAGTTTGAGCAGCAGCGGACCAACCGTCAGCAGCGCAAAAAGACCATAGACGATAGTTGGGATCCCAGCGAGGATCTCAAGCAGCGGTTTGGCAAAGGAACGCACCGTGGAGCTGGCATATTCAGACAGGTAGATGGCGGCAAACAGTCCGATGGGTACCGCAACCATCAAAGCAATCGCCGAGATGTAGAGCGTCCCCCAGAGCAAAGGCAACATCGACAACTCACTGTCGCCGCGGAAGTTCGGCGCCCAGGTAGAGCCAAAGAAAAAGTCGCTCCAGGCATGCAAGCCAAAAAAGTTGATGGTCTCAAACAGCATCGACAATACGATGCCAACCGTGGTGAGGATCGCCAGCGATGCGGCCAGAATGAGCAGCGCTAGAACACCGCGTTCCACAACGTTTCGGGCACGAAACTCTTTGGTGGTACGCAGCGTAGATAGTCCAAACCCAATCAGCGCCAGGACCAGACAGACCAGGGTCATGGCGGTTGATCCCACACTGGACAACCTGCGGTAGCTTTGCGCGGCCTCCAGCACTTCGGGGCGCACTTCAGACCCCAGGGCAACCCCAACAGTACCGAGAACCGCGCGAATATCACTGGCTTCGGTATTCAGTGTGATCGACTGGCTTTTGGTCATAACCCCCTGCAGGACAGCCTCGTCCAGGCCTTCGGCCAGGCGGCGCACGTCGCTCATCACCAGGCCAATGCTGGTGTTTTCAGGGATAAGTTCTGCGGGGATCGTTGCCGACACCCGATTTTCAATCAGGAGAGGCTGCGCCAACAGCCAGATCATCAGGGTGATCAGGGCTGGAATAGCAACGCTCATGGCGACATTGGCGCCGTAATAGACGGGCAGTGAATGCAGTTCGCGCGGGTTTCCCTGCGCCGAGTTCAAGGCGCGACGGCGCCCGAACCAAAAGCCAAGCGCAGTAAGCGCCAGCAGGACAACGACAAGCCAGAATGTTGGCATCTTATGCTCCGGTATGGCAGCGGCAGAAAATGGGAGCTGGATCTGGTCCAGGAATTAAGACTGGGGCGGAGAGCCCGCCCCAGTCAAAAGCTATGTGCTGGGGGCGATTAGGAGTTGCCGCCCATGGTGGCTTCGTTGGCAACCGCGTCCTGCGTGTCGCTCAGTTCTGGGTCAGCAACCAGGCCATACTCGGACAGTGGGCCATCGGGGCCGGCAACCTCATCGGAGATGAAGAACTCAGCATATTCTTTCAGGCCTGGGATCACGCCGATGTGGGCTTTTTTCACGTAGAAGAACAGGGGGCGCGACACAGGGTATTCGCCGGTGGCGATGCTTTCGGTCGAAGGCACGATACCGGACATGGTCGCAACCTGCAGCTTGTCTGTGTTGTTCTCATAGAACGCTAGACCAAAGACGCCAATGCCGTCCTTGTTGCTTTCGATACGGGCCAGGGTCTCGGTGTAGTCGCCGTCGATGTCGACAGAAACGCCATCGGTGCGCAGCGAGATACAGGCTTTTTCAGCGGCTTTTTTCTGTGCCTTGGCGGTGTCGCCTTCGGCATGGGCCAGCAGGTGCTCGAATGCGCCGGTGGCTTCACAGCCTGCCAGGATCACTTTGTCTTCGAACACTTCACGGGTGCCGTGCTTGGTGCCAGGAATAAAGGCCTGCAGGGCCTGAGCTGGGAAAGATGGGTTCACGTCGGCCCAGGTCTTGTTTGGGTTTGGAACCATTTTACCGTCAACCAGGATCTCGTCAGACAGCGCCAGGAACCAGTCGGTTGGGGTGTAGCCAAATTCGTTGCCGTTGATGTCGGAGGCAAAGACGATGCCATCATAGCCGATGCGCACTTCGATGATGTCGGTGACACCAGCCTCGGCGCAGGCTTTGATTTCTTTTTCCTTGATGGCGCGCGACGCGTTGGCGACGTCGATGGTGTTTTCGCCAACACCTTCACAGAACCGTTTCAGACCAGCAGAAGAGCCACCGGATTCAACAACAGGGGTTGGGAAGTCGAAGTTTTCGCCAAAGGCTTCGGCAACGATGGAAGCATAGGGAAGAACGGTCGAGGAGCCAGCAACCTGAACCTGGTCACGCGCAGTGGCAGCCGTCGCAGTGGCGGCAGCAATGGTCAGGGCAGAAGCGGTCAGTTTCACAAAGGACATGAGAGTCTCCATGAGAGATTAAATTGTGTGACCATCCACACGATGATCATGTGCCGGTCCTAAAAGCTGCACATGAGGCTTTTGTGACGCGCATGTAACAGCTGTATGACAAAACCGGATCAGCGGCGATTTTTGTCACAAATCCCGCCCCTGCGTTAATCTTTGGGCCAGCATTTCTGGCAGCTGCGCAAAGACAGCACCTATAAAGGCGCGCCCGTTCAGGCCGCGCGCCGGACTGTGCGCGTTGCAAAAGATGGACAAAGCCAAAGAGGATACCCCCAAGAGCAGCGATTTCAGGTCCGCAATAAGGGCCGGGATCAGATCTGAGGTTTGGCCTTCGGATCAGGACGGGGATCAGGACAGGGGCAAGGTCACAGAAAAACAGGTTCCCGCGCCAAGATCGCTTTCGACCCGCAACCTGCCACGGTGGCGGTTGACGATGTGTTTGACGATGGCCAGCCCCAATCCGGTGCCCCCCATTTCGCGCGAGCGATGATTGTCAGCGCGGTAAAACCGCTCTGTCAGCCGTGGCAGGTGAATCGGATCAATGCCCGCACCATTGTCAGTGACCTGCACCCGCACCGCCGGAGCGCGCAGCGAAGGATCCCGTTCCAGCAGCTCCAGGGTCACTTCGACCTGATCGCCGCCATATTTAATGGCGTTCTCAACCAGATTGATAAAGACCTGTAGCAATTGATCCGGATCGCCAATGATCATCACCGGCACTTCGGGAGGGCTAAAATTCAGGCTGACATTGCCAGCTTCGGCAAGGGGCTGCATGGTTTTGAGCGTGGAGCAAAGATGTGCCACCAGGTCCATCTGTTCCTTGGGGCGAATGCGCTCTTTGCTCTCGACCCGGTTCAGGGACAACAAATCGCCCACCAGACGGTTCATCCGGCTGGCCTCGCCTTCCATGATGGTCAGAAAACGATCCCGCGCCGCCGGGTCATCACGTGCCGCCCCGCGCAGGGTTTCAATAAACCCCATCAGGGCGGTCAACGGCGTGCGCAATTCGTGGCTGACATTGGCGACAAAATCCCGCCGCATCTGGTTGGCCTGTTCGCGCTCTGTCACATCCTGAAAGGTGATCAGCACCGCGCCACCTTCGACAGCGCCAATGCCGACAATATAGCGCAGGTCAACCTCGTAGGTGGTATCCTGCGCCCCATCGTTTGACAGATGCCGCGCACTGCGATTGCCGCGATCCTCCAGACATTTTTCAATTGCCGCAGTAACATTGGGTTGCCGCAGGATTGTCGCAAAATGACGCCCCAGGATCTGCTCCCCCAACAGGGTAAGCCCAGGTTTGTTGGATCCGATAAAACGCTCAGTTTGATCCACCAAGACGCAAGGCATTGGAATTGCCTCAAGAAAACTCTCGATTACCTCTTGTTTCATGGCGAACCCCTGTTGCAATCCGCTTCCAATATCAGGCGAATGTAAAGCCTATGTGGCAACGCATCGCTTGCATTGGTACCGGGGGCTTTGGTCAGACTGGACGCATCTCATCCCGGAAGCGGCGCATGTTATCCTGATAATGCAGGGCGCTCTGGGTCAGGGTCTGGGCCAGCTCCGCAGAGACCTCGCGCACCACTTTGCCCGGCGCGCCCATGACCAGAGAATTATCCGGTATAACCTTGTTTTCGGTGATCAGCGCCCCTGCCCCGATCAGGCAGTTCTTGCCAATCTTGGCGCCGTTCAGAACAGTCGCCCCCATGCCGATCAAGCTGTTTTCGCCGATGGTACAGCCATGCAGCATGACCTTGTGGCCAATGGTGCAATTCTTGCCCACGGTCAGCGGAAAGCCCGCATCGATGTGCATGACCACGTTTTCCTGCACATTTGCGCCCTCGCAGATGCGGATCTCTTCGTGATCAGCGCGAAGGGTGCAGCCAAACCAAACCGAGGCCCCGGCCTCCAGTACCACTTTGCCCACCAGATTGGCATCCGGTGCAACCCAGGTATCGGCATGCAGTTGGGGTTGGTGTTCACCAAGAGCGTATAATGTCATGTCATGTCCTCAAATTCGCTTTGCAACAGGCGCACATGATCCACCAGCTGCGGCTGCTGAATACGGCGCAAACGGGTGGAGGTGATGATGGTTTTCAGCGCTTCTTCGGTGGCATCCAGATCATCATTGATCAACACATGATCATAGCTGCCCCAGTGGCTAATTTCGTCCCAGCTCTTCTCCATCCGCCGTTTGATGGTCTCGGCATCGTCCTGTCCCCGGCTTTCCAACCGGCGCCGCAGCTCGGTGATCGACGGGGGCAACAAAAAGATCGACAATGTGTGCTGGCCCAGCTCAGAGTTGCGGATCTGCTGCGCCCCCTGCCAGTCGATGTCAAACAGCACATCCTGGCCGTCCTCGATGGCGGCGCGCACCGGCCCCTTGGGGGAGCCATAAAAATTGCCAAAGACATGCGCATGTTCCAGCATGTCATTTTCTGTAACGGCAGATTTGAAATCATCCACGGAAACAAAATGGTAATCCTGGCCGTGGACCTCACCGGGGCGTGGGTTGCGGGTGGTGGCCGAAACCGAAAACGAAATGCTGTCGTCCCAGGCGCGCAACCGCTTTGCCAGAGTGGATTTGCCCGCGCCGGAGGGCGAGGACAGGATGATCAAAAGGCCGCGCCGATCTGCCATCAGGTCTTCTCCTTTGGAGTTATTCTATATTTTGCACTTGTTCGCGCATTTGGTCGATCACTGCTTTCAACTCTAGACCCACGGAGGTCAAGTCACTGTTAAGCGCTTTTGAACACAGTGTATTGGCCTCGCGGTTGAATTCCTGCATCAAGAAGTCAAACTTGCGACCCACCGCGCCGCCGGTGGCCAGCAGATCCTCAGCGGCGGCCACATGGGCTGCCAGCCGATCGATTTCTTCGGTGACATCTGATTTCACCGCCAACATCGCCAATTCCTGGGCAACCCGGTTGGCATCCGCCCCGTCCGCGTTTTCCAACACCTTGGCCAGATTGACCTTAAGCGCCGCAGCCACCAGGGGTTTGCGCGCTTCGGCGCTGTCTGCCGCCAACTGGGTCAGGCGGCTCACCTCGGCCAGTTGGTTGCGCAAGACCTGCTCCAGTGCAGCCCCTTCGGTTTCACGCATTTGAACGAATTCAGACACAAGGCTTTCGAATTCCTTTTTCAACTCAGCAACCAAGGGCGCCGGGTCATCTTCGATTGCTGTGGTTTCCAGCACCCCGCGAATAGAAAGCAAATCCGCACCGGATGTGACCGACAAATCCACCCCGGCCGACTGGGCCAGCGCCTCTGCCTCTGCCAGGGCGGTGAGCACCGAAGCGAGCAGAGGTTTGTTCAGAGTGAGGGTTCCAGCCGCCTCTTCGCCCCGGCTGATCCGCAGCCCGAGCGAGACATTTCCCCGCGCCAGTGTGTTGCCCATGACCTTGCGCAGGTGCACTTCCAGCCCATCCAGCCAGTCCGGCACCCGCAGGCGCAGATCCAGCCCCTTGGCGTTGACCGACCGCATTTCCCAGCTCCAACTGTGGACCCCAAGACGCCCCTGTCCCGAGGCAAATCCGGTCATGCTTCGAATTTTCATAAACTTGTCCTTATCCAGCCAATCGCCAGCAAAATCAGGCCAAAACAGTGTCCTCAGCAGTGCCGGCACGCGCAAAAGGATAGGTGGTTATACAAAGGCGTTAACCATTGCTTTAAGTTTTAGTCCAAATTTGAATAATATTATGGCATGTTAACTGCAAGGTAACCATCTAAACGGTACGAATAAGGCAGTCGGCAGATTGTGTTGCGTACAAGATGGCAAATGGACCGGACAACGTAAGGAAAAGCACATGTTTTTTGGCGGCAGCAAAAACTCTAGCCAGGACAAGGGTCACAACAAGGTGGTTCCCATGACGAATTTCCGTAACACCGTTCCGGTTTCCCCCATGCGTCAGGCCGAGGCCTATTGGACCGCGCTGCGTCGCGGCGACGACATTCCCAGCCGGTCACAGATCGACCCACGCGGGTTGGAAAACATTCTGTCGCAGACATTTATACTGGAGCGTGTTGCCCCAGGCATCGCCCGCTTCCGTCTGGCCGGCCAAAAGGTCAATGAGATGGCAGGCATGGAGGTGCGCGGCATGCCGATCACCGCCTTTTTCACCCCCGATGCCCGCAAACAGATGAGCGCCGCGCTGGAGCACATGTTTGAAGCGCCTGCCATTGTTGAGATTGAGATGCAGACCGAAGGGTCACGCCTGCGTGGTCGCCGTGAGGCCCGCATGTTGCTGCTCCCCTTGCGCAGCGACCTGGGCGATGTGAGCCGTGCACTGGGTGTTTTTGTCTCTGAGGGTAACCCGAACAAAACATCGCAGCGCTTTGCAATCACCTCGATCGAAATGCGGGCCATTGCCAAAAACACCGATGATACCGAGTTCAAGGCAAAGTCGCGCGACGCGGGTGATGTGAACAAGCCAAACCCTGAGTTTGCAGAGTTGCAAGCGCGCCTTGCTCCTGAGCCATCCATCCTGCAAGAAGCGCGTGATCTTGCCGATCTCAGGTTGAAAAAACCGGCGCGTGACACTGCGCGGACAGATGACAAAAGCAAATCAAAAGTGGCACATTTGCGGCTGGTCTCCAGCCGTGATGAAACGCCCGTTTCCTAAAATTTTAGCCTATTTCTAGTCTATTTGGTCATAGTCTAGCAATGATCGCCCCGCGGAAGAATTCCCGGGGCGTTTCCCTTTTGAACACCCCTCAACATCGCATCGCAACACATTGTGGTTAAACAAAAACCGCCCCAGTTTCCTGGAGCGGTCTTGATTTTCTACAACCCACAGAGCGTGGCTCAGCTGGCTTCAGCGCTGCGTGCGCGACGCTTATTGCGCAGGTTTGACAATTCTTCTGCAACCAGAAAGGCCAGTTCCAGGGATTGGCTGGCGTTAAGACGCGGATCACAGGCGGTGTGATAGCGATCGCTCAGGTTTTCATCCGTTACCGCGCGAACACCGCCGGTGCACTCGGTTACATCCTGACCGGTCATCTCAAAATGTACCCCGCCCGGAATGGTGCCTTCGGCGGAATGGACCGCAAAGAAGTCCTGCACTTCGCGCAACACGCTCTCAAAGGGGCGGGTTTTGTAGCCGGTAGAGGATTTCACGGTATTGCCATGCATTGGATCGCAAACCCAGGTGACATTGGCGCCCTCTTCCTCGACCGCCTTGACCAGTCGCGGCAGATGTTCTGCCACCTTGCCGGCACCAAAGCGCGCGATCAGCGTCAGCCGCCCCTCCTCATTTGATGGGTTCAGGCGCTGCATCAGCACCTTCAGGTCATCAGCCGATGTTGTCGGGCCACATTTCATGCCGATGGGATTCAGCACACCACGACAGAATTCCACATGGGCGCCGTCGGGCTGGCGGGTGCGATCCCCGATCCACAGCATATGACCGGAGCCTGCCAGCCAATTGCCAGAGGTCGTATCAAGACGGGTCAGCGCCTCTTCATATTCCAGCAACAGGCCTTCGTGGCTGGTGTAGAATTCTACCGTCTGCAACGCATGCGCCGCATCATTGTTCACCCCGGCTGCCTTCATGAAATCCAGCGTGTCGGTGATGCGGTTGGCCATTTCGCGGTAGCTTTGGGCTTTTTCACCCTCGGTAAAGCCCAGGGTCCAGGAATGCACCTGGTTCACATCCGCATAGCCGCCGGTGGAAAAGGCCCGCAGCAGGTTGAGGGTTGCCGCCGCCTGGGTGTAGGCCTGCAACATCCGCTTGGGATCGGGAAGACGCGCGGCTTCGGTGAAGCCAAGATCGTTGATGATGTCGCCGCGATAGCTGGGCAGCTCCACCCCATCCAGGGTTTCAGTAGGCGCGCTGCGCGGTTTGGCGAATTGGCCGGCCATACGGCCCACTTTCACCACAGGAACCTTGGCGCCATAGGTCAACACCATGGCCATCTGCAGCATCACCTTGAAGGTGTCGCGAATGGCATCCGCGCTGAACTGCTCAAAGCTTTCGGCGCAGTCACCGCCCTGCAGCAAAAATGCCTCGCCGCGGCCCGCCGCTGCAAGATGTTGTTTCAAGCGCCGTGCTTCGCCGGCAAAGACCAGTGGAGGATAGCTTGAAAGCTGCGCTTCTACGGCGCCGAGCGCCGGGGCGTCGGTGTAATCGGGCATCTGCACGCGGGGTTTGTTGCGCCAGGATGCTTTTTGCCACTCACTCATAGCTTTTCTCCGCTTAAGAGGTCTTAATAATAGAACGGAAGCCACCTATACAAAAACGCACTCGTGCTGACCAGTTTAGATTTGCCCCTCTTGACCCGGCTTCGAACCTATGGTCACGGTTTTCTGGTCTCACGCGGGGCTGACTTACTATTGGTCTCTCCCGGTGCATTCAAAAATTGCCAAGGATGTGCCCCATGCAAACCCAAAGAAAACCGGTCGAAACATCAAAAGAGGTTTCATCCACAAGACGATATGTATTTGTTTTGCTAGAGAGATTCTCGATGCTCTCTTTTGCCTCAGCGGTTGAATGCCTGCGTATCGCCAACCGTATGGCCGGTCGCGAGGTCTATAGCTGGACCTTGCTTGGCGAGGGTGGCGAACAAGTCACCTGCTCTGCCGGCACCACCTTTGCTGTGGACGGTGATTTTGGTGATTTGCAACGCGATGACAGTATTCTCGTCTGTGCAGGAGTTAACGTTCAGGCCGCAACCAGTAAAAAACTGCTGGCCTGGCTGCGCCGTGAGGCCCGCAAGGGCGTGATGATTGGTGGCCTGTGCACCGCATCCTATGTTCTGGCGAAGGCTGGGTTGCTGGACGGAAAAAAGGCAACCATCCATTGGGAAAACATTGACAGCTTTGCCGAAGAGTTCGAGGAAGTCACCCTCACAAAGTCCGTTTTCGTAATTGATAACAATCGCTTGTCTACGGCGGGTGGGACGTCGTCGATTGATTTGTTGTTGAAACTCATTGCCAATGACCACGGCGAGGACCTGGCAAATTCCGTGGCGGACCAGTTGATCTATTCTTCTATCCGCACCGATCAGGACACCCAGCGCCTGTCGGTCCCGACTCGGATCGGCGTGCGTCACCCGAAGCTGTCGATGGTGATCCAAATGATGGAAACCAATATCGAGGAACCCATCAGCCCCTCCGTCTTGGCGCAGAATGTTGGGATGTCGACCCGGCAGCTTGAACGTCTGTTCCGCCGTTATCTGAACCGCAGCCCCAAACGCTATTATATGGAGCTGAGGTTGCAAAAAGCCCGCAACCTGTTGATGCAGACCGATATGAGCGTGATCAATGTGGCGCTGGCCTGTGGGTTTGCCTCGCCGTCGCATTTTTCCAAATGCTACCGGGCGCATTATGACACCACCCCCTACCGTGAGCGCGGCAGCAAATCTGGCGGGCAGTGATTCTACCTTGAGCAAAAGCGACTGATTCTCTGGCGAGAACAGACACTTTTGCCACTTGGGGGCCGTCCCAGAGGGCTCGGCCTGTCACATTTTTTTGATCATTCTCACAGATCCTGCGCTGTGCCCGGCTTTTTTGGACACAGCAAAAGACACAGGCTTTGGCTGGTCGATTTCATCAACATATTTATTTTAAGCTTCAAGCACTTGCGGAAGCCCACCGGCTTTGACCGGCCTCCAAACGGACATTTCCGCCGTCCAACGAAAGCCCGCGAGACAAAACCAACCCCAAAGGGATGCGACGAAATGGCCATTGTTTTCTTTCCCTCTGGCGCAAAAACCTGTAGAGCATCCGCCTCATCAGGCCAGCAAAACGCTGCTGGATAAAAACAGAGCAAGTGGACATCGGGAGGGTGTCGCGAGCCAAGGGGACTTTTCTTTTCAAATCGCCTTGCCTAGGGTTCCTTATGAACAGACTTGTTCCAATAAACTGGGAGAAATATGATGAAAAAATTGATGATGGCCACAGCGGCCCTCGCGCTGACTGCAGGCACCGCCTTTGCAGGCAGCCACGCCAAAGAAGTAAAGCTTGGCGTTCTGATCGGTTTCACCGGCCCCATTGAATCGCTGACCGCTGCCATGGCAGCTGGCTCGGAAATGGCGATGGATGAGGTCACCAAATCCGGCCTGCTGCTTGACGGCGCAACCGTAACCTCTGTGCGGGCAGATACAGGCTGCATCGATAACGGCCTGGCCGTAGCCAACGGTGAAAAACTGATCGCAGAAGGCGTCAATGGTATTGTTGGCGGTGACTGCTCCGGTGTGACCGGCGCGATCCTGCAAAACGTTGCCATTCCAAACGGTATGGTCATGGTGTCCCCTTCGGCGACCTCCCCTGGCCTCTCCTCAATGGAAGACAATGGCCTGTTTTTCCGCACCTCGCCCTCTGACGCCCGTGAAGGTCAGGTAATGGCTGAGATGCTGCAGGAAAAAGGCGTTGAATCCATTGCTCTGACCTACACCAACAACGACTATGGCAAAGGCCTAGCCGATGCGATCAAGACCTCCTTTGAGGCTGTTGGCGGTGAAGTGACAATCGTCGCCGCCCATGAAGACGGCAAGGGTGACTATTCTGCTGAAGTGGCTTCGCTGGCCTCTGCTGGTGGCGACATTCTGGTTGTTGCCGGTTACCTTGACCAGGGCGGTCTGGGCATCATTCAGTCCTCGCTCGACTCCGGCGCCTTTGACACCTTTGGTCTGCCTGGCGGCATGATCGGTGACAGCCTGCCGAAAAACGTTGGCTCCGACCTGGACGGTTCTTACGGCCAGATCGCAGGCTCCGACAGCCAAGGTGCGGAGATCTTTGCCGAGCAAGCAAAGGCCCTGGGCTTTGACGGCACCTCTGCCTATGCCTCCGAGTCCTATGATGCGGCGGCTTTGATCCTGCTGGCAATGCAGGCGGCCAATTCGACCGATCCTGCTGAGTACGGCGCCAAGATCATGGATGTTGCCAATGCACCCGGTGAAGTGATCAACCCCGGCGAGCTGGGCAAGGCACTGGAACTGATTGCCGCTGGCAAAGACGTTGATTTCCAGGGCGCCACCGGCGTTGAGCTGATTGGCCCCGGTGAGAGCGCAGGCTCCTACCGTGAGATCCTGGTCAAAGACGGTGTGAACACCACTGTAAAGTTCCGCTGATCTCTTTTGTAGGATCATAAAGTCAAAGAGCAGCCCGGGAATTTCCCGGGCTGTTCCAAATTTAGTAAGCCGAAAAAAATAGCGGCAGGGGATAGAATGATATGATCGTCGTCGAGGACTTGCACAAGCACTTCGGCGGGTTCCACGCGGTTGACGGCGCCTCGCTTGAAATCGCCAAGGGCTCCATAACCGGTTTGATCGGGCCAAATGGCGCGGGAAAGACCACTCTTTTCAACGTAATAGCTGGCGTTCTTGAGCCCACATCTGGTCGCGTGACCATGGATGGGGAAGATATTACTGGCCTGCCGCCGCACGAGCTGTTTCACAAGGGGCTGTTGCGCACCTTTCAGATTGCACATGAGTTTTCTTCGATGACCTGCCGCGAGAACCTGATGATGGTGCCCGGCGCGCAATCGGGTGAAAGCCTGTGGAACACCTGGTTTGGCCGCAAGCGCATAGCCGATGAAGAGCGCGCTCTGCGGGCCAAGGCGGATGAAGTGCTTGAGTTTCTCACCATCAGCCATATCGCAGATCTGCGCGCCGGCGAGGTTTCGGGCGGCCAGAAGAAGCTGTTGGAACTGGGCCGCACCATGATGGTGGATGCCAAGATCGTTTTCCTCGACGAGGTAGGCGCCGGGGTGAACCGCACCCTGCTCTATACAATTGCGGATGCCATCAAGCGTCTCAATGAAGAGCGTGGCTATACCTTTGTGGTGATCGAGCACGACATGGAGTTTATCGACCGCCTGTGTGACCCGGTGATCTGCATGGCCGAGGGCAAGAAGCTGGCCGAGGGCACTTTGGCCGAGATCAAAGCCAATGAGCAGGTGATCGAGGCCTATCTGGGTACCGGGCTGAAGAACAAAGACAAGTTGGAGAAGGCCTGATGGGGAATTGCAAAGAAAACCGGGGCTCTGCCCCCGCCGCTTCGCGGCTCCCCCGAGGTATTTTTGGCAAGATGAATAGGGGCGCCGCCCATGTCTGAACCCTTTTTGATTGGTGACAGCATGACTGGGGGATACGGCAAGGGGCCGGATATCCTGCATGACTGCACCATTGCTGTGAACCCCGGTGAAATTGCCGTGATTGTTGGCCCCAATGGGGCGGGCAAATCGACCGCGATGAAGGCGGTTTTTGGCATGCTGAATGTGCGCGCGGGCGCGGTGCGGTTGGGTGGTGAGGATATCACCAGTCTGAGCCCACAGGACCGGGTGATCAAGGGCATGGGGTTTGTGCCGCAGACCAGCAATATCTTTACCTCGATGACGGTGGAAGAGAACCTGGAGATGGGGGCGTTTATTCGCACCGATGACATCACTGGCACCATGGAGCAGGTCTATGATCTGTTCCCGATCCTGCGCGACAAGCGCAACCAGCCAGCCGGTGAGCTGTCTGGTGGGCAACGTCAGCAGGTGGCCGTGGGGCGCGCGCTGATGACCCAGCCCAAGGTTTTGATGCTGGATGAGCCCACCGCCGGGGTGTCGCCCATCGTCATGGATGAGCTGTTTGACCGTATCATTGAGGTGGCCCGCACGGGGCTGCCGATCCTGATGGTAGAGCAGAACGCCAAGCAAGCGCTTGAGATTGCGGACAAAGGCTATGTTTTGGTGCAGGGGCGCAATGCCTATACCGGCACCGGCCAAGAGCTGCTGGCCGATCCCGAAGTACGCAAATCGTTTCTGGGGGGGTGAAGATGGAACCGACCTATTACTGGAAACGAAATCTGACACTTGCTTTGGCGTCCTTTCTGTTCTCAGCTCAAACGGCGACAGCCCTAGAGTGCCAAGTCCAGAAAACATGCTCGATCTCACTTGAGTGCTCACCGTTTAAGGTCGAGTTTGAACTAATCGAGCTGGAGACCTCAGAATCTGAAAACCTTGTGCTTATTACAAAGGTACCAAACCGAGAACGAACAGCCGTTATTCTCTCACCAGTAGATAGCTCTTCTCGATGGTTCAAAGGCGAAGTCAACGGTGAATCTATGGCGCTCTGGATAGATGAAACCCATGAGAATTTTCAGTTATTGCCAGTTGGAGAGAGTGAAGCAGAATTCGCTGCAGGGAAATGTGGTGTTGGTCTCACAAGGAATGAAAACCTGACGAACTCAAATGAAGGCTCCGGTTCCCCAAAACAACGTGCTCCCATCGACGGTGAGAGTTTGCTGCCACCGCCAAGCAGCAATTCACAGAATTCAGACTAGAGAGATACAACATGGATCTTCTCAACGCCCTTGTGGCATTCACGAACTTCGTTGGCGTACCCGCCATCGCCTATGGCAGCCAGCTGGCGCTTGGGGCGTTGGGGGTCACGCTGATCTACAGCATCCTGCGGTTTTCCAACTTTGCCCATGGGGACACCATGGCCTTTGGCACTATGATGACCATTCTGGTGACCTGGTTGCTGCAATCCTGGGGGGTGAGCTTTGGCCCACTGCCCACGGCGCTGCTCGCCCTGCCCTTTGGCATTTTTGCAACCATGGTGTTGGTACTGCTCACGGATCGCACCGTCTATCGGTTCTACCGCGCCCAAAAGGCCAAGCCTGTGGTTTTTGTCATGGTCTCGCTGGGGGTGATGTTCATGATGAACGGCCTTGTCCGTTTTGTCATTGGGCCCGGCGATCAGCGTTTTGCCGATGGCGAGCGCTTTATCATCAAGGCGCGCGCCTTTAAGGAAATGACGGGCCTGCGTGAAGGGTTGGCGATCAAGACTTCTCAGGGCATCACTGTGGTGGCCGCCATTGTGGTTGTGGCGCTGCTGTTTTGGTTCCTCAACAAGACCCGCACCGGTAAATCCATGCGCGCCTATTCCGACAATGAAGATCTGGCGCTGTTGTCCGGCATCGATCCGGACCGGGTGGTGATGTATACTTGGCTGATCGTGGCCTCCCTGGCGACCATCGCCGGTGTGCTCTATGGCCTCGACAAGAGCTTTAAGCCCTTCACCTATTTCCAGCTGCTGCTGCCGATCTTTGCCTCGGCCATTGTTGGTGGTCTGGGCAGCCCCCAGGGTGCGATTGCGGGTGGGTTCATCATCGCCTTTTCCGAGGTCACTATTACCTACGCCTGGAAAAAGGTGTTGGGCTATCTGATGCCGGAACACCTGGAACCCGATGGTTTGGTACAACTTCTGAGTACCGACTATAAGTTTGCGGTCTCCTTTGCGATCCTGATCATCGTCCTTCTGTTCAAGCCAACAGGGCTCTTCAAGGGGAAATCGGTATGACTGATACTCTGAAACACAGTCTTTTGTTTGCGGTCGTGGCCGTGCTGATCCTGCTGGAAGGCCTCACGAACTGGAGCTTTTTCTCAGGCTCCTGGAACTCCTCTCTGGTGATCCTCAACATGGGGCTGATTTCGGCCATCATGGCGCTGGGGGTAAACCTGCAGTGGGGCTTTGCCGGCTTGTTCAATGTGGGCATCATGGGGTTCACTGCTCTGGGCGGTCTCGCTGTGGTGCTGACCTCAACGCCGCCATCCCCAGGTGCCTGGAGCGCCGGAGGCCCGGGCGTTGTCATGGCACTGGTGATGGGGGCGCTGACGGTGATCTCGGCAGTTGCCGCAACCCGTTTGCTGCCCAAAGGTGGCCTGCGTACGGCGCTGATTGTGGCCATCCTGATTGTTGGGTTTGTCATCTATCGCGCCCTGTTTGACCCGTCGATTGAAGCGATCGAAGACATCAATCCGGCATTGGCGGGCAATATCGGTGGGCTTGGCTGGCCGGTGCTCTTGTCCTGGCCCATGGGCGGGCTGCTGGCAGCCGGAGCGGCCTGGCTGATTGGTAAAACGGCTCTTGGGCTGCGGTCGGACTATCTGGCGATTGCCACCCTTGGCATTGCCGAAATCATCATTGCCATCCTCAAAAACGAAGACTGGCTGTCGCGCGGCGTGAAAAACGTCGTCGGCCTGCCCCGGCCCGTGCCTTACGAGGTCGATCTGCAAAATGATCCCGCCTATGTGGACTGGTTTGCCAGTCTTGGAATGGATCCGGTTTTGGGGTCAACGCTCTACGTCAAGCTGGGCTATGCGGCGCTGTTTTCCCTGGTGCTGATCGCCTTGCTGTGGATGGCGCAGATGGCGCTCAAAAGCCCCTGGGGGCGGATGATGCGCGCCATTCGCGACAATGAGGTCGCGGCGCAGGCCATGGGCAAAAACGTCACCAAACGCCACTTGCAGATCTTTGTGCTTGGCTCGGCCATTTGCGGTATTGCAGGTGCGATGATGACCACCCTGGACGGGCAGTTGACTCCGGGCACCTATAATCCCTTGCGCTTTACCTTCCTGATCTGGGTGATGGTCATCGTTGGCGGCTCCGGCAACAACTTTGGCTCGGTGCTGGGCGGCTTCCTGATCTGGTTCCTCTGGATCAAGGTGGAACCGATGAGCCTGGAGCTGATCACCCTGCTGACCTCAGGCATGGATGAGACCAACATGCTGCGGGAACACCTGCTGGAAAACGCCGCCCATATGCGGTTGTTCACCATGGGATTGATCCTGCTTTTGGTGCTCCGCTTCAGCCCGCGCGGCTTGATCCCGGAGAAGTAGCACAACAACAAAGGGCCGCCCAAACACCAGGGGCGGCCCTTGCTCTTGGCCCATATTTCATGTGGCGCTAAATACTCCCGCCAAAGGCGGACCCATAGGGGGCTGGCAGTTGCCGGCCCACTATGCACTTATCGTCCTTTGAACAAACCACCCAGTATGCCGCGCACCAGACGGCGGCCTGTGGTGCCTTTCAATTCCTTGATCACCGCTTCTGACATGGCAGAGGCAAAGGTATCTTTTGATCTATGCCTGCGCGCGGACGAGCGCGTAACACGGGCGCCAGAAAACCGCCGTGCTGCATTGAATTCCCGGGCCATCGGCTCTGGCGCCGCTTCGGCCTGAACCTCAGCGACCTCAGCCTCTTGTGCTGCCTTGGCCGTGCGTGCCAGCAGAATTTCATAGGCAGAATGGCGATCCAGGGGTTTGTCGTATTTCCCCGCCATATCCGATTGCTTGAGCACCTCTGCGCGCTCCGCTTTTGTCAGCGGCCCCAACTGGCTGCTGGGCGGCCGGATCAGGGTGCGCTCAACAATGCCGGGCACGCCCTTCTTTTGCAGCATCGAGGTCACCGCTTCCCCGACGCCGACCTCACGAATGGCATCCTCAGTCGAGAACCGCGGGTTCTCCCGATAGGTCTCTGCGGCCAGTTTCAGGTTTTTGCGATCCCGCGCGGTAAAGGCGCGCAGCGCGTGCTGGATGCGATTGCCAAGCTGTCCCAGAATATCCTCTGGAACGTCGCCCGGGCTCTGGGTGATGAAATAGATGCCAACCCCCTTGGAGCGGATCAGCCGCGCCACCTGTTCCACCTTGTCGACCAAGGCCTTGGGCGCGTCGTCAAACAACAGATGCGCCTCATCAAAGAAGAACACCAGCCGGGGCTTGTCAGGATCGCCCACCTCGGGCAGTTCTTCAAACAGCTCGCTCAGCAGCCACAGCAGGAAGGTGGCATAAAGCTTGGGCGCGGACATCAGTTTGTCAGAGGCAAGGATATTGACCATGCCGCGCCCGGCGCTGTCTTGTCGCATCAGATCGCTCAGCGCCAGCGCAGGCTCACCAAACAGATCCGCGCCGCCCTGGTTTTCCAGCACCAACAGACGCCGCTGGATGGCCCCCACCGAGGCCGGAGAAACATTGCCATAGCGCAGTGATAGCTCGCCCCGGTTTTCACCAATCCAAACCAACAGCGCCTGTAGGTCCTTCAGATCCAGCAGCGGCAGGGCCTGTTCGTCCGCTAGCCGAAAGGCGATATTCAAGACCCCTTCCTGGGCTTCGCTCAGCTCCAGCAGTTGCGCCAACAGCAAAGGTCCCATCTCCGCCACCGTGGTACGCACGGGATGGCCCTGCTCGCCAAACAGATCCCAGAAGGTGACCGGACAGTCGTGGTATGTATAGGAGGAAAAACCGATTTTTTCAGCGCGGCCCACAAAGGCCGCATGGAGCTTATGGCTTGCTGTTCCCGCCTTGGCCAACCCGGAGAGATCGCCCTTTACATCCGCCAGGATTACCGGAACGCCGGCCTGGGAGAAGCTTTCAGCCAGGATTTGCAGGGTTACCGTCTTACCGGTGCCCGTGGCCCCGGCGATCAACCCGTGGCGGTTGGCATATTTGAAACGCATCTCTTGCGGCTCAGCGTAGCCTTCGCCACCGCCACCAATAAAAATCTTGTCCGTCATAGTCTTCCTTTGCCCGCCAATAGACGCCTCCAACCGGCCCCATGAAGGTACAGCCGGGAATCACCCCGGGCATGTGGACTTCAAGCAAGGCCCCTTGAAAACCGATTATTAACTTTTATATGCGATGAATGTCATGCTCGTCCTCTCTAATCGAGACCGCGACGGGCATTTCCTCCCTGTCAGACTGGCCGTGCCCTGGGCACGGCCTTTTTTTGTTGTCGCCTTTGAAGGCTGAGGGGCTGGCTTGTTGTTGCTGATCAATTTCTCACCGGTTTTGCCCTCTATTTGAGCGGCCAGAGCGGGGAAAACCTCCAGGTTTGGCGGCTTTTGGCAGAAATACCGGGTAAAGCAGCTAGGTGTCACATTTTTTTGCTATTCCATGTTGACCCGAGCACAGGCCTTTCGTAACGTCCTACTCAATAACTAAGTCGGCCAGTCCGACGGGGAGAACTAAACAAAAAGGGAAGCCGGAGAGCTTCCTTTTTTGCTTTTGTAGCAAACGCTTCACTTGTTATTAAACTGTTTTACAAATCCTTGCCGATTTCTTGCCCGTGGCGGGATTGAGACCTGACACCCCAGTTGCAACATGGTAAAGGCTCTGCAAACGACCTGAGAATAATGAGGCATTCATGATCAAGTCCCTTACGCCGATGACCCTTGCCGCCCTGCTGGCGGTAACGAGCGCCGTGTCCGCCCAGGACAGTGAAACAGCCACCACGGACACATCCGAACCGGTTGCGCAGGCCAACGAAGCAACAGCAGACCAGGTGCTTGATCTTGGTCAGCCTGTCGATGATGGCACTCCAAAGCTTGGAGATCGCTACGCCAAAGAAACCCATGGCGATTGGGATCTGGCCTGCATTAAGACCGAAGCTGAAACAGATCCCTGTTCTTTGCTGCAAATTCTGACGGATCCAAACGGCAATCCCATGGCCGAAGTCTCGCTGTTCCGGATTGATCAACCCGGTGGCCAGGCCGTTGCCGGTGCCACAATCATTGTTCCGCTGGAAACCATGCTGCCCGCCGGGCTGACCATTTCGGTCGATGGCGCCCCTGGCAAGCGCTATAACTACTCTTTCTGTAACCCGCTTGGCTGCGTCGCCCAAATTGGGTTGACCCAATCGGATATCGACACCTTCAAAGCAGGCGGCGAAGCCACCATGTCACTGCGCCCCGCTCCTGCACCAGATCAGCTGGTTGAGATGAAAATGTCGCTCAAAGGCTTTACCGCTGGCTACAATGTTGTGGACGTGGTGCAGCAGTAAGCTGCGCTCTTAGGCGCGTATGGCGGTTTCCGCCCCGCGCCTATTCCCTCCTCTGAACAAACAAAAACCACCGCAGGTCATTCGCCTGCGGTGGTTTTTTTCTCGACCGATCTGCGCCTTTTGGACCTGGCGTGTTAAACACGCCCCAGGGCCAGGACAGCATTCAGGCCGCCAAAGGCAAAAGCATTGGAGAGCGCCACATCAATCCGCGCTTCGCGGGCCTGGTTTGGCACCACATCCAGGGCACATTCCGGGTCTGGTTCTTCATAACCAATTGTCGGTGCAATCACCCCGTCCTTCAGCGCCATGATACAGGCCAACAGCTCAACAGCGCCGGTGCCGCCGATCAGATGCCCATGCATGGATTTGGTTGAAGACATCATCAGCCGATCCGCATGGGGCCCAAAGACATCCGCCACCGCAGCGCATTCGGTTTTGTCATTGGCAACCGTTCCGGTACCATGGGCGTTGATATAGCCCACGCGCTCGCGGTCCACGCCGGCATCCTGAAGCGCGCCAGCGATGGCCCGCGCCGCCCCCTGTTTGCTGGGCATGACGATATCTGAAGCATCCGAAGACATGGCAAAGCCCAGAACCTCGCACAGGATTTCCGCCCCGCGTGCCTGCGCGTGTTCATATTCTTCAAAGACAAAAATCCCGGCACCTTCGCCCTGAACCATGCCGTTGCGATTGGCACTAAAGGGACGGCAGGCCTTTTTCGACATCACCCGCAGCCCTTCCCAGGCTTTGACACCGCCAAAGCACAGCATGGATTCCGACCCACCGGTGATCATCGCCGGGCTCATGCCGCTGCGCACCATCTGATAGGCCTGGGCCATGGCGTGGTTGGAGGAGGCGCAGGCGGTCGAGACGGTAAAGCTGGGGCCTTTGAGATTGAATTCCATCGAGACATGGCTGGCCGCTGCGTTATTCATCAGCTTGGGCACCACAAAGGGATGCACCCGGTTTTTGCCATCCTCATAGACCGAACGGTAATTGTCATCCCAGGTGGAGACCCCGCCGCCGGCGGTGCCGAGAACCACGCCGGATTTGGCAGACAGTTCACCGTGGAATTCGAGCCCGGATTGCAAAATGGCTTCCTTGGCAGCGATCAGCGTAAACTGGGTGAACCGGTCATAGAGGCTCATTTGTTGCCGGTTGAACCGCCCCTCGGCCTCAAACCCGCGCACCTGGCCGCCGATCCGAATCGAGAGCCGCTCCACGTCGCGAAACTCAAGCTTGCCAATACCGCAACGACCCTCGCGCATGGCTTCAAAGGTGGAGGCAACCGAATGCCCCAAGGCATTGATGGTCCCTGCTCCGGTAATGACAACGCGCTTCATGTCGTATTCCCCTAGGATTCAAGCGCTGATATCACGAGGGTTGTGACACTAACTTGTCAATCCCAGCGATGATGGCCGCGACATTTGAGATATCAAAATCGCTGTCTTCAGGTGTATTGGAGTTGAAGGGGATTGAGATATCAAATTCCTCTTCAATGGCAAAAATGCACTCCACCAGCCCCATGCTGTCGATCCCAAGATCCTCCAACGTGCTGGTAAGGGTTACATCCGATGGTTCAAGCAGCGCCTGTTCGGCGACAATTGCGATGACCTTGTCCTGAGTGCTCATTCCGGCCCCCTGATCTGTGATGTCGAGGCAGATGTAGCTGCTTCAATCCTATTTGAAAACAGCCTTTTTCAGGTTTTCGATATCCCGCATCAGCCGTGGCAAACGCCGCTGTGCCTTGTAGATTTCCGTATGGGTTTCCATTTTGACCGCCGGGTAGCCCATGACGACCCGCCCTGCAGGCACATTGGAGATGATTTTGGTAGCCCCCCCGGCAATCACCCCATCGCCAATAAAGATATTGTCCGCAGCGCCACATTGCCCGCCCATGACAACATTATTGCCCACCTCAACCGAGCCGGACAGGCCACATTGGCCACAGATCAGGCAATCCCGGCCAATCCGGGTGTTGTGCCCCACATGCACCTGGTTATCCAACTTGCTGCCAGAGCCAATCTGAGTGTCGCGAATGGTGCCATTGTCGATGGTACAATTGGCACCAAGCTCCACATCGTCGCCGATCGTCACCGCCCCCAGGGAGTGTATGCGCAGCCAGCTTTGGGATTGCGCACCGCCCTGATCGCCAACAGTTTTGCGGACGTTTTCCACCCCCGAAACCTCTGGGGTGACATAGGAAAATCCGTCACTGCCAATACGAGCACCGGGTTGGGCGCGAAAGCGATCCCCAATGCGGGCGCGCGCCCCAATCGAGACCATCTCGCGCAGCTGTGCTTGAGCGCCGATTTCGACCTCGGCACCAATATAGCAATGCGGCCCGATGATTGAGCCAGCGCCGATTTTGGCGCCCGCGGCGATAATGCTCAGCGGGCCAACGGAAACATCTGCGCCCAGGGTAGCGCTGGGGTCGATCACCGCCGTGGGATGAATGCCGGAGGCAAATCCCTGCCCCCTATCCATCAACACTGAAACCCCACCCAAAGCCATGCGTGGACGGGTGGCGAACAGCGCTGCCTTCAGCCCCAGGGCCTGCCAGTCGGCCCCATCCCACAGCAAAGCCACCTGAGCTGCGCCGCGCGCCAAGCCTTCGGCATATTTGGCAGAAGTGGCCATGGCAAGATCTTGCGGGCCGGCATCCTGGGGCTCTGCCGCGCGGGCAATAACCAGATCCAGGTCACCCTGTGCCTCTACACCAATGGCCTCTGCGATCTCGCGAACTGTGTACATATCTAGGGGCCCTTTCCGGCTCAAGCTCCTGATCGGGCCCCAGATTTACCCCTGAACGTCTGACAGTGACACCCCAGCCCGCTCCAGTGCAGACCAGACCTTGGCATCACGCCCATAAACATCCCGGCGGAACTCGGCCCGGCCTTTGTTGGACACATATGCGGTTCGGTAGATAATGTGAACAGGCACCTGCTGATCCAGCTCCACCTTGGTTTCCTTACCGGATTTCAAAATGCGGTGGAAAAAGTCGATTGGGTCTTCGGTTTGTTTGGCCAGCAGCGCATAGGCAAATTCAAAAGGTTGCGCCAAACGAATACAGCCATGCGAAAAGGCGCGGACTTCGCGTTTGAACAGGCTCTTTTGTGGCGTGTCATGCAGGTAGATGTTGTATTTGTTCGGAAACATGAACTTGACCAGGCCAAGCGCGTTGCTCCGGCTGGGCGGCTGGCGCATCGCATAGGGAAAGTTGCGCGCAGTAAACTGAGAAAAATCCGTATTGGCGCGGTTGACCACCCGGCCACGGTTGTCGGTGATCTGAATATGTCCAACCGCATTGGGATTGTTGCGCAGTTTTGGCAGATATTCCTGGGTGATAATCGACCGCGGCACATACCAGCTGGGATTGATCACCATATGCTCCATCACATCGGAGAACTCGGGCGAGCGGCGACCAGATTGGTTTTTGCCGATGACGGAACGGGTTTCAAAGGTGATATCGCCATTGTCGATAATCTTGGCGGTAAAGTCGGTCTGGTTCACCAGAACGTGGCGCGCCCCCCGGTCCGGTGTCAGCCAGCGTTCCCGCTCCATGGCGATGATCACCGATTTCAGGCGGTCGCGCACCGGACGGTTGATTTCCTTCAGGGTGCCGCCGCCGGCAACACCGTCTACCTCCAGCCCATGGTCGGACTGAAAGCTCTCAACAGCGCGTTCAATGTTATGGTCGTAATTGGCCGTGGCGCTGCGCTCCATGTAGCCCAAAGCGATAAGCCGATTGCGCAGAGCAACAACGTTGCGCCCGGTATCGCCGGGTTCCAGTTTGCTGCCTGAAACGGTTGGCCCCCAGCCACCCGCCGCCTGCACTTGCTCCAGACGCAGTTTTTCCCGCATCAAAGCGCGATACTGTGGCGAAGCCGGAACCAGGGTACGCATATAGGCAAAGGGTTGATTGTCCCGCATCCCCGCCAGCGCCGCCGGGCCGTCGTGATCGCGCCGCTCGCGGACCATGTCGCTGTCGATGGCAGAAGGTTTCAGCAAACCTGTCTGGACCATGGCTGCATAGTTAACAAATGCCGTGCTCAGTGCGGCCTCAACCTGGCCAAAATCTCGGGCCGTACGGGCATTCCGCATCTGCTCCACCAGAGATGCGGCAGTGCCAGATTGGTCAGGGAGCCCATGGGCAGAGGCCTCCTCCAGCGCCCGCAATAGCGCCGCGCGCCGCTGGTTTGATGCCGCGTCACCGCCGGTCCAGAGGGCCGAATAGGTATTTTCCCGATAAAACTGCGCAACATCATCGTTAACAGACGCAGTAGAGGCGACAGCTTGACGAAAAGCCGTGGACTGCGCGGTTGCCATGGTGCCAAAACCAAAACTGCTGATGCTGCCCAAGGCCAGGGCAAAAAGCCCATATTTAAGACGTGCAGCGCGCCTCGGGGAATTGATTTTGGTCATATTTTTAAGTCCTCAACAGCGATGAACAGTAACAATGGTAGCAGCTCTATGAATTATTGGTGAAAGACAGTCCAGAATGTCCATTCACGTTTCCGAAACCACGCTATGTCAGTGTGATTGTGGTGCGATGCTGTCGCATAAATAGGGGTAATCGACGTTACTCTTAGGGGAAATATTTACCACACGTCCCCTTTTGCGCAATTTTTTGCCGAAAATCCTCATCAATGAGGCGGCGGGCAAAACGGACCTTGGTAATTGATTCTCACTGTGGCATACCGACCACAGGAAAAAAAACGCAGTCGGCTCGTAACATCGGGCATAGGCAGGATTAATCACGTTCGGGATGGCGTAGTTAAGATATGGCAGAACTTACTAAGACGGGCATGACCCGGCGGGCACTTCTTGGTGCATTTGCAGCAACAACCGTAGCGGCAGCACCAACGTTTTCTAAGGCAGCAGGTTTTCTACGTGGTGGCGGTGATATCCGCCGCATTCGGATGTTTTCCGGGCGTACTGGTGAACGGCTGGATATGATCTACTGGATTGATGGCGACTACATCAAAGACGCCGTGAAAGAGATCAACTACTTCATGCGCGACTGGCGGACCGATCAGGTTAAATCCATGGATCTGCGCACCATCGACATCATGGCAGCTTCACATAACCTGCTCGATATCTCCGAGCCCTATATGATGTTGTCCGGGTATCGTAGCCCGCAGACCAACGCGATGCTCCGTCGGCGCTCACGCGGGGTGGCTAAGAACTCGCTGCATATGCGTGGACAGGCCGCCGATCTGCGTCTGGCATCGCGCTCCGTCACCCAAATGGCAAATGCCGCCAAGGCCTGTCACGCTGGTGGCGTTGGCAAATACCGCGGCTCGAACTTTGTCCATATGGACTGTGGTGTCGTGCGCAGCTGGAACGGCTAACACGGCGCTTTTCGTCGTTGGTTGCGATCGAGGACTGCGTCGGCTTTAGGCAGCCTTTGGCCTTGGGATGGTTTTTTTCGACGCAGGCCGTTTTGCCATTGCAGCTCAATCTCTTGGCGGTTATACCGCCGCTATTGCTAGCACCTGTAGCTCAGCTGGATAGAGCGCTGCCCTCCGAAGGCAGAGGCCAGAGGTTCGAATCCTCTCAGGTGCGCCATTTTACATTCTAATGTGATTTTGTCGAAAATCGCAAATATATCAGACGGTTGAGCGGTTCGAACACTTGTTTCCTTGGTATACGGAATGAGCAGCTTGAAGGCCAGTTTCAGCACCATCCGCTTCATTGCAAAGCTCCCACTTTCGTAGAGTTTCCAAGGGTTTGCCAAAAACTCCATTGTTGGTTCGAACACTTCCTTGAATGAGCGCTTTGGTTTTGCGGTTTGATCCCGTTTTTCTTCCAGTATCTGCCTTTCCCGCTCCAGCTCTTCGATGCGTTTTTCGAAGGCCGCAATCACGGTGCCGCTGGTGCTGGTCACAATTTTGTCCAGCGTTTGGGAGATTTGCTTGTCATGCGCTTTGATCTGTCGGTCGATATGGCTTTGTTGCACAAATCGGGGCCCGAGCGCATTTCCCCTTTCCCTGGACGGATTTACCCTACGGGCTCTGTGACGGGTATGCCAAGAGCGGTGTAGCGGTTTAGGACCGCGATGCGGACTTGGATTTCCGCTACCTGCCGGTCGAAGTCCCAGGCCATCAGCGATTGGCCGAGCAGCTTCACACAGTGCATCTTGGTTTCAACGCGGCTTCGGCGGTGGTATCCGCTCCATCGTCGCCACAGCGCGCGCCCTAGGTATCGTGAGGCATTGACCGCTTCGTTTCTTGCGATGGCTCCGGCGCTTGTGGGTTTCCACGGTTTGGCGTTCTTGCGCGGCGGAATGACTGCATGAGCGCCCCGTGCTGCAATCACGTCATGGCATCTGCGCGTGTCGTAGGCACCATCGGCGGTCACTGACCCAAGGTCCTGATCTGGTGGGATTTGGTTGAGCAGTTCAGGCAACATGGGCGCATCACCGATGTTGCTGGTGGTGACCTCTACCGCGCGAACCTCCAGCGTTTCCTCATCAATCCCGATATGTATCTTGCGCCAAATACGTCGCTTGGGGCCGCCATGCTTGCGGGCGTTCCATTCACCTTCGCCCTCTGCCTTGATGCCTGTGCTATCGATCAGAAGGTTCAGTGGGCCAGTCCCACCGAAATACGGCAAGCTCACGTTCAGCGTCTTCTGGCGGCGCCACAGCGTACTGAAATCGGGCACGGACCAATCCAGTCCGACCAGCCGCAACAGACTCTCAACGAACCCAGCCGTCTGCCTCAGTGGCATACCGAAAAGGACTTTCATGGTCAGACAGGTCTGGATCGCGGCATCGCTGAACTTGCATTGACGACCGCGCCTGCCGGTCGGTGGCGGTGTCCAAACCATCTCGGGATCAAACCAGATCGCCAACGATCCACGCTGCTTCAGCGCGTCATTGGAAGACGACCAATTCGTGGTCTTATACTTCGTAGGGGCCCAACTGCTCATGCATCCCAGCTATCACGCTGGATTCATACAGTGAATCCCCGTCACGATTTGTGCAACAAAGCCCCCCCGCGCCCAACCAACTTATATTCCATGAGATCTTTCATGGTGGCCCAACTGCTGGAGCCAAAGGTGGTCACGCGAGAAGAACTGTCCGTGTCTTCATCACTCGTTTTGTTGCTGCGCATGGCAAAAATCGCAGCTACAAAAAATCCAATGGGGGCGAGGGTGCTGGCAAGGATCAGCCCACCATCATGGTCCATCAAGAGCGCGCAGCCGACGGCGATAATCGCAATCACATAGCCCGCGATAGCACGAAGTTCACGACCTTTGGGTGAGACAAGCCATCCGATGGCGTAACCAAGGGCAATAGGAACACCGAGGATCAGCGCCCTCAATAAGAATTCTTCAAAATCCATAATGTCATCCTGCTAAGGGGTGGGTTTTATACGTCGTGTTTTGTTCTGTGATTGGATGGCTGCCTCGGTATCTTTGAGTTTCCGAGCGCTTGAAATCAGATGGGCAAACAAGGAGCGCTGCTCTTGTTGTGTTCGCCGCAAGCGACGAAAGCCCTGCTGCAAGGATTGCCGCTCTTTCATCTGTTCCTTGACCATGAAATCGCGTTGGTCTTGGTCTCGCTTGGCGGCAAGCCGTGCTTCTCGTTCATTTTGCAAGCGAATGGATTTGTTCTTGCCCGAAAGGCCATCAAACAATCCGCGCAAACCCTTGTTCAAACGGCTGGAACGCTCTTTGGTTTCCTCAGCCCAGCGTTTGGATTGCCCATCCTTGAGCTTCAGCCGCTCAGATTTATGGGATGTTTTCATGGCCTGATGTTCCGCGCGCAGCGGTTTGAATTCTTGCGCCTGTCGTTCTTTGACCTGAGCGATATATTCACGCATCTGCCCTGAAACACGAGAGCGGATAGAGCTGCGCGTTTCATCAACTGATGACAGATCTTCAGGAGAACCTAGCTTGGCTTTCACATCCTTGGACTTGAGGCCTGTCCATTTGGGGATGGCGTAAACATTGCCATCGACATCCAAGGCGACGAACCCACGACGATCACCACGGGCGAGGAAGTACCCACGATCTTCAAGAGCATTTTTGAAGCCGATCTGGCTGTCACAGCGTTCCCATGAGTGCTGGAAGGCTTGTTTGATTTCACGGGGATCGACACCTTGGCGTTTGGCTTGTTGCCATTCTTCCAGTGTGAAGTTCAGTGGAGATTTGTTGCCGTAGGTTGCCAACCCGTCATGCAGCACCCAGCCATGATCCAAAAACAGATCGCGTGAGCAGTCCCGCAGCTTGTTCTTGAAGTGAGGAAGGTTGATGGCCTTCATCTCATCCACGTCAATGCGCGACCACACCACATGGGCATGACGACGGCCTTCTTTTTCATGCACCACAACAGCGCGGGGCTGACCATCCAGCCCCAGTGCTTGTTCTGCACGATCTGCGGCCTCAAGAAATTCGTCTTCGGTGGCAATGTGATCTGTGGGTGGGTTTAAACTCAAAGAGAACATGAACTGCTTACAACGGGTGGCTTTGGAAATTGCGTAGGTTTCAGCCAACGCATCATCAAGTTGATTAGTTGAAAATCCTCGCAACCCTAAACAGGTGACATGATCGTTGTCACGTTCATTCATAAGGTGATTTGCCAACGCCTTTGCGCCTGCACGTTGTGAACCTTTGAGGATCATGACTTCCCCCCCAAGGCTTCCATCAGCTTTGCCCGCATCCATGCCACTTCAGCCACAGCGCGTTTGAGGTCGTCTTCCAGTTCAGGATCAACAACCAACGTGCCGAGGTTAAGATGTTTAGCGATCTGGTTGAGGTTTTTGGCGTGCCGTGTTTGGCCGAGGCGTGCCAGCACTTCTGCAAGCAACTGTTGCTCCGCAACAGGTGGTTTCCGCCGACTGCGATATTTAAGAGCTTCGTCGGCCAAAACCACGGACTTGATATACGACGCCAACGGCATCGCCCCAGCCTGAGCTTCAAGCTTCTGGCGCTCCTCTGGCGTAAGGCGGAGGGAAAACGGTGCAGGACGAGGTAGTTTTTGAGCAATGTGCAGGGTCATGGCTTTGGCCCCCGCAACTCATATTTGTGGTCTTTGAGAACATCATTCCATCGCTCCAGTTCTTCAAAGACAGCCTCGAAGTCAGGCGCCGAAATATCCCCAAACCCGCAGGAAAGCTGGTTCGAACCTACTCTTTCCTTGCGCGCCAGAATTCATAAGGCTCGACGTGTTTTTCGTCGGGCCTTTTCACTTTTTTTGATATAGTTTCAATCACATAACCGGTCTCCCTAGGCTTTGCTGCGCAAATCGTCTGAAGGACAGCCTCCCCCTTTCCCCGGACGGAGTTATCCTGCGGGCTCTGTGACAGGTTTGCCAAGAGCGGTGTAGTGGTTCAAGACGGCGATCCGGATTTGGATCTCAGCGACCTGTCGGTCGAAGTCTCGGACCATCAAGGATTGGCCCAATTGCTTCACACAGTGCATCTTGGTCTCGACGCGGCTCCTGCGGTGATATCCGCTGCATCGCTTCCAAATGGTTCGATCGAGGTAGCGCGAGGCATCCACTGCATCGTTCCGAGCGATGGCTCCGGCCGTGGTGGGTTTCCACGGCTTGGCGTTCTTGCATGGCGGTATGACAGCATGGGCACCACGAGCGGCAATCGCGTCATGGCATTTGCGCGCGTCATATGCCCCGTCTGCGGTCACTGACCCCACGTCCGGATCGGGTTGGATTTGGTTGAGAAGATCAGGCAGCATTGGAGCGTCGCCAATACTGCTGGTCGTGACCTCCACGGCTCACACTTCCAGCGTTTCTTCGTCAATTCCGATATCTATCTTGCGCCAGAGCAGACGTTTTGGACCACGATGCTTGCGAGCATTCCACTCGCCTTCGCCTTCGGCCTTGATCCCCGTGCTGTCGACAAGGAGGTTCCGTGGGCCCTTGCTACCACAATAAGGCCGGTTCACGTTCAGTGTCTTTTGACGTGGGCTCAATGTGCTGAAATCCAGCGCAGACCAATCCAGACCCGCCAAACGCAACAGGCTCTGAACGTCCCCCCCCGTTGGCCAGTGGGCTCGAACCAGTGGTGCCTTCTTATCGTTGCAAACAGAACTGCCTTGAATGAATTTGAAAACCAAGTAGGGTCGATCACGGTTCGCACAGGTACAAGTCTGCCCGACCGCATTTCGAGAACAGTTGGAAGTGAGAGTGCAGTTGTATCTGGCGCAGGGTGAAAACGTGCCCCTGATCGTGCATGTACCGGCAGATCGTGGGAAGCGGTGGGGGAAGCAGCAAGCAGGACAGTCGTGCGGTACCTTGGCTATTGCCTGGTACTGAGGCCGCAGAACAAGTCCCTTCAGAGAAATGGGAGATGTCTCAGGTACTGATTTGTGCAACAAGGCCGTATGCTCGGCGCATTTATGCAGGGGAATCTTTTAATTTTGGCCTCCAGCCTTGTCAGCTCAGATCCGCGCAGTGAAGTCACTGATGAGGGTACTCTCTAGAGCACGATTGTAGCCAAACTTGTGATGTCGCACCGTCAAATCACGTCAAAAAGACCCCCAGGGTAATGGAAGTAACTCGAAACCTAATTCAATGCCGTTTAAAGAAATAATAAAGTCTCAAACTCTGTCGGCACGTTTTTTGCGCAGCTCGGCTTGGTCGATAATAGGGTATGGCGGTGGTCAAGTTATCCGCTTCGCATCCAATCTCGTATTGACGAGAATCCTGTTCCCAGAAGATTTTGGTCTTATGGCGCTGGTGACCGTGTTCCTGGTCGGCCTCATGATGATCTCAGATGTGGGATTGTCTCCCTCTATTCAGCAGAGTTCTCGCGGCGATGACCCGGTATTTCTAGATACCGCTTGGACAATTCAAATTTTGCGCGGCCTGTTGCTTTGGGGGGCATGCTTTGTAATTGCCCCATTGGGAGCAAGGTTTTACGATTCAGAACATCTTTCTTTGATGTTACCTGTCGCTGGAATATCCTTACTTGTCGCTGGTTTCACTCCAACTCGAGTTGAGACTGCAAACAGACATCTGAAAATTGGCGTGGTGACATCCTTAGATATAGCAGCGCAATTCCTTGCGTTCGTTGCCAATGTGGCGTTGGCATTAATACTGCAATCTGTTTGGGCGCTGGTCATTGGTACGGTTATTGGTGCAGGTGTGAGGCTGTTCTTCATGGTAGCTTTCCTGCCGGGCCACAAGAACAGAATTAGATGGGAATCAAGCACTGCCACTGAGATTGTTACTTTTGGTCGGTGGATTTTTCTCAGTACGGTATGTGGTTTTTTGCTGGTGCAGTCGGATAAAGCCATACTTGGGAAGTACATCGATTTGTATCAGCTCGGAATTTACAATATAGGATTTTTTCTAGCTTCCGTGCCACAGGCAATGGCTGCAAGTTTGATGTCACGCATCTTGATTCCTATTCACCGCGAGTGGAATCCACGTTTTTCTCATGAAAATTACACGCGGCTTAGAAAGACCCGTTTTGTCCTCACTTTTGTAACTTTGTCTCTCCAATGCGTGTTGGCCTGGTCTGGCATCTGGGTCGTGGATATATTGTATTCAGATCAATACTCTGCTGCCGGAGGTGTTCTCGTAGCAATCGCATGCATGAATACCCCTTACCTTACAGGTATGACATACGATTACGCCGCACTTGCAGCGGGCGACTCTAAGGGAATGTTCTTTCTTCAGTTAATGAAAACAATCCTTCAGCTAACTCTTTTTTCAATTGGATTTTTCTCATTTGGTCTTGTTGGCGCGCTAGCTGGCGTGTGGCTGTCGCAGCTCTTATCACATATTTTTGTTGTCCGGCTGGCACGCAAGCATGGGGTCTGGGATTGGGGCCATGATCTTGTTTTCGGCCTTGTCGCTACATGCGTATGCGCTACGGCGATTTATGTGCAAAGGGATGAGTTGCTGTTGCTTTTAGATTTTAAATAATTTGGTGCTGAGGCTGGTAGATTAAAGCGCAGCAGGCGTCGTCACGATGTGGTGGCACTGTTGTCGCAAATTTTCGAAAAGGATTGCAGCACGCCTCTCTTGAATTCATCTTCCGAGTATTTTTCTAATATATTTTGGGAGGCCTTTCTCCTCATGGTGTCAAAACTCTTACGATTTTCTTGATATCCCCCGACAATTCGAATTGCGTCTTCGTAGAAGCGCATTAGGTTGTCTTCGGGCACCTTGTAGCCATTGTCTTCGTTGAAATACTCGTCTCCACCTACACCCGAGTACCCGATAACGATAGAGCCAGTGGCCATTGCTTCAGCGGCAGGAAGTCCAAACCCTTCGCGCTCTGAAAAGGACAAGAAAAACAGGGATTCCCCTATTTTTTTGGCTGCATCTGTATTGGACAACCCATCGATGGGAACAAATGAGATATCCTTCATTTCTGGGCTAGCCCTCAAACATTTTATCAAAGCCAAGGAATCGTCTTCTCGTTTTCTGGGCATGTAAGCCACCTGAAAGGACTTATCCTCTACATATCCAAAAAGTTCTTTTGAAATACAAAGAGGGAAGAAGTGTCCTTCATCCCCCATGACCATTCTATTTGCAGCTGAACATGCATCCGAAATGGAAAGAGATGTGTGGAAATTCCGTTTGTCGAAACCGTCTTTGGTTGAGGAATTAAGGAGAGCGAATGGGTTTTGGTTGAATAGTACTTTTCTAACGTACTGGGGAACACGGTCAGGCATCCAAGCTGAAACGTATTCAGGAACGATCAGTACGTCACCCGGTCTGGCATCCCATTTTGGGCATGGCTTGGCATTTCCTTCTGGCCTAACTTTACGTCCCAACGCGTAGTCGAGCAAAGTTTTCTTTTTAGTTCTAAGGTCGGGTTCACGTACAACCGGAGACCATATGCGGGGAGCTGTCTTTATATAGCTCTGATACTCGAAATCGGGTCGGCTATATAGCGCAACTGCTTCAATGTTGTTTTCGTTTAGGACATTGATCGTATCTAGTATTACGGATATTCCTCCGCGTACAACGGCGACATCTGGAACGAAAAACAAAAACCTCATTTGGAACTTCCCAACTAGTGTAATATAGAAATAGTTCTGACCGTGTTTGCGCCGTTTTTCAAGCTTAGGCTCTGGAATCATTAGTAAAAGGTCACAGTTGCGGCATGCGCGATGGCAGACAGGAAGACCATGGGGCTTCGGTCATAGCGCGTGGCGACGCGTCGCCAGTCCTTTGAACGTCCGAACATGATTTCGATCCGGTTGCGCCTTCTGTAGCGGCGCTTGCTGTATTTGACGGGCTTGTAGCGTGACTTTCGACCGGGGCTGCAGGGCGGTATCTTCTTGTCTATGGGGCCTTCGCGGAACCAATCCGCATCATACCCCCGCCCCCCAGGAGCCAATCCTAGGTCGGAAGACTGCTCAATAATGACATCGCTCCAGTGTAGTCGCTGACCTGACCAGCCGTCTTTAAGAACCGTATGGACCCGCCCACGCACCTCGCGGCCCTGTTGTGCCCCTAGATTTGTTGACGCTTTGCTTGCTAATTTTGGAAGCAAAGGAGGATACAAATGTCAGGGCAAATTTGCTACTCAGTTGAGTTCAAGATCGACGCGGTGGCGCAGATCATCGAGCGCGGATTTTCGGTCAAGGAGGTGGCCGAACGGTTTGGTATCAGCACCAAATCTCTCTACACGTGGAACCTCCAGCTGCATCATGTTGTGTCTGACATTACGGGTATGACGGGAATGAAAACCATCAGAGCGGTTATTGCGGGCGAGCGGGATCTGAATGTGGTGGCGGCCTTCCGTGACGTGCGATGCAAGGCCCATGTCGAGACCATCAAGTCTGCGCTCCATGGGATGGGGCTGTCTCTGTCCCTAAAATTGGTTGGCGAATGCGGTACTGATCTGCGCGCTTGGCCGAGTGCTAAGCACTTCACGTCGTGGCTCTTCCTGGCACCAGGGAACAAGATATCTGGCGGTAAGGTGCTGTCATCGCGCAAGAGGCGATCTTCCAGCCGTGCGGCGGCCCTGCTGCGTTTGGCTCCGGTCACTATCGGGCGTAGTGATACCGCTCTTGGGGCATTCTACCGCCGACTGGCAGCAAGGGCGGGCAAGTCCAAAGCGGTCAAAGAAACAGCGCGCAAGATTGCCGCTCTGTTCTAAAACACCCTCCGCCACGGCATGCAAAAGTGACCCACTTAGGTGGGTTATGTGAAACGCCCCGAGCTTGTCGGAGACCATCAACTTAAGTAAAGATGATGGTTCTGACAAAAAGAAAAATGGAAAATCGCTACGCCTGTGCATCCGCGCCCGCGCTCCAAGATGGCCCCTAAGAGGCGCGTAGCAGCTGACTTTCATGTGATTTCAACGTCGTTCGCGCCGTCGGGCCGTAGTGTCCAAAATCCGCCATAAGAGCGAGTACTTCAGCCTGTGTTTCGGCATCAAAGGAGCCCAGGGTTTCAGCGCCTGGATGATAGCTTTCACTTTCCAGGCCATTGCCGCACAGGATTTCATGCTGATCAAACAGCAGGTGCACATAGGTCACCAACTGACCATCCGCCACCACGCGGATCGTTGTGTCGTTTACAAGATGTTTGGCTTTGACCAGGACTTCGAACTGTCCAAAGAGCAGCTCTGCCAGATCTGAAGAGATCAACACCCGGTGATTTGGCGAGACCGCGATGCAGTCGTGACGGCCAAGCGCGTTTTCTGCAAAAACCACCGGTGCATTTTGCCCTGACGCACGGCGGGTACTGCGCCCAATCCAGCGCAGCGGCTGTAGCCCATGATCTCGGGTCACAATTCGGTCTCCGACCTCAAGCGCTTCAACAGCCACCAAGCCAAATTCGGTTTTGATCAGCGTGCCTGCCACAAAACAGGGCGCGGTGCTGACGACAGTTTTGACCTGAACTGATCCAGTGTCGGTGTGGCCCTCATCATCCGCCACCGTATAAGAAAAGCTGCTGGTCTCATCGACGGTGCTGTCATTGCTGATCGAAAGCGTCCCGTCAGCATTCAGGGTCACCACCTCGCCGCTGCCCAGGGTGACGGTGTCCCCAGCTGAGACCGCCTGCCCCTCGATATGGGTGATCGTCAGACTGCTGCCGTCGCTGTGAAGGTCATTGTCCAGAACATTTAGGACCTCGGAGCCGTCACCGGAAATTTCAAACACGTCACTGGTGGCAGTCAGACCGTCTTCAAAAGGGCCGGTCAATGTGTCGATATCCGAATTCCACACCAGATCGCCAAGCAATCCACCCTCTGGGAGGCCAGAAAAGTCGATGATCATGGTGGTATAAAGATCGCCTACGGCCTCGCTTCCGGTAATGTTGACAATACCGGTATAGGTGGCGGAAATGGTGCCCGTCAGGTCTTCGTATTCCGGGGAGAGCTTGAACGGATAGCCATTTTTGGATGTGGGCGTCGATCCCCCCAGAGGGTCTTCGTCCGTGGCAAAGTTTGTATCAAACACCGAACTTGCCGGAGCTAGGTCAATCTGCAACGAGGTCAATAGTTTGGTTGTCGTCAGATCATGCCAGTCATAGCCAAAGTACATATCGATATCGGTCCCTGACGCACCGCCAGCGGTATAGGGATCCAATGCCTTCCAGGTCAGGACTTCGGTTGTGCCATCCGCGAAGGTTGCGGTGATTTGGGCGCCATCCAGATCCACCCCGCGAGAAGATGTGTCGGTGCGCACGCCATGGGCGCTTTCATGCGGGTCTTCATCTAGCCGGATAATGTCGACTGTGGGCATGACGTTTGACTACTTTCGAATGGACGCCGCCGACGCCAGTTCGAGTGCTGTGCCGATCGCATGTGCCTGATTTAAGTGCCGGTTTGAATTCTATGCCCCCAAAGTGCGCGGCCACAGTGGCAAAAACGCAGCCGAAATTAGGCATTCTTTTCCCTTTTTTGCGAATTGACAGGCCTACCGTCTCCTGCGGAATCCAGCCAATCAGACCAAAAATCGCCTTGCGAGCGTTCCCCCAGCCTATGATCTGGAGCCTTGGGCGCGGAACATCGGCCTGCCTGTCAGCTCTGCGCTGGATCGTTGATCATTTGCAGCGCTCAGGAAACTTTGCAACCGGTCGCCATCCTCAGATGGCCTGCAACAGATCGGCATCTGGGAGAGCCTTGGACCAGAGGCGGATGTCTTTGAGTGTGGCGTTGCCCACTGGGAAGAGCTTCGTTGGCGCAGACAACAGGTCAGCCATGCCTCCATGGGCTATCTGTCCGGTTGACACCCCGTTGCAAAAGCCCTCGATAGCCGTGGCGGTCACGATCAAAGCAATGGAAAAGTGAACCTCGGTTCCAGGGGAATAAGCATCAGGGGCAGACTGCGCACCCGTAAAAACCCCACCCAAATTACTTTTGAAATTCACCTCTCCAGTTTCTGCACCAGAAGTGTCCAAAGAGATTTCAAGATAATCATCGCTGGAAACGCGCCATTCAATTAGCTTTACAGTGTTGAAGCTGTCCTCATCAGCATAGGTCACAGTGCCATTAATGAGCAGGGTCAGCTCCTCGGGCATGGCGCCATCAAAGGCAGAAGATAAAGCTGGCGTGTCGATCTGTAAGCTTTCAGCGGCAACAGAGATCGGTGATCCAGTTGAAACTATTGGAGATGTTGAGACACCTCCGCTTTCGACCTGTGGCAGGCCAATACGAAGAACAATATTTATGCTGTTTCCATCAGGCACACGGACAAACAAGCCCTTAGCAGCAATGTTAGTGGTTCCCGCAGGTGCTGCCTGCCCACCACCACTCAGGCGCTGAAAATCCCCAGTAATGTCAGACGTGACATCTCTATTGGCTTGGCCGATAAGAGCGTTCCCAGCGTCTCGATAATGGCCGTAAAGTTGAACCGTGCCAGTGGAAGCTCCGAGCGAACCAGAAATAAGCTTAAGATAAGCGCTGATCGTGTAAGTGTCGCCTGGACTAGTCACAAGCTGTCGATTGTCAGTGATGTTATAAAACTGAGTGGTCCCTGCGTTGTTGGTTCCGCTAATACTCCAATCAATGTAGGGGATGCCATTTTGTGTCCCGGTCGCCACGACTTCAGTAACGATGTCAGTTGAGCCGCCTTGAATGGTCACATCTGAACCAAGTGTTTGGAACGTACTGCCGAGGCTCGCATCGTCAAGCTTGCTGTAGCTGAATTCCTGCGTTCGGGTCGCACTCTCCACCAGCTGGCCAGCAGGCACCAGCTTGCCATCTTTCCAGATGTGATGCCCGGTGCGCGGCTCGCCTGCCAGCGCCTTGACCCAGTGACCCAGGGCGTTAAGTTTCCAGGCGGCGGATAGCCGGGAAAAGCTGAACAGCCCGTTGAAGACCCCAGGCGTACCGTTGAGACCATAGATCCCGGAAGAATAGTCCGCGACCACAGCCGGGGCCTTGCCGCCGATACTGTAGCGCCTCAGTGGCGCGGTCTGCGCCACGCCGATCCCCAACCCCAGCCCCAACATCAGAGCCAACCCACAACAGTGGCCGTGGTCCCGGTGGACTCGACGCCGACGGCCGAAAACTGCAGGGTTTCACCGGCATAGACAGCATAGGTGATCACCTGGCCCTCGCAATCGCGCATAGCAAGATCGCCCGAGCTCACAACTCGCAGCACACGCGGGCGCACTGGCAGATCAACGCCATCGGCCGGCGCGATGGAAAAATGCTCGGTGGCGGGGCTGGTCAAGCTGCGGCTCATATCAGCAAAAGGATCAGTCTGGGGCATGTGGTTTGGCCTCATGGTTTCAAGTGAAATACGGCCCCTATTTGGGGCCGAACGGGCTCGGGATCGCTGTCACTCCCATTTGCACCAGACCGCTCCTGCCGCTGGGGAAACAAAAGCTTCCGAGATCCGCCCTTCATTCAGTGTCGCGAGACCAAAATAGGCGAATTGAGGTTGTAAAATATAATCGACGGCGCCCGATGCCCAGGCAACAGGATCAATTTTTCCCTATGTGGCCGAAGTTTGGCACCCAGAGTTGGGATAGTTTGGCGTCAATAGAGGAACGGCACGAACTTGGCAGTTTTGCGGGAATAGACATGGAACTGGGCGCCATATCGGTCGGCCAGATACCGATCCAGCGCTGGGATGTGGTAAAAGACAAACAGCGCAGTCATCAGCAAGGGAATGGAGAACGCCCAGACCGAGGCTGCCAGAATGGCCCATCCCGTGAACATCAGGCTGTCGCCAAAATAGTTGATATGCATGGAATAAGAGAACAGCCCCCCCGTGTAGCAGCGCCCCTGTGAGCCGGGCAGTTTTTTCCAGGCACGTCGTTGCAGTTCAGAGCCGGTGTTCAGGGAGGATCCGATCACCAACAAAGCCCCCCCCAGACAATCCCAAGGACCAAAAGGTGTGGCAATACCGGACAAAGCCCCTGCCCCCAGCAGCAAAAACCCAACTTCAACGATGCCAATAAACACGGTCAGTCCCAGCCCTTCGGAGAGTTCAACCCGGCGCTGCAGGATCACAAAAAGCGTCACCCCGTGCCGCCCCCAATACAGCACAGCGCATAGCGCCAGGACTTTGGCCCGGGTTGGATCAGCCCACTCAAAACCGCCAAAGGCCAGCCACAGGCAAATCACCACTAGACAAAGGTGCAAAACTGCAAAGGTCAGTTTTGGCCCAAATGACCGGGCATGGGCGCGATCAACACCGCCGTATCTGGTTGCCATTGGCGTTTCCTTTCTTGCTGCCGGTTCAGGGAAAAACCCTTTTTCGTCCACTCGGTCTATAAAACTGCTCTAGACCTCGCCCTTGCTTCATGTCAACAGTATTTGGACCAATCGGACGAAAACAGATGCCAAAAATTGTCGACCACCAGGCTCACAGTCAGCACCTGGCGCAACGCGCTGCGGGGTATTTTTCGGATCATGGCTATGCCGGCACCAGTATGCGCGCGGTGGCGCAGCATCTGGGCCTGTCAAAAAGCGCGCTGTATCACTACTTTCCAAGCAAAGAAGATCTGTTTTTAGCCTGCACCAAACAGGTTATGGGCGCATTTGACGCCGATTTTGTCGACCCAGCGGCGTCAGAGCAGGAAAACCTTCACCGCCTGACAGAGGCCCTGCGTCAGGATTTTGCCCGCGAAATGGCGCTGATTTTTGACTACCTGCGGGGCAAGACCCAAAACGAGATTGCCCAGGATGAGGCCATGCAGGTGGCCATGAGTGCTTATCGCAGGGTTGTCACAAGTATTGTCGGGGAAAAACGGGCCGAGGCGGTCCTGGCCCGTTTGTTGGGAGAACTGATGTTAGACTATTTTTCTGGGAAATGACGCCCAGAAAGCAGAATGACGCCCCATCTGGGGGCGCAATCTGTGCCAGTACAGACTGACGGCCCATGCCAACCTGCCAACAGCCTGGGTGACCAGAAGGTGGCAGAGCGAGCACCTAAGCGGCGTCAGGAAAAAGACGGCGTTCGTTTTTGCATCATCGCAGAGACAACCTCGGCGAACTCCGGAGATTTCAACTGCGCCACAAACAGGTCGGACTCGCGCTGCATGTGCACTGCAACCTGATCGCGCTGATGACGGATCAGGGATTTTGACAGTTTAATCGCCTCAGGCGCCGATGCGGCGACGTGTTTGGCAATCTCTGCCACCTGCCCCTGCAGCGCGCCGTCATCAAATACCCGGGAAACCAGACCGTAGCTATGCGCCTCTTCGGCGGACAGGCTGCGCCCGGCCAGCAGGATGTCATTGGCCACTGCCATACCTACCGAGGCCGACAACAACATTGACGAGGCAGCCTCTGGCACCAGGCCCAATTTGACAAAGGGCGCGGTGAAGGTTGCGCTGGCAGAGGCATAGACCAGATCACAATGCAGCAGCATCGTCAGCCCGATGCCAATTGCGGGGCCATTCACGGCGGCAATCACCGGCTTTTTGCAAGTAGAGATCGCTTCGAGAAACCGGGCGACAGGTGGCAAATCCTCTGTGTGATCCGCCGTGGAAAAATCCTGCAGGTCATTGCCAGCGGTGAAATAATCCTCCGCTCCGGTAATGACAAAGGCGCGCTGTGTGTCAGAGGCCTCATAGGCTTTGAGCGCATCTGCCATGACCCCATACATCTGTTGGGTGATCGCATTGCGTTTTTGCGGCCGATTGATGGTCAGAAGGGTAACCCGGCCATCGGCCTCTAGTGTAATTGTGTCGGTCATAACAGCAGTCCTAACATGTGAAGTCGTAGAGGCAATTCTGCCAATTCAATCAGTTACCTGATCTTGTGAAAGCCAATTCCAGCATTCCAACCAAAGCGCTTCGCGGCCTGGTCGAAAGGCACCCTCGTGACCAATACGCTTAACACCAATGTCAGCGGGGGTTCGAATGTGCAATGATTTCGCTGCGTTGGGATAGTACGCCAGCAGATCGCGCGCCGCCCGCGGGGTCGCAATTGGATCATCGGAAAAGACCCAGGATCGGATAGGTGCCGTCACATCGCCGTAGTGCTGTGGCTTTAGCAGCCCCTCATAATCGGTGCGAAAATAGCTGCGACGTTGGCTCCATTTGCGCCAGGTTCTGAACACGCGCGGTGGCAAGGCCTCGCCCTGCCAGCCGCCCACAGGTTTGATATAGCCCCAGCGCAGCAAGGAATAGCTGCCCAAAATCCACCAGAAGTAAAACTCAAGCGGCCAATTCTTGATTTGGTGGCCGCCAAAATACCCAGTTCCAACAGAAACAAATGCATGGCGATCAATGGCTTGGTGATTGGACATAACGCCAATGAAATGGCCGCCAACGCTATGGGCCAGATGGGTGATGCGCAGACCCGGCGCCGCCTGGCACAGGTGCTCCACGGCGGCAACCATATCGTATCGGCCCCAATCAGGATACTCGATCTCAGATTGGGCCAGATCCCCCTGGCACGACCCTGCAATGCCGCGATAATCATAGGTCAGCACAACGGCGCCACGTTCGGCCATAAACTGCGCAATCGCATGATAAAACTGGCGCGGAAACCCGGTGCCGGCGGAGATCAGAACCGCCAGTTTAGGGCTGTCGCAGCTGGTCAAATCGCCTTGCAGCGTGACACCGTCACTGGTGGAAAAACGTGTTGGTTCACGCTGTGTCGATTGCGTCATGGTCATCTCCGCCAGGGGGTGAAACAGGGTTGATAATCTCATCCGCGTGATCGACGAGATGCGTTAAGAACCTCTGGATAACCAGCTGTTCTTTATCATTAAAAGGTGCAAGCAAAGCTGAATTGAAATGGGAGGTCTCTTCTTTGACATGGGCCAGAATTTTGGCGCCGTTTTGCGCAAGATGCACATTGATAACCCGGCGATCACTGGTAGAGGCAATGCGGGCAACAAGGTCACGATCAACCATGCGATCCACCAGCCCCGTCAGACTGGATTTCCCCATCGAGAGCCGTTTGGCAATTTCAGAAATGGGCTGCGCATCTGACTGGGACAAGACAAATAGCACTGCAATTTGGCTTGTGGTCAGCCCCACGCTCTGGCGCGTACGCTGGTCAGCCGCGCGAAACAACGCATTATGAGCCACCTGCAATTGATGAAAGACACGCAGTTTTACCGACACAACAGGGCTCCAAAACAAACTTATATTTAGTTCGTATATGGACCAACCAGACCTGGCAATACCTGCTCCAACGGCATGACGCGAAGTCACAGAGGATCAAAATCAAAGCTGTTCAAGCACAGAGGATTTTGATCACAGAGGGCCCTCACCCGATCAAGCGCAAGGATGGGAGAATTATTTCATATTATTTCAGCATTTTACCGGACGCACTTGAGTTGAACTCCCGCCCTTCCATTTTCTTACAAAATCACTTGGGTATATCAAAAAAGTTCATTACAACCCCGACTCACACGATCAACACACTGGAGACGCTTATGTCCTATGCGACATCAATGGGCGGTTTCCTTGGTGCTGTTACAGCCAGTGCACTCTTGATTGCACAAGCCAGTGAAGCTCAAGCGGACGCCCTCACTGTTACAGATATTGCCGGCCGACAGGTCACGTTCACCGAACTGCCTGACAAGATTGTTCTGGGCGAAGGCCGCATGATCTATTCAATCGCGCCGATCACCACCTGCAATCCGTTTGAAAAAATCGTTGGCTGGAAAGACGATCTGATCAACTACGATCCAGATGCTTTCCGCAAATACGCAAACGCCCTCCCAGACGACACCGCCCGCCTGATCAACTTTGGCAATCCCTATGCTGGCGATTTCAGCATCGAAGCCGTATTGGAGGCAGAGACAGATCTCTTGTTGCTCGACGTGGGCAACCTGTTCAAAGCCAAAGAAACCGGCCTGATCGAAAAGATGGAAACCGCAGGCGTCAACGTGGCCTTTGTTGATTTCCGCCGCAACGCAACCGAAAATACCGTGCCATCGCTGTTGATGATGGGCCGTATCCTGGGCGAGGAAAAGCGGGCTGCGGAGTTTATTGATTTCTATATCGGCCAGATGCGCAAGGTCACAAACGTTGTTGATCAGATCCCGGCGGACGCGCGCCCGCTGGTGGCGATAGAAAACGCCGCCGGCTGGCAAACTGATTTTTGCTGTTGGTCCTTTGGTCCCTACAACTTTGGCCGCTTTGTCGAACTGGCAGGCGGGGTCAACTATGGCTCAACCCTGGCCAATGCCTATTCTGTCGATATCAGTCTGGAAGGGCTGATTGAGGCGGACCCTGATCACATCATCGCCACCGGTGCCAACTGGAAAGAGACGCGCCCAGAGGTCACCTCGATTTTGCTGGGCTATGACGGCGACCCGGTGGAAAATCAGGCCAAGCTACAGGCGCTGGCAGAGCGCACCGGGTTTGCCCAGATGCGGGCGGTGAAAGAGAGCAATATGCACGCGATCTATCACCAGTTTTACAATTCACCCTATCACTTCGTTGCGGTGCAACAGATTGCCAAATGGCTCCACCCAGAGGAGTTTGCAGATCTGGATCCGCAGGCCTCCTTTGAAGAACTGCACGATCAGTTTCTGCCGTTTGAAGCCTCCGGCCAGTTCTGGGCATCGCTCAAATAACACTCACCAGGTTCGCACTGCGGCTGTGCTCTGCGAACCTGACACTTGGAAATCCTAAAATGACAGATCAAACGACCTCTGCTGGTTTGAACGCAGCTGCTCTGGTGATGGCTTACAAACGGCGCAGTCTGCGCCGCGTTGGGCTGGTTGCAGGCGCGGTAATCGTAATGATGTGCCTTGTTGTTCTGGACATCATCACCGGGCCTGCAAACCTGAGCTTTGGACGCACGCTTGCGGTGATCCTGGATCCATCGCTGGCATCGCCAAAAGAACAGGTGATCATCTGGCAGCTGCGGTTGCCCGTGGCCCTGATGGCGGTGACGGTTGGCGCCATGCTGGGCGTTGCCGGTGCGGAAATGCAGACCATTTTGAACAACCCGCTTGCAGATCCCTTTACCCTCGGCCTGTCATCGGCCGCCAGCTTTGGCGCTGCGCTGGCCATCGTACTGGGCTGGTCGGTTGTGCCGGGTGTCGGCGGGCTGTTTGTCACCGCCAATGCCTTTGTTCTGGCGATGCTCACCTCTGGCTGTTTGTTTCTGTTCACCCGTCTGCGCGGCGTCACACCTGAGGCGATGATCCTTGTCGGGATCGCGATGCTGTTTACATTCAACGCCTTGCTGGCTTTTCTTCAATACGGCGCATCCGAGCTGCAATTGGCACAGCTGATTTTCTGGCAACTCGGCTCACTCGCCCGTGCCTCCTGGGCCAAAGTTGGCGTCTGCATCGCCGTTTTGCTGATTGTGCTGCCCTTTTTCATGTCCCGGTCCTGGGCTTTGACGGCCCTGCGCATGGGCGAGGAAAAAGCCGCAGCGCTTGGGGTCAATGTTTCGCTGTTGCGCATGTCGGTCCTGGCTGGGGTGTCGCTGCTGTCTGCGGTTGCGGTGTCCTTTGTCGGAGCTGTGGCCTTTGTCGGGCTTGTAGGTCCCCATATTGCCCGCATGATCGTCGGCGAAGATCAACGGGGGTTTCTTCCGCTTTCGGCGCTTTGCGGTGCGCTGATCATGTCCGGCACCTCAATCGCCTCCAAGGCAATCACCCCGGGCATTGTCTATCCAATTGGCATGATCACATCGCTGATCGGTATCCCGTTTTTCATCCTGTTGATCCTTGGACAACGTAAGAGGCATTGGCAATGACCAAACTAAGCGCTGAAAACCTGTCCTTTTCCTATGGGGCGCGGCCCGTTCTGAAGGGGCTGGAGTTTGATCCATTGCCCTCGGGCAAGCTGACGGCTTTGATCGGGCCAAATGCGGCGGGGAAATCCACCCTGTTTCGCCTGATCTCAGGTCTGGTCAAGCCTGCAGCGGGTCACGTCATCCTGAATGACACGAACCTAGCCTCCTTGGGGGCTCGGGACCGGCTTAAACGTATCTGCTTTATGCCGCAGTACTTTGCCGCAAACGCAGCCCTGACCGTTTTTGATGTGGTGATGATGGCCCATAAACAACTGCGCGGCTGGCGGGTCTCTGGGGCAGATATGGCGGCCGTGGCCCAGGCCCTGGAAGAAGCCGGGATCGGGCATTTGTCGCAAGCCTATGTGAGCGATCTGTCCGGCGGCCAATCCCAGATGGTTTCGGTGGCCCAGGCACTGATCCGCCACTCTGATGTCTACCTGTTTGATGAGCCCACCTCGGCGCTGGATCTGCGTCATCAGCTAGAGGTGCTGACCCGTATTCGCGCCACCATGATGGCGCGCGACAGTATTGGCGTTGTTGCCTTGCATGATCTGAACCTCGCAGCGCGATTTGCCGATCACCTTATCCTATTGGGTCAGGGGCGCATTCTTGCCCAGGGCAGTGCAGAAACTGTACTGCGCTCACCGGCGATATCCGAAACCTACAAGGTGGAGGTCGAAACCAGCACCGGCCCCAGACAGGATCTGACCGTCCATGCCTATGCGTCGTAAATATATCCTGTTGCTCTGACGGGCTGCTCGACACAGGAAACCGCGAAATAACAAAACCCGCGCCAAATCTGGCGCGGGTTTTATAATGTTAAGTCAAGGCCTTGCTACAAAGAGTTACATCTAAACAGCCTGACCCGTAAACTACGTCTCCCCAAGGGCTTAGGAACAGCCAGAGGTGGAGCCGCAGGTGTTGCACTTCATGCAGGTACCATTACGCACCAGCGTGTAGTTGCCGCATTCGCCGCAGGCTTCGCCCTCATAGCCCTGCATCTTGGCCTTGGTGCGCGCATCCATGCCCGTGACTGGGGCTGCGGTGGTTTCTGGCACCAGGGATTGCAGATCGGAAACCGGATCCGCCGCCGAGAGACCTGCGTTCATTAACCCCGTTCCACCGGTTTGCCCGCCCTGAAGCACCACAAGATCCTGTGGTAGACGCTTGCGCAGATACCCAGTGGAAGAGATCTGTTTCAGCACTTCGAGCGACCGGGTTGCGGCGCTTTCGCTGATTTCCGACAGGTTGGACACGCCTTCTTCCTCGCCGCGGCCAATGTCGTCAAAGGCAGGGCCCTGGGGTTTGACATGCGCCAGATCCGTGCGATCCAGATAGCTCACCGCCAGTTCGCGGAACACATAGTCCAGTACCGAGGTGGCATTTTTGATCGAGTCATTGCCCTGCACCATGCCGGCGGGTTCGAACTTGGTGAAGGTAAAGGCATCGACGAACTCTTCCAGGGGCACGCCGTATTGCAGACCAACCGAGACCGCGATGGCAAAGTTGTTCATCATCGCCCGGAACCCTGCACCCTCTTTGTGCATGTCGATGAAGATCTCACCCAGGGTGCCGCTCTCATATTCGCCGGTCCGCAGGTAGACTTTGTGACCGCCAACAACCGCTTTTTGCGTATAGCCCTTGCGCCGGTGCGGCATCTTGGTGCGGTGGGATTTGATCACTTCCTTGATGACGATCTTCTCGACAATTTTCTCTGCCAGAACAACGGCTTTTTCCTGATTGTTGCCGGTTTCCAGCAGCTCTGCTGCCTCATCGTCATCCTCAACCAGCGCCGCTGCCAGCGGCTGGCTCAGCTTGGAGCCATCACGGTACAACGCATTGGCCTTGACACCCAGGGACCAGCTCAGTTCATAGGCTTTCTGGCACTCTTCGATGGCGGCATCATTGGGCATGTTGATGGTTTTTGAAATCGCCCCGGAGATAAAGCTCTGGGCTGCAGCCATCATGCGGATATGGCTTTCAACGCCAAGAAAACGCTTACCTTTTTTGCCACAAGGGTTGGCGCAGTCAAAGATCTGATAATGCTCTTCTTTCAGATGTGGCGCCCCTTCCAGCGTCATGGTGCCACAGACATGGTCATTGGCGGCGTCGATGTCGGCCTTGCTAAAGCCGAGATGGCGCAGCAAATCAAAGGTGGGATCATTCAGCTTTTTAGCCGGGATGCCCAGTACGCCGGTGCAGAAATCCTCGCCCAGGGTCCACTGGTTGAACACAAAGCGAATGTCAAAAGCTGCTTCCAAGGCACTGTCGATCTTGGACAATTCATTGGGGCCAAAGCCGTGGCCAGCCAGCGAGGTGTGGTTGATACCCGGCGCATTGCCGAGGGACGCATGACCCACCGCGTAAGAGACGATCTCTTCAATCTGCGAGGAGCTATATCCGAGCCCTTCGAGAGCGGAGGGCACCGACCGGTTGATAATTTTGAAGTAGCCGCCACCAGCCAGTTTCTTGAATTTCACCAGGGCAAAGTCCGGCTCAATTCCGGTGGTGTCACAGTCCATTACCAGGCCAATGGTGCCGGTCGGGGCGATGACGGTGGTTTGGGCATTGCGGTAGCCGTGCTTTTCACCCAGCTCCAATGCCTCGTCCCAGGCCCCCATGGCCAGATCCGCAAGCCGCGCATCTGGGCAGCCGGAAATATCCAGCGGCACAGGTGGAACCGAAAGCCCCTCATAGCCCGTAACCTTGCCCATTGCCGCGGTGCGGTGGTTGCGAATGACCTTGAGCATGGCGTCGGCATTGCGGGCATAGCCAGAAAATGCGCCCAGTTCCCCGGCCATCTCAGCCGAGGTGGCATAGGCAACACCAGTCATCAGCGCGGTCAGCGAACCGCAAAGCGCCCGGCCTTCCTCGCTGTCGTAGCCATAGCCCATGTTCATTAGCAAACCGCCGATATTGGCATAGCCCAGGCCCAGGGTTCTGAAGTCATAAGACCGCTGAGCGATCTCTTTGGAGGGGAACTGCGCCATGGTGACCGAGATTTCCAGTGTCACGGTCCATAGACGGCAGGCATGCATGTAGTCCTCAGCCTGGAACTTGCCATCCTTGTAGAAGGTCAACAGGTTCAATGAGGCCAGGTTACAGGCGGTGTCATCCAGAAACATATATTCCGAACACGGGTTTGAGCCGCGAATTTCCCCATCCGCCGGGCAGGTATGCCACTCGTTCACGGTGTCGTGGAACTGAATGCCAGGATCGGCACAGGCCCAGGCCGCATGGCCGACTTTTTCCCACAGATCCCGCGCCTTGACGGTTTTGGCGACCTTGCCATCCGTGCGGTTGATCAGCTGCCAATCGGCATCTTTTTTCACCGCATGCAAAAACGCATTGGTGACCCGGATCGAGTTGTTGGAGTTCTGACCAGAGACAGAATTATAGGCCTCTGAATCCCAGTCGGTATCATAGATCGGGAATTCAATGCTGTCATAACCCTGCTTGGCGTAGTCCAGCACACGTTTGATATAGGTCTCGGGGATGGCAACCTTCTTGGCCTCGCGGACCGCCGTTTTCAGCGCCGGGTTGTTTGCAGGCTCATAGGCATCCTCAGAGGCGCCATCCCAGGACCGGATGGCGGCAAAAATGCTGTTCAGCATCTTCTCATGCATCTTGGAACCGGCCACAATCGAGGCAACTTTCTGCTCTTCGATGACCTTCCATTCGATGAAATCTTCGATATCGGGATGGTCCGCATCCACAATAACCATCTTGGCCGCGCGCCGGGTGGTGCCGCCGGATTTGATCGCCCCCGCAGCGCGGTCGCCAATACGCAGGAAGCCCATCAGACCAGAGGATTTGCCGCCACCCGACAGGGCCTCTCCTTCGCCGCGCAGGTGGCTGAAATTGGTGCCGGTGCCAGAGCCATATTTGAACAGGCGCGCCTCGCGCACCCAAAGATCCATAATGCCGCCCTCGTTGACCAGGTCATCCGCCACGGACTGGATAAAGCAGGCATGGGGCTGCGGGTGCTCATAGGAGCTGGTGGATTTTGTCAGCTTGCCGGTTTTGTAATCAACATAGTGGTGGCCCTGGGCCGGACCATCAATCCCATAGGCCCAGTGCAGACCGGTGTTGAACCATTGTGGGCTATTGGGCGCGGCGCGCTGGGTCGCCAGCATGTGGCGCATTTCGTCAAAATAGGCGCGGGCGTCTTCTTCGCTGGTGAAATAGCCGCCTTTCCAGCCCCAATAGGTCCAGGCCCCCGCCAGACGATCAAACACCTGCTTAGAGGAGGTTTCGCCCCCAGTGGGCACATCCTTGCCAGCGGGAACAGAGCGCCATAGGAATTCGGGTACGCCCTCTTCTTTGACCTTTTTCAGCCGCTCTGGCACGCCGGCTTTGCGAAAATACTTCTGCGCAATGACATCACTGGCAACCTGACTCCAGCTGGAGGGCACCTCGATATTCTCCTGGCGGAACACAATGGTGCCATCCGGGTTTCGAATTTCTGAGGTGGCAGAAATGAAATCCAGAGATTTATAGGCGTCCTGCCCTGACTTGGTGAATTTGCGCTCGATCTTCATGCTCTGCCCCTTGAGATGTTCGTCTCATAACTTCATTGCCGCCACAGCAGCCGCTGTGACCTGTCCGGTCGGAAAGCACATCACAGCTGGCAGGCCTGTTTACGGGCCAACTACACAAGACCTTCGCCGGCCATTTATTGTGGATATGTCTAGTGTTTTCCCATCGTCCCGGCGCTGCAAATCTCACTAGATCTAGTAGCGCCAACTCGAATTCCCACAATTTGGCGTATAGACCCCAAGAGGGTCAACGGATATTTTACCAATTTTAAACCATCTTTACTGTTGACGAAAATTCCCAAAACGCGGCGCTTGCAGTTGCGAGTGATTCACCCACAGGCTACGGCATCGCAGGGGGCAAAAGTTACCAATCCAGCAGCTGGGAAAATTCGGGTAACAGCAACGACTTGTCCCTAGAAGTTGAAAGCGCACCGCACTCCCTTCGCAAAGCCCTGCCAAAAATACCACCAGCGCACGGTCAGCAAAGGCAAGCTTGCCCGGTCCAGCATCAGCCAACAGGCTCTAGGTGGACCTGTGATATCCTTGCACAGATTTTGAGCAACCGATCCCGGACCTGGCGTATAGATCGTTAACACTTTTTAAACCTATTGCCACGCTTTCGCGTCACTTCCTTAAGGAAGGGTTAAGAGCGGCTACAGGGATATTCCAAACTGATTCAGCGCCGCGCTGTGATTCTATGCAGTCCTACCAGAAAGATTGGCAAAGCCTATTAGAGCCCAACCGGAATGCGCGCCGCCCGGGCAGCTATACCTTGAGACAAAACAGATCGATATGAGGTCTGGACTGAGGTGCTAGAAAAAGAAAACGGGCAGTCGCATCTGAATGCGAACTGCCCGTTTTAGGTCCGACCCAATAGGGCCTTCTCTTATAAACACCACCGAAAAGCGCAATGCTTTCAAGTGATTATGGTCGGGGCGGCGAGATTCGAACTCACGACCCCCTGTACCCAAAACAGGTGCGCTACCAGACTGCGCCACGCCCCGGACCGTGCGCTGTTCCTAACGCCAGTGGATTGATTTGAAAACCCCTAACAAGGCCAAATTGGTGCAGTTTTTGAAAAAACTTTGTGGCGCATCTCGGTGCCGATCGAAATTCCATATCTAGCGGCCAAACCACCGTTGATTTCGAGCACAGCAAAGACGTTACTGCCGCCGGGCAGCGGCGTCAGATCACCGGGAACCGCATCCGCCTGCACCCGAATGACTCGACCGGTCTGATCGAGAAAAATGATATCAAGTGGAATGAGGGTATTCTTCATCCAAAAGGCCACGCGCTGCGGCTTTGAATAGACAAAAAGCATACCCGCGCCCCGCGCCATGCTTTCGCGGAACATCAGCCCCTGGGCGCGTTCGGCTTCGTCATCAGCAATTTCAACGGAAAAGGATGTTTGCCCCCAGCTGCCACGCAGCTCCACCCGATCGGGACGACAGTCCGCTGCGAGAACTGGGGCACAAAGGCCCAAGCCACAGAAAAGGGCCAAGGCCGGTGCGGCGAGAGAGGCTCTCAACCGCGCCATGAGATCAGCTGTCCTGACTATTTTCAAGCAGGGCGGCTTCCCAGGCTTGAACTTCGGCAGCCATTTGACCGCGTTTGCCGTCAATCACCCGCACGGCCAGGGCTTCGCCAGGTTGTAGATCCGCCAAGCCAGATTGGCGCAGCACCTCTACATGCAGAAAGACATCTTCGCTGCGACCAAAGATATTGGCAAAACCAAATCCCTTGCCTTTGTTGAACCACTTCACCCGCGCAGGTACCAGCGGTTTGGAGGTCAAATCACTGAGGTCAAAATCGGCAAAATCGCTCAGAACCGGAGACTCCTCGCGCTCTGGCGGATGGATTGCCAGGACTTCGACCGCCTGCACCCCCCGATCGGTGCGATGGGTCACTATTTCGACACGGGTACCATCTGCAACGGAACTCTGTCCGAAATTACGAAGTACATTTACGTGCAACAAAATATCAGGGCCGCCCAGATCGGACACAACAAAACCAAATCCCTTGGTGGGATCAAACCATTTAACGAGGCCTTGGATTTGCTGCAGGCTGCTCAGATCTTCTGCCACTTATCTCATCCACTGCGTATTTTTCATTTTGGTAGTGACGTGATGCGCGATTTCACTGCCTAATTTCAAGCAAAAACCCTCCCATTTGTTAGGAAAGTGCTATTTTCCTTGATAAACCTTAAGGATTAAGTCGCGAAACAGACCATTTGTCCTGTTCGGCATCATAAATCCAAGTAAAACGGTCGTGTAAACGAAAGGCCCCATCCGCCCAAAACTCAATTTCGACAGGTGAAATTCGATACCCACCCCAAAACGGCGGTCTTGGGGGATTCGGCCCCTTGGTGGCTGTCACCTTCGCCACCTCAGCCATCAGGCTGGCACGGCTGTCCAGCGGCCGGGACTGTTTTGAGGCCCAGGCGCCAAGGCGGCTTTTGAGCGAGCGAGAGGCATAATACTCATCCGCCTTTGGCCCCTCCTCGCGGCTGATATTGCCGCGCACGCGGATTTGCCGCCGCAGGGATTTCCAATGCATGACAAAGGAGGCCTTGCCAGCCTGGTCCAGCTCCTGGGCCTTGGCGCTTTCGTAATTTGTATAAAAGACAAAAGCGTCCGCTTCGATCTCTTTCAGCAAGACCATGCGCGAATTGGGCAACCCATTGGAATCAACCGTCGCCAACGCAATCGCATTGGGATCATTGATTTCGGTCTTTTCCGCCTCTGTCAGCCAGGTGCGGGCAATTTCAAATGGGTCATCGCCGGCAAAGATCCCTGAACGTTCGCTCATAAGAGCCTCCTGTCTGTTTTCGTCGGTACACTAGGCAGCACCTTTCAGAACAGCAAGGGCTGCGCGACACGGATCTGGCCTGGACAGCCACCGGGTCAGTTGCAGGAACAATCAAGGTGGCCCCTTGAAGCAGGCGCACCAACATATTAAACGTGTTTAACTTTACGGAACACAGGCGGAGAACCTGAATGTCTAATCAACTGCTGACCGGCAAGCGCGGTCTGATCATGGGCCTGGCCAATGACAAATCGATTGCCTGGGGAATAGCCAAAGCCTGTGCCGATGCGGGTGCTGAGCTGGCCTTTTCCTTTCAGGGCGACGCTCTGAAAAAACGCGTCGTACCGCTGGCCGAACAGCTGGGGAGCGATATCGTTCTGCCCTGCGATGTTTCGGACGAAGCCTCGATGGATGCGCTGTTTGCCTCCTTGCAGGAAAAATGGGGTAAGCTGGACTTTGTGGTTCATGCCATTGGTTTCTCTGACAAGAGCGAGCTGCGCGGCCGCTACGTCGACACCAGCCGCGACAATTTCCAGATGACCATGGATATTTCGGTCTATTCCTTTACCGCCATCGCCAAACGCGCGGAAAAGATGATGGCTGAGGGCGGCTCGATGCTGACGCTCACCTATTATGGCGCCGAGCAGGTGATGCCGCACTATAATGTCATGGGTGTTGCCAAGGCCGCGCTAGAAGCCTCCGTCAAATATCTGGCCGAAGATCTGGGCAAAGACGGCATTCGCGTCAACGCCATCTCGGCTGGTCCGATCAAAACCCTGGCCGCCTCGGGTATTGGTGATTTCCGCTACATCATGAAGTGGAACGAATACAACTCGCCGCTGCGTCGCAATGTGACCACGGATGATGTGGGCAAATCGGCCCTGTACCTGCTGTCTGATCTCAGCTCCGGCGTGACCGGTGAGAACCTGCACGTGGATGCGGGCTATCACGTGGTTGGCATGAAAGCTGTCGACGCGCCTGACATTACAAAATAACCTCTGCTAGATACCCCTCCTGTTCACCCTGCCCCCATTGCCTTCACGGGGCGGAGTGATCAAGAGGCACCACCTTTGACTAGACTGCTTTTTTGATCACTGCGCCCACAGGCCTCCTCCGCGAAGCTCGGCAAAGATCGGATCAGCACCCCCACGCAGCCACTGCCGGAGCCATAAAGATGACAGACCGCCTGCCGCATGAAAAAGGCTTTCATATCAGCTGGGACCAGATCCACCGAGACAGCCGGGCGCTGGCCTGGCGTTTGGATGGACAGGGGCCCGACAATAATGCCTGGCGCGCCGTGGTGGCAATCACCCGTGGCGGCATGGCCCCTGCAATGATCATCGCCCGCGAGCTGGACATCCGCACGGTCGATACCATCAGCGTGAAATCCTATCATTCCGGCGGCGGCAAGGCCGATCAACAGCGCGAAGCCGAAGTGCTGAAAAGCCCCGACCCCGCACTGATGGGCGATGGCGAAGGTATTCTGATCATCGACGATCTGGTGGACAGTGGCAAAACTCTGGAGCTGGTGCGGGCCATGTACCCCAAGGCGCATGTTGCCACCGTCTATGCCAAACCCAAAGGCCGCCCCATGGTTGATACCTTTATCACCGAGGTCAGCCAGGACACCTGGATCTTTTTCCCCTGGGATATGGCGCTGCAATATGTCGAGCCCTATCGCGGCACCTAGATAGACGGCGCGGATTAGACGCAAACGCCTCTCTTGAAATCATAAAACCAGCGCGCCCCTTGGGGCGCGTTTTTCTGTGCACCTCTTTTTCTGGCAAAAGGATTTTGCCCAAAACAGAGTGATTGCCATCGCCCGCCCAAGCCCCTACCAATTCTGAACCAGAAAATCCCTTGAACAGGAGCGGGCATGACCAAGTCGCGCACAGAGGCCACCTTTCTTTCGCCAATTGTCGAATCCCGTCGCTGGGTCGAAGGTGTCACTTTTCCCAGCCAGCGCCCTTTGCTCAACGTCAGCCAGGCCGCCCCGGCGGATCCGCCGCCACTGGGTCTGCGCCAGGCGCTGGCAGAGGCGGCGCTGAACCAAGATGACGCCCATCTTTATGGGGCGGTGCTGGGGCGCGACGGGTTGCGTCAGGCGCTCGCAGACCAGATGAGCAGCCATTACGCGGCTGACATCTCCCCCGCTCAGGTTGGGATCACCTCGGGCTGCAACCAGGCCTTTGCCGCCTCGATTGCATCGCTTTGCGGCGAAGGGGATGAGGTGATCATTCCGGTGCCCTGGTACTTCAACCACAAAATGTGGCTCGATCTCAGCGGCGTCACCGCCCGCCCGCTGCAGGTTGGCGATGATATGCTGCCAAATCTCGACGCCGCGCAGGCGCTGATCACAGCGCGGACCAAGGCCATCGTGCTGGTGACCCCCAACAACCCCACCGGCGTGGAATATCCCGCCGGCCTGCTGCGCGCCTATTTTGATCTGGCCAAATCCCACGGGCTTACCCTGATTGTGGACGAAACCTACCGTGACTTTGACAGCCGCTCAGGGCCACCTCACGCGCTGTTTCAGGATCCGGATTGGGAGCAGACCTTGATCCATCTGTATTCCTTCTCCAAAGCCTACCGTTTGACCGGCCACCGGGTTGGCGCCATCGCCGCAGCGCCGCAGCGCCTGTTTGAGATGGAGAAGTTTCTCGACACCGTTACCATCTGCCCGTCGCAGCTGGGACAGATCGGCGCGCAATGGGGTATTCACAACTTACAAGACTGGCTGGCTGGGGAACGGTCTGAAATCCTGGCCCGCAAACAGGCCATCATCGACCACTTCCCCAGCCTGCAAGCCCAGGGGTGGAAGCTGTTGGGATGCGGCGCCTATTTTGCCTATGTTGAACATCCCTTCGAAGCCCCCGCCGAAGAGATTGCCAAAAAACTGGTCACCGATGCCTCCGTGCTGATGTTGCCCGGCACCATGTTTATGCCGGAAGGCAGCAAACCTGCCGCGCGTCAGTTCCGCATAGCCTTTGCCAATGTGGATGCCGACGGAATAGCCGAGCTGTTCTCGCGGTTGTGCAACTTCACCCCGTAGGAGGCCAGAGCAACCAGATCTGGCGGCATTTCTCCCAGCCATTGGCCCAGATCCCCGTCAAAGCGCCTTATTCAAGTGGTTGGGAGGCCGCTGGATCTTGCTCCCCTTGGGGTGGCAGCGTATGCAAGGTGCGAATTCTTTTGAAGAGGCAGCCCCCAGGCGAAAATCTCGCGGCGCCTTTCTGAACCGAAAACAACGAGGGCAGCATGGCCACAAGCATAAAAAAACTATCCAATACCTTTGTTTGGATCCTTATGGGCTTGCTGATTGTGGGCCTTGCCGGCTTTGGCGCGGTCAACTTTAGCAGCTCGATGTCCGCCATTGCCCTTGTTGGCGAGGAAGAGGTCACCGTTGACGAATACCTGCGCGAGATGCAGCGCGAACAGCGTGCGCTGCAGGCCCAGGGCGGTCAGAGCCTGACCTTTGCCCAAATGGCGGCCTTTGGTCTGGACCAGGCGGTTTTGAGCCGTCTGATCTCCATCGCCTCCATTGATAACGAAGTCAAAAGCCTCGGCATTTCTGTTGGCGATGACAATCTGCGCCAAGAGCTGGCCGAAATCCCGGCCTTTCAGGACGCCAGCGGCAAATTCGACAGGCAGGCGTATAAATTTGCGCTGCAGAACGTCAACCTGACCGAAAGCGATTTTGAGGCCGATCTGCGCCGCGAATCCGCCCGGACCCTGGTGCAAGGCGCCATCGTGGTCGGTGCCAAAATGCCGAACACCATGACCAAAACCATGACCGATTACATCGGTGCGCGCCGCAGTTTCTCTTATGTGCCGTTTAGCCCGGATCAGATCGCCCTGATCCAGGTGGTGCCAGACGACGCGGAGCTCAAGGCATTTTATGACGCCAACACGGCGCAGTTCACCCTGCCCGAAACCAAACGCATCACCTATGCGCACCTCAGCCCTGATATGATCCTGGACACCGTCGAGGTCGCAGAAGAGGCCCTGCGCGCACTTTATGCCGAACGCAGCGACCAGTATCAGGTGGCCGAGCGTCGCCTGGTGGAACGTCTGGTTTTTGCCGATGAGGCCAGCGCCACCGCTGCCAAGGCACAGCTGGATGCCGCTGAGACAACCTTTGAAGCTCTGGTCGAGGCGCGCGGTCTGTCGCTGCAGGATATCGACCTTGGCGATGTAACACAGCCCGCCCTGAGCGCGGCAGGCGAAGCGGTGTTTGCCGCTGCGGTGCATGATGTCACCGGTCCGCTGCCTTCCGATCTTGGCCCTGCCCTGTACCGGATCAATGGTCGCCTTGAGGCCCAGCTCACCACCTTTGAGCAGGCCCTGCCTGATCTGCGCGACGAGCTGGCAGCGGATCGCGCCCGCCGCCTGATCGAACAGCAGGCCGAAGACATCAACGATCTGCTTGCCGGCGGTGCAACGCTGGAAGATCTGGCAAATGAAAGCGAAATGGAAGTCGCCAGCCTGGGCTGGAGCGGCGACACCGGCGAAGGCATCACCGCCTATGAGGGCTTCCGTACCGCTGCCAGCGTGGTGACACTGGAAGATTTCCCCTCGGCCGAATTCCTCGAGGATGGTAGCCTGTTTGCGCTGCGCCTTGATGAGATCCTGCCGGAACGCCCCGAAGCCTTTGAAGAGGCCAAACAAAAGGTACTGGCCGCGTGGGAAGCCGATCGCGTTGCGACGGCGCTGCAGGCACAGGCGGACGCCCTGCTGGCGGCCACCTCTGAAACCGGCGATTTCCCCGAAGGCACCCAGGTCCAGACCGAAACCGGCCTCACCCGGACCGCTTACCTCGACAATACCCCAGCCGATATGATGAACCAGATCTTCACCATGGCGCCAGGGGATCTGAAAGTGATCAAAGGCGAGGCCAGCACCGTTGTGGTCCGTCTGGATGAGATCCTTGCCGCCGAGGACAACGAGGAGACGCGGCTCCTGGCAGAGGCTTTGGGCACCCAATTGGACCAGGCCGTCTCCGAGGCGCTGTTCTCTGCCTTTATCAGCGCCGCACAGCTGCGTGCAGCACCACGCGTTGATGAACAGGCGCTCAACGCCGTTATGACGAACTATCAGTAAACAAGTGAGACCCGCCCAATGGCTTTGACCCCAGATTTTGCGCGCTTTGCCACGGCCTATGAGAGCGGTGAAAACCAGGTTGTCTATACGCGGCTTGCCGCAGATCTGGACACCCCCGTTTCTTTGATGCTCAAGCTCACAGGCGCCCAGAAGGACGCCTTTATGCTGGAATCCGTAACCGGTGGTGAGGTGCGCGGACGCTACTCCATCATCGGCATGAAGCCGGATCTGGTCTGGCGCAGCCATGGGGAGGCCTCGGCGCTCAATCGCTCGGCCCGGTTTGACCCGGATGCGTTTGAGCCGCAGGAGGGTAATCCGCTCGACAATCTGCGCGCGCTGCTGGCCGAAAGCAAAATCGACCTGCCCGAGGATATGCCCCAGGCCGCTGCCGGCCTGTTTGGCTATCTGGGCTATGACATGGTGCGCCATGTGGAACATCTGCCGGATGTGAACCCCGACCCGCTAGGCCTGCCGGATGCGGTGATGATGCGCCCCTCGGTGATCGCAGTTCTGGACGGTGTCAAAGGTGAGGTCACCGTGGTGTCTCCGGCCTGGGTGAGCGAGGGCCAGACCGCCCGCGCCGCCTATGCCCAGGCAGCGGAACGGGTCATGGATGCGGTGCGCGATCTGGAACGGGCGATGCCCGCAGAAACCCGCGATCTGGGCGAGGCCCGCGAGATCGCGCCGCCGGTATCGAATTTCACCAAATCCGGCTATATGGAAGCGGTGGAAAAGGCCAAGGACTACATCCGGGCCGGCGATATCTTTCAGGTGGTTCCTGCACAGCGCTGGAGCCAGGACTTCCCGCTGCCTCCCTTTGCGCTCTATCGCTCATTGCGGCGCACCAACCCGTCGCCTTTCATGTTCTATTTCAACTTTGGTGGCTTCCAGGTGATCGGTGCCAGCCCGGAAATCCTGGTTCGGGTCTTTGGCAATGAGGTCACCATTCGCCCCATCGCAGGCACCCGCCCCCGCGGCGAGACCGCCGAACAGGACAAGGCCAACGAGCTGGATCTATTGGCCGACAAAAAGGAGCTGGCCGAGCATCTGATGCTGCTGGATCTGGGGCGCAATGACACCGGCCGGGTTGCCAAGATCGGCACCGTCAAACCCACTGAGCAGTTCATCATCGAACGCTACAGCCATGTGATGCATATCGTCTCCAACGTGGTGGGTGAGCTGCACGAAGACAAAGACGCCCTGGATGCGTTTTTTGCCGGAATGCCTGCGGGCACGGTTTCCGGCGCGCCCAAAGTGCGGGCGATGGAGATCATCGACGAGCTGGAACCGGAAAAACGGGGTGTCTATGGCGGCGGTGTTGGCTATTTTTCAGCCGGGGGGGACATGGATATGTGCATTGCCCTGCGGACCGCCATCGTCAAGGACCAGACGCTTTATGTGCAGGCCGGTGGTGGTGTTGTCTATGACAGCGACCCAGAGGCCGAATACATGGAAACCGTGCATAAATCCAACGCCATCCGCCGGGCTGCAGCCGATGCGGCGCGCTTTGTCGGCAATGGAAACAGCTGACCGCGACAGGCGATCCTCAATATCGACAGTATAAAAGGGCCTCCCGCTGGAGGCCCTTTGTCATTTTGTGCGGCTCTGGTGTTGGCGCACTGGGGCTGGCCCCGGCCCTATTGGGGGCCTGGCCCTGGCCTTATGTTAGGTTCCCGCTCAGTCAGCCGCGGGAAGAGCGGCCTTGAGCCCGGCTGAAATGGGCGCCAGGCCCACCTGGCTGGCACGATCCTGCAAGCCCCACAGCAACAGCGCCGAAATGGTATCCGGGCGCAACCGGCCCAGCATGATCACAGCGCCTTCCTGGCGGGCGCGAAAGGCCGCCTGGTCCAGGAACCGGCGAATGGCGCGCGGGTTTTGTCCGGCTCCGTCAAAATCACGAAACACCACGCCCGCTGGCATACCATCGCGCAGGGCCAGCTTTTGCACCGTGTTCAGCCCGCTGTTCTGGGTCACCATGCCATAGCCCGTGGCCTTCATCACCGCCACCATCTGGTCCGCCAGCGGCCGGTTGCCCTGAAACCCGGTGTCGACTCCTTCCAGGATACCAACCGCCTGGGGCAATTGCTGCATCCAGACCCCCATGGCGGTTTCAGCGTCCTGCGGGCTGGCCTCACGCGGCAGGTCGGCAAGGATCAGCACCTCAAACCCGGCGGCGCGGCGCGCCTTCATCTTTTCTGCAGCCTTTGGATCCTGAGGAGAAATTGCAAAGGTCAGCGGATAGGGGAAATCCTGCAACGCTTCGGCGCCAATTGCGGCCGCGTCATCTATCAATACGATGGACATCAAGGGTCGGTTATCCAGCGCGACAAAAGCCTCGGCGTTAACCTCAAAGGGGCGACCCTCGGCCAGAACCGCCTCTGAGGGGGCCGCGTCATCGCCGGCAATCAAAGTCGGTGTGCTGCTGCGTTCGGTCAGCGGAACCACACGGGTGCCGAGGCGTGCCCCCAGCTCCCCGCCAGAGGTTGCTCCCTCGGCAGAGGCCAATTGCTGTTCATCAGCCTCTTCGTCAGCCACCAAAGCAGCTGCGCTCTCTTGCTGGCTTGGATCCACCTCTGCTTGCGCTTCGCCGCCTTCTGGCTGCGACGGTGTCACAGCTGTAGCAGATATGCTGGGCAGGGCCGTGGCCACCGGCGCTGTCCCGATTTCTGGCCCCAGAGAACCCGACCCAGAAGGAGTCGCCACTACAGGAGCAGTGATCCCCGGGCGCGGTTGGCTGGCATCTGCTTGGGTGGCGGCTGGTTGGGTGGCGTCTGCTGTTTCCGTATCGGCGGTTTCCACTGCGGGGCTGTCTGCCCTCATGCCGGGTGCTTCCGTAATTTTTGTGCCCACCCTGACAGTCGTGGTATCGCCAGTACCGCTGGCCCCTTGCGAGGGAGCTGCTTGTTCGGACAGGGGCAATGATTCCATTGGCGCCGATTCTGTGGTCGTTTCTGTCGAGACTGGCGGTGCTGGCACTGCTGCTGTCTCGGTGGAGACAACCGGCCCCTGTTCCTGGGCCGGGGCATTGGGGGCTACGCTGCTCTCGGTCTCCGCTGTGACGGTGCTTGGCACCTGTGGCAGGCTCTGCACCCCTGCCCCTTGGCTCATATCGCCGGGGCTGGCCCCCTCCGCGGTGGCCACCACGGGCCGTGATCCGGGGTTGGTGTCAAGAACGGCAACTGGACTGGCGTCCTCGGTGCCGGAGTTTGTGGGGAGGCTGGGGGCTGCTTCCACCAGATCGGCATCGCGACGTTCACTGGCCTCAGGTGCCTGTGTCGCGGCGGCTTTGGGCGGGTTGGATTGATCCGGCAGTGTTGCATCAACCTGCACACGGCTCGGCAAAGGAGACGACAACGACACCATTGCTGCCCCGCCAACGGCCACCAGTGCACCGATACTCACGCCTCCGAGAAACCCTTTCATCGCAGTCTTGCCTCTCATCACCTGTTTCCACCCTGTCACCGGGCTGGTTTATCCTCAAAGCCACAGACAACAAACTGTGCATCTGCACCGGATTTGCTACCTGTTTGGTACCTTGTCAGGTCAGGCACTGCGCCAATTGACCGTCCTGCTCTTGACGCTGCCGCGCAAGCCTGAACAAGTATACCGAAACCACTATACTGCGGCGCCCCCCTCGCCCGCCACCCATAAAAGAGCCCACCAAGATGCTGCTGCTAATCGACAACTACGACTCCTTTACCTACAACCTTGTGCACTATCTGGGAGAGCTCGGCGCCGAGATGGAGGTCCATCGCAATGATGCCCTCAGCGTGCAGGAGGCCATGGCGTTAAATCCGGCAGGCATCCTGCTGTCGCCTGGCCCCAAGGCCCCGGAACAGGCCGGTATTTGCCTGGCGCTGACCCTGGCCGCCGCAGAAACCAGAACGCCGCTGCTTGGGGTTTGCCTGGGGCATCAAACCATCGGCCAAGCCTTTGGTGGCAATGTGGTCCGCTGTCACGAGATCGTGCATGGCAAGATGGGCAAGGTACAGCACAACAACTCCGGGCTATTTGCCGGGCTGCCCAGCCCGTTTGAGGCAACCCGCTATCATTCTCTGGTGGTGGATCGCGAAACCCTGCCCGAATGTCTGGACATCACCGCCGAGCTGGAAGATGGCACCATCATGGGGCTGCAGCACAAAGAGCTGCCAATGCACGGGGTTCAGTTCCACCCCGAATCCATCGCCTCCGAGCACGGCCATGCTCTGCTCAAGAACTTCCTCGATGACATGAAGGTGCCCGCATGAGCGATCTGATCAAACCGCTGATTGGTGCCGCCGCCGACCGCCCCCTGAGCCGCGATGAGGCGACCCAGGCCTTTACCCTGTTGTTTGAAGGCGAAGCCACTCCCAGCCAGATTGGCGGTATCCTGATGGCGCTGCGCACCCGTGGCGAAACCGTTGATGAATATGCCGCTGCGGCCTCGGTCATGCGGTCCAAATGTAATCCTGTGAAAGCCCCCGCCGGGGCCATGGATATTGTCGGCACCGGCGGCGACGGCAAACATACCTTGAATATCTCCACCGCCACCGCCTTTGTCACCGCAGGCGCCGGGGTTGTGGTCGCCAAACATGGCAACCGCAACCTGTCGTCACGCTCTGGCACGGCGGATGTGCAGGCGCAGATGGGCATCAATGTCATGGTACCGCCAAAGGTGGTCGAAGAGGCGCTGGACCATTGCGGCATCGCCTTCATGATGGCGCCTATGCACCACCCGGCCGTTGCACATGTGATGCCAACCCGTCAGGAGCTGGGCACAAGAACGATCTTTAACATATTGGGACCATTGACCAATCCTGCCGGTGTCAAACGTCAGCTCACCGGTGCATTTAGCCGCGAACTGATCCGCCCCATGGCGGAAACCCTGGGCCAGCTCGGGTCCGAGCGCGCCTGGTTGGTGCATGGATCTGACGGCACTGATGAGCTGACCATCACCGGGATCAGCTGGGTCTCCGCGCTGGAAGAAGACGGGTCGATCAATGATTTCGAACTGCACCCGGAACAGGCCGGCCTGCCCGTACATCCCTTTGAGGCCATCGTTGGCGGCAGCCCCGCAGACAATGCTGCGGCCTTCCGCGCCTTGTTGGACGGTGAAAAAGGCGCCTACCGTGATGCTGTTCTGTTGAACGCAGCCTCGGCACTGGTGGTTGCGAATGCGGCCAGCTCTTTGAAAGAAGCTGTTGAAAAGGCGATAGAAAGCATCGATTCTGGTGCGGCCAAGAATAAGCTGGAAGCCTTGGCAAAAATCACCACGGCCGCCGCCGTATGAGTACAGCTGCTGGCTCAGCCCCAAGCGCACCCCAGTTAGGTGACTGGGGCGATCTGGCGTTTTTCTCCCAGGACTGGCCGGCAATCAAAGCGCAGCTGGATGCGGAAACTCGGGCCATTTTGCCGCCAAACTCGGTGCGCTTTGCGGCGCTTGAACTGACGCCGCTGAACAACACCCGTGTGGTCATCTTGGGACAGGATCCCTATCCGACGCCGGGTCACGCCAATGGGCTGGCCTTTTCAGTCGCGCCTGACGTGCGGCCTCTGCCACGGTCTCTTTCTAACATTTACAAAGAGTTGCAGGAGGATATTGGCGCCCATCCAGCCACTGGAGATTTGCAAAACTGGGCCCGACAGGGCGTTTTGCTACTCAACACCGCACTCTCGGTGCCCGGTGGAGAGGCCAATGGGCACAAAGATCTGGGCTGGGAGAAGCTGGTTCAACAGGTGCTCGCCAGGACCTCGCAAAGACCCACTGCCTATGTATTCTGGGGAAAACAGGCGCAGAGACTTGAAAAACACCTCCATCCGGGCGATCACCTTATACTGAGGACTGCCCACCCATCTCCGCTATCTGCCCATCGCGGCTTCTTTGGGTCAGGGGTGTTTTCAAAGATCAATAGCTGGCTTGCCGCACGCGGATCACAGCCAATCGACTGGACGATCTAAGGGTAGACATGACACAACACAATGACAGGAGGCAGGACCATGGCTGAAAATGTGCTGGATAAGATCAAGGCCTATAAGCTGGAAGAAATCGCCGCTGACAAAGCCGCCAAGCCATTAGCCGAAGTCGAAGCCGAAGCCCGCGACGCCTCAGCCCCCAGGGGGTTTGCGGAAGCGCTCTCCAGTGCTGCCCGCGATGGCTATGGGTTGATTGCAGAAATCAAAAAGGCCAGCCCTTCCAAGGGGTTGATCCGGGAGGATTTCGATCCTGCCGCGTTGGCACAAGCCTATGAACAGGGCGGCGCTGCCTGCCTGTCGGTCCTAACGGATACGCCAAGCTTTCAAGGCGCCAAATCCTTCTTGGTGGAGGCGCGCTCGGCCTGTTCCCTGCCCGCCCTGCGCAAAGATTTTATGTATGATACCTATCAGGTTGCCGAGGCCCGCGCCCTGGGTGCCGATTGCATCCTGATCATTCTCGCCTCGGTTACCGATGCACAGGCCGCCGAGCTGGAAGACTGTGCGATGGAATGGGGGATGGATGTGCTGCTTGAGGTCCATGACGAGGCCGAGCTGGAGCGTGCCAGCCTGCTGAAATCCCCGCTAATGGGGATCAACAACCGCAATCTAAAAACCTTTGAGACAACATTGGACACCACTCGCCATTTGTCGCGGTTGGTGCCCGCCGGGCGCAGTATCGTCTGCGAAAGCGGCCTTTCCACGCCACAGGATCTGGCGGATATGGCCCGTTATGGCGCCCGCACGTTCCTGATTGGGGAATCCTTGATGCGTCAAGACGACGTGGCACTGGCCACCCGCACCCTGCTGGCTGACCCTCTGACCCCCGGGGCACTGTGACATGGCTCTGACCCATTTTGACACCAAGGGCGACGCCCATATGGTAGATGTCTCCGACAAGGCGGTCACCGCGCGCGTGGCCGTGGCCGAGGGTCACATCACCATGGCACCGGAAACCTTTGAAATCATTTCCCAAGGCAAAGCCAAAAAGGGCGATGTACTGAGCGTTGCGCGGCTGGCAGGCATCATGGGGGCAAAAAAGACGCCCGACCTGATCCCCCTGTGCCATCCGCTCGCTATTTCCAAAGTCGCTGTTGATCTGACCTTGGATCCCGACCTGCCCGGTGTCCGGGTAGAGGCCACAGTCAAAACCACCGGTCAAACCGGTGTTGAAATGGAGGCCCTGACGGCAGTATCAGTTGCCTGTCTCACCGTCTATGACATGGCCAAGGCCGTGGACAAGGAAATGCAGATCGGTGGCACCAGAGTTGTGCTAAAAGATGGCGGAAAATCAGGGCGGTACGAGGCTTAGATGATTTCAGTTTCCGAGGCCCGCGCGGCTCTTTTACGGCTCATCTCGGTGACCGAAATAGAACAGGTTCCACTGGCCGAGGCCAATGGACGGGTCTTGGCTCAGCCGGTCAGCGCTGTGCGCGACCAGCCTCCCTTTTCCGCCTCGGCGATGGATGGCTATGCGGTCAAACGAGACGAAGTTGAGCTGCACGCCATGTTTCAGGTCATCGGTGAGGCCGCAGCCGGGCATCGCTTTGAGGGCCGCCTAAAGGCTGGTCAGACGGTACGGATTTTCACCGGCGCGCCGGTGCCGGATGGTGCTGATTTTGTGGTTATCCAAGAGGATGTCGACCGCAAGAAAGACCTGATCACCATTCTCGATCAACCCGGCGCTTCGGACAATATCCGCCCCCGTGGCGGTGATTTCACCATCGGCCAAACCGTCAATGCGCCGCGTCTGCTGCGCCCTTCTGATGTGGCGCTTTTGGCGGCGATGAATATCCCCAAGGTGCCCGTCTACCGCCGCCCGGTTGTCGCATTGATCTCTACCGGTGATGAGTTGGTGATGCCCGGCGGCACCCCTGGCCCGGATCAGATCATCGCCTCAAATACCTTTGGTCTCAAGGCGATGCTGGAAGAGTTTGGCGCAGAAGTGCGGATTTTGCCCATCGCCAAAGACAGTGACACGTCGTTGAAAATGGCTTTCTCTCTGGCCCGTGACGTTGATCTGGTTGTCACCATCGGCGGCGCCTCGGTTGGCGATCACGATCTGGTCGCCAAGGTCTCCGCTGATCTTGGGATGGAGCGTAGCTTTTACAAGGTTGCCATGCGTCCTGGCAAGCCGTTGATGGCCGGGCGCATGGGCAAGGCTACTATGGTCGGATTGCCTGGAAACCCCGTTTCTGCAATGGTTTGCGGGCATATCTTCTTGCGCCCCATGATCCAAAGCATGTTAGGTTTTGAGGCTCAAGAAGAGAGCCTGCAAACCGCAGCCCTTACCCATGACTTAGCTGCCAACGGACCCAGGGAACACTACATGCGGGCGACAGTTGCCGCCGGAGAAATCACCGTTTCGCCCAGACAGGACAGCGCACTTTTGACCATTCTGGCCGATGCCAACGCCTTGCTCGTCCTGCCGCCCCATGCGCCTGCGCAGCGCTGCGGTGACACTCTGCACTACCTGCCAATTTAACCGCCCCCAAGCGGCAGGCGTAGCGGAACCCTCAGCAGTGAAAACCTCACAAAAGAGACTGCGGCGTTCTTGCGTTGTTGACACAAAACGGGAACATGAATAGAACAAAACGAAACGGATGTAATCGGAGGGACGGCAATGCTAACCAAGAAGCAATTGGATTTATTGAACTTCATACATCAGAGACTGCAAAAAGACGGTGTTCCCCCGAGCTTTGATGAAATGAAGGTTGCCCTTGATCTGCGCTCCAAATCGGGGATTCATCGGCTCATTACGGCGCTTGAGGAACGTGGTTTCATCCGCCGACTTGCGCATCGGGCACGTGCCATCGAAATTCTGCGCCTGCCAGAAAATATGACTGGCGCTGCCACAGGCGATGACGCGCCCGGACCTGCAATCAATATCGACACGCGCCGAACGCCGCCTGCATCCGCCCCTCGGACCGCACCGTCAGAGGAAGCCGTTATTGCTTCCCTGCAAATTCCCGTGATGGGCCGCATTGCTGCCGGTGTCCCGATTGAGGCGATCAACCAGATCACCCATCAGATCGCGATCCCTCAATCAATGCTGTCCTCCAATGGAAAACACTACGCCCTAGAGGTGCGCGGCGACTCGATGATCAATGCAGGGATCAACGATGGCGACATTGTCGTGATACGCGAATGCGACACGGCGGATGATGGTGATATCGTGGTTGCCCTTGTCGCCGATGAAGAAGCCACGCTGAAACGGCTGTTCCGCCGCAACGGCGCCATTGCGCTTGAGGCTGAAAACCCCGCCTATGAAACCCGGATCTTTTCGCAAGATCAGGTTAAGGTTCAAGGCCGGCTGGTAGGTCTGATCCGCAGCTACTAAGCTTTTGAGGGCACCAGGATCGTGACGGAGCACTGAAAAAATCAGGGCCGCGACCAGGGGCGATCTCCCGCCAGTTCGTTGGCGCTTATCAATATGCCATTCTGTGTCATTGCAATGCTGCCAATGCTCCGCAGGCGATCTGGTCCCAGAATCGCGCAGGGTCCCGCAGGCTGAAGCTCCGCATTGGCGACCACCAGATCCGATGCATGGCAGCCCACAAACGCTTCAGCCTTCCGTTTGCCAGTGATATGTATAATGCGGCGTCCAGAAACCCAGATACCTCTGCCTTTCGCAAGCGCAGTCCACCGCTGCGCAGCCTCAGCTTGGGACACTGGCGTACCATCTGCGGCCAACCAGCTTTTTGCAGTGTAACCTTGGCTGGTCGCTCGGGACAACGCACGGCCTTCTGGGGTCAACACCCCGACCAAAGACCCATTGGCTGAAACAAGCAATACTGGCCTATCTGTCTGCCCCCAGATCGCCAGAGACAGCCCAACCAGGCACAAACCGCCCCAGCGCAGTCCCCCTTTCCAAAGCAGTACAATCAGCGCCCCCAGGGAAAAAAGTGGCAACACCCAAGGACCGGGCATAACCACGCCGCTTTGTGCATGGGGTAACGCGGCGACCCAATTCGCCACTCCCAATATCCACTCAAGACCTAACTGCAGAAAGAAAACCCCGACCATCTCGGCGCCGATAGGGGCCAAGCAAAGGGATAAAACCGCAGCAGGAACAACGACTAACCCCATAATGGGAACCGCCAGCACATTGCCGAGAAGCCCATAATGGGACAGAGCATTAAAATGGGCCGCGCCAAAGGGCGCGGTTGCGATCCCGGCCACTGCCGAGGAAACAACCACCGTCAGGACCGGGTGCAACCAAACGGGGCCCGGTGCCAGCCGTTGGGTGCGGATCCAGCCAAACACCGCAACCAGCGCCGTGGTCGCAGCAAAGCTCATCTGAAACCCCGGGCTCATCAGCGTTTCTGGCCTGCGCAACAGGACAAGTGTCGCCGCAACAGCAACCGCTCTCAAGGATATGGCGCGCCGATCCAGCAAAACCGCCACAAACATTACGAAAACCATAATAAAGGCCCGTTCCGTCGAAATGCTCGCACCAGAGATCCCGAGGTAGACTGCCCCCACCGCAAGCGCCGCCGCTGCGGCGATTTTTTTGATGTTCCACCGCAGGGAAAGTGCGGGAAATAGGCAAAGAAAAAACCGAAGCGCCGTAAACACGAACCCAGTCAGCAACCCCATGTGGAGCCCGGAAATCGCCAGCAGATGGGCCAGGTTGCTTGCTCTCAAGGCCTGCAGCTCTTCTGGCGCGACGCCGCTTCGGTCTCCTGCGATGATTGCAGCCGCGAATCCTCCGGTCTTGGCCCCCAAACGATCCTGCACCGCCCGTGACAGGTGATAGCGAAACCGATGCAGATATAGCCCCTCCTGCGCGGGCTTGAGCACCACGATCGGCACCCGCGTATAGCCATTGGCGCCAATTTTCATAAACCAGGCATATCGGCGAAAATCAAATCCACCCGGCTCGCTCGGCCCCTGAGGAGGCATCAGATGTGCAGTGGTGGCCACCGTCGCCCCCACTTCCGGGCTTTCGCTTCCGGCAGCAAGGGACACCCGCACCCGTGCAGGACGCTTGGCTGGCGCCACGCGCGCCAACCGTACATGATCCAGCGTCAGTCTAAGGGCACCGCGACTGCCACGATCTATGGCAATGATCCGCCCCTCTACGGGCCCATAGTAGCGAAATGTCAGGACCGGTGCCTGCACCAGTGCGGTGCGCGCCACCGCAGACAAGAAGCCTAGGCAAATGAGAAGGATCGCCCAGGCGACCATCGCCCGGCTATCCCGGCAGCGCGTCAGTGGCAGAGCCAGAAGGATGGTCAAGATCAGCAGACACCAGGTTGGAAAACCCGGATCGCTGCGCAGCAGAAAGAACCAACCGATGCCAAGCCCGAGACACACCGGAACCCAGGTCAGCAACACCCCACGCTGGGCCTGCAGGGTCTGATCAAGGCGCAACAAAATCTGCAAGGTTGCTCCGGCTTCCCTGCCTCGGTACACAGACGGAAAATCCGGCTCATTTTTGGTTTCCAAAGGCAGATCACCTCATGTCAAAACCCGTCGTCACACGCTTCGCCCCTTCTCCTACAGGCTATTTGCACATTGGGGGTGCCCGCACGGCCCTGTTTAACTGGCTTTTTGCGCGCGGCCGCGGTGGCAAGTTTCTGTTGCGCATCGAAGACACCGACCGTGCACGCTCCACCCCCGAGGCAACCGCGGCCATCTTGCAGGGCATGAATTGGCTGGGGCTGGACCATGACGGCGAAATTGTCAGCCAGTTTGAAGGAGCGAAACGCCATGCGGAAGTGGCCGAACAGCTGCTGAGTGAGGGCAAGGCCTATAAGTGTTTTGCCACCCAGGAGGAGATTGCCGCCTTTCGCGATGCCGCAAAAGCCGAAGGTAAATCAACGCTGTATCGCTCTCCTTGGCGGGACGCCAGCGCCGAAAGCCACCCGGATGCCCCCTATGTGATCCGCATCAAGGCTCCGCAGGACGGTGTCACGGTGATCAAGGATCAGGTGCAGGGGGATGTCACTATTCAGAACGACCAGCTGGATGACATGATTCTGCTGCGCTCGGACGGCACCCCCGTCTATATGCTGGCGGTGGTGGTTGATGATCACGATATGGGGGTGACCCATGTGATCCGGGGCGACGATCATCTGAACAACGCGGCCCGCCAGATGATGATCTATAGCGCAATGGGCTGGGATATTCCGGTCTGGGCCCATATTCCATTGATCCACGGCGCAGATGGCAAAAAGCTCTCCAAACGCCATGGTGCGCTTGGCGCCCAGGAGTATCAGGCCATGGGCTATAGCGCTGCGGGTATGCGCAACTATCTGGCCCGTCTGGGCTGGAGCCATGGCGATGACGAGTTTTTCACCGATGCCCAGGCGCAGGCCTGGTTCGGGCTGGAGGCCATCGGCAAAAGCCCGGCGCGTTTTGACACCAAAAAGCTGGAAAACCTCTCGGGGCAACACATTGCCGTTAGCGATGACGCTGCGCTGCGGCAGGAGATTCAAGCCTACCTGATCGCAGCTGGCAAATCACCATTGGATGACGTTAAGTCAGCAAATCTTGAACGTGCGATGTATTGCCTCAAAGATCGGGCGAAGACATTCCCAGACCTGCTTGAAAAAGCTCATTTTGTCCTGACATCCCGGCCAGTTGTGCCGGATGAAAAAGCCGCCAAGGCACTGGTAAATGTATCCGATGGTATACTGGCTCAATTGACGCCGCAGCTGCAAAGTGCTAGCTGGGCGCGTGACGATCTTGAGGCGCTTCTTAATACATTTGCCGAAGCCCATGACACCAAGTTCGGCAAACTGGCCGCCCCCTTGCGGGCCGTGTTGGCCGGTCGTGCCGCAACACCGTCGGTGTTTGACATGATGCTGATCCTGGGCCGTGAAGAAACAATGGCCCGGCTCAACGACTCCACAGGCTGACCCTGTCCTTAACCGGTCAGTAAGCCTGTTCCTATACCACCTCACCTGCGCGATCCGCGCGCAGGTTCTGCCTGCACCGTGCCCGGGATAAAATTCCGGGTATTCGTGCCTGATACAGGAAGGGACATCTATGACCGAGACACAGAAGACCGCAAAGCTCAGCCTGAACGGCCAGGATTATGAGCTTCCCATTTTCTCGCCTACCGCCGGGCCTGATGTTCTGGACATCCGCAAGCTTTACGCCCAGGCCGGGGTTTTCACCTATGATCCGGGTTTCACCTCGACCGCCAGCTGTGACAGCACCATCACCTATATCGACGGGAACGAAGGCGTGCTGCTGCACCGGGGCTACCCCATCGACCAGCTGGCGTCTAAATCGCATTATCTGGAAGTCAGCTATCTGCTGCTTTATGGTGAACTGCCAACAGCAACTCAGCTGGAAGATTTTGAAGCCCGTGTGACCCGTCACACCATGGTGCATGAACAAATGCACAACTTCTTCCGTGGCTTCCGTCGCGACGCGCATCCGATGGCGACGATGGTTGGTGTGGTCGGGGCGATGTCTGCTTTCTATCACGACTCAACCGATATTGCCGACCCTTGGCAGCGCGAAGTGGCGTCGATCCGCCTGATCGCAAAACTGCCAACCATTGCGGCCATGGCCTATAAATATTCGATCGGCCAGCCTTTCGTGTATCCGCGCAACGATCTGGATTATGCAGCCAACTTCCTGCACATGTGTTTCTCGGTTCCTGCCGAAGACTACAACGTGAACCCGATCCTGAGCCGCGCAATGGACCGGATCTTTACCCTGCACGCCGATCACGAGCAAAACGCCTCGACCTCGACCGTGCGTCTGGCGTCGTCTTCCGGAGCAAACCCATTTGCCTGTATCGCTGCGGGTATCGCCTGCCTTTGGGGGCCTGCTCATGGTGGCGCCAACCAGGCCTGCCTGGAAATGCTCAAGGAAATTGGCACGGTTGACCGCATTCCTGAATTCATCGCTCGTGCCAAGGACAAAGACGATCCCTTCCGTCTGATGGGCTTTGGTCACCGTGTTTACAAAAACACCGACCCGCGCGCCACGGTTCTGAAACAGTCTGCCGACGAGGTGCTCGAACTGTTGGGCGTCGAAGACAACCCGCTGCTGCAGGTTGCCAAAGAGCTGGAACAGACGGCTCTGAATGACCCTTACTTCAAAGAGAAGAAGCTATTCCCGAATGTGGATTTCTATTCCGGCATCATTCTCGAAGCGATGGGTTTCCCCACCTCGATGTTCACGCCAATCTTTGCGCTGTCGCGCACCGTTGGCTGGATCTCACAGTGGAAAGAAATGATTGCAGATCCACAGAACAAAATTGGTCGCCCACGTCAGCTGTATCTGGGTCAGACGTCACGCGACTACGTGGATATCGAAAACCGCTAAGCGCTTGCTTATTGCGACGTCCAAGCCCCGCCGTTTCGGCGGGGCTTTTTTGTTGGCCCCTTGCCCGAGCAGGTCCCAGCCAGGCGACCTTCAGATTCTGCCAGGTGAGTCGGCAAAATCAAAATCAAGCATTGTTAAGACCCAAAGACTGCAAACCAGGTTCGCCACCGATCCACTTGTGACCTTTCAAGAGATTTGGTGCTCTGCGATGAACAATACCCCTCAAGATGATCCATTGTGGAAAATGCCGGCTGATTTTCGAGTAAAGCCACCTCTAATTTCCTTGTTCTGTGGCTCCAACCAGAGGTATTTTAAAAGAAATCTTAATCACTTTCTGGGGGACGACTAAATGATGTGGATGGCTCTTTTGGGTATCGGCCTGGTTGCCGGTATTGCGCTTATCGTCGACGACGATGACGATGCACCTGCCAATGCCGACGGCGGCGATGATAACGGTGGGGATACCGGGGGCGGTGATGATACCGGGGGTGGTTCGGAAATCGACCCCTTTATCGGTGCCTCCGGTGATGATGAAATCGACGGCGATGCTGAGGATAACACGATCCTGGGCAAAAACGGCGAGGACACTCTTGACGGTGGTGAAGGTGATGACCGCGTCTTTGGCGACGGTGGCAAGGACAACGTCGAGGGCGGCGAAGGCAACGACAGCGTCTTTGGCGGCAATGGCGATGACCTGGTTCAAGGCGGCGAAGGCGACGACCTTGTGCGCGGCGGACGCGATGATGACGTTCTCATTGACGCAACCGGCACCGACAGGCTTCAGGGCGACGGCGGTGACGATCTGATCATCGCAAGCGGTACCATGGACCCGGATGCAGAAGCGGCTTTCTTGGCGGATCCAGAACCCGAAAATGGTATTGGCAATTTGCTGGACCAGCTTCAAATCGACTTTTCCGCTGACAGCGATACAGACGGTGACCAGGCCTTTGGTGGCGCTGGAGATGACACGGTCATTTTTGGCGTCAATGATACCGTTGGCGGTGGCAGCGGAGCGGATACATTTGTGACCGCCTCCTGGCTCGAGGGCGAAGGCCCTGCAACAGTGACCGATTTTGATCCAGACGAAGATCAATTGATGTATGCCTATGACCCAGCCGCTGGTGAGCCTGACCTCACGGTGGACTTGGTGGAAAACGGTGATGGCACCTCTGATGCGATTGTCTCTGCCAATGGATCTGAGGTAATTCGCGTGCAGGATCAAGATGATAGCTTTGATCTGGCTGAACACGTGCTCTTGCTCAACGGCGTTCGCACGGGCTAAGAACCACACCGAACAGTCGCCCATGGCCTGCGTTGAACCTGCCAGTTCGACGCAGGCTTTTTCTTGTCACCCATAGCCTGCAGGGCAAGGTGGCAGCACTAAGCGGCAGTCCCTTGCATTTGCGCCAGCACGCTGGTCGGGCTGCTTGGCGCTTTAGTAAAGAGCGTCATGTCCACCTCATTGGCGCAACTGACCTCACCGGACAAAATACGGCTGGACATAGAGCGTTCGCTGAGACCATGAGCCTTTATGAGTTCGGCATCCTGATGCGGGCGAAACTCCCCCTGAGAGTCGGGATCAGACAGATACTTACCGATCACTTTTGGCACCCGGGTTAGCTTTAGGTTGTTGCCTTTCAATACCGACCAAAAGAACCCATCCCCCATGGACCGGATCACTTCACCGTTGTTGAAATAGGAGGGGTACCACTTGCCGATGGTATGAACGTTCCATAGCGTCGCAGGGCCAAAGGTGCCGCGCTCTCCTGTGCCGCTGCCCAAGCGCAGGTTTTCATCCAGTACCGGGGGCCAGTTGGGTTTGAAATGGGTGTAGTCAATATCTGTCAGATCAAAGGGCTCTGCCATGTCCTTTTCGTCAAAACAGATTTCCCATTCACCACAGACCAGCGCCGAGTTTGTCTCTAGCGCCGTCCCTGCCAATAGCCCCACCGCATCGCGCGCCAGGCGATCATCCATATTCAGGTTCATCACATAGGGCGTCGTCGACAAGGCCGTGCCAGCCGACCAGGCCTCATAGATGCTCAGCGGTTCGTCGAAACTGTGCCAGGGCGCATCCAGCCAATCAGGTGCCGTGTCGCCGTTGTCAAAAATGTAGCAAGGGTGAACATTCAGCGTCTGGGATTTTAGATTCTCCCAATGAGAGCGCAGCAGATCCAGCTTGTTTTTCTGTTGATGCCAAACCGCACAAAAGACTGTCACGATGGGCTGCTGGTCCTGCGAAAGGCTGGACAGATTATGGGATGTAAATTTCACGACGATGTATCCTAAAACCTCTAGTACGCCGAGAGGACGATCCACTCAACGCATAGAGTTTTAGGGATTCATGCCTAATTGACCGTTAACGGCCCTCGAATGTTGCGGGGCGTTTTTCAAGAAAGGCGGTGACACCCTCATTGAAATCACGGCTTTTGCCACATTCCCCCTGCAGGGTCGCTTCAACCGAGAGCTGTTCTGGCAGGCTATTGCCATAGCTGGCGCGGATCGCGGTTTTGATTGCCCCAAACGCCTTGGTTGGGCCATTGGCCAAATAGGCCGCGCGCGCGCGCCAATGGGAGTCAAATTCATCATCAGGGACGGCTTCCCAGATCATGCCCCAGTCGCTGGCCTGTTTGGCAGAAATCTTATCGGCAAACAGCGCGGCGCCCATGGCTTTGGCCAGGCCCATCTGGCGCGGCAAGAACCAGGTACCACCCGCATCCGGCATCAGGCCGATACGGGCAAATGCCTGCAGGAAATAGGCGCTTTCGGTGGCAATCACCACATCCGCGGCCAGCGCCAGATTGGCACCTGCACCAGCGACAGGTCCGTTAATGACGGACAGGGTTGGCACCGGGCATTCATAGATCGCCTCAAGCATTGGGGTGTATTCATCCCGCAGGGTACGTTCCATATCAATATTGCCATTGCCGGAGGCATCGCTCAGATCCTGGCCCGAGCAAAACGCGCCACCTGCCCCGGTCAGGACAACCGCGCGGGCCTCGCCAGCGGCACGTTTCATGGCATGCGTGATCTCTGCGCGCATCTGGCCTGTCAGGGCGTTCATCTTGCTTGGGCGGTTCAGCGTAACAATCGCCAGACCATCCTCAAGCGTGTACAGGATTTCCTTGTAGTCCATCAAAGCCTCATATGTCTCATTGGCGGGGCGGCGATAGAGACACCGCTTGGCCCAAGTTTATCCGCAACCGTGCCGCAAAGCTGGTAAGGCGAAAAGCCAAACCCCGCGTCACGGCAGTGAAATTGTCACTCGTCGAGAATCCGGCTCAACCGGGACTGTTCTTCATCGCTCAGCCCTTGCTCGCCCTCCTTGGACGCCCGCTCCCGCCCGCGCATATAGCCTGCAGCCACGCCCAGGGCCAATAGCAGCATCAAAGGACCAGCAGCCCAGAGCAGCCAGTTGGCGCCAGACGCGGTTGGCCGCAACAGCACGTATTCGCCATAGCGCGCAACCACAAAGTCAATCACCTCAGTGTTGCTGTCGCCCTCAACCAGGCGCTCGCGCACCAGAATGCGCAAATCGCGGGCCAGCTCTGCATTGGACTCGTCGATGTTTTCATTTCGGCAAACCAGGCAGCGCAGGTCTTTGGACAATTCCCGGGCGCGGGCCTCCAGAGCCGGGTCCGACAAGACCTCATCGGGTTGCACCGCCATAGCGGGCTGCGGCAGGGTTGCCACGGCACAAAACAAGACAAGCGCACAGGCAGAGCCCCAGGTTTTCAGGAAAGTCATTGTGCCGCCACCCCTGCTGGTTCCTTGCTGCCGCCCTGCCCTTTGGCAGCTCCGGCAGCAACGCGAAAGCGGCGGTCGCTCAGGCTGAGGAACCCACCAAGCGCCATCAACAGGCAGCCACCCCAGATCCAATTGGCCAGGGGTTTGATATAGGTGCGCACGGTCCAGCCGCCGCCCGCTTGTTGATCGCCAATGACCACATAGAGATCGCGCAGCAGTCGATAATCGATTGCCGCCTCGGTTGTGGGCATTTTGGCCACCGGATAGTTGCGCTTTTCGGGATGCATGACAGCCAGTTCGCGCCCGCCCTGGGTCACCGTGATCGTCGCCATGGTGGTAAAGTAGTTCGGCCCGCGTGTGTTCTCGACCCCGTCGAGTGTCAGCTCATATTGGCCAACGGTGAAGGGCTCACCGATCTGGGCCACGCGGATATCTTCGACATCCCAGGCGGTCAGCCCAGCAATGGCAAAGATGGTAACACCCAGCCCGGCATGGGCGGTGGCCTTACCCCAATCCGCACGGGGCAGACGCGTCAGCCGCCCAATGCTACCGGTGCGGCCCCATAGATCCACCAGCGCGCCAAACACCACCCAGGAGCCCAGGAACAACCCAACCGGACCAAGAGCGGACCGCCCAGACTGCATCGCCCAGGCCAACACCGCCAGGGCCACAGCCAGCACAAAGACATAGCGCAGTTTTTTGATGGTCCGGCCCAGGTTGCCGCGTTTCCACGGCAACATCGACCCGATGGGAAGGATGGCCCCCAAAAGCACCATAAATGGCGTGAATGCCGCATTAAAGAACGGAGGGCCGACCGAGAGTTTCCGCCCAAAGGCCATTTCCGCAACGATGGGCCAAAGAGTGCCAAAGAACACCACAAAGCAGCCAACTGCCAGCAGGATGTTATTGGCCACCAACGCGCCTTCGCGGCTGACCAGTCCAAACACACCTCTGGCCTGCATGGCCTGGGCACGGGCCGCAAACAACGTCAGCGCCCCGCCGGTAAAGAAGGCTAGGATGAACAGAATGAAAATCCCGCGTTCGGCATCATTGGCAAAGGCATGCACCGAGGTCAAAAGCCCAGAGCGCACGATGAATGTCCCGACCAGCGAAAAGCCAAAGGCCAGGATTGCCAGCAGGATGGTCCAGCTTTTTAGGGACTCACGTTTTTCCACCACGATTGCCGAATGCAGCAGTGCCGCCGCCAGCAGCCAGGGCATAAAGGAGGCGTTTTCAACTGGATCCCAGAACCAGAAACCGCCCCAGCCGAGCTCGTAATAGGCCCACCAGCTGCCAAGCGCGATGCCAATGGTCAAGAAGATCCAGGCCGCCAGCGTCCAAGGGCGCACCCAGCGCGCCCAGGCAGCGTCAACGCGGCCTTCGATCAGCGCCGCGACTGCAAAGGAAAAGGCCATCGAGAGGCCCACATAGCCCAGGTACAAAAACGGCGGGTGAAAGGCGAGCCCCGGATCCTGCAGCAGCGGATTCAGATCCTGGCCGTCAAAGGGCGGCACAGCGAGACGCAGGAACGGGTTGGACGTAAACAGAATAAAGGCAAAGAACGCCACTCCGATAGCAGCCTGTACTGCCAGAACGCGGGCCTTCAAGGTCTGCGGCAAGCCACCTCCAAACACCGAGGCCACCGCGCCAAACAAGGCGACAATCAGCACCCAGAGCAGCATCGAGCCCTCATGGTTGCCCCAAGTTCCCGAGATTTTATACAGCATCGGTTTGGCGGAATGGCTGTTCAGCATCACCAGCCGCAACGAAAAATCCGAGGTCACAAAGGCCCAGACCAGGGCCCCAAAGGCAAAGGCGGTAAAAAAGAACTGCGCCTGTGCAGCGGGTTCGGCCACGGCCATCCAGCCGGGCCAGCGTTTATGGGCACCAATCAGAGGAACCACCATTTGAACAATGGCAACCATGAAGGCGAGGATGAGGGCGAAATGTCCGAGCTCTGTAATCATGACTATGTCTATAGTCTTTACCGCGAAGCGGGCCAATGGGAAAACCCGCGTCCAGCCGCCGCAGCCCCTTCACTTTTGGGCAGAATTCAGCCCAGCAAACAAAAGCCCCCAAAGAGCAGTACTCAGTGGGGGCAATTTGCCAGGTTTTCAAAGGTCAGCAGATCTGCCGCAGGCTTTGGGATTCAGGTGCCTGCCTTTACGATTCAGGCACCTGATAGACCCCCTGCTCCTTCAAGGCGTCAACAACCTCTCTGGGCATATAGGTTTCATCGTGCTTGGCCAGAATCTCAGAGGCTTCAAAGACGCCATTTACGTATTTGCCAGTGCCAACCATGCCTTGATTTTCTTCAAACAGATCCGGCAACACACCGGTGAAGGTCACCGGCACCGTGGCGCCCCCATCGGTCACCGAAAAGATAACAGCCTCGCCCTGGCCGCGCTTCAGGCTGCCCTCTTCAACCAGACCGCCAATACGAAAGACCTCGCTTGGCGACGGTGGCGCTTCGGTCACCTGGCTGGGCGAGCGGAAATAATTGATCCCATCCCGCATCGCATAGCCAATCAGCACAGAGGAAACCACCAAAGCAAGGGCCGCAAGGGCGATGACCTGGATCCGGCGCTGTTTCTTGAGGTTCTTCATCCTATGGGCCTTTCGAAGGGTGTCACGGGAACAGAGGGGCCATCATCAGCCCTGCGGTCTCTTCTTCACCTAGCATCAGATTGGCATTCTGCAAGGCCTGGCCGCTGCTACCTTTTGTCAGGTTATCCAGCGCCGCAACGACAATTGTACGGCCTTCGATCCGATCCGCGGCCACGCCGATATGACAAAAGTTGGAGCCGCGCACGTGATGGGTGCTGGGCGCCTCGCCAAAGGGCAGCACTTCAATGAAGGGCTCATCCTTGTAGGCGGTCACCAAGGCCTGATGGACCGCCTGGGCATCGCCTTTGACATAGACGGTGGCCAGAATGCCCCGGTTGGTGGGCACCAGATGCGGGGTGAACTGCACCTTGACCGGACGGCCCGCAAGCGCGGAAAACTCCTGGTCAAATTCCCCCAGATGCCGGTGGGTGCTACCAATGGCATAGGCGTTGTAGCCCTCGCTCAGCTCCGCATGCAGCAGGTTTTCCTTGAGCGCCCGACCGGCGCCAGAGACAGCGCATTTCAAATCAAGGATGATCTCGTCCAGATCAATCAGCCCGCCCGAAATCAGCGGACGCAGCGCAAACTGGCCCGTGGCCGCATTGCAGCCGGTGCCGGCCACCAGCCGCGCCGATTTGATCTCTTCGCGGTAAAACTCGGTGAGGCCATAGACCGCCTCTTCTTGCTGTTCCAGCGCCGCATGGGCATTGCCATACCATTTTTCATATTCTGCCGGATCCCGCAGCCTGAAATCAGCAGACAGATCCACAATCTTTAGCGTCTTTGGCAGCGCTGCGATGACTTCCTGGCTGGTTTTATGCGGCAGAGCGCAGAAACACAGATCAATATCAGAGAAATCAATTTCACTGATTTTACAAAGCACTGGCAGCGACATGTGACGCAGATGCGGGAACACCTGAGCCATGCTCAGCCCCACCTTCCGCTCCGCCGACAGGGCTGCGATCTCGATGTTTGGATGGTTCGCAATCAGCCGAACCAGCTCTGCGCCAGTATAGCCGCTGGCACCAAGAATTGCCACTTTATGGGTCATATCAGACCTCGCATTCTGAATGTGTATTTGGGTTTCATGCCACGGCATGAAAGGGAACCTAGAAGAAAAATCGCGCACTGTCCTTGCGCCAGATCATCGGGCGATGTTGAGCCATCTCCCTGATCCGGCAGCTGTCAGGCCGCTTGAAAGCGGATTTCTCGTCGGAGAAACTGCGTCGCCCGATCACTGACACGTACCGGATCTCCGGTGGTGAAATAGCCGCCTGTGCCCGACCCGATCATATTCGGGTGGCGCTCAAGATAATCCGCCAGACTGTCGGCCACCAGATTGCCCTGGCTAAAGACCTTGACCTCTGACCCCAGCGCGGCCTGGAACTCTTTTTCCATCAGCGGGTAATGGGTGCAGCCCAAAATCGCCGCCTGCGGCTGCGGCATCTTGCGCTTCAGGGCATCCACATGGCTGCGCACCAGCGCCTCGGCCAGAATCATGTCGCCGTCTTCGATGGCATCGACAATACCGCCGCAGGCCTGGGCCTCGACGTCGACGCCGATGGCGCGAAAGGCCAGTTCCCGCTGAAAGGCGCGGCTGGACACGGTGGCAGGTGTTGCAAAAAGCGCCACATGTTTCACCGCAACCTCGCGCGGCGGGCTGTTGTCGCCCCATTGCCGCTCGGTCATGGCTTCGATCAAGGGCACAAAGACGCCCAGCACCCGCTTACCTTCAGGCAAGCCCTCTTCCTGCATCCGGCGCAGCGCAGCGGCAGAGGCGGTATTGCAGGCCAAGATCACCAGATCACAGCCCTTGGCCCACATATCCGCAACAGCGGCTTTGGTCAGGTTGTAAATATCCTCAGCGTCGCGCACACCATAGGGCGCGCGGGCGCTATCCGCATAATACAGAAAATCCACATCCGGCAGACGGGATTGGGCAGCTTTCAAAACGGTGAGCCCGCCCAGACCGGAATCAAAGATACCTACAGCCATAATCTCTCTTTCAGGCCTGAGTGTCAGGCGCGATGTTTCTCCTCAAACTCAAACCCATAGTCAAAGGATTTGAGCGGCTTCGGAGACAGCTCATACGTGGCTTTGCGCAGGAAATCCATCATTCCTTTTGTATCCTTTGCCAACGGCGTCAGGATATCGCGGGTGATGGGTTCACCAATCACCACTTTGACCGGGGTATCGACGCGTTTTTTGAACTCTTTGATCAACAGCCCCATCCGCAGGGTCGAATGCAGATGGCTGGCAATCTGAAACAGCCGCGAAGTATGGCCTTCAAAAAACACCGGCACCACCACCGCGTCGGATTTGGCAATCATCCGGGCGGTAAAGCCACGCCAACCGGGATCCATCGGGTGGGAGAATGGCGTCGCTGCGGTTGAAACAGTGCCGCCGGGAAAGATGCCGATGGCCCCACCCTGCCCCAGATACTCCAGCGCCTCGCGTCGGGTTTGCAGATTGTCGCGCAGCGCTTCTTTGGTGGTATCAAATGAAACCGGCAGGATGGCTTTGTTCAGATCCTCAGCCTTGCGAAAGACCTGATGCGCCAGGATGCGGAAATCGCCGCGGGTTTCGGCCAGGATATGCCCCATCATCAAGCCATCAAGAATACCATAGGGATGATTGGCGATCAGGATAACGGGTTTGTCCGTGGGAATATTATCCAGACTGCCACGGCTCACATCCAGGGTCAGACCGTAGCGCTCGGCCATCACGCTCCAGAAATTGCGCCCCTCCGCCAGATCGCGTTCATAGCCATCCGCCCGTTTGATCAGGTTGAGCCGCCCGGTGCTGTTTTCCAGCAACCGGATCATCGTCCGTCCAGGACCGGACCCGGCGGAATGGGCGTAGGAAATATCACGGGCGATATGGCGGGCAGAGGTCAAAGGGAAACTCCGAAACAGAGGTGCAGCAGTTTAGCTGGGATGTAAGACAGGCTCATAACAGGGAGATGACAAAGGAGAGAAGACACCAAAGGAGAAAGGGGGCGCAACCCAATCGGTCACGCCCCCTTTTGATGTCCCACTTTGCAAGCCCCTAAAGGCGAAGGGGCGTTTACTCGGCCGCGTCCTTTACCGGATCACCGGCCTGTTGCAGTGCAATCAGCAGCTCCTCGCGGCGTTTGGCGGCCTTGGCTTCGCTTTCCAGTTTGACCGGACCAAAGCCACGGATCTGCAAGGGCAGCTCCGCCAGCGCAATCAGCGGCTCCAGGGTCGAGGCATCTGCCTTGGGCAGCCATTGCTTCATGTCGCGCTCATACTGCTTGATCAGCGCCCGCTCCATTTTGCGCTCTGCGGTGTAGCCGAACACATCCAGCGGCGTGTTGCGCAGAGGTTTCATCTTGGCCAGCAGACGCAGCCAGCGGGTCATGCCGGGGCCGAATTTGCGCTTTTGCGGGCGACCATTGACCGTCTTGCCGCCAAAGATCGGCGGCGCCAGATTGTAAGAAACCTTCAGATCGCCTTCAAACTCAGCCGCCAGTTTTTCATGGCTCGACAGCAGCAGTCGGGCAACTTCGTATTCGTCCTTATAGGCCAACAGCTTGTGATAGCCCTTTGCCACCGCCTCCTTGAGCTGCTTGTCAGAAATCCCGTCCAAAAGCTTGGCGTAGCGCTTGGCCAGGCCACTGCCCTGATAGGCCACCAGCTGATCGCTGCGGAAGGCAATGATCTCCTCCAGAGATTTGGGCATCTGCACCACATTGGCAGGTTTGGAGACCTTGGCGGCCTCGGCAGGGTCGACAATGGCCCAACGGCCAATTTCAAAGGCGCGCAGATTGCGGTCTACCGCCGCGCCGTTCAGGGTAATGGCCTCGACAATCGCGGCATGGCTCACCGGGATCAGCCCCTGCTGCCAGGCGGCGCCAAAGACCATCATGTTCGAGAAGATCGAATCCCCCATGGTGGCACGGGCCAACTCGGACGCGTCAAACAGCGACAGATCATCGCGCAGCCGCGCCTGAAGCGCGACCTGCAATCGGTCTGTTGGCAGTTGGAAATTGGTGTCGCGGGTGAAGTCACCGGTGATGATTTCATGGCTGTTAACGACGCCGCCGGTCTGGCCGGTTTTCATCAACCCAATGGTTTTGGCCCCGGCGCTCACCACCAGATCGCCGCCGATCAGCGCATGGGCCTCGCCGGTGGCGACGCGAATGGCGCTGATATCTTCGGGACGTTTGGCAAGGCGGCAATGGATATGCACCGCGCCGCCCTTTTGCGCGAGCCCGGCCATTTCCATCATGCCAGCGCCCAGGCCATCAATCTGCGCCGCCTGGGCCAGCACCGCGCCAATGGTCACAACGCCAGTGCCGCCAACCCCGGTGATCACCACGTTATGGGTACCGTCAATTTCGGGCAGTTTGGGCTCAGGCAGGTCAGGCAGCTGCACATCAGCGGTGGCTTCCTTGCGGATCTTGGCGCCTTCAACTGTGAGGAACGAGGGGCAAAAGCCGTTGACGCAAGAGAAATCCTTGTTGCAGGAGCTTTGATCAATCGCCCGTTTGCGGCCCAGTTCGGTCTCTTTTGGCACAATCGACACGCAGTTGGACTGAACACCACAATCGCCGCAGCCTTCGCAGACATCCGGGTTGATAAAGACCCGCTGATCGGGATCCGGGAACAGGCCGCGCTTGCGACGGCGGCGCTTTTCGGCGGCACAGGTCTGTATGTAGATGATGCCCGAGACACCCTCGACCTCTGCAAACTCCTTTTGGACCGTCATCAGCTCGGCACGTTCATACATGCGCATGCCGGCCGGGAACAGCTTGGCGTCCACATCTTCTTTGTCGTCATAAACCACCGCAATGGTCTTCATGCCCATGGCTTTCAGCTCATGTGCGATCTGATGCGCGGTCAGCCCGCCTTCGGCCTGCTGGCCGCCGGTCATGGCAACCGCATCATTAAACAGAATTTTGTAAGTGATATTGGTGCCTTCAGCCAGAGCAGCCCGAATGGCCTGAACGCCTGAGTGATTGTAGGTGCCATCGCCAAGGTTCTGGAACACATGGTTGCGATTGGAAAACGGCGCTTCGCCAATCCAGTTGGCGCCTTCTGCACCCATATGGGTAAAGCCTGTGGTCTCGCGGTCCATCCACTGCACCATGAAGTGACAGCCAATGCCGGCATAGGCGCGGCTGCCTTCGGGCAGTTTGGTAGAGGAGTTATGGGGGCAGCCCGAGCAGAAATAGGGCAAGCGCGCGGCGATTTCTTCGGCATTGTCGGCACGCTTGGCATCCTCCAGCGCCGCCAAACCCGCCTTGACCGCTTCGGTGTCTCGGCCTTCCTCGATCAGAATACCGCCGAGTTTTTCAGCGATCATGATCGGATCAAGCGCGTATTTGGTTGGGAACAGCTCTTCGCGGTTGGGGGTGCCAACGCCGCCCTTGTACCAGCCATAGACACGACGCCCACGCCGATCATCAAAGATTGCCTCTTTGATTTGAACCTCGATCAGTTTGCGCTTTTCTTCAACAACCACAATCAAATCAAGCCCTTCGGCCCAGGCGTTAAAGCCCCTTACATCCATCGGCCAGGTCTGCCCCACCTTGTAGGTGGTGATGCCCAGGCGTTCGGCCATGGGTTCATCAATGTTGAGCAGCGACAGGGCATGAACCAGATCAAGCCAGTTTTTACCCGCAGCTACAAAGCCGATCTTGGCGCCGGGTTTGCCCCAGACGCGTTTGTCCATCTTGTTGGCATGGCTAAAGGCTTCGGCGGCAAAGCGTTTGTGGTCAATGATCCGGTCTTCTTGCTGGAAGCGATCATCCGCCAGACGAATATTCAGCCCCCCTTCGGGCATCTCAAAATCTGGCCGGACAAGCTGCACCCGATCCGGATCGCCATCGACAACCGAAGTCACCTCGATGGTGTCCTTCATCGTCTTCAGCCCCACCCAAAGCCCGGAAAACCGGCTCAACTCGTAGCCATAAATACCGTAATCCAGGATTTCCTGCACGCCAGCGGGGCTGACGATGGGCAGATAGCAATCCAGCAACGACCATTCGGACTGGTGCAACACGGTGGAGCTTTCGCCGGTGTGGTCATCGCCCATAGCCACCAGCACACCACCGTTTTTCGAGGTGCCGGCCATGTTGGCGTGACGGAAGGCATCACCCGAGCGGTCAACACCGGGGCCCTTACCGTACCACAGGCCAAAGACACCGTCATATTTGCCCTCATCACGAATTTCTGCCTGCTGTGCACCCCAAAGCGCGGTGACAGCCAGATCTTCGTTGAGACCATATTGGAAGGTCACATCAGATTCAGTGAGCTGTTTTTGCGCCCGCTCCATCTGCATGTCCACCGCCCCCAGCGGTGAGCCACGATACCCCGTCACCAGACCCGCCGTATTCAGGCCGGCCGCCGTGTCGCGGGCCTTTTGCATCATCATCAGACGGACAAGTGCCTGCGTCCCATTTAGCATAACGGGCGACTTGCTCAGGTCATATTTGTCATTCAGTGAAATCTTTTGCGTGCTCATCCGGTCCTCCCAACCAAAAACTAGCTTGCAGTGCTTGACCCAGTAATAGGTCACAATTACTGACCTGTATAGGCAGTTTTTTTACTTTTCCCTCGCGTCCCCATGGTAAATTGATAAAAAGCTATAATTTCATGTAGTCTATTAGCGACTGATCGAAAGAGACGGATATGGATTGGGATAAGCTCAGAATTTTTCATGCAGTGGCCGATGCAGGCAGCCTGACCCATGCCGGGGATAAGCTGAATCTGTCCCAGTCAGCGGTCAGCCGACAGGTGCGCGCGCTTGAAGAAAGCCTAAACGCCACCCTGTTTCACCGCCATGCGCGGGGGTTGATTCTGACCGAACAGGGGGAGCTGCTGTTTGATGCCACCAAATCCATGTCAGCACGGCTGGAGGCGGCATCGGCGCGCATTCGCGACAGCGAGGAAGAGGTCTTTGGCGAGTTGCGTGTCACCACCACCTTTGGGTTTGGCACCCTTTGGCTGGCGCCCCGCTTGACCAAGCTGTTTGAACAATACCCCAATCTGAAAATCGATCTCATGCTCGAAGAACGGGTTCTGGACCTGCCAATGCGCGAGGCCGATGTTGCCATTCGCATGAAAGAGCCAAGCCAGGCCGACCTGGTACGCAAACGCCTGATGACCGTGCAAATGAAACTCTATGCGTCACGCAAATACCTGGACCTGAATGGCACGCCAGAAACCGCAGAAGACATCAAGGAGCATCGGCTGATCTGTCAGAATCAAAGGTCCGCCCAGGTGGGGTCGGCATCGATTTTGGTTCAGAGCCTGCTGACCCACAATCCCGGCTCCTTGCTCACCGTGAACAACTATTTTGGGGTTTTGCAGGGCGTTTTGCATGATCTCGGGATTGGGATTCTGCCAGACTACGTCACCGAGGACTTTCCTGATCTGGTGGAAGTTTTCCCCAATGAGGAAAACAATGGCGTCCCGGTCTATTTGGCCTACCCAGAAGAATTGCGCCATTCGCAGCGCGTGTCGGCCTTTCGTGACTTTGTCCAGACCGAGATCATGGCCCACCGCAAACATATGAAAGAACTGGGCAAATTATAGCGGTTTTGCAACCGGGCCAGAGCCTGCCCATAAGCCATGCAAAAAGCGCATAGCGGCAATGTCATCGGACCCGTGCGAAACATCTTGAAGGGTCAGCATCATAACCCTAAATGGAGCGCATGAAGACGAGGCGAGAGCCTCACTTCATACCTCCCTGTTGGACTTCGGCCGAGCTTAGTGCTCGGCCTTTTTTTTGCCCTTACAGCTGTTACCCTCGGCTCTGGCCTGTGCAAGCGCAGAGCCCGGCAAAGATTGCCGCCTCACCCAAATTGCCTGAAATTTGTGCACTACTCTTTGGGGTCCGCATAATCTCTGGGCGCCGTCATAACGGCACAGCCCTTGGCCCATTGCCCCAGCCACCGCCCGCCAAATAGCGCCCTGAGCCATTCAGACGCGATTTCCCAATGAGATACCCCCTTCCCCATCAGGCTGGCATGCTCTAAAAGCCGCCTCAGTAGCACCATGGGGGGCCATATCGCGCCATGCAAGAACCAGCCATTACATCCGAACTGATCGCAAGCCACGGCTTGAACGCCGAAGAATACGACATGATCCTCGAGATCATCGGGCGCGAACCCAGCTTCACCGAACTTGGCATCTTCTCGGCCATGTGGAACGAGCACTGCTCTTACAAGTCTTCCAAGAAATGGCTGCGCACCCTGCCAACGGACGGCCCACAGGTCATCTGTGGCCCGGGTGAGAACGCCGGCATCGTCGATATTGGCGATGGCGACGCGGTGGTGTTCAAAATGGAAAGCCACAACCACCCCTCTTATATCGAACCCTATCAGGGGGCGGCGACGGGTGTTGGCGGTATCCTGCGCGATGTCTTTACCATGGGCGCGCGCCCCGTGGCCTCGATGAACTCGCTGTCCTTTGGCGAGCCCTCCCACCACAAGACCCGTCAGCTGGTCAACGGTGTGGTTGAGGGCATCGGCGGCTATGGCAACTGCTTTGGCGTGCCCTGCGTCGGCGGCGAAGTCCGGTTCCACCCGGCCTATAACGGCAACTGTCTGGTCAATGCCTTTGCGGCGGGCCTGGCGAAAACCGACAGTATTTTCTACTCCGCCGCTTCTGGCGTTGGCATGCCGGTGGTCTACCTCGGCGCCAAGACCGGCCGCGACGGCGTTGGCGGTGCCACCATGGCCTCTGCCGAATTTGACGACACCATTGAGGAAAAACGCCCCACCGTTCAGGTTGGCGATCCTTTCACCGAGAAACGCCTGATGGAGGCCACGCTGGAGCTGATGCAGACCGGCGCGGTTATCTCGATCCAGGATATGGGCGCGGCAGGCCTGACCTGTTCGGCGGTGGAAATGGGCGACAAGGGCAAGCTGGGGATCAAACTGAACCTCGAAGATGTGCCCCAGCGCGAAGAAAACATGACCGCCTACGAGATGATGCTCTCGGAAAGCCAGGAACGCATGCTGATGGTGCTAAAGCCTGAAAAAGAGGCCGAAGCCCGTGCGGTGTTTGAAAAATGGGACCTGGATTTTGCCATCGTCGGCGAAACCATCGCCGAGGATCGCTTCCTCATCCTGCACAATGGTGAGGTCAAGGCCGATCTGGTGCTGTCCAAACTCGCCTCCACCGCACCTGAATATGACCGCCCCTGGGTGGCCACTCCGGCGGCAGAGCCGCTGACGGATGCGGATGTGCCCACCATTGATCCCATTGACGGGCTGAAGGCGCTGCTGACCTCGCCCAACTATGCCGGCAAACAGTGGGTCTATGAGCAATATGACACCACAGTCATGGGCGACACTGCCCGCCGCCCCGGCGTTGGCTCGGGCATTATCCGCGTGCATGGCACCGACAAACGTCTGGCCTTCACCTCGGATGTGACACCGCGCTACGTCAAGGCAAACCCGGTTGAGGGGGGCAAACAGGCAGTAGCCGAGGCCTATCGCAACCTCACAGCTGTTGGCGCCAAGCCATTGGCAACAACTGATAACCTGAACTTTGGCAACCCGGAAAAACCCGAAATCATGGGCCAGTTTGTTGGTGCCATTCAGGGCATTGGTGAGGCCGTGGCAGCACTGGATATGCCCATCGTGTCGGGCAATGTCTCGCTCTATAATGAAACCGACGGTCAGGGCATTTTGCCAACGCCGACCATTGGAGCCGTTGGCCTGATTGCTGCGGGCGAAGAGGCCATCACCGGCCAAGCCCGTGACGGCCATATTGCGCTGCTAATCGGCGAAACCCAGGGTCATCTGGGCCAATCTGCCCTGCTGGCAGAGGTCTTTAACCGCGAAGATGGCGATGCCCCTGCAGTCGATCTGGAGGCGGAAAAGCGCAACGGTGAATTCATCCGTGCCAACCGCGATCTGATCAAGGCCTGTACAGACCTCAGCGATGGCGGTCTGGCGCTGGCGGCGTTTGAGCTGGCCGAAGAAGCAGGTGTTGGCGTCCATATCGACGCAGGCGACACCCCGACCCTGTTTGGCGAAGATCAGGCGCGCTACCTGGTGGCCTGCAACTTTGACCAGGCCGAAGGGTTGATGCTGGCGGCTGGCCAGGCAGGTGTGACCCTGACCACTGTTGGCCGCTTTACTGGAGACTGCGTCAAAATTGGTGGCTCCGAGGCACCGCTGGCTGAATTGCAAGAGGTCTTCCGGGCCGGTTTTGCCGAGGCCGTAGCCTAAGCTCCCCCTCGATAGACCTACATCCTTTCAAAGGCGCGCATATCGGCGCGCCTTTGTGCGTATATCCGACAAGCCGCCGCCTCATTTGTGCTGATCGTAGGCACCTTGAGTGCTTGCACTACACCCACGGCCACCCTAAGTTTCAAGCAAGACCAAAGCCAAGGATCCCCCCTATGCCAATGCAAGCTCAAGAAATCGAAGACCTCCTGCGCCAGACCTTCCCGGATGCGGACATCCAGGTCGCAGGCCAGGACGGCGTGCACATGTCCGCCATGGTGATTGACGAGAGCTTTCGCGGCAAAAACCGGGTGCAGCAACAACGCGCGGTCTATGCCGCGCTCAAGGGTAAAATGGATGGCTCCAACGGCGAGCTTCACGCCCTTGCGCTAACCACAAAGGCGCCTGAGTGAGCACAATCTTGATCGTCATTGCTGCTCTGGCAGTGCTGGTGGTCTGGATTTATTTTGCACTCGAGCCATATATCGAACAAGACCGCGACAGGCGGAACTGCCGAAAGGAAAAGACAGATGAGCGACGCACAGACCCGCATCGACGAAACCGTAAAAGCCAATGACGTTGTGCTCTTCATGAAGGGCAACAAAGACATGCCCCAGTGCGGGTTTTCCTCGCGCGTGGCAGGCGTGCTGAACTATATCGGCGTGGACTACACCGATGTAAACGTGCTGGCCGACGAAGAAATCCGTTCGGGCATCAAGGAATATTCCGACTGGCCCACCATTCCGCAGCTCTACATCAAGGGTGAGTTTGTCGGCGGTTGTGACATCATCACCGAGATGACGCTGTCCGGTGAGTTGGACGGTATGTTTGCCGACAATGAAATCGCCTTTGACAAAGACGCCGCAGACAAGATCCGCGAAGCCAACGGCTAAACGGCAACCCACCCGGCCCGCATGTTCCTATTTAGGGCCGGGATCTGCACAGATAGAAAAGCCCCTTCCGGCAGATACCGGAAGGGGCTTTTTGTTGGTTTCAAGACATTTCCCCTAATACCCCAGGCCCCTATTCACCCAGGTCCACACAAATTCACGGGGGCTGCCCATGTTCACCTAACGCAGCCCAGGTTTATTCGGCTGCGGTTTTTTCTTCGATCTGTTGCGCCAAGGATTCGGCGCGGGCCGCCAGTTCGGCCAGGGCTTCGGGCACTTGTGGCGGCACCACTGGCACCTCGATGCGCTCAGGCTCTGGGGCGGGGGTGTTTTTCAACGCCTCCAGTTCCGCAACACGTTCTGCCAGTTCGGCCTCAACTTCTTTGATGCGATCCTCGACGGCGGCGGTTTTATCGGCCAGCATCAGACCGGCCATCAACAGCATCCGCGCCTCTGGCATGCGGCCAATCTGGTCCGACAAGACCTGGGCTTCGTCATCCAGCATCTTGGCGGCGGAATGCAGATAGCTTTCTTCGCCCAGCTGGCAGGAGACTTCAAATCCACGTCCACCGATATGAATGGTTACTTCTGGCATCAGGCTTCCTCCCCTTCCGGCAGATTTTGTTCTGGCAGGGTTTGTGCGCTGGCCAACAGCGGTTCCAGCTTGGCAAGCACCGCATTCACCTGCGCCTGATCATTGGCCTGGGCCGCGCGCAGGGCGTCGTTGGTGCTGCGTAGTTCATCATTGGCAAGGCGCAGCTCATCCAGCTGAGCCTGAAATTCATGTTCCTTGGGCACCACAGCTGCCGCCGCCTGGGCTTCGGCCAGCTGTGCTTTCAGTGCGATCATTTCCGCCGCAAGCGCCGCGTGATCCACTACGTCCCCCAGATCACCGGCGGCCTCCCCAGAGCCCTGCTCAAGCTGGGACATCAGCTGTTGATTGGCTGCTTTAAAGTCCGAGAGTTCGGTCTCCAGCGCTTCTTTTTCTGCGGCTAGACCGTTGCCTGTGCTTTCCAGCTCCCCCTTCAATCGGGTGATCTCCTGCTTCAAGGCATCCTTTTCATCGGTATTCCCGACCTCATTGCGGAGCAGTTCCAGCTCAGCCTGCAGCGCTTCCATGTCACCATTGTCGGCAGCCGGAGCAGCCTGCTCTGCCTCTTTGAGGCGGCTGTGCAGGATTTTCACCCGTTCCTCAAGCTGGGAATTGGCGGTTTTTTCTTCCTCCAGGGCCTGCTCCAGATCGGAATTATCCGCAGCGACCCGGGCGTCTTCTGTGGCCTTGGCGCGGGCCTGTTCCAGTTGTTCAACCCCGGCGCCGATCCGCGCCATGGCGGCCTGAATTCTACCCTGCAACTCTTCGATCTGCGTCATGCCTGTCCCTCACCCCTCATCACTTCTGCTGGTGTCTGCCTCTGTGTCCTGTGCGACGTCCTGTGCCACACCCGCTACCTGACTGCGCGAATCGCTTTACGCGCGTCACATTGCCAACAGCTTAACGAAGTCAGGAGTAAAACACCCCCTCTTTGCTTTCAAGCACTTGCAGTCATGACTTCGCCTACATGGCGGGGAATGGCGCAGAAAGCTTGATCTTTGGGCTGTCACTGCTATTGAGCGGCTAACCAGCCTGGTAACCCAAAGGAAAACTTCAGTGGATCTGACAGCCCTGCGCACCGCCAACCCCGACCATTGGAACAAGGCCGCCGCCATTCGCGCGCTCGCCCTTGACGCCGTCGCCGCCGCCAACTCCGGCCACACAGGTATGCCCATCGGCATGGCCGATGTCGCCACCGTGCTGTTTGAAAAGCACCTGAAGTTTGATGTCGCAGCCCCCCAGTGGCCAGACCGTGATCGCTTCATCCTTTCTGCCGGCCACGGCTCGATGCTGATCTACTCGCTTTTGTACCTCTGCGGCGACAAACAGGTGACACTGGACCAGATCAAAAATTTCCGCCAGATGGGCGCACTGACGGCGGGCCATCCGGAAAACTTCCTGCTCGACGCAGTTGAAACCACCACTGGCCCCCTGGGTCAGGGTATTTCCAATGCCGTGGGCTTTGCCATGGCCGAAGAAATGCAGCGCGCCCAATATGGCCGCAAGATCGTTGATCACCACACCTATGTCATCGCTGGCGACGGCTGCCTAATGGAAGGCATCAGCCAAGAGGCCATTGGCCTGGCTGGCCGTCATTCGCTGGGTAAACTGATTGTTCTGTGGGACAACAACAACATCACCATCGACGGCACGGTTGAGCTGTCGGATCGCACCAACCAGGTGCAGCGCTTCCGCGCCTCTGGCTGGCAAGTGATCGAGATCGACGGCCATGACCCTGTTGCCATCGACGAGGCGCTGACAGCGGCGAAGAAATCGAAGAAACCTTCGATGATCGCCTGCAAAACCCATATCGCCCTGGGCCATGCGGCACAGGATACCTCCAAGGGCCACGGCGCGCTCACCGACGCCGATCAGATGGCTGCGGCCAAGGCGGCCTATGGCTGGACAACCGGCCCGTTTGAGGTTCCTGCTGATATCAAATCCCAATGGGAAGCCATCGGCGCCCGTGGTGCGACAGAACGTGCCGCTTGGGACGCCCGCTTTGCCGAGGTGTCGCAGCAGAAACAGGACCGGTTCAACCGCGCCTATGCGCTGGACGCCCCCAAGAAGCTGTCGGCCACCATCAAGGCGCTGAAAAAGCAGGTGTCGGAGCAGCAGCCAAAGGTTGCCACCCGCAAGGCCTCTGAAATGGCGCTGGAAGTGATCAACCCGATCATGCACGAAACCGTTGGTGGCTCGGCTGATCTGACCGGATCCAACAATACCAAAACCGGCGATCTGGGCGTCTTTGACACCGATAACCGCAAGGGTCGCTATGTCTATTGGGGCATCCGCGAGCACGGTATGGCCGCCGCAATGAACGGCATGGTGCTGCACGGCGGTATCCGCGCCTATGGCGGCACCTTCTTCTGCTTCACCGACTATGCTCGCCCCGCCATGCGTCTGGCGGCGCTGTCCAAAATCCCGACAGTGTTTGTGATGACCCACGACAGCATCGGCGTTGGCGAAGATGGCCCAACCCACCAGCCGGTTGAGCATCTGGCAATCTGCCGCGCCACACCAAACACCTATGTGTTCCGCCCCGCGGACGCGGTTGAGGCGGCTGAGGCCTGGGAAGTGGCCCTCACCGAGAAGGACACCCCTTCGGTGATGACCCTGACCCGTCAGAACCTGCCGACCCTGCGGACCGAGCACAAGCTGAGCAACCTCACCTCCAAAGGCGCCTATGTGCTGGCCGAAGCGGAAGGCAAGCGTCAGGCGATCCTCATCGCCACCGGCTCTGAGGTGTCATTGGCGATGGAAGCCAAGGCCAAGCTGGAAGCGGAAGGCATCGGCACCCGCGTTGTATCCATGCCCTGCATGGAGCTGTTCGCCGCCCAGGATGAAGCCTACCGCCGCAAGGTGCTGCCCGCAGGCCCGGTACGGGTCGGCATCGAGGCCGCCATGCGTGCCGGCGGCTGGGATCGCTGGCTGATGGGCGAACGCGGCCAGGACAAAAAGGCCGGGTTTATCGGCATGGACCGCTTTGGCGCCTCTGCCCCAGCTGGTGAGTTGTTCGAAAAATTCGGCATCACCGCCGAGGCCACTGTCGCCAAGGTAAAAGAACTGTTGGGCTAAGCTATCGCAAGTTCTTAAATCTAAAGGGGCATCCGATTGGTTGCCCCTTTTTTTGGGTACATCGCTCACGAGGTACTTTTGCAGATGGAAAAATACTTCTTTGATCTTCCCGTTTATCGGCTGACTAAATCAAAATACTACAAGTGGAGAGACGAAACTCAAATTCGCCCACATGAAGAAAACTGGCTGTCCGTTCGGGGGCGGCCAATGCCCCAAGAGTCGAAGAATGCTCTGGACCAACACGTCTATGAAAAGTACGGGCCGTGGGAATTCAACGAAATCATAGGTTATATCCGGCTGTACTTTCTTGGCAGTCAAATCCGAGGAGACTACCTGAGCGCTGAAAAAAAGCGGAATCCAATTAGTCGTCGAAGGGTGTTCACTTATAGAACTCTAAAGTTAGCACCTGAGCATCAGATTTGGCCCGCGGACCAAAACAGCAACCAAGATATTTGGCGTGAAGTCCTAAGATACATTGCGAGTTGTGAGAGACAGCTCACAAAGGGAAGATTCATAGACTCTTCAAAACTGGAACTGCTTGGCCCTCACATAGATTGGCTATCCATTCTAGGTTGGAAGAAAGAAAACGAACAGAGTTAGCGTCCTACCCTTTCGCATTAAAACGTCCGACCACCGGCCCAATCACCTTGGTCGCCACCGGGATCAGCACCAATCCCCAGGCGACGCCAAAGACGCCGTCCATGGTGGCCTTGGCGCTCCACTCGGTAAATCCGGTCCAGGCTGCGGGTACCGCGTGGCCTGCTGCATAGGCGAGGTCATGGATATGGTGGCCGAGCCAGCCAAAGCCCAGAACTTCCAGCCCGTGAATGATAATGGATCCACCAACCCAAAGCATTGCGGCGGTGCCCACAACTGACAACAGCCACATCAGCACCGGCATGAATTTAACCAACCCACGCCCCAGACCACGCCCGACGGGGGTCGGTGCCCTGTTGGCCAGGAACAGGCCCACATCGTCCATCTTGACGATCAGCGCCACCGAACCATAGACCGCCAGCGTCACACCGATGGCCACCACCGCAAGGGTTGCCGCTTGAATCCAGACATTTGGCGCCTCAATTGCGGCAAGTGCGATGGTCATGATTTCTGCCGATAGGATAAAATCGGTCTTGATGGCACCTTTGATCTTTGCCTCCTCCAGATGACCGGGGTCTTTGATGGTCATATCCTGCGCGATTTCATGGCTGGCGTGGGGAAACAGCACGTGAAAGATCTTTTCCGCGCCCTCAAAACACAGGTAGCTACCGCCCAGCATCAACAAAGGCGTGATCGCCCAGGGAGCAAAATTTGCCAAGAGCATCGCCACGGGCATCAGCAGAATCAGCTTGTTGAACAGGGATCCGCGGGTAATGCGCCAGATGATTGGCAATTCGCGCGCCGGTGCAAAACCTTGCAGGTACTTTGGCGTCACCGCCGCGTCATCAATAATCACGCCCGCCGTTTTGGCCCCGGCCTTGCCGGCCGCAGCCGCCACATCGTCAACCGAGGTCGCCGCCACCTTGGCGATCGCTGCCACATCATCCAGCAAAGCCAGCAAACCGCTCATGTCACAAACCCTTATCTGTACCGCACATTTTCTTGCAACCTACCCTATCTGTGGCGGGTGACAAGCGTTAGCGCAACCGATCTGCGCCCGCTGATTTCCGTTAACGCCACCGGGTAAAACCGTTAACGCCACCAGCCAGGTTTTGCGCTAACATACTGTGTTTTCGCTATATTTGCCCCTTTAGCAGGAAACCAATGACGTCTATACGCGACACCAAGATTTGCTCGCCTGGAGATATGCACATGACCATCAAAGTCGGGATCAACGGTTTTGGCCGTATTGGCCGCTGCACCCTGTCACACATTGCCGCCTCTGGCCGTGACGACATTGAAGTGATCAAAGTCAACGCAACCGGCCCGCTGGACACGGCTGCCCATCTGATCAAATACGACTCCGTGCACGGACGCTTCCCGGGCGAGGTCTCCATCGGTGAAGGCACCATGAACCTGGGCCGCGGCGACATGCAGATGTTCTCGACCTACAACATGGATGAGCTGGACTGGTCCGGCTGTGACGTGGTTCTGGAATGCACCGGAAAATTCAATGACGGCGAAAAAGCCAAGGCTCACCTGGCGCGTGGGGCCAAAAAGGTGCTGCTGTCTGCGCCCGGCAAAAATGTCGACAAGACCATCGTTTTTGGCGTCAACGACAGTGAGCTTACAGCCTCTGACACTATGATCTCCAATGGCTCCTGCACCACTAACTGCCTGGCGCCCATTGCCAAGGTGCTGGATGACTCCTTTGGCATCGAACATGGCATCATGACCACCATCCACGCCTATACCGGTGATCAGCCAACCCTGGACCGTCGCCACTCGGATCTCTATCGCGCCCGCGCCGCGGCCATGTCGATGATCCCCACCTCAACTGGTGCTGCCAAGGCCCTGGGCGAGGTTCTGCCCAACCTGAAAGGCCGTCTGGACGGCTCTGCCATTCGGGTGCCCACGCCAAATGTTTCCGCTGTGGATCTGACCTTCCGCGCCAGCCGCGATGTCACCGTCGAGCAGATCAACGCCGCGATGCAGGAAGCTGCCGCCGGTCCGATGAAGGGCGTTCTGGGCTATGAGCCCGCGCCGCTGGTGTCGATTGATTTTAACCACTCCTCCGAGAGCTCGATCTTTGCACCGGATCAGACCCGCGTGGTCGAGGACCGCATGGTGCGGGTTCTGTCCTGGTATGACAACGAATGGGGCTTCTCTGTTCGTATGGCCGATGTTGCCGTCGCCATGGGGCGTTTGGTGTAAACCACCCCCGGATTTGAACGCAGAGCGCGCTAATGGCGTGTCGCTCTTGAGATTTCGCGCCCGCTCAGGCATATCTGAGCGGGCGTTATTCATTCTGGCGGAGCCTCATGACAAATAAGATTGCCATATGGCTTGGCCTGTTACTGGTGCTGGCAGTGGTCGCTGACCTTTTGCTGTTTGGTGGGGACAATTTGCTGTTTCTGGCGAAAAAGCTGTTCGAGCTGCTCGACTGGGTCGCCTTCTGGCGCTGAGCTCCCCTGCCCGTCCTGCTGAGGTCAGCCAAACCGAAGCTGGCCAAAACACCTCTGCCAAAACCACTCCGGCGGAAAAACGACAAAGGCGCAGCCCTGTGTCAAGCCGCGCCAAGCGTTGTTTTCATAGTTATGTCTTGGAGCTTTCTCCAAAGGCTGATGGCCGTTAGTCTGGATGACACCGGGCCGGCCGCCCTTGCCTAGCTCTCACCTAGATCTTGCCAAGCCGTTTTCGCAGCTCATCAAAGACCAATGGCGTGACAAACTTGGAAACATCCCCATCCAGGCGGGCAATTTCCTTGACCAGCTTGGAGGCGATCGCCTGATGCCGGGCCTCAGCCATCAAGAACACTGTTTCAACCGAGCTATCCAATACGCGGTTCATGCCAACCATTTGATATTCATACTCAAAGTCAGCAACAGCCCGAAGCCCCCGAACAATGATCTGGGCGCCAACATCGTGGGCACAATCAATCAACAGGTTTTCAAAGGGATGCACCACAATTTCAGTACCGGTCTGCTCGCTCAGCTTTGCGCATTCTGCCTCAATCATGATCACGCGCTCTTCCAGCGAGAACAAAGGCCCCTTGTCGCGGTTGATCGCAACCCCGATAACCAGCTTGTCCACCAGCGCACTGGCCCGGCGGATAATGTCGATATGACCCAATGTGATGGGATCAAACGTCCCTGGATACAAGCCGATGCGCATTGGCCTCTCCTGTCATGGTACTGTTTCGGTCTAAGCTCTTGCGCAGACCAAACATCTTAACCCCTGAGGACGCAAGAGGGGGAAAATACCCAAAGCGATATTCCCGCGCGTCATCTGGTCGCGACCCAACGTTTATCCGGGAATACGCCTGACCAGAAACCCGCACCAGCCGCAGCGGCCATCGCCGCTGCACGACAGGCGCCAGCGGAGCGTGACATCAATCTTGGGTGTCAGTGCCCCATGATCATGCCTTCCAGGGCATTTTTCTCCATGGCGATTTCGGCCAGCTGCGCCTTAACAACATCCCCCAAAGAGACCAGGCCCACCATTTCCCCGTCTTCAACCACTGGCATATGGCGGAAACGGCCCGTTGTCATCTGCTGCAGGATATCTTCGACGTTGGACTGGCGCGAGCAGGTTACCAGCTTTGTGGTCATATAGGCGCTGACAGGTTTGCCCAGGCAGCCTGAGCCGCTTTTGCCAAGCTCGCGGACAATATCTCGCTCTGACAAGATGCCTTCAGCTGTTTTGCCATCAGAAGAGACCACCACCGTGCCGATCCCCTTGTCCGAAAGCAGAGCTGCTGCATCGGCAACGGACGCATTGGGGGCCACTGTCACAACTGCGGCGCCCGCCTTGGACTTCAGAATCAATTGAACCAGCATATGCGCTCCTTTGGTAATTTTATTGCGTATTACCAAGCGTTGCCGCAACGCCGCGTCAAGTCAAGGCCTCCAGCCGGGCCACCTCCTCGCGGATGCCTTTGGTCAAGGCACGCGCAAAGCGGTTCAACCGCTCGCTGCGCTGGTCACCTTGGTGGCGTACCAGGTAGAAACTGCGGGTGAGACTGATCTTATCGGTGAGAACCTTGCGCAGCATACGATGGGCCGGCAGGGAAAAATCATGCGCCACACAAAGCGCCGTGCCCTGGGCCGCCAGCTTGATCTGTACTGACACCGAATTGGAGGCCAGCGCCACCCGTTCGACGCCGAGATTGCTGATGTAATCCAACTCCTGATCAAAAATCATGTCGGGAATATAGCCGATCATTTTGTGACCTTTGAGATCTTCGAGCTTTTTGATCGGCGGGTGTTTGCGCAAATAATGGTGTGAGCCCACCATATGCAGTTTATAATCCGTCAGCTTTTGCACCAGGAGCTGCCCCGCTGTGGGCGCACTCACCGTGACCGCCATATCCGCCTCGCGACGGCTCAGGTTGATCACCCGGGGCAAGGCGACGATCTGGATATCCAGATCCGGGTGCTCCTCACAGATCTGGGCACAGACCTGCGGCAGGATGTAATTGGCGCTGCCATCCGGCGCACCGATGCGGATCTGCCCTGACAGGGTATCGCTTGGCCCTGTAAGCGCCTCGGCCCCGGCGCGCATCGCCTGTTCTGCGGCCTCGGCATGAACCAAGAGACGGTCCCCCGAGGCGCTGAGCGCGTAGCCCTGAGGAGATTTGACAAAAAGAGGGGTTTCCAATGCAGCTTCAAAACGTGCAATGCGACGGCCCACCGTGGCAGGATCCATTTTCAAGATACGCCCGGCACCAGACAGGCTGGCCTCGCGGGCAACCGCCAAAAACACTTTCATATCATCCCATTGAGCATCCATCTGCGCGATCCCCTCAGTTTGATCGAGGCCAGACTGCCCCGTTAACCATTTGCGTTCCTGCAAACCCTATTTGAAATCTTTCCTCTTTTCCGTTGTTTTTTGCAAGCCTAAGCTCGCCGCAAGTCATCCATGAGGAGGTTTTTCTGATGCAAGAGCTCACCCACTACATCAACGGTGAACACGTCAAAGGCACGTCGGGCCGTTTTTCTGACGTCTTCAACCCCGCCACCGGCGAAGTGCAGGCCAAATGCCCACTGGCCAGCAAAGAAGAGATGGCGCAGGCCGTCGCGGTTGCCGCTGCTGCTCAGCCTGCTTGGGAAAAAGTGAACCCCCAGCGCCGCGCCCGCGTAATGATGAAATTTGTCGACCTGCTGAACCGCGATATGGACAAGCTGGCCGAAACCCTGTCGCGCGAGCACGGTAAAACCTTCCCCGACGCCAAAGGCGACATCCAGCGTGGTCTGGAAGTTGTAGAATACTGCATCGGCGCGCCACAGCTGCTGAAAGGTGAATTCACCGACAGCGCCGGCCCCGGCATCGACATGTATTCCATGCGTCAGGCCCTGGGCGTGACCGCGGGTATCACCCCGTTCAACTTCCCAGCGATGATCCCCATGTGGATGTTTGCCCCGGCCATCGCCTGCGGCAATGCCTTCATCCTGAAACCATCCGAGCGTGACCCATCGGTGCCTTTGATGCTGGCGGAACTGCTGGAAGAAGCAGGCCTGCCAAAAGGCATCATTCAGGTTGTGAACGGCGACAAAGAAGCCGTGGATGCGATTCTTTATGATGACACCATCCAGTCGGTTGGCTTTGTCGGCTCGACCCCAATCGCCGAATACATCTACGGCACCGGCTGTGCCCAGGGTAAGCGCGTTCAGTGCTTTGGCGGCGCCAAGAACCACATGATCATCATGCCCGATGCCGATCTTGATCAGGCGGCTGACGCCCTGATCGGTGCCGGTTACGGTGCTGCTGGCGAACGCTGCATGGCAATCTCGGTTGCGGTTCCTGTTGGCAAAGAGACCGCTGACAAGCTGATCGAAAAGCTTATCCCCCGTGTCGAGACCCTCAAGGTTGGCCCCTATACCGCCGGCGACGATGTCGATTACGGCCCGGTTGTGACCGCAGCTGCCAAAGCCAATATCGAGCGTCTGGTTCAAACTGGTGTTGATCAGGGCGCCGATCTGGTTGTCGATGGCCGTGACTTTAGCCTGCAGGGCTATGAGGATGGCTTCTTTGTTGGCCCCAGCCTGTTTGACAATGTCACCACCGATATGGACATCTACAAGCAGGAAATCTTTGGCCCGGTTCTGTCCACCGTGCGCGCCGAAACCTATGAAGAAGCGCTGTCCTACGCGATGGATCACGAATACGGCAACGGCACCGCGATCTACACCCGCGATGGCGACACCGCCCGTGACTTTGCCAACCGGATCAACATCGGCATGATCGGTATCAACGTGCCAATTCCTGTGCCACTGGCCTACCACACCTTTGGTGGCTGGAAAAAATCCGCCTTTGGCGATTTGAACCAGCACGGTCCGGATGCGTTCAAATTCTACACGCGCACCAAAACCATCACCTCGCGCTGGCCCTCGGGCATCCGTGAAGGCGGTGAGTTCAACTTTAAAGCAATGGACTAAACCCCAGCTTAAATGAACAAAAAGAAAGAGCCCCGATGCATTTCGGGGCTCTTTTTTGGTCTCAACACCCGACACAGATGCAACAATTCGAATGAATACGAAAAAGTGATCTGCGCGGGGCTTTTCACCTCTGCGCAACATCCCATATGGGTACAGTAACCATAAAACAGCGAGCAGTGTGACCAACCCATGTCTTCAAAACCTATCCATCGCCGCGCTGCCCTTCTGGGGCTTGGTGCATCTCTGGCCACTCCGGCATTGCTGCGGGCGCAGTCCAGCGACGCATTTCCGCAAAATGAAGATCCGATTTCAGATCAGCACACGGTTCAGCGCAATATTTCCTCGTTCCAGCAACAAAACTGGCAGGATCATTTTGACGAACTTGGAATTGGGTGCCTGCTGGCGGATGTCACATCGCGGGCAGTACACTACTGGGGCGGTGATGGCGAAACCTATCGGCTTTATCCTTCCTCGGTGCCTATGTCAGAAGAGCTGACCAAACGCGGCTATACCAAGGTGATCCGCAAGGCCGAAAACCCCAGCTGGACGCCGACCGCAAATATGCGGGAACGTGACCCGACGCTGCCACTGCGCATGGAAGGTGGCCCCGGCAACCCGCTTGGCACCCGCGCCATGTACCTGAGCTGGCCGGCCTATCTGGTGCACGGCACCCATGACACCCGCAAAATCGGACGGCAGAGCTCCTCCGGCTGTATTGGTCTGTACAATCAGCATGTTGAGCAGCTCTACCCGCTGGTTAAGGTGGGCACTCAGGTGCGTATTCTGTAATCCTCAGTAGCAACCTTCTGCAGCTGGACCTGCCTGCCTGGCACCAGGCCCAGCTGTAACACACCGCCTATCGGGCTTTTTTCTTTGGCGAAGTAGGCTCTTCCCCCAAGAACAGATGTTTCGGCGCCTGTCCTGATCGCTGTCGTGTAACGGCTTTTTCCATCAGATCCTGGAAATCCTGAAGATAGGATTCTGAATCATAAAGCGGCGTGGTCCAGAGATTATCCTTCAGACGCTGTTTGATTTGCCCCAGAGCATCTGGATCTTGGGCCAGTTTGAGCGCCAGATCAAAATAGTCTTCAGCGCTTTGAGTGATCAAATCCTCGCAGCCGATCGCGGTAAGCAGGCTGGCCGCGACACGCGAGGCAAACTGCTCCCCTGGTTTTGTGATCAAGGGCACCCCAGACCACAGGGTCTCGCTGGCCGTGGTATGAGCACAGCAATTGAACGTATCCAAAAACAGATCCGCCTGAGGCAATCGTGCAAGATGCGCCTTGATGCTTACCCGACCTGCAAAAACCAAACGCTCTGGTCCAATGCCCCTGGCTGCTGCTTCATCGGTGAGGTTCTTTTTCTGGTGCTCGCTGGGCGCCAGTATCCACAGCACACTATCGGGCACCGCATGCAAAAGCCGCATCCAGATATCATACTCAACCGGTGTGACCTTATTGGGGTTGTTCAGGCTGCAAAAGATGAATTTGTCCTCTGGCAACCCAAGCTCTGCTTTGGATGGAATCACATCCGGGTGCGGGCGCAGATTGTCGTTCGCCTGGTAACATTTTGGCATATATATGATTTTTTCGTTGAAAAATCGACGATTCTTAGCCGGGACCGTCACTGGATCCCCAACGAAATAGTCCATGTTGGATATGCCGCTGGTGCCTGGATAGCCGAGATATGAAACCTGAGTAGGAGCGACCCGCTGGGAAAAGATCAGTGGGCGGCAGCCTTTGGTATAGACTTTCATATCAACGGCAATATCCAATCCATCAGCGCGGGCCCGTTCTGCGGCTTGCGTATCAGTCATGCCCGCCAAAGAGACATAGGATTGTGCGTTAGATCTAATTTGGCGACCAAAATCGGTATCAACCAACTCCTGCAAGTCATAGAGAAAGACTTCAAAGCGATCCAGGTCATGGTTTTCAAAGAATTTCCCCAGCAGGAACATCGTGGCGTGGTTATGGAAATCCGAAGAAAAATATCCAATCCGAATTTTCTCACCAGGTGGCACTTGCGGTTTGAACTTATCGTTTTTCAGTACATTCTTTTGCAGTGAGCGGTCGCGGTGAATCAGATGGCTTTTGTGCAATCCCGGCGCATCAGTCAGCGACAAGATGTTAAAGGGATTGCCCAAAGTATTCGCCTGCTCCAGGACTTTCAGCATGTCCGGGAGGTTTGGAAAAAAACTCCAGTCACTTTCCGCCAAACTTAAGTTGAACAAATTGGAGATCGCCGGAACATTGGCAGGGTCGACAGCCAGAGCCGCCTGATAGAACCCTTTGGCATCATGGGGCTTTCCCCAGCCCTCCAGTGTATTCCCAATAGTGACAAGTATCTCTGAATTCTGCGGCTCAAGAGCCAAACCCTGGGTGAGATGCTTCAAAGCCTCAAGATAGTTCCCGCTTTGTGAGAAAGATTTTGCCAGGTACAGGTAAAAGCGGGCCTCTGTCGGGAATTGTTCCACGCCTTGCTGCGAAAGTTGACCAACTTTGGTGTATTCGTTGTTCACCCTTGCCAGCAAAATATCCTTGTACAACAGATGCGATTCCAGTTGCCCAGCAGCCTTCTGATCGACCACGGAATTTTTGCTGTGCTTACGCCCTGAACGACCTGATGCCGGCGCGCCCTTGCGGCCTAGAAATCTCTGAGACTCAACCAAAGCCGTTTTGCTACCCGCATTTTTACCAAGATCTAAAGAGAAAGTGTTCTTGTCCAACTTTTGCCCCATGTGTGATGTCCGCTGCGGATTTGCGTCTGTAGTGACCTGGGGCAACCTTAGGACAAACCTGGTTAATTCCATGTTACTGTCCCTATGCGTGCACAGGGCGCAGAGAATGCCTCTTCTGGACTGCAGGCGGATTGTCGGAGGAGCCTCGCGGCGGTTCTCACATGGTCTCTATAGTCTTCAACCCAGAGAGCCCCACACTGGGTGTCACCCCGAACACGATACCTGCTGTTCGCGCCAGATGTGCAGCGTCTGCAAAGCCTGCTTCTATTCCAGCATGGCCAATTCTCTCACCCGCGTGTGCACTGCGCGTGGCCGCAACAAGGGCGGCCCAAATCTTGAACCGTCGAAAGGTTTGTCCGGTGGTTGCTTTGAAGTGTCTCAGCGCTTGGGTACGTTCCAGACCAAGCGCTGAGGCCAGATCCGTCTGCGACAAACGGGTGAACGGTGCCAAATAAAGCTCATTCACGATCTCCATGACGCTTTGGTCAGGGGGCAAACGGTCCTGCTCAAGCCTGCTACGAAAGGTATTGAGGGCGGCATAATCCTGGAGGTCGAAGGCACGCGCCAGCCCGCGCCATTCAGATGTGAGCGGCATAAACGGCGCGCGATCCGTGCCAAGGCGGACGCCATCCAGGTAAATGATGTCAGCGCCGCCTTTGGGCACGGCCACACGGTGCGAAACATCGGCTTTGATACAGATAATCTGCGCTGTAACCAGATCACAGCCATCTGAGACGACCACAGGGTGCTGATTCCCGATGATGATGCAGGTCATCAGGTTTTTGTGACCTGCAAGTTCACCTTCCTCAAAGGAGAAGCGGTGATTGTGGAAACTGTGAACTGGCATCGGCATTAACCGCTCTTACTGGTCATCACTGGGTCTCTTACCTTGGTGGTTAGCGGTCTGCCCAGTCTCCCACCCCCTGATACAATCATCAACTGTGCACCCAGGGGCATCGCCAATTGCTTGCACGTTCTTTCAAGCAACAAACCAAAAACCGGCACATAACCAGGGCAATCAAAGCCACTCGGGGGATAAGAAATGGACGGAGCCTGCCAAATGACACCACTCACCCACCTGCGACAGGAAGAAAGGCCATGAACCGTCTCATTGGTAGAGTTCTGGCCTGTGTCCTGGCTCTGGGCGTGATCAGCGCCACAGCCTGGACGATGATGCCAGTGCAGGTCGCGGGGGTTTTGATTGGTCTGAACAACCTGTCAGCGGGCCTGTCCGCCAAGACGGTTCAAACGGATATCGGTGAAATCCACTACCTCGAAGGCGGGCACGGTGAGACGATACTACTTGTACATGGTATCTACGCCCGCAAAGAGCATTGGGTCGATGTGATGCGGTCCCTTGTTGACGATTACCATGTGATCGCGATTGACCTTCCAGGGTTTGGCGACAATGCAAAACTGCCTGACGGGCAGTACACCCTTGACCAACAGCAAGAAAATTTGCTGTCCGTTTTACAGGCACTGGAGCTGAACCATGTGCATATTGCTGCAAACTCAATGGGCGCCTATGTGGCGGCATTGCTGGCTGCAAAGCGCCCTGATTTGATGGCGAGTTTTGCCTTTATCGGCAGCCCCCTTGGGGTGGCGACCCCGATCAAGAGCGATATGGATATCGCTCGCGCCCAAGGGGACACCCCCCTGGTGGTGCAAAACGCGGCTGACTTTGTAAATCGCAACGCCTGGCTGGCGCCCGAGATGCCCTATGTGCCACAGCCGATCCTGCACAGTTGGATGCAAAGCGAAGTCGCCACCCCAGACCACAATGCCCGGGTTTGGGATGTTGTTCACAATCAATCCTCTGTGCCGACGCTGCTGGAACTGGCCAAAGCCCTGCCCATGCCAGCGCTGGTGGTCTGGTGTCGCCCGGATCGTATCTTTCACGTCAGTGGCGCGCCTCTTCTTGACCAGGCCTTGCCTGTTTCAACCCTGGCGCAGCTTGATCAATGTGGTCACCTTCCGATGCTGGATCAGCCCGACAGGGTCGCCGAAATTTATCAGGCATTTCTTGCGGTCGCCAAGGCGCCGCGCAAAACCGCTGAACCCCCAAAGTCACCGCCGTGAAACAGCGGTCTGAAACTTGCAACACACCAACGGGCAGCTGCACTGTATATGGGTCAATTGAACATGTCTGCATAAGGCGCTCGGTGCTTGCTGCTGCCAAGATTACGGCCCTGCGGATTCACGCAGGGCGGGACAAAACAACCATCCGGCTAAGGACGCTTTAGGTCTGCGCTCCCTGCAACCGTTAATGTAGCGCCTTTGACAGATACTCCATCAAGGCCCGTACCCGCCGCGGCTGCACCGCGCCAGCGGGGTAAACCATTTGCAGTGCACTTGCCTCTGCAGCAAAGGTTTCAAGCAACTCGACAAGGCGGCCCGCCTTCAGATCATCTCGGACATCCCATTCTGACTTCAGGGCCACTCCGTAGCCACTGAGGCACCATTCCCGAATGAGACTGCCGTCATTGGCAATCCGATTACCATAGACACGGCAGGCGCGCTTTTCGCCATTGACCGTAAAGGTCCAATCCTGATCCGTAATGGCACCGAACCGCATGATGAGGCAGTTGTGATGTGCCAGATCATCCGGATGGCGGGGCGTCCCGTTCAGCTTCAGATATTCCGGAGCCGCACAGACAAGGCGACGGTTCACGCCCAGCTTACGCGATTTCATGCTGCTGTCGGCAAGCTCGCCAAATCGTAAGGCCAGATCGATGCCCTGCCCGACCAGATCGACATAGCCATCGCTGAGTGTAAGGTCGATTGTGATTTCGGGGTTCTGCTCCATAAAGCGATCAAGCAACGGGACAATCAGATTGCGGCCCAGATCGCTCGGCGCGCTCAGATGGATCCGTCCTGAAATTTTCTCGACACCCAGCTTTATCCGCGCCTCGGTCTCTTCGGCTTCCGCCAATATGCGTCGCGCTCCGATTATGAGCTCTCGGCCTTCATCTGTCAGGCTGATCGAGCGGGTCGTTCGCGTCAGCAAACCTGCACCGTAATAGGTTTCAAGCGCTGCAAGCCTGTCTGTGACCGTCGCCGGGGAAAGCCCGATCTCGCGCCCAGCTGCGGCGAGCCCGCCTTTTTCAACGATCAGGAGGAAAAGCCTGAGATTTTCGATAAGCATGATCGCCCTCACATTATACGGAACCACCGAATTATCATTTTGATATTTACCCAATTATTCAGCCGATGGACAGGCTGTAGATCATGACCAACGAAAGGAGGTCATCATGCACCTTGACCACATCACCATCCGCACCCGCGATCTGCCCGGTACCAGGTCTTTCTTGCTTGAGGTTTTTGACGCGCTTGAAGAACGCGAACGTCCACAGGCGATCCGGCGCATTCCAGGACATTGGCTCTATGCGCACGACAAGCCCATCGTTCACCTGATTGGTGCGCGGGGCTATGGCGTTGATAGCGCGGCAGAGGCCTATGACCATGTGGGCATCCAGCTCGACGATTACAGCGCATTCCGTGCCAGGCTGGAAGCACTGAATATCCCCTACTCAAAGATGGATCTCGCCGAGCTGGGCGAGCGGCGACTGTTCTTGCGAACCCCATCCGGCCCGCTGATCGAGGCCGTCTTTCATGAGCCCAACGCTATCTCTTCGCCATCGACATCGATGGTGGCGCAGCCATCAACTGAACAAATCCGTCCCGGATAGGACCGAAGCCATGTCACCAAAATCAAAAATGCCGCGACAGGTCTGGGTATTGACCCTCGCAGCTTTCGCCATCGGCACCGCAGAGTTTGTGATTGCCGGTATTCTTACGCAGGTTGCCGAAAGCCTGGATATTTCGGAGGGGCAAGCGGGACATTTGATCACCGCCTATGCCTTGGCCATCGTCATTGGTGGCCCTATCCTGACCCTATGGCTGGCGCGCTACCGCAAGCGGGTTGTGCTGATCGGGTTGATGGCATTGTTCGTGGTCTCCAACCTGATCACCGCATTTTCGGCTGATTACACCACCCTGATGATCAGCCGCGTCATGGCTGGCCTGACACAGGGACCATTCTACGGCATCGGAGCGGTGGTTGCGACGCGACTGGTCGCCAAGAACATGGAGGGCCAGGCGGTTGGTCAGATGTTTGCGGGCCTGACGCTGGCAAATGTGCTTGGCGTTCCCGGCGGGGCATGGATCGGCAATATTTTCGGCTGGAACGCCACCTTTATTGTTGTCGCCGCCCTAGGGGCAATCGCCACTGCCGCAATTGCGATTGCCATCCCGCCGCAGGGTGCTGAAGAACCCAAATCTGTCCGCTCACAGATTGGCGCGTTCCGCAATCCGCAACTGCTGGCCAGCTTGCTCATCACAACACTGGGTTGGGTCGGTTTCATGACGTTTTACGGATATATCGCCCCGATCGCCGAGCAGGTTGCAGGGTTTGAGCGATCCTCCCTGACATGGATCCTGGTCATCGTCGGCCTGGGCCTGGTTTTGGGCAACACCCTTGGCGGCAAAACCGCTGACAAGAACCTGAGCGCATCGCTGATCGGATGGCCCCTGGCAATGAGTGTCGCCCTGATCGTCGTCGGTTTGGTGGCGTCGCAACCCTATCTGTTCGTTGCCGCCTCCTTTGTCTTTGGCGTGGTGTCCTTTGCCAACGTGCCGCCCATGCAGATGCGGGTCATGAAACACGGCGGCGATGCCCCAGAGCTGGCCGCGACGGCGAACATATCGGCCTTTAATATCGCCAACGCCCTGGGCGGGATTATCGGCGGCGTCGTTGTCGATAGCACATGGGGGCCGGGATACATTCCCTTCGCCGCCATCATCGTCCCCGCAATCGGCCTGCTCTTCATCATCTGGCAGGAATGGAAATCCCCTTCCGTTTCGGTCGCAGCTTAACCCCAAACCTCAAGGGAATTTCACATGAAAGCCGTAGGTTTCACCCACTACCTGCCCGTCGAGGATACCAACGCGTTCCTTGATCTGGAAATCGATAAACCAGCACCCAAAGGCCACGACATTCTTGTCGCCGTCAAGGCCGTCGCCATTAACCCGGTTGATACAAAGGTGCGGGCACCAAAGGACAAGGTTGAGGATCAAGCGCGTATCATCGGCTATGACGCCTCCGGCGTGGTCGAGGCAGTCGGCTCTGCGGTGACGCTCTTCAAGCCCGGCGATGAGGTTTATTATGCGGGCGACATCACCCGCTCCGGCACCAACGCTGAATTCCATCTTGTCGATGAGCGTATCGTCGGGCGCAGGCCCGCATCCCTGTCCCACGCCGAGGCCGCGGCATTGCCGCTGACCACGATCACCGCCTACGAAGCGTTCTTTGATCGCCTCGGCATTGATCGCGACGGCGCTGATGGGGGGCAATCCATCCTGATCATCGGTGCCGGTGGTGGTGTCGGCTCCATCGGTATTCAGCTTGCCAAACTGGCTGGCCTGAAGGTCCTTGCCACAGCCTCACGCCCCGAAACCTCGGCCTGGGTGCAGGAACTTGGTGCGGATCATGTGGTGAATCACCGCGCAGATTTGGTGGCGCAGATCCGTGCACTGGGGCTTCAGCATGTGGATCATATCGCAATCTTCAACGACATGCGCCATTGGGAGACGGCCGTCGAGCTGATCCGCCCGCAAGGTGGCATTGTGTCGATTGACGATACTGATCTGCCGATGCCGATGGGCGGGATGAAGATGAAGGCGGCGAGCCTGCATTGGGAGTTCATGTTTGCCAGATCAATGCACCAGACCCACGATATGGTCGAGCAGCACAAACTGCTGACATACGTCGCGGGTCAAATCGACGCGGGAAAGATCAAGACAACCGTGTCAAAACGGATATCACCCATCAACGCCACCAATATGCGCGAAGCACACCGGCTGGTTGAAACGGGTCAAGCCAAAGGCAAAATCGTGCTTGAGGGCTTTTGACAACGCGTGCGGAGTGGGAAAACCCGCTCCGCACGACCTCATGTCGGCAAAGCCTCCATTGGCGCGCGCCCTGCAGCATCGATCCCATTGGGCTGACTGTTGCCTTGGCAGTGCAATGATCCCCCACCTGGGCAGTGCTCGTTGCTGTCTCGGGTGGCTGCGCTCAAAGCTGTCTTGCCCCCCCTCATCGTCGCCCATATGAACTCGAAAGAAGCAAGGTTTTGCCCCGCTTCTGGAGCCGCAACAGGGTTGCATCAGCTTTGCTGTCTTTCTGGACGCAAACGCGTACTTTGGTGACTGACGTATTTTGCTTTACGCCACCTGCGGTTTACTGCCAAAGTTCAAGAAAATGATTTTACTCGGCGCTGAACGTAGTGCGCGTGTTCTCCGCCGTTCTATTTTGAACGGTTTCAGAACATGTCGCGGTGAGGCTAAGAGGTACAACCAATTTCTTGAGAGGCTTTACCAATGCCCAAAAAGTCTGCCCAACAGTCCAAGGCCGAAGCCGCCGAGCTGACCAAACTGATCACAAAGATGCGTAAGAAGGAGCATAACTTTGCGCTGACGCTGGGCAAAGAAGGCGGAGTTGTCTTGGCCGCAGACCCCAAAAAAGCCGCGAGCGTTATGTGGCGTGAGGCCAAGGCGAATGGCGGAACGGCAAAGGGCTGTATGGGCGTTGCCACGGTCGAGGGTAAGGTCATTCAGTTTCGCCCGGAAGGCGGAGACGAACCTCCTAAAGCATTGTATGTGGGTACAAAGAAATACCTCAAAGATCTAGGGCTGTCCTTCAAAGTTGCCTTTGTTCTTGGCGACGGTTCGGTGATTGGCGATCCATTGGACGATGAGGACGACGCGGAACAAGCCACTGTTGATCCCGCGCCGAACGATGCGACGCCGGACGCCGCAAATGCCGACGCGAACGACCATGCGGACCGGATTGCCACGGTCAAAGACCAGATCAAAGCCTTGGCCCCGAGGGTCGGTGCGCTTGCACAGGCAGGCAACCCGGCAGCTGCAAAACTGACGGCGGCTCTCAAATCCGCGATTGCCTCCCTGAATGCTGGCGAGGTCGAGCAAGCGCAAAAGCTGGTCGAGAAGCTGCCCTCGGTTTTGGACAGACTCGAAGGCGCGCCCCCCGTCACCCCCGCCGCGCCCGGCGGCGCGTCCACCGGGGACACCGATGCCATTCGCCAAAAGCTGGAGACGGCATTTGAACCCATCGCGCAGAACCTCGACACCCTGAAAGATCAGGCCGGGGACAAGATCGCCAATAAGGCGGACCAAATATCGACCATGTTCTGGCAAGTCATGGACGCCGGAGATTGGAAAAAGGCGGCCAACCTCATCAAAATGGCCAAGATGTTTGCCGATAAGGAAATGTCCGCGCAGGCAAAAAAGGCAACTGAGCCAGAAACCGAACTGGCGTCTGGAATTCTCTCCGGCATCAAAGATGCGATGGGAGATGTTGCAGATGCCGTGGGCGATGTCGTCGACACCGTCACAGACGTGGTGGAAAACGTCGCCGATGCGGTGTCTGATGCGGTCGATGGCGCCATAGATGCGGCCGATGATTTTATCGACAGCATGACTGAAAGTGGCCGCAAAAAACTTGAACTTCAGGCACTTGGCTTTAGCGAATCCGACCAGGATCGGATCGTCGCCGAGCTTGCCAACAACCCCAACGCCATGCGCGATGCAAAGGCGGCGCTGGTCGATGGTATGACCATCACACCCGATCAGAAAACCGCCCTGAAATCCATCGCCGGAGGCAATGCACGCACTTTTGAAGCTCTGGTCAAGCTGGCGCAGGCCGACCCGACCAGCTTTGCCGCTGCAACGGAGACGATGAAAAAGCTGGATGCAGACGGCCCGCTGGACGTGACACCTGCTGGAATTCAGGCGACACGCGACGCGCGCGCTGCGGCCCATGCCGAAGAAAAAGCCGCAACAATTGCGGTACAGAACGCAAAAAATGCAATCGACGCACTAAAAGCCGGACCCGCCCAAGGATCTGGATGGGAGACCGCCCAAACAGCCGCAGCCGATGCACAAACGGCTTGGGCAGAGTTCAACGCCGCACTGCCAGAACCCAATGAGATGACCGAAACGCAGCGCAACGAGGCCATGCTGCGCGGTATTCAGCTTGATCAACTTCGCAAGGACGCGGCGGCCGCTTTGGTAGAGGCGGAAAAAGCGGAAAAAGCGGCGGCGGCACAAGCGCTCATCGAGGCACAGGCCGCGCAACAGAAGGCGAAGGCCGATCAAGCCGCCCAACTTGAAACCCTGAAGGTACAGGATGCCAAACGCGGTATGCTTGATGCGCTGACATTTGGGCGCCTGTCGCCAAACGCCAAGCCGCAGATCCCCGCCGAGGACAAGGCAAAGTTCTTGGAGGTCTTTTCCAAGGATGGTCAGTTGGCCCGCAATGCGCTGGACCTCGCCGCGCACTCCCCGGACCCGTCGGTGATTGCTCAAAATGCTGGGTTCGTTGCCGACAAGATGCTGGATGGGTTTGCCGCGCCTTCTGGCGACAAGCTCGATCTGCCGGAAGCAGATATGCGTACGATGGCCACCAACGCACTGCGCTTGGGCGCAACCCAAGGCCAAGAGTATTTCGACGGGTTTGCGACCTATCTGGACAGCGGCGCACAGTTACAGCCTGACCCGCATGGCGGGATGAGCAAACCCCTGGACGATCACGCTCAGGAGCGCCAACGCAAGAACAAGATCGCGCTTTCCCGCACACAGGCAATGAGTTCGGCGGTTATCGGACAAGACGGCGCTGTCAGCTTTGACACGCCCAAGGCAAAACAGGCGATGGATCACATGATGTTCCACCCCGGGAGCCTGACAAACTTCACCCCGCATATGACCGACAAGATGACAGAGGTGAAATCCTTGTTCGCGGATGAAGCGACAAAGGAAGATGCGCAACGAGTCATTGACGCTACCGCGCTGCCTGCCCCCGATGCGGCGGGCCGCGTGGGGGCATTGAAAATCGTTGCGGGCACGTCTGGCAAAGACCCCGGTGCGGTGACGGACGCCGATGCCAAAGCCTCGGTTATTGCGGCCATGATGACACCGCTGAGCCAGGGGCCGGTTGGCTCGTGCTTCTCGACGGCGCCAGTGCGCGGTATCCGCGAAACCGACCCGATGCGCGCCATGGATGAATTCAGCAAGCTGGCGACCACCGGGATGTACACGACGCCGGATGGCAAGACATATCCAGCCAACGTCAATCCGCCCAAGGGAGAAAACCCGCTGATGCGCAGCTGGGAATACTCGGTGGCGACCGCAGCCGCAGAAATGGCAACCAGCCGTGAGCACAAGAAGCTCAGCGGAGCGCTGAAAAAACCTCAGACGTTTTCAGGTATCAAAGACGCGATCCCACTGACCGAATGGAATTCCTCAACCAACCCGGACACAGGGCTGGTCGTGCCGGGTGTGTCAGCGAAGCTGCGCAAGGCGATCACCCAACAGCTGAAGTTTGAGTACAATGCGGGCCCCGAAGTGGGCGCAGTTGGCGGCGGTGGAGACGGAAGCTCCACCGATGGTGGTTACCAGGTGACATACAAGGGTGCAGCACTTGCCAGCGAGGCTGATTTCATGGCCGCGATGCGCGACATTGCACTGACCGCAACCGGATATTCAGCCACAAGCGACGAAGGCAAAGCTGTTGTTGCTGTGATTGAAGACCCCAAGTTCGCCGATACCATCCTAAACGCCTACAGCACCGCCGATCCCAAAAAGAAACGCAAAGACCGGATCGCGCCCTGGAACATGGCGGGGGGTGGTTTTGAGGACCAAACCGAACGCGTGCTGCAAGGGGGCACCCCCTCCATCAACAAAATCTTGCCCAAATCAGGGCTGCCCTCGACGCGGTCAGGCCGGACCGAGAAGGTGATCGGATCAATACTTAACCTCGGTTCCACCAAGCCGACTGATATGAAACTCATCTCGACGCGCGGCGACAACGCAAACCACGCCTTCAACGCGTTGCCGGGCCACCCGAGCCAGGACAAGATCCGCGACCCGGACTCGGACGCCAAGATCAAACGCGAGCTGATTGATCCGGGCAAGGCATTGGCCAGCACAAAACTGCCAACCGATCAGGCCGCGCGCATGTATGACGATCAGTTGCGGGCCCTGCTGGCCGGGGCGGATGCCGACATGCGAGATATCTTGGCAGATGCCTTCAAACGCAGACCAATCGAACCCATGACGCCAGGTGAGTTGAAGGCTAAGGTGGAAACTGAACTGGCCGCCTACCGCGCGACTGAAGCGCAGCGCCGAGCCAAAAATTGGATCGCCGCCAATCGTCCTAGCGCGGATGCAAAGCTCCAGAAACGTGTTTTGGATTTCTTCGTCGCCCAGGTCGACAAAGGAACCTCCGGGGATATTCAGGCAGCCCTGATGCAGGCGCTGCCGGTGCCCGAAGTGGTTATCGCCGATACGAATTGGGGTGGTCCGGAAGGTCAGACCTTTTTTGTCGCGGCACCCGACCCGGTCACTGGCGATCTGGTCATGTGGAAGAAAGACGCGTTCACCGGGCGCATGACACCGGCCGGACAAAACTGGGAAGATTCGAACTGGTATGAAGTAAAATGAAGACACAGCGCCCCCATAGGAACGCCCACCTAAATCTGGAGATCCCACATGGCTGATTTGTTGCCCCCCGTCGAGCTTGCGTTTTCCGTCACCGGGACTCCGATCGTGATCATCGCGCAAACCGAGGTGTCATCGCCGACCCAATTGTCGCAAGCAGCGCCCGCGCTGTCAGACCCCAAATGGGCTTTTGCCTACGCTCAAATGGTCAATCATATTGTCCAAGGCGACGATTTCGAACTGATCATCAAGCCGGAAGAATTCCAGCAACGCTACATGGAGCGCTACAATGCGGAAGACCCGAACGAAGAAGTGGGTCCCGGCACTATTCGCCTGCACAATTTTGGGATCCCTGACTTTGCAGCAATCCACCAGCCAATGAAAAATGGCGATGAGCTGATTTTCTTCGTGGAGAATATGTTCATGGGCATTCCTTACAGGGTCACGATGACTGAAGGCAGTGCACCGAACTACTATCCTGTCGCCATGGTGGAATAACCACTGACACGCGAGGCCAACGGAACCTGGGCACCACTGCGGACCACCACCCAGGTCCACCGGCCTTGCAGGGCCTAGACTTTCACCCTCTGCTCCGCGCAATGATCACTTCGGGCTGGGCAGATAGCCCTCGACCGCTGAGATGCCGCGTGACAAGCGGTCATTGGTTAGGCTTGCAGCTATATTTACAGGTGAATGTCCGCTGAGCGGACAGAGTTGTCGTTGCCCCTTCAGCCTGAACAGGATTAGAATGGAGTCGTGCAGCCGACGGTGAGGATTGACTAGCGTCGCATTGGTGTAGGCTCATCCGTGCAATTGGCTCGACGTTCGACTTAACGCCGACTACCAAAAGCGAAACTACCGGCTTGCAGGCAGCGAGGATCAGCGTTGGGGACCTACTCAGACTTCCGCATCGGGAATTTCCACCTTGAGTCCAGTGGGAACTTTACGACCACGACGCACCATTCGATTTACTTGCCGTCTGACAGTGTTTTTGTCGAAAGGGACTTCGACCTAAAGTTAGTAGAAGTTTTTCAGGCGACCTTACGCTCGATCCTTCCACGCCTAGAGCTCCTCGGATCGACGCTCCCAGCTATCGAACGGCGGTTCAACAATCCCTACGTAACATACGACGAGCCGCATGACGTGCCCTTCAAAGAAGCGCTGGAGCTTGTCCGCAACGTCGATCTGGCCTCCCTCAAAGAAGACGCCCGAGATAATCACGGGGGCCTTCTTCCTGCTGAATACCAGAAGCGACTGGAGGACCCGCTGACCGATCACTATGGTCGATCACCGGAATGGGATCTCAGCACTCTTCTTGATCGACTGATGCCCTACGACATTCTGCGTGTGCTCGCAGAACGCCCTGAGAATCTCGATCTCGTTGTCCAGTGGGACTTTATGGATGTCGTTGAGAGCGGCTACTTCGAACGTAAGGACTTTTCTGTCGGAGCGTGTGGAGAAGGCTTCCTTCTTGTGACCGAAGGCACCAGCGACACCAAGGTGATCCAACACGCCTTCGCTATCCTGCGCCCCGAGATCGCCGATTTCTTCCGGTTCGTTGACATGGAGGACAACTATCCGTTTGGCGGCCACGGCAACCTGATGAACTTCATGAGGGGCCTGAGAAGCATTGGGAAAGCCGATGGTGTGTTGGCCATCTTCGACAACGACACGGTTGGCGTCGCATCGCTCGCGCAGCTTGAAGAGCTTTCAGGCATCAACGCGATCAAACTGCCCGATCTTGAAGAGTTCAGGAGCTTCCCGACAATTGGGCCCAATGGCGAGCATCTTGCCGACATCAACGGCAAAGCCGCTGCTATCGAGTGCTACCTGAAGCTCCCGCAGCGATGCCGTATCAGGTGGAGCAACTACGAAAAGCGCGCGGGAGCGTATCAGGGCTCGATAGACCAAACCTCTGGCGAGAAGAGCGCACAGCAAGACGAGTTCCTCAGAACAACCCGTGCTGACGACTACCCCTTCGAGAAGATGGAGAAAGTGTTGGATGTGATCGTCGAGGCCTGTACTCCCCTATCTTAACGGCGGCACGAATGACTGCAATGGGCTCGAACCGGACATGCGGCGGTGCGACACCATGATCCTCCTTGAGGTGGTCAACGCAATCTGAGCGAGGGTTGCTAAAAAGGGTCAACGTCGCGTCACGCACTAAGGCTTGCATCCCAACTCGAGACTGGAAGCATTTTTAAGTATGTGAGGGCATCGTAGCCTGGTAGCGGCTTGCTGAAAAAATACCCTTGTACCTTCATGTGGCCTAGGTCCCGAAGGGCAGCCAGCTGCGCTGCTGTCTCGACTCCTTCAACAATGCAATCAAGACCCAGGTTGCCGCAAAGATCTAGGATCGTTTTTACAACGGCCTGGGACGCGCGGTTTTCTTCCAGGTCAGAAATAAAGCTCCGGTCAATCTTCAGCCGATCTATTGGGAGTTTCTGCACGTAGCTCAAGCTTGAATAACCCGTCCCAAAATCATCCAAAGCGACCTTTGAGCCCAGTCCTTTTAAGCGGTGCAAAGTGCTATTTGCCCTCTCCAGGTCCAACAAGAGGGACGTTTCGGTAATTTCGAATGTCAAACGCTCGGCCGGAAGTTCTGAATTTTTGACAATGTCGCAGATTTTCTCGATGTGCCGGGATGATCCGATATCATGTGCCGACAGGTTGAATGAAACGAATAGATCACCGGGCCACTTCAGCGCCTCATCCAGGGATTTGCGCAATAGAATTTCCGTGATCTCATTGATCATCCCAACCTGTTCAGCGTTTTTAATGAAACTGTCTGGCGATACAATTCCCAGCGTCGGGCTGGTCCAACGTGCAAGAGCCTCAGCACCAACAGGAACGCCTGTGATACTGTCAACGACAAACTGAAAGTTGACCGATAACTCCTTCTCGAGATCTGCTTCTTGCAAACATCTTTTGATGCCAGTGGTTTCCTGTATCTCGGAACGATGTTTTTCAGAAAATAGGATTGCTTTCCCTCTTGAGCGTTCCTTGGCCACGTAAAGGAGATAGTCTGAATGTTCAAAAAGATCCTTCGCGGTTGTGCCTGCATCAGGGTATTGGGCCAGCCCAAGCGTTCCCCCAATGTTTGCCGTAAAGCTGTCTAGCTCGAAGGGTTTGCCAATCATCTCGCAGATCCTGTCGCCAGTGGACTGGAGGTCTGTGTCGGACAAGTCACCTGTGAGGATAAGGCCAAATTCGTCCCCACCCAGGCGTGCAATGAAAGTCCCGCTGTCGAGTTCTGACAACCGCTGCCCCACTTCAATCAACAGGCGATCACCCGCAATGTGCCCATAGATGTCGTTCACAGGCTTGAAACCGTCTAGATCGAGTATCCCCACGGCGAAACGCTCATCTCTGCCTGCTGCATTACTTAATCTCTGATCCAGCTCAGACATAAAGCGGCGACGATTGGCGAGACCAGTTAAGCTGTCGGTATTGGCTAAAAGCTCATTTTCTTTGCTAAGCTTATGGGCCCGCAGAAGGGTGTCCTTGAGTTCCTTTTGGTTGGATATCAATTCGCCAAAATGGTGCGAGTGCCGCGACAAAATACAGAGAACGGCCACTGATACGATGACCAGATTGAAGCCGACGGCCACACTCTCTGAAGGGCCAAGAAAAATGAGGTATATTGCTGTCGGCCCCACCGCTGCAACAGCAAGGACAAATGCCGCGACCCTTAGATGCATCAAACACACCATGATCCCCAAGCAGGTAACGCCGGAGAAGAATGCGACATGCCCCTGTGTCTGCGCCGTGCCATAGGGGAATAGAGCCAGCGCCCAAAATGAGAAAACGCTCCCCAGAACACCTGCTAGAACAATGGTTTGACGGAGTTGCTGTCGCGCTTGTTGTGCCGATATTCCTATTTTTCCGACGCGCCAGTAAAGGAACGTTCTTAGGACTGCTATCGAGACAAGCACGGCAGGGATGTAAATACCAAGCCAGGCTGGAGTTAGCGAGACATGGGTATATGCAAGCGCAATCGTATTGACCACCACCATGGTGTACATGATTGGGATTTGCTTCGAGAACATTCTTATTTGAGCGATTGCAAGGTTGGAATCGTCTTCGGACGCGCTGAGGCTTGACCTACCCAAAATCTTCAAAGATCTCATACCGCGTCCAAGCCTGTCACAATAACCACCCTATTAATGCGTGAACACTAGATAAAAAAGGGTTTCCCCAAGCCTGATGTTTCTCTCAAATTTGTGGAAATTTTCGATCGGATAGGTAGCCATGTAGGCCATTTCCGAATGGGGCAAGCCCAGGTGACGCCTTGCAACTGGCGCCCAACCGATTTGTGCAACAAAGCCGCCGCAGGGACCAGATTGCAAACAATGGCGGTGACACCCTCCAGTGGGGACCAATCATGACCAGTGTTCTGCAACGCTACAAATGCTGCCGTTCTGGGACGAAATCAGATCAAAGCCACTGACGTGCAAAACGCTCGTTCGCAGCGGCAGCAAAGATATCAGGGGGTGCGAACTCACGCATTGCGGACGGAGCGAACTCTCGCGGCGGCGGCGCCAATGTCTGCTGTTTTATTTACTCTACCTCTTTTTTAGATTAGCAATAACGATGTTAGCGGTTCGCAGTGCCTGTTCGATAAATGGTATTTTCTGACCCGCATTCTTTGTCAAATCAATCGCGCCCCAGATCAAACCGAGCGTAGGCTGACACTCTCTGGCAAGTGATTCACTAGGGTCATCGAACCCTGTTGGGTAGCCCTTGCTCGAAGCATAGAAGATGGTGTTCCGAGCCTCTTGCCCCAGCCGCCATACGGCAGCGCAGCGCCATGCTCCCTCCCCCGGGGCAGTGATCTATGAGGTCACGGAGGACTGTTCCCAGCCCCAAAAAGCCACAGCGGAAACCAAAGATAGTGAGGCACTGAAAGACAGTCGTGCCTTAGATACAGCACCTCCATTTCCTCTTCGAATTCTTGGATGTTGTTTCTCGGAAACAGTACGGTTTTGAACACAAAGAAGTCGTTCACAACTTAGAAAATCGACGCCCGCACAATAAACTCTTCTTGCAAGGTGCTGCCTTCCCTGCCGGGAGGGTGGAGAATTGGGAAATCGGTGAAAATCCGACACTGCCCCCGCAACGGTAAGGAAGATCAGGTTCGGCAATCGCCACTGGGAGGAGGATCCCGGGAAGGTGCCGTGACCGGGTGCAAACCTCTTCCAAGTCCGGAAACCAGCCTTGCAGATATGTCAAACCGCGGGTGGCGGTGGGGGCTCGGTTTTCGGACGTGATCCTCGCGCCTCCGGACTGTTCTCCCATGCCATCAGCCCAAACAAGGCCGCGGGGCGCGGCAGGAGAGCCAGAAGTGAATAACATCCAAAGCCTATTGGCCCGTCGAAACCCAAAACATGCCTTAGAACAGGCGTTTTACACCGACCCTGAGGTCTTTCAGGCAGATCTGGAAGCCATCCACTATCGCGAATGGCTCTTTGCTATTGCGGCCTGTGAATTGGTGAAACCTGGCGACTACGTCACCCACACCATAGGGGCTTATCGTGTGATCATTGTGCGCGGTGCGGACAACCAGATCCGTGCCTTCCACAACACCTGTCGCCATCGGGGCTCTATCATTTGCAAGGCTGCAAAAGGGAACGCGCCCAAACTGGTCTGCCCCTATCACCAGTGGACCTACGAGCTAGACGGCTCACTGCTTTGGGCTCGCGATATGGGGCCGGATTTTGACCCCAAACAACACGGGTTGAAAACGGTGCATTGCCGCGAGCTTGCTGGGCTAGTCTATATCTGCCTGGCTGACGAGGCCCCGGATTTTGAAAGCTTTGCAGCGATTGCCCGCCCCTACCTCGAACCCCATGACCTGGGACAGGCAAAAGTCGCTTTCGAAAGCTCTATTGTCGAAAACGGCAATTGGAAACTGGTCTGGGAAAACAATCGCGAATGCTATCATTGTGGCGGCAATCACCCTGCCCTTTGCCGGAGCTTCCCGGATGATCCTGCGGTCACCGGCATTGAGGGGGGGGAAACACCTGCGCATTTGCAGGCGCATTTTGACCGCTGCGAGGCCGCAGGGCTGCCGTCGCGCTTCCATCTGGATGAGGGCGGACAGCACAGACTGGCGCGGATGCCCCTGAAAGAGGGTGCCGAAAGCTATACCATGGATGGAAAGGTCGCGGTCCGCCGTTGGCTGGGACGTGCGCCCTTTGCCGATGCTGGGTCTCTGTTGAAATTCCACTATCCTACAACCTGGAACCATTTCCTCGCGGACCACTCTTTGGTGTTTCGCGTCACCCCAATCAGCCCAACAGAAACGGAGGTAACCACAAAGTGGCTTGTCCACAAAGACGCGGTGGAAGGTGTTGATTATGATCTACAGCGCCTGACCGAAGTTTGGGTCGCCACAAATGATGAAGACCGCCGGGTGGTCGAAGACAACCAACAAGGCATCAACAGCCCAGCCTATGTGCCCGGTCCCTATTCCGGAACCCAAGAGTCGGGTGTTTTGCAATTTGTGGAGTGGTACTGCGCCACACTGGCGGAACGACTGGCACCTGATGCCCTGGCGGCGGAGTGAGCGACATGAAAGACCTTGTTTCCGCTGTACCTGTTTGGAAAGACAGTGAAACACTGGAATGTGTTTCAGTGGTGCCCGAGGCGCCACATACCGCAAGCTTCAGCTTTCGGGCGCCTTCCGGGGCGCTATTTTCCTATGAACCGGGGCAGTTCCTGACGCTCGAAATCCCGGCGCCAGATCAGCCGGGCGGAGTAGTGCACCGCACCTATACTATTTCTTCTTCGCCGTCGCGCCCGCGCTCGATCACCATCACTGCCAAGGCCCAGGCAGACAGCATTGGCACGCGCTGGATGCTGGACAACTTGCAACCTGGCATGCGCATCAAGGCGATAGGACCAGCGGGAGTGTTCAGCAACTCCAACAGCACGGCCCGCCGCTATCTGTTTATCTCGGCAGGGTCAGGCATCACTCCTATGATGTCGATGACCACCTGCATGTGGGACGAAGGGCGGGAATTGGATGTTGTCTTCATCAATTGTGCCAAACGTCCCTCTGAAATCATCTTCCGCCAACGCTTGGAACAAATGGCCAGCCGCACCCCGGGGCTTGATCTGAAATTTGTGGTGGAAGACCCCGATCCGTATCGTCCCTGGACTGGTTATCAGGGACAATTCAACCAGTTGATGCTGGGCTTAATGGCACCGGACTATCTGGATCGTGAGGTCTATTGTTGCGGGCCTGAGCCCTTCATGACGGCCGTGCGCGAAGCTCTGGGCGGTCTTGGGTTTGATATGGACAATTATTACCAAGAGAGCTTTGGCGCCCCGGTTGAAACTGAAGCCGACCAACCCGATCTGGACGACGTTGTGCTGGACAGTGATACCAGCGCTGAAATCCACTTTGCCACTTCCGGCGTTACCGCAAAAGTTGCAGAAACGGATACTGTCTTGGTAGCTGCGCGCAATGCCGGACTAAACATCCCATCGGGCTGTACCTTCGGGCTTTGTGGAACCTGCAAGGTCAAGAAATCCTCTGGCGAAGTGCATATGGTACACAACGGCGGCATTTCAGACGATGACATCGCAGCGGGATACATACTTGCTTGCTGCTCCAACCCAATTGGTAAGGTTGAGGTTGAGTTCTAAGACACCAAAGGGGCGCTGACTGGCGCCCCTTCGCTTTAGAAATCCCAATCTTCCTCTTCGCTCGCCACAGCCTTGCCGATCACATTGAACGATCCAGAACCAGAAAAGAAATCAATGTTTTCGCTGTCGAGGCTGAGGGCTGCCAGTTTTGCCGGGTTCATTTTAGAAACTTCCGGTGGGAAAAGTTCTTCAAAACCCAAACTTTATAATGCCCTGTTGGCGTATAGTGGAGGAGAACTTTGACGTCTTCGGTCTGCGGTGTGCAGTTCGCGATCGCTGTGGAAAGTCCCTCCGCCGAGTATCAGCCCCTTGCCAGGGCAACACGATTATCGCCACTCATTGCGCCGTCTCTGCAAGCCAGGATTCAAATGCCATGGCTGCGGCGGATACCTCTTTGGAGGCCAGACGGGTAACCCAGTACCTGCCGGTTGCGATCTCCACGTCAAAGGGACGCGTCAGGCGGCCATCGGCCAGCTGCGCCTGAAACATGCTGTAGGGTAATAGTGCCACGCCCATACTCTTTGCTGTCAGTTCTGCCATGGCGATCGAGGAATCAAAGACCGGGCCGTCAAGTTTGGGACATTTTGCACCCGCTTCCTGAAACCAGATCGGCCACTCGTCGGAGCGGTAGGATCTCAGCAGCACCTGGTGTGCCAGCGCATCGGGCCCATCCAGCCGGCAGGCAAGCGAGGGGCTGCAAAGCGGGGTAAGCGGGGTTTCCATCAAGGGCTGTGCCGTCAGCCCCGGCCAACGCCCGTGGCCATAACGGATTGCAAGATCCAGCCCCTCGCGCGCAATGTCCACCCGGTTGTTATTGGTGAACAGGCGGATGCTGATCCCCGGGTACCGCTGCTCGAACCCGGGCAGCTGGTCCACCAGCCAGCCAACGGCAAAGGTGGTCACGACGCCAACATTGAGTGTCTCCTGATACCGGCCATCCAGAAAGCGGTCCAGAACGCCTCCGATACGGTCAAAGCTGGAGGTCAGTACCGGCAGCAGCGCCTCCGCTTCGGATGTCAGGAGGAGCCCTTTCGGCGTGCGGTGAAACAGCTTGATGCCAAGCTGGTCCTCCAGCCGCAATATCTGATGGCTTACCGCCGCCTGGGTCACGCACAGCTCGACCGCTGCATTGGTGAAACTGCCCTGCCGGGCGGCAACCTCAAAGGTGCGCAAAGCGTTCAGGGGAATATTGGGCCGATCCATAGTCATTACTTTTTCTAATGCAGCATCTGACTATTAGTCGTTTGCGCTGGATATTGGAAGCGAATAGCCTGCACCCCATGACATGAAGCAATGCCAAGGGGCGTCCACCGCCTGCCGCGGCGCCCTGAAGATCTGCAAGAGACCGTCCGCTTCACCCTGCGGGGCGGATAGGTCAGTGCGTTTTTTTGAAACCTGAAAACACGGAGAAGACCAATGAAAAAACAATCCTGCGAACTGCTGCGACTATTCGCACTTGGCAGCGCCATCACGCTCGCAACCGCGTGTGACTTGGCAGCACAGGGACTGGAAACGGTTGTGACGGCCTGGGAAGACCGCCTGGATGCACGCATCGGTGCCGTATTGCACGACACCTCATCGGATTGGAAAATTGCTCTGCGCCCGCAAGAGCGCTTCCCCATGAACAGCACCTTCAAATCCCTTCTCTGCGGCGCGGTTCTGGCCCGCGTTGATGCCGGAAAAGAAGACCTGGACCGGCGCATTCATTTCGATGAGAGTGACTTGGTGACCTATTCTCCGGTCACCGAACAGCATCTGGCTGGCGGCCTGACAATTGCGGCGCTTTGCGAGGCCACAGTTACGCTCAGCGACAACACCGCAGCCAATCTGCTGCTTGACGCGATTGGCGGCCCGGCCGGCCTCACAAGTTTTCTGCGCGAAACCGGTGATCGGACCACCCGTCTGGATCGCTGGGAAACAGAACTCAACGAGGCGGTGCCGGGGGATCCGCGGGATACGGCGATGCCTTCCGGAATTCTAAAAACGCTTGAGGCCCTGCTCTATGGCGATATCCTCAAGCCTGCCTCCGCGGCCCATCTGCGCCAATGGATGATAGACGATAAGGTCGCCGATGCACTGATCCGGGCTCATCTGCCGGAGGGGTGGGTTATCGGTGACAAGACCGGTGCAGGCGGCCACGGCTCCCGCGGCATTGTCGCCTTTATTGAGCCGCCAGCCGGGGGCCCCTACATGGCGGCCGTCTACATCACCGAAAGCAATGCCGACTTTGCGCTGCGCAATCAGGTGATCTCGGAGATCGGCGCAGCAATGATAGCCGAAATTGAAGCCCGGTAGAAACTGCAAAAGGGAGAGCTCGGCACTTGGCTGCTGCTCTCCCCCCCTCCTGTTTGACATCCAAACATGAAAACAATCACGCGGCGGCGCTTCCTGGCAAGGTTGGCTTGGCCACGGGTTCAGTTCAGGCATAGATAACTCTGATTTCGTCAAGAAAATTCAGTGCAATGGGAAGTGTCCCGTTACGCATATTATTGCAACACCACTTTGCGCCCACGCTGCTTGCTCTTGTGGCTTGGGCGCGCTATTAAATAAACGACCGTTCAATTCATACACGCCAGGGAGGACAGGACGTGGATTTTGCTTTGACCGAGGAACAGACCGCGATTTTTGATATGGCTCATGCATTTGGCCAGGAAAATATCGCGCCTTTTGCACGTCAGTGGGAATCTGAGGGCACCATCCCCAAAGAGCTGTGGCCGCAAGTGGGCGAGCTTGGCTTTGGCGGGCTGTATGTCAGCGAAGACAGCGGCGGCTCCGCCCTGACGCGGCTGGACGCCACATTGGTATTTGAAGCCCTGTCGATGGCCTGCCCGTCGGTGGCGGCCTTTTTGTCCATTCACAACATGTGCGCCAAGATGCTGGACAGCTTTGCCAGCGACGAAATGAAGGCGCGGATCATGCCGGATGTTTTGTCGCTGAACACCGTGCTCAGCTATTGCCTGACCGAGCCGGGCTCTGGCTCTGATGCGGCTGCGCTGAAAACCCGCGCGGAAAAGACCGACCAAGGTTATACCCTGAACGGCAACAAGGCCTTTATTTCGGGGGGGGGCTATTCCGACGCCTATGTCTGCATGGTGCGCACGGGGGACGACGGTCCCAAGGGCATTTCCACCGTCTATGTCGAAGACGGCACTGCGGGGCTGTCCTTTGGCGGGCTGGAAGAAAAGATGGGCTGGAAAAGCCAGCCCACCGCCCAAGTGCAGTTTGATGATTGCAAGATCCCCTCCAACAACCTGGTTGGCGAAGAGGGCAAGGGCTTCAAATACGCCATGATGGGGCTAGATGGTGGACGGCTGAACATCTCCTCCTGTTCTTTGGGCGCCGCCCAGACCGCGCTGAATCTGACGATGAAATACATGTCCGAGCGCAAGGCCTTTGGCAAATCCATCGACCAGTTCCAGGGGCTGCAATTCCGCCTTGCGGATATGGAAATTGAACTGCAGGCGGCACGTGTCTTTTTGCGGCAGGCGGCCTGGAAGCTGGACCAAGGTGCCCCCGATGCCAGCAAGCATTGCGCCATGGCCAAGAAATTCGTGACCGAGGCGGGATCTAAAATTGTTGATCAATGCCTACAACTGCATGGCGGCTACGGCTACCTGGCAGACTACGGCATCGAAAAGCTGGTGCGGGATCTGCGCGTTCACCAGATCCTTGAGGGCACAAACGAGATCATGCGAGTGATTGTCGCGCGCCATTTGCTGGCCGAACACAGCTAAGCCCGGTACTATGCGCCTGTCACAACCGGTACCCCGTCCCCAATCCCAGGGCGACAGGTTGCCGGGTGCGTGACTGGCGCCAACTGCGAGGAACCTATGAGCGATATTAATATTCGTGTGATCGGTCAGGCCGGTCGCATCACTCTCACCCGCGGCAAGGCTCTGAATGCGCTGTCTTATGACATGTGCATGGCCATTGACGCCGCACTGCGCCAATGGGCCAGTGATGACGCAGTGAACCTGGTGGTCATTGATGCCGAGGGGGAAAAGGCTTTCTGCGCCGGCGGCGACATTGCCGAGCTGTATGACACTGGCACCGCAGGCGATTATGCCTATGGGCGCAAGTTCTGGAGCGACGAATACCGCCTGAACGCGCTCATCTTTGAATATCCCAAACCGGTGGTCAGCTTTCTGCAGGGCTTCACCATGGGCGGGGGCGTCGGCATTGGCTGCCATGGCACCCACCGGGTGGTGGGCGACAGCAGCCAGATCTCCATGCCCGAAGTCGGCATTGGCCTGATACCCGATGTGGGCGGCTCTTTGATGTTGACCTTGGCGCCGGGGCGTCTGGGCGAATATCTCGGCACCACCGCCGCACGCATGAAGACCGCAGACGCGATCTATGCCGGGTTTGCCGATTTCTACATCCCCGAAAGCTTTTGGCCGGTACTGATCAACGGGCTGCAAAAAGATGGCGATCCGGCAATTTTGCAGGTGGCGTCGCAAAAACCACCTGCGGGCACATTGGAACTCCAGCAGGCCGAGATCGACCGCTATTTTGCTGGCGAAACCCTGACCGACATCCTGACTGTGCTAAAGGCCGAGCCCAGCGATTTTGCGGAAAAGGCGCTGAAGACGATGGGGCGCAATGCGCCGCTCTCCATGGCCTGCACGGTCGAGCTGCTGCACCGGTTGCGCGACAGCAATCTGAGCATTCGCAAGGCGCTGGAGCATGAATACCGCTTCACCTATCGCGCCATGGACAAGGGCGACTTTCTCGAAGGCATTCGTGCCCAGATCATCGACAAGGACCGCCAGCCGAAGTGGCAATATGCAGAGCAGGATGTCCCTGCCAGCGCCGTCAGCCAGATGCTGATGCCGCTGGGTGCAGACGCCCTGGTTTTTGAGGAGGAATAACACATGAAAATCGGATTTATTGGTCTTGGCAATATGGGCGCACCTATGGCCGCCAATCTCGCCAAAGAGGGCCACGAGGTTCTGGGCTTTGACATGGCCAGCGTCACGATTGCGGGCGTCTCCATGGCCGGATCTGCCGCTGAGGCTGCAACCGGCGCTGATGTGGTGATCACCATGCTGCCCAATGGCCAGATCCTGCGCGCCGTTGCCGCTGAGGTGCTGCCTGCCATGCAGGCAGGTGCTGCCCTGGTGGATTGCTCCACCGTGGATGTGGATTCCGCCCGAGCCGTCGCAGAACAGGCCACGGCCGCAGATCTGTTGTTTGTCGATGCGCCGGTATCCGGCGGCATCGGTGGTGCCGCTGGGGGCACCTTGACCTTTATGGCTGGCGGCAGCGCCGCAGCCTTTGCCAAGGCAGAGCCCCTGTTCGACATCATGGGCCAGAAGGCGGTGCATTGTGGCGAGGCCGGTGCCGGCCAGGCCGCCAAGATCTGCAACAACATGATCCTCGGCGTGACCATGATTGCCACCTGTGAAGCCTTTGCGCTGGCCGACAAACTGGGTCTAGACCGGCAAAAGATGTTCGATGTGGTCTCCACCTCTTCGGGCTATTCCTGGACCATGAATGCCTATTGCCCGGCCCCCGGTGTTGGCCCGCAGTCCCCCGCTGACAACGATTACAAGCCAGGGTTTGCGGCGGAACTGATGCTCAAGGATCTGCGTCTCAGCCAGCAGGCTGCCGAAAGTGCCGATGCTGACACCCCAATGGGCGAGCTGGCGCAGGCATTGTATAGCAAGTTTGTCGAAAGCGAAGACGGGCTTGGCATGGACTTTTCAGCCATGCTGCCCCGTTTTGAAAAGCGCAGCCGTAGCTAAACCAAACCTCTGGCAAGCCCCGGCGTAAAGCGCCTTTTGCCCGGTCCGGACCTGCCTCTTTCAACACAGAGGTACCTCCGGGCCGGGCGTTTTTATGTGCGCCACAAAAGGGCGCCGACCAATGGTCTTGGCCCCAACCAGATTCGAAAACTGTTCAATTTTATTAAAATTCAGAAAATGGGCACCGGGTTTCCACATTTCAGTCCAAGTTCGCAGCCACACCTGAGGCTGGGCCACAGCAATTTTGCGGCCCATTACAGGGTGCAGGATTTCACATGCCTACGGCGACAGAACTCGATATCAATACCTCCGCCACAGCCGACCAGATGGCGCAGGAGATCTTTGGCGACGGCACCACCGTTGTCAGCGCCAGTTATTCCGGTGATGCCGCCTCCTCGGGTATCTATAGCGGCGCCGATACAACTGTGGCAGGCGTTGCCCCTGCCGATAGCGGTGTCATCCTGTCTACCGGACATGTAGATGATTTTACCAACAGCTCCGGCAGCACCAATACCAATACCTCCGGCAATACCAGCACCAATACCAGCGGCACCAATGGCGACAGCGACTTTAACGCCATTGCCGGGTCCGCCACCTATGACGCCGCCTTTATGGAGATCGACTTCATTCCCGACGGTGATGTGCTGACGCTGGATTTTGTGCTCTCCTCCGAAGAATACCCCGAGTTCTCCAGCTCGCAATACAACGACGTGGTTGGCGTTTGGGTCAACGGGGTACAGGCACAAGTCTCCATTGGCGATGGCTCTGCCTCGATCGGCAACATCAACCAGAACGACACCGAAAACATCTATGTCGACAACACCGGCGACCAGTACAACACCGAAATGGATGGGTTCACCATTACCCTGACCTTTACCGCCCCGGTAACTGCAGGTGTACTGAACTCGATCAAAATCGGCGTCGCAGATGTATCTGACAGCAACTATGACACCAATCTTCTGGTTGCCGGAGGCTCGGTTCAGACCGGTTTTGTTGCCCAGGACGATCAGGTCGACATGAGCTATAACGCCACCAAAACAGTGGATGTTCTGGCCAATGATACCAGTTCTGCCGGTGGCACCCTGACCGTCACCCATATCAATAACATTGCAGTCTCGCCTGGGGATACAGTGACCCTGGCAACCGGTCAGCAGATCACTTTGAACCCGGACGGCACACTCGAGGTGCAATCTGACGGCGATGATGAGACCGTCAATTTCACCTACACCACCCAAAATGACAGCGGCGACAGCGACACCGGGCTGGTCGAGATCAACCAAGCCCAGGCCTGTTTCATGGGCGGCACCCGGATTGAGACAGATCAGGGCCCCATCGCGATTGAGAACCTGACGCCGGGCATGATGATCCAGACCTATGATCACGGGTTTCAGCCGCTGCGCTGGATTGGCCATAGCCGGGCTCCGGTCACCCCTGCAACCGCGCCAATCCGCTTTGCCAAGGGGCAGTTTAACGCCGACGCGGAACTTTGGGTCTCCCCCAACCACCGAATGCTGATCACCGGCCAGTTTGCCGAACTTTTGTTTGGCGAAGCTGAAGTGCTGGCCAAGGCCAAGGATCTGATCAACGACGCCGGCATTCGCCCCGATTTCAGCCTTAAGATGGTCGACTATTATCACCTGCTGTTTGACCAGCACGAGATCCTCACCTCCCATGGGGTATTGAGCGAAAGCTACCACCCCGGCCCGCAGACAACTGCTGGTTTTGATGCCGAAACCCAGGCCGAACTTTTTGCCCTGTTTCCAGAGCTTTGCCCGCAAACCGGCGCAGGCTATGGCTTGGCCGCACGCCTTGCCCTGCGCCGGCACGAGACCAAATTTCTAAACCACTGCCTGTCGTCCTAGGCGCTGGTAGCAACGTGCAGTGGCAAACAACTGGCTCAATCGACCGGAGTGAACAGGGCCAACAGGGCCTGTTTGGTCGCGCTATCTGCCGGAAACATCATCTCTAATCTCAACTCAGACATAGCCAGATCCCCGGTGGAGGTGAACTGGGTCAGGGTAGAAAACAGCTTTAGATCCAGCCCGTTAAACCGATAATGGGTTGGGATCACTGCTGGCATCTCCTCTGAAACGGGGCGAGAGTGTGCGGCAACCCTGCGCTGCAATCGCTGCACCGCCTGTTGCAGGACCGGCGCCTTGCCAAGATGCGCCAGCTCGCTGCGCAATCGCATCAAAGTTAGCGCTTCGACCTCTTCCAGATTTACCAGGGCACCGCGCAGAGCCTCGTTTGTGGTCAAAGCATCTATCAGGCTGTCTCCGAGCTGCAATTGAGCAGAGGTCAACAGGGCTGCGGCAGGGGGATTCATCGCCTTTAATACCCAGTGATGATCAATCGCAATTGCCGGAAAAGGCGCGTGACGCTCCAGCATCCAGTCAACCGCCTGCGCCAGCGGCGCACGGTCCGCATCGTTGAGGGTCCCGCCCCCAAAAGCCGGGGAAAATCCGGCGGCATGCAAGAGCTGATTGCGCGCCGCCAGCGGCATCTGCAGCTCTTGCGCCAATCGCAGCGCCATATCGCGACTGGCGCGGGCGCGTCCGGTCTCCAGAAAGCAGAGATGCCGGGCAGAGACCTGTGCCGAAAGCGCCAGATCCAGCTGGCTAATCCGGCGCAGGCCCCGCCATTCTTTCAACATGTCGCCAAAGCCACTCATCTTGCTGATCCTCACCTGCGTTTCTGGTCACTGTAATGGGCGCAGGCAGGGAGTTCACTTACCTCTGAGGTAATTGTTTTCCTGCAGACCACGCTGGATACTTAGGGCATCGCCAAACAGGAGACCACGGATGACACATCACACCGCCATCAAGGCGCTCAAACTTGCCGCCATCGGCACGGTTATTTTTGGGCTGGCAATGGTTCTCGCCCTCGTATCGCCACTGCGCCTTGGCCTGGCGCTGTTTCTGGACCTGGTGCATTGGCCACTGGATGGCCAACAAGATCTGAACAGCGACAGTGCCCGTGTCCTGGCAGCGATTTCAGGCGGGCTACTGGTCGGCACCGGCACCCTGATCTGGGGCATCACAACAGAAGTCTATCGCAAGACACCAAAGCTCGGCGGACGCATGATCCTGACTGGCGTCTTGGCCTGGTACCTGCCCGACAGCTTTGGCTCTTACATGGTCGGAGCCTGGTTCAACGTGGTTCTGAACACTGGTTTCCTGGCGCTGTTTGCCGTACCTATTCTGCTGCATCGCCCCGCCAAACAGCCCGTGGCCGCCTGATCATTCAGCGCCCCTTTGGAATGGAATTGGCCGGAACAATACCGGCCAACCACCTATTCTGCCGCGACTTTTTTGTTTGCCAGCATCTCTTTCAAATAGTGCCCAGTATGACTGCGCGGTTCTTTGGCGACGGCCTCCGGTGTGCCGGTGGCAACGATCTCACCACCGCCATCACCGCCTTCGGGGCCGATATCAATGATCCAGTCGGCTGTTTTGATCACATCAAGGTTGTGTTCGATCACCACCACGGAATTGCCCTGATCAACCAGTTCATGCAGCACTTCGAGCAGCTTTTTCACATCCTCAAAATGCAGGCCTGTGGTGGGTTCATCCAGAATATACAGCGTCCGCCCGGTTGAGCGCTTGCTCAGCTCTTTTGACAGTTTTACCCGCTGGGCCTCACCACCGGACAGGGTGGTAGCCTGCTGACCGACCTTAATATAGCCTAGGCCAACCCGCATCAGCGCGTCCATCTTATCGCGGATCGAGGGCACAGCCTGGAAAAACGCCTGGGCATCTTCTACCGTCATATCAAGCACATCTGCGATGCTCTTACCCTTAAAGCGCACCTCCAGTGTTTCGCGGTTATAGCGCGCACCCTTGCAGGTTTCACATTCCACATAGACGTCCGGCAGGAAATGCATCTCGATCTTGATGACGCCATCGCCCTGGCAGGCCTCACAGCGGCCGCCCTTGACGTTGAAGGAGAACCGCCCCGGTTTATAGCCGCGGGTCTTGGCCTCTGGCAGACCGGCAAACCAGTCGCGGATCGGGGTGAACGCACCGGTATAGGTGGCCGGGTTTGACCGCGGTGTGCGGCCAATAGGGCGCTGGTCGATGTCGATCACCTTGTCCAGATGTTCCAACCCCTTGATGCTTTCGCAAGGCGCCGGGGTCTGGCGGGCGCCATTCAGCCGCATTGATGCAGTCTTGAACAGGGTTTCAATGGTCAGGGTGGATTTTCCCCCGCCCGAGACCCCGGTCACACAAAGGAACTTACCCAGTGGGAATTCCGCCGTGACGTTTTTCAGGTTGTTGCCGGTCGCCTTGACCACCTTCAGCTTTTTCTTGTTGCCCTTGCGCCGTTTGGCCGGCACCGGGATTTCGCGCACGCCAGCCAAATACTGGCCGGTAATGGAGGCCGCATCGGCGGTGACTTCCGCCGCAGTGCCGTGGCTGACCACTTCGCCGCCATGCACGCCCGCCCCCGGACCAATATCAAAAACATAGTCAGCCTGGCGGATCATATCCTCGTCATGTTCCACGACAATCACCGTATTGCCCTGATCGCGCAGGTTTTTCAGGGTGGTGATCAGCCGGTCATTGTCACGCTGGTGCAAACCGATCGAGGGCTCATCCAACACATAAAGCACCCCGGTCAGGCCCGAGCCAATCTGGCTGGCCAGGCGAATACGCTGGCTTTCACCCCCCGAAAGGGTGCCACTGGCCCGCGACAGGCTCAGGTATTCCAAGCCGACGTTATTGAGAAACCCAAGCCGTTCGCGGATTTCTTTGACGATGGCACGGGCGATCTCTTGTTTTTGTTTGCTCAGATGGTTGGGCACATCTTCGATCCAGGCCAGCGCCTCGCGGATGGATTTCTGTACCACCTGCCCCGCATGTTCCCCGGCAATCTTCACCGCCAGAGCCTCTTCGCGCAGACGATAGCCACCACAGGCGCCACAGGGGCGATTGTTCTGGTAACGCTCGAATTCTTCGCGGATCCAGTTGCTGTCGGTTTCGCGGTAGCGCCGTTCCATATTGGGAATGACGCCTTCAAAGACGCGGGTGACCTCATACACCCGGCCACCTTCGTCATAGCGGAAGGGGATTTCTTCCTCACCAGAGCCGCGCAGGAATACCTGCTGCACCTTAGGATCCAGGTCTTTCCACTGGGTGTTCTTATTAAACCCATAGTGTTTGGCGATGGCCTCGATGGTTTGCAGGAAATAGGGCGATTTGCCTTTGCGCCAGGGCGCCAGCGCACCGTCATAGATTTTCAGACTTTGGTCCGGAACCACCAGACGTTCATCAAAGAACAGCTCTACCCCCAGCCCGTCACAGACAGAACAGGCGCCAAAAGGCGCATTGAACGAAAACAACCGTGGTTCGATCTCGGGGATGGTGAAGCCACTGACAGGACAGGCAAAATTTTCGCTAAAGGTCAGCCGTTCGGGATCACCTTCACGGGGGGCTGTTTCCAGAACGGCAATCCCGTCGGCCAGATCCAACGCGGTGCGCAGGCTGTCGGCCAGCCGGGTTTCCAGACCTTCGCGCACCACCAGCCGGTCAACAACCACATCAATGTCATGGCGGTACTTCTTGTCCAGGGTTGGCGGCTCATCCAGTTCGTAGAATTCACCGTCAATCTTGACCCGCTGAAAGCCCTGCTTGCGCAGCTCCAGCATTTCCTTTTTGTACTCGCCCTTGCGGTCACGCACGATGGGCGCCAGCAAAAAGCCGCGGGTGCCCTCCTCCAGCGCCATCACCCGGTCGACCATATCCTGCACCTGCTGGGCCTCGATGGGCAGACCAGTGGCGGGGCTAAAGGGCGTTCCGGCCCGGGCAAACAGCAGTCGCAGATAGTCGTAGATCTCGGTCACGGTGCCGACAGTGGAGCGCGGGTTTTTCGAGGTGGTCTTTTGTTCGATGGAAATTGCCGGACTGAGACCGGAAATGTGATCCACATCCGGCTTTTCCATCATGTCGAGGAACTGCCGCGCATAGGCCGACAGGCTTTCGACATAGCGGCGCTGGCCCTCGGCGTAGATGGTATCAAAGGCCAATGAGGATTTCCCCGATCCAGACAGGCCGGTGATCACCACCAGCTCATCGCGAGGGATATCCACATCAATGTTTTTGAGATTATGTTCGCGTGCGCCGCGCACCTCGATGGATTTCAACTCAGCCATACTGCCCTCGTGCCAAATACTCTGGCGCCCACGGGATTAAGCCGCTGCCAGTCTTCGCCCTACAGATAGGCAATGTGACGCCAGACTCCAATAGAAAAATGAGAACGTTAGTGGAACATTTTCCTGCATTTTGGTCAGAACACGCCAAATATGGTGGTCTGGTCTATTTTGTGGCGCAGCCCCCTATTCAAGCAGATGGCGCCGCATCTGGGCCAGTCCCAGATGGACAAGAAACCCACCCAGAAACAGGACCAGCAAAACCGCCATCAGCCCCGAAAACCCGGCCAGTCCAAGCGCCAGTACCATCAAAGGCGTGCCAATGGTATTGCCCAGATTGCCGGCCTGGGCCAGCACACCGCCCGCCTGGGCGCGATCCTCATCCTTTAGGGTCAACTGCGGCACCGCAGCAAAGGAGCCCCCCTGCACCAGCCCCATAGCGGCTGCCAGGGCCAGACAGGCCAGCGGATCACCGGGCTGCAGCCACAGCCACAGCACCCCGCAGGCAGACAACACAAAGCCCAGCTGCGCCACCTTCACAGCTGCAAAGTGGCGCAACAGAAAGACCCCTAAAAACATCGAGGAGGCAATACTGGCCAGAGGCATGGCGCCCAGCACATAGCCGCGCTGCTCCGCTGCGATATAGGGCGGGATCACCGTCAGGATAGAGACAAAACAGCAGGTATAGAACAACCACCCCGCAGCTGGCGCCACCTTCCAGGGCGAGCGATAGACCGGCAGATGCAGCCCCGGCAGGTCGCGCAGAGCCGGAAGTTTGGCACGCGGTGGCACAGGCACATCTCGCAGCGCCCTGCCCAACCACAACGCCAGCCCCGCCATGATCAGCCCATGGGCCGCAAACAGTGACAACAGGCCAAACCCCGCCACCAGCGGCAGGCCAAACCAGGCAAGCAGAGTAAAGGCAACGCCAAAAAACGTGCTCCACAGGGTCATAGCCAGCCCACGGTCCCGGTCAGAGCTGAGCGCCGCAATCAGTGTGGGCCCAGCGACGACAACGCTCAGATGTGACAGCCCTTCGATCAGGCGGCTGATAAGAAACAGGCCAAAGGGCAAATGCAGCGCCTGCAGTGCAGACATGCCGGCACCAATCCACAGCGCCCAAACCAGGCTGCGCCGATAGCCAACGGAGCTGACAAACAATCCCGCAACCAGACCAAAGAAAATTCCAACAATACCCACCAGCGATACGGTAAAGCCAAGCGACGCCCCGGCGTCCGGGTACAGCAGACCCATACGGTCAAAAATCACACTGATTTTACCGTATTGCGCCGCCACCCCCAAACCTGCTGCCCAGATGGCAAAGATCAGTGGCCACCGGGTTGTGATCGGCTTTGCTGCCATTGCGCCCTGCCCCTTTGGTTTCGGGCAACGACCGGGCCGCCCTAAAGCTCACCTTTAGACTGTGCAACCTCTGAGTGCCAGATCCGCAGCAGCGCCATCTTTTCACAGTGGGGTCGCCTGGAGAGGCCCAAAATCGCAAGGACCGTGGAGAGGGCCCTGTTTGATACCCGTTCAAAGCTCAATTGTTTGCCCCCAATTACCATTTGTCCCTCACATTCCAGTGCCCGCCGCAGCAGGCTGGCGCAGAATGACGCGCAGAATGAGGCAGGAGCGGCACCTTGATTAAGGTTTTCTCAGAAAGCTTGAGGCAGATTTTAGCGATGGGTTTGGGGCGCAGCCTGATGCGCATACCAAAACGCGCGCCCCAAAGGGGACGCGCGGCAATGGTGTAACCTTAATTAGACCGCCCAGCCACTACACTCGGCAACAGGTCGAATACTAGGCCAAATAATGAGCCACCAGGCTACATGTGAATGACACGATCAAAAGCGTCGAGCACGCTTTCATGCATCATCTCGCTCAGGGTGGGATGCGGGAAGACGGTGTTCATCAGGTCTTCTTCGGTGGTTTCCAACTGGCGGCCCACCACATAGCCCTGGATCAGCTCGGTGACTTCGGCACCAACCATATGGGCGCCCAACAGCTCGCCTGTTTTGGCGTCAAACACGGTTTTGATCATGCCCTCCGCCTCGCCCAGAGCGATGGCTTTGCCATTGCCGATAAAGGGAAAACGACCCACTTTGATATCATAGCCCAGCTCTTTGGCCTTGGCTTCGGTATAGCCGACACTGGCCACCTGTGGCTGGCAATAGGTGCAGCCCGCGATGCTTTCGGGTTTCACCGGATGAGCATGTTTGCCACCGATCAGATCCGCCACCATGACGCCTTCGTGGCTTGCCTTATGGGCCAACCAGGGGGCGCCGGCGATATCGCCAATGGCGTAAAGCCCCTCAACCCCGGTGCGGCAGTAAGCATCCGTTACCACATGCGTGCGGTCGATCTTGACGCCAAGCGCCTCCAACCCCAGACCTTCGACATTGCCGACAATGCCCACGGCAGAGATCACCGTGTCAAAGTCGACTTTTTCCACCTTGCCGCCGCTTTCAATATGCGCGGTGACGGTATCCTTGCCACGGTCAAGCTGTTTGACCATGGCTTTTTCCATGATCTTCATGCCCTGTTTGACAAAGGCCTTCCTGGCAAAGGCCGAGATTTCCTCGTCTTCCACCGGCAGCACCCGGTCCATCACTTCAACGACTGTAGTATCGGCGCCCAAAGTGTTGTAAAAGCTCGCAAATTCAATTCCGATTGCGCCAGATCCGATGACCAGCAGGCGTTTCGGCATCCGCGGCGGCACCAGGGCATCCCGGTAGGTCCAGACCAGATCGCCATCGCCTTCGAGGCCGGGCAATTCCCGTGCGCGTGCGCCGGTGGCCAGGATGATGTTCTTTGCGCTCAGCTCCTGGGTGCCCTTATCCGTTTTAACGCTGACCTTACCCTTGGCAGGGATCGTCGCTTCGCCCATTACCACGGTGATCTTATTCTTCTTCATCAAATGGCCAATGCCAGAAGACAGCTGTTTGGCCACCCCGCGTGAGCGTTTGACAACGGCATCAAGATCATAGGTGATGTTGTCCGCGCCCAGGCCAAATTCCTTGGCCCGCTCCATCAGATGGAACACCTCAGAAGAGCGCAACAGCGCCTTGGTTGGAATGCAGCCCCAGTTCAGGCAGATGCCGCCCAGGTTCTCGCGCTCAATGATCGCGGTCTTGAGCCCCAGCTGCGCCGAGCGAATAGCGGCGACATAGCCCCCCGGTCCGGCGCCGATTACGATGACATCATAGGTTTCTGCGGCCATGGTCTTCCCTCACCAAAAGGATCAACATAATTTAGTTTACCGTTAAACTACTTTCAGAAGAACTGCAAACACTCAGTAAGGGCTCACATGAAGGTGAGCGCCAAGCACCCGCCAGCCAACCTTTTCCCTGCGGAAAAAGGCACAGGCGCCGGGGCTTTTTATCTTTGCGGAATCATAGCTCTGCAACTTCGCCTATACTACCCGCAATTTCCGCTAGAATCGTAAAGTGAACCCATTCGATGACGAAGACTGTTTTTGACCTCATCAAAGCCCTGCTGAATGCCACACTGCTGTTGTTGGCGCTCTGCCTGTTTCTGGGCTGGCAACTCTTTGCCTCGGCCCATGATGTGGCAGATCGGTTGGGAGAAATCGGCACGCGTTTTGTGCCGGTTCAGACACAGTTGCAACGGATGAATGAGGAAATTTCAGCCTTGAACCTGGCCCTGAGCCAATCTGACACCCCGGACAGTACAGAGATGCGGTTGCGGCTCGCCAGATTGGAAGAGCAGCTGACGGGACTGAAAGAAGAAACCAAGTCCATCAGTGAACTGCCGGAGCAGGTGGTCACAGCTGCGGTCAAGACTGCGGCGATGGCTTTTTCAGATCAGATTGCCGCACATCTGCCGCGGCTTGAGAGCTGCCGCCCAAGTTCCGCAGCGCTGCTGCACTAACACCCCAAGACCCAGGCAAACAGTGACACCCCCGCAAGGGGTAAGCTGGGGCGCCAGATGCCCGCGCGCCAAAAGGCCGGGAGCAACGCAAGCGCTGCCCCCCAAGGCCTTGACGCCTTAGCCCGTCGCCTGCAGGTTCCGCACGGTGGCACCATAGCCACCGCCACTCACGTAGTCACGCTCAGGTTCGGTACTGTGGCGCAGCAATGCCTCGTTGCGGTAGGGGAAACGTCCAAATAGGCGGATCACTTCCCGGTGGGCACGGGCGTGCAACATATTGGACTCGCCGCTTTCTGGCATCCGTTCCTTCATCAGGCGCACACAACGCTCCTGATCGCAAAGGTTTTCGGAATGCATCAACGGCATGTAAAAAAACTGACGCGCCGGTTCGTCAATCTTCATATCCCATTTTCTCTGGATGGCGTTCTTGGCAGCACTGAGTGCCATACGATCAGAACGGAACGCCGCGCCGGTGCCGCGAAACATGTTGCGCGGGAACTGATCCATCAAGATGATATAGGCCAATGTCCCAGACGGATAGGTCAGCCACAGGGAAAACTTACCCTCACAGGCTGCGTCCCAGGTCTCCTTGAACCGCGTTGTAATGGTCTCATCCAGCGCCTCATCGCTCAGATACCAACCTTTTTCGCCAACTTCATCCAACCAGAACTTCAGGATATCTTCGGGCCCGTACATTGGTCCATCTCCACGTATTAATACCTAGGTTCACTTCAGACCATTTTGCATGGTGTTTACAAGCGACGTTAGGTCACTATTTGCAACATTTAGGACCGTTTGCTGAAATATTCCTCACAGAGCCATAGGGTTAGCGCAATCAGCCGGCCTCGCTGGCGGCTTCTTGCTCCTCAATCTCGGTCTCAATGGCATATTCCTGCGCAAACTCCACCACCACAGGCGAACCGCTGGGTGTCATTGGTGACATAATGCCGGTTTCGTCCGCGGGAATCGCTGCCCGCTGTGTGGTGCGATACAGCGCATAGACCGCGAGGGCGATCAGCAACACCGCCATGAACAGGAAATATCCCGACGGACCAAAGACTGCATCGCTCATGATCCAGCCGGTGATCACCGGCCCGGCAATGGCGCCCAAGCCGTTGATGAACACCAGCCCGCCAGAGGCCGCCGCCATATCATCGTGCTCCAGATAGTCATTGGTATGGGCGATCAGCAGTGAATACAGCGGGTTGGACATGCCACCGATAAAGAAGGCGGCCAGCAACAAAAAGCTGTACGACCCGCCCATCATCATCCCCATGAGCGCAGCCCCGCCGCCCAGAGCCGAGACCACAAGAACCAGAACCCGACGGTCCATCCAGTCTGACATCCAGCCCAGCGGATATTGCAGGACAATGGCACCGATATAGAAGGTGGCAATAAAAATGGAGATCTGCGACAGGGTCAGTCCTGCCTCGGCGGCATAGACCGCGCTCATGCCAAACTGAGCCGAAAAGACGCCCCCCAGCAAAAACATACCAACACAGCCCAGCGGCGAGACATTCATCAGCTCACGCAGCGACATGGGTTTTGTGGTGTCAAAGGCCGGAGTTGGGGAAATCGACAACAAAATTGGCGCAAACGAGACCGAGATCACCACCGAGGCAATGACAAAGGTCTCATATCCTGCCGGATCCCCCACCAACATCAGCGCCTGAGCCGCAACGATGCCCATCGTCTGCACGATCATATAAAGCGACAGCGCCTTGCCCCTGTTGGCATTGTCAGAGGCATTGTTGAGCCAGCTTTCCGCTGTGACATACACGCCAGAAAAGCAAAAACCGATCAGCGCCCGCCCCAGCATCCATGCAATGGGATTGGCCACCGCAGGATACAGGATCATGACCGCCGAGATCAGCGAGGCCAGCGCCGCAAAGACCCGCACATGACCAACGCGGCGGATCATCTCTGGCGCCAGGCGCGACCCGCCCAGAAAGCCGACAAAATAGGCCGACATCACAAAAGACATCTGCAGGGTCGAAAACCCTTCCATGGCGCCCCGCACCCCAAGAATGGTGCCCTGCATGCCATTGCCGATCATCAGCATGCCCATGCCCAAGAGTAGCGCCCAAGCGCTCGACAAAACCTGCAGCATTGCGATGTCTCCTTTACCGTTGAGCAAGTGTCCCTGAAACAAGTGTAACAGAGGCCCTTGCCCGTCTGATGTTGTTGACGGGGTGCCTTTGTAACCAAAGGCGGGTGTCGGTTGCGATTGATGGCGAATGATGTGCGTTTTCCGGCTTACATCAGTGCGGAAACTAGCCGCGCTTGTCTACCGTCATTTGCATCACTTCTGCACGGTATTCGTCTCTTGGGGCAATAAAAGCGACCCATCGCCATAAGAAAAGAAACGATAGCCACTTTTTACCGCGTGATCATAAATCTCGCGCACCCGCTCCTGCCCCATCAGCGCAGAGATCAGCATCAACAAGGTGGATTTTGGCAGGTGAAAGTTGGTCATCAGGGCATCAGCTGCATGGAAGGTAAATCCCGGATATATAAAGATATCCGTCTCGCCCTCCCAGGGCTGAACCGCACCAGAACGCGCTGCGCTCTCGATCAGGCGCAGGGCGGTGGTTCCCACCGGAATGACCCGGCCACCCGCGGCTTTGGTTGCGGCAATCTCAGCCGCGGCCTGCGGGCTGACCCGGCCCCATTCGGCATGCATCTTGTGGCTGGTCACATCTTCGACCTTTACCGGCAAAAAGGTGCCTGCGCCCACATGCAGGGTCACATAGGTGAACTGCACCTCCTTGGCGCTGAGCGCCGCCAGCAGCGCCTGGTCAAAATGCAAAGAGGCCGTCGGCGCGGCGACCGCACCAGAATGGCGGGCCCAGACGGTCTGGTAGTCTTCTTTGTCCTGATCATCAGCGGATCGTTTGGCGGCAATATAGGGCGGCAGCGGCATCGCACCCGCCGTATTAAGGGCGGCGTCAAAATCATCGCCCGTCAGGTTGAACCGCAACTGCCCCTGCCCGTCCGCGACGGCAACCAGTTCAGCTGATAGCGCCTCGGAAAACACCACGACCTCGCCGAGCTTGACCTTCTTGAGCGGCTTCAACAAGGCGGACCAACTGCCATCAGCCTTGGGATCCAACAGCGTCACTTCGACCTTGGCGGCCATTTTGCCCTGGGCGGTGTCGCGGTGGCGCAGGCCGGAAAGCCGCGCAGGGATGACCTTGGTGTCGTTCAGCACCAACCGGTCGCCAGGCTGCAACAGGTCAACAAGATCCGCCATATGACCATCGGTCAGCTGATCCGGCGTGGCCACCAGTAATCGCGCCGCGCTGCGCGGCGAAGCCGGGCGGGTGGCAATCAAATCTTCGGGCAGGTCAAAATCAAAATCGCTAAGTTTCATGCCGCCCCTTTAAGGGGTTTCTCCCGGCTTGGCCATGGGTCTTGCAGGGCACCAGCGCGACAAAGTCACAAGCGCCCTTACCGCTCACCGCCGGTGAAACTGCGCGGCTCAGAGGCAGGCTGTTGCGGCTCTTCCACCGGCGCGCCTGGCACCGTGGGCGCCTTGCCGCGAAAGATCTCGCGGAACATGCCAGGGGCCAGCGCTGACAGGGGATTGACGCTGACCTTTGGATCATCCGCCGAGCCCCGCAGCTTGAAAGCAAAGCCAAACAGCCCCTCGCCCTTGCGCGACACCACCCGGCCAATGGCATTGATGATATAGATCGGCGAGATCACCCCGCGCATGTTCAGCGCGCCGGAGTTCAGATCATAAATCCCGTCCATCGACAGTCCCATAGATGGCCCGACCGCGCTGCTTTCATGCAGGGTCAGATGGGTCGAACCCAGCCGGAACTTTGCCTCGACCCCGGTAAACAGGATGCCGCCACCGGATAATTCATCCACCAGACCAATGACGCTGATTGCATTCAACAGCGCCGCCATGGAGGGCGCATTTTTGATGCGAGTGTTCTTGATGTTGATCTCGCCGTCATATTCACCCGGCTGTTTTGCCGGCACCAACGTCATGTCAAAGCTGCCGCCCTCACCATGGCGCAAAATGCCTGCGGCCCTAAAAACCCCGCCTGCATCCTCGGCGCGGATCCGCGTGGCGATGCCCCCCGGTTTTGGCACCACGACCCCAGAGACTGGCGTGGCGCCATTCAGTTTGCCGGTGAATTGGCCATTAAGCCCGCCCTGGGTGGAAAACCGCCCCGCAAAGCCGCTCAAGGCGATACTTTCGGTGACCCGCAGACGCTCCAGCCGCATAGAGATCGGGCCGGACGGTGCACCGCCCCCAGAGCCCGCCCCGGTGCTGCTGCCACTTTCACCGGAAAAGGGCGCCTTTTGCAGATCAAGCGTGCCGCTGGTCACCTGAATTTCTGCCAGCCCATTGCGCAGGCCAATAAAGTTCACTGTCCCCCGCATCCAGTTGCCGACGGTTACCGCACTCAGATGCGCCTGCTGCAGCCCGCCGCTCTCCTTGGTGGTCACCCAGCCCTCAGCCTGCAATCCCGGCGCCTGCAGGCTCAGCCGGTCGACCCTGACGGGCGTTGCCAAGGTGACATCCATATCCAGCTGCCCCCGGCGCTCCGGGGGGTTGCGCCAACTGATCTGGGGGATGCGCAGATCCAACCCAGCCAGATCAGAGCTAAACTGCAGCTGCGGCGGCTGGTCGGGCAGCAGATCCAGCTGATACCGCCCCTGCCCCCGGCCTGTAACCGTGCCTTTGGGCAGGCCAATTTGCAGGGTGTCAATGGCTTGCGGGCTGATCTCGATCTGGCCGGTCACCCGACTGGCCGGGCTGGCCTCTGGTCCCACGGCCTGGCTCCAGTTTGCGGTGACCGGGATACCCGACAGGCTGCCCGCCCCCGACAGCGCCACCCGCCCCTGATCGCCGCGCAGCACCAGAACCGGCGCTGCCACCACATGGTTGGGGACCAAAGTGTCGCTCTGCACCGCGCTGACGGTGCCCTGGTAGTGGTATTTGATCTCTTCGGGCGGCACCTCAGGTTTAAGCGGCAGGGCCAAAGTACCGACCACATGCACCCGCCCGTCAGCCAGATCAACAGGCAGCTGCGCCTTGTCCAAAATGGAAAGCGGCGGACGGTTCAGCAACGACAGCCCTGCTGTCACAGTGCCTTCAGCCACCACCCGGGCGATCCCCGGCGTGCCATCGCGCACCGAAGTATCCGGGATAATAAACGAGGTTCCGGCGACCTGCACCTCGCCCCCCTCGTCTGCGGTCACCGTCCCCGCGGAGGCCACAACAACCATTCGTGTGTTATAAAGATTAAAATGACCAGCGCCGCCCTTTACTCGTGGCATGTGTTTTTGGAATTTGACATCGGCATTGGTGAAATTGGCATCCAGCGCGTAAAACGGCTTGGCCCGGCCTTTTCCGCGCAGGGCAAAATTCACGTCCTGAGCCTGGGCCTGAAAAACATTTTGCAGCACCCATTGGCGTGGCTTCTCCGCAGCCCCAGTGGGCCACAGCGATTTCACCTGCGCCAGGTCCAAGTGGTCAGACCGGGCATCCAGGGCGTATTCCCAGCCTTCGGGACCGGTTTCAAACTTGCCATTCAAACGGATCTGGCGGCCCTCATGCTCGACCAGCATCTCGCCGAGCTGAAAACGGAAGGGATCGGGCTGCAGCCGGAAATCCACCGTCACGCCCTCAAAAACCTGCGGTGCCGAATAAAGCCCGCGCGGATTGAGGGTAAGATCGGTGAACCGCAACTGCCCCACCAGATCGGTCAACCGACCGTCCGAGATCCCCGCCAGCTCAGCATCGCCCTCCATGGTGCCAGAGCCCCAGCCACTGTTGATCTTCAACTCATCAAACTGCAGGCGCTGTTCCAAAGGGAAGAAGGTGAAATAACTATGGGCCCCGTGGATCGGAATGGGCAGGGTTTCCGGCGAGGGCTGGATCACCCCTTCGCCGATTTGCAGGCTGGCTGACAGAGGCAACAAAGTGCCCTCGCTGGTGATACCGCCGCGCAAAGACCCCGAGATCGACGCCCGCAGCACCTGCAGCCAGCCGAGAGCCGGCGCCTGCACCGCGATGTCTTCGCTGGCGATATCGCTGACCAGAATCCCAAATTCGGCGGCGGCATCGCCAATATCGGATTTGTAATTCGCCTCAACCGCGCCCACGTCCTGACGCCCGCTCAGCACTGAAAAGCCTGAGGAAATGGTCAAGGCCTGGGCCTGGCGGGTAAATCGCACATGGCCGCCATCCAGGGTCCAGACCCGGCCAAGCCGCGCGTCCTCATAGCGCAGGGTTACCCCATCGGTGGAAATCTCGGTCAGAGATGACAGCACCGGCAATTCGAACTGGCTGTCCCATTGTTCGATCAATTGCGGCAGGTTGGCGGCCTGGCGCAGCGGTGAGCCTTCCTGGGAAAGGCTGAGCGCTATCCCATCGGATTCGCGCCGCAGACTGGCATAGAGCCCACTGAGAAATATACGTTTGGGCTGGATCTTGCCCCGCAGCAGGGGCCGCATTGCCATGGCAATTTCGGCATCGGCCAGTTGCACGATCGCCGTTCCATCCGCCGCACGCAGGGTAACATCGCGCATCCCGATACGGGGTCTCCACCCGTGATTCACCACAAAGTTGAGATCGCCAAATTCAAGCGTCAGCCCATTCAAATCCTGCGCAATACGGGTTTCCAGGCGCTGTCGCAGCCACTGTGGCGCATCCATTCTGGTGCCGATCCCAAAATAGATCGCCCCGGCCCCCAGAAAGCACAAAAAGGCCAGCAACCGGATAGCCCAACGCAGGGCGCGCAGACGCCGCGGCCTGCGCCGCTGCGCGGGCTGCCCCACAAGCTCATCGACAGACCGCGCGACGAGATCTTCATTTTCCCCAACTGGTTCGATCAGTGTTTATCCTTTGGCCACGATAGCCTAACTATATCAGACAGCCCTTGCCAAACCGTTCGGGGTCCACTCATCTGGAGCCAAGGGTTTGCGCCCCCACATGTTCAGGAGACCACATAAATGCTCGATGCAACTGATCAGGCCCCTCTGTTTTGCCTGCCCCGTGATGGCGGCGGTGACGTCTCTCTTGCAGAGTTAAAAGGCCAAGCCGTTGTTCTGTTTTTCTATCCCCGCGATGATACCCCGGGCTGCACCAAAGAATCCATCGGGTTTTCTGCCCATCTGCAAGGCTTTGCCGATGCCGGCGCCCTGGTTTTTGGAATTTCCAAAGACACAGTGTCCAAGCACGATAAATTCATCGCAAAACACGAGCTGACCACGCCGCTATTGTCCGATGCGGAAGCCAGTACCTGTGAAGACTACGGGGTCTGGAAAGAAAAAAACATGTACGGCAAAAAGCACTGGGGGATTGAGCGCTCGACCTTTTTGATTGACGCCGAGGGGCGCATTGCCCGCGTCTGGCGCAGGGTCAAGGTTCCTGGTCATGTGGAAGAGGTGCTGGAGGCTGCCCAATCTCTGCAATAGCCCAGTCTGCCATAGGTCAGCCTCTGCAATAGCCCAGTCCATGTTATAGTCCGGTGTAACAGCCGGGTATTTATCAGGTCTGCTTAGGTCTGCGGCTAAATCTTGGGCAGTTCAGAAAAGCTGGGATCGATAGATTTGCGCCCGGCCCGCCCTGGTTCTGCTGTTGTTGTGCTCAGGCTTTGGCTGGCGTCAAGCGCGCCCCCAAGGTACGTGAGGCTCTGCCTCACACTCCGAGGTATTTGTCGTAAGATGAAAGGGCGGCAGCCGCGCTGCAGTGGCGCGGATTTACGACAGATTCCCTGTGGAAACTTTCCTGAAACTCCCTGGCACTTTTGTGCCCTTCGCCTTTTGTTTGTAAGGATCTCATATGACCGCTCCACTTACCCTCGCACAGATGGCCAATGAGGTCTTGACCACCGCCGATGGCGCCGCAAAGGCCGCCCTGTCACGCCGCCATGCCGCAGCCTGGTTTGCCGCCCGCAAACAGGACCCCTGTGCAATAGAGATCGGTACCGCCAATCCGCCGCTACACCCGGCCCGCCCGGAAAAGCCTGAGCTGCTCAATCCGCGCGACGTGCCAAAGCGCAAGCCCGGATCTGAGGCCGGTCGCATCGCCCTGTTGCATGCAGTTGCCCATATTGAGCTCAACGCGGTTGATCTGCACTGGGATATCATTGCGCGCTTTTCCCATGTCGCCCTGCCGATGGGGTTCTTTGATGATTGGGTCAAGGCAGCGGATGAGGAATCCAAACATTTTGGCCTGATGTGCGACTGTCTGGAAAGCCTTGGCAGTTATTACGGTGCCCTGCCGGCCCACCGGGGCATGTGGCAGGCCGCTGAAGATACCGTCGAGGATTTGATGGGGCGCCTGGCCGTGGTACCGATGGTATTGGAGGCGCGCGGGCTTGATGTAACCCCCGGCATGATAAAGATTTTCCGCCAGGCAAAACTCACCCAGGCGGTGGAGGCGCTGGAGGTGATCTATGCAGAGGAAGTCAGCCATGTGGCCTATGGGTCCAAGTGGTTCTATTTCCTGTGTGGTCGGGACAATCTGGATCCCAAGGAGGTTTTTCACAGCCTGGTCGGGAAATATTTCCGCAGCACGCTGAAGCCGCCTTTCAATGAAGAAAAGCGTGCCGATGCCGGTATTCCGCCAGATTTCTACTGGCCACTTGCAGATCAGATCAAACCAATTGCCGGGGTCTGACCGCGTCAATCGAAAACAGCTGCAACAGCCATCTTGCGCAAAAGCTTAGGCAAGTCTCCTACTGGCTGCTCTCCAAAAGCCTAAGCCGGGACGACCACCGGCGCTGAGATAGCCGCCCACAGCACCTTTGCCAGTGGCAATATTCCGCCCAAATCCGCCTCCCATTGCCACAAACCGATGGGAGCACACCCAAAAACCGCCTTCACACTTGCCCACAGGCTGCCGCATGGCTAATGATTTTGCGCAGAGTTCTGCAGCTGGGGATGGCAGCGGTTCTGCAAAATAGGGATGGGACAAGGATCAGCACGTGCGAACACGTCTGGCTATCAAGATACACTCATTTCTGGAAAGCCGTTTTCCAGAACGCCGAGTTTTTTTAAAATCGGATACCGATACCCGCTTTATACGGCTGCGGCCGAGCACACAGCTGGTCGCCGTCACCGGGATGGTGGCCTTTGTTGCCTGGTCCATTGTCGCCACGGCGATTGTCCTGATGGATAGCATTGGCTCCGGAAATTTTCGCGAACAGGCCAAGCGAGACCAGCTCACCTATCGTGCCCGGATTGACGATATCGCACACGAACGTGACACACGCGCCGAAGAGGCTTTGGCGGCGCAGCAACGGTTCAACGCTGCCCTGGCGCAGATTTCCATGATGCAGTCAGAATTGCTCACTTCGGAAACCCGGCGCCAGGAGCTAGAAACCGGCATCGAGGTCATTCAGACAACCCTACGACAGACCATGACCCAGCGTGACGGAACCCGCGCCGAACTGGAAGAATTGCGCCAAGACACCAAGGCAGATTGGGACACGCCCATGGCGGCAGCAGCTGCGCCCCTGCAGATGGATTTCCTGTCTACTGCCCTGTCGGAAACGGCAACTGAGCGTGATCAGATAGAAAACGACGCACGCGAAGCCCTGGAACAGCGCGCTGAAATGGAGCTGGAGCTGGAGCTGCTCAACGAGCGCAACGACCAGATTTTCCGCCAACTGGAAGAGGCGGTTGCCGTATCGGTGGCCCCCCTGGACAAAATGTTTAAAAATGCCGGCATGCCGCCAGATCGTATTCTGGAGCAGGTGCGCCGCGGATATAGCGGTCAGGGCGGTCCGCTCACCCCTTTAGCCCTGTCCACCCGCGGTGAGGAACCCTCCGCGGATGAGCTGCGCGCCAACCAGATTCTCAATCAGTTGGACCAGTTGAACCTCTACCGGATGGCAGCCCAGCAGGCGCCTTTTGCCACCCCTGTCAATCTGAACCTGGTGCGTCAGTCTTCGGGCTATGGCTACCGGCGTGACCCTAAAACAGGCGGCCGTCGCCTGCACAAAGGGTCTGATTTTGCCGGCCGCACCGGCACCGATATCTTTGCCACCGCCGATGGCATCGTCACCCATGCCGGCTGGCAATCCGGTTATGGCAAACTTGTTACCATTCAGCATGCCTTTGGGATTGAGACGAAATACGCTCATAACTCAAATCTGCGCGTTAAGGTGGGCCAAAGGGTCTCGCGCGGCGATCACATTGCTGATATGGGTACGACCGGACGGTCCACCGGAACCCACCTCCACTATGAGGTAAGGGTCAATGGCAAACCCGTAAACCCGATGATCTATATCAAGGCTGCAAGAAATGTTTTCTAAAAGCAAAATCAATGAGCCCGGACCTAAACAGGCCGAGGCAACCCCCACAGCGGCTCCTGCGGCCTCATCCGCACCTGCTGCTGCACCTGCAAGCGATTACAAGCCCTCTGCCCCAAAGGCAAAGCCGCCCGCATCGCTGCTGAGCTCGGATCTGCACATTACCGGCAATCTGAAAACCTCGGGTGACATCCAGGTCGAAGGCACCGTCGAAGGCGATATTCGCGCCCACCTGCTGACCGTTGGCGAAACCGCCACCATCAAAGGCGAAGTGATTGCTGATGATGTTGTGGTTAATGGTCGTGTTGTTGGACGGGTGCGCGGCCTCAAGGTGCGGCTCACCGCCACTGCCCGTGTCGAAGGCGACATCATCCACAAGACCATCGCGATTGAGAGCGGAGCCCATTTTGAAGGCTCGGTTCAGCGTCAGGATGACCCGCTGACCGCTGGCGGCAAAAAGGCCATGCCAGCCGCTGCGCCTACAGCAGCAGCTCCGGCCTCGACGTCTTCAGCCCCCTCGGCGGCCGTCAAAGCGGCAGCAGCTGCAGCCAAGGCTGACAGCTAACCCATAGGCTGACATGGCTCTGGGCCCTGGGGAACAGAGTGAAAGATAAAAACCGCCGCAGATTGGCTCTGCGGCGGTTTTCTTTTCTCAGATCCGCTTTGGATTAAGAAATTTTAGTTCTCAGCGTTCACCCCTTGAGGGGAATAGGTGTCAGGTATTCTATAAAGAAAATTGGTGTGGCACATGCCGGTTATTCTAGGTGCACTGGCCGTTTTGGCGGCTGCCTTTATTGGATCCAACGGGCGCGCAATGCGGCGGCCCACAGCAGGCCGTTTCGCGGCTGTCACGTCGGCTCTATAAGCTGAGCGCCCAAAGCCATTTCAACGTGTTTGTCAGCCTCATTCAGGGCATCACCAAATATGGCAACGGCACCCCCTGACCCAGCCGCAAAAAACCGCACTGGAGGAGGTCCAGCGCGGTTTGAAGATCAGCTAGGATCTGAGTGTTCCCCGGTGATTAGGACCAGGGAACCAATACCTTACTCGGTGACGGTCACTTTGCTCATCATGTCGGGTTTGCCCACAACAGAGCCATTGCCGCCGGTGCCCAGTTTGATTGCATCTACCACATCCATGCCTTCAGTCACCTGACCAACAACGGTGTATTGCCCGTTGAGGAAATGACCAGGTTTGAACATGATAAAGAACTGCGAATTGGCGCTATTGGGATTTTGTGAGCGCGCCATGCCAACGATACCGCGATCAAAGGGGCGTTCAGAAAATTCGGCAGGCAGATCGGCCAGATCAGAGCCGCCCATGCCGGCGCGGCTCATGTCGCCACCCATTTTGCCAAACTGAACATCGCCCGTCTGCGCCATGAAGCCATCAATCACCCGGTGGAACACCACCCCGTCATATTTGCCCGCAGCTGCCAAAGCAGTGATTTGTTCCACATGTTTCGGGGCGAGGTCCTCAAACAGGTCGATTTTGACGGTGCCATTGGCATCGCCTTCGATCTGGATTTCCAGCCCGGCCGCCAGTGTCGAGCTGGCCAGGAGGGAAAAGACGGCTGCCAGTTTAAACATCTGCGGCCACCTTGACGCTGATCATACGATCCGGGTTCGCAGGGGGCTCGCCTTTGACGATGGCATCAACGTGTTCCATGCCTTCAATCACCCGGCCATAGACGGTGTATTGATTGTTGAGGAAATGGTTGTCTTTGAAGTTGATGAAGAACTGCGAGTTGGCCGAATCCGGGTTGGCGGAGCGGGCAGCGCCCAGAGTGCCGCGGTCATGTGGCAGGCTGGAGAACTCAGCAGGCAGGTTTGGCAGCGACGAGCCACCGGTGCCAGCCGCACGGAGGTTAAAGCCGTCTTCCATATCGCCATTGGCCACATCGCCGGTCTGCGCCATGAAGCCGTCGATCACCCGGTGGAAGCAGACGTTGTCATACTCACCTGCGCGCGCCAGCTCTTTCATGCGCTCGGCATGTTTGGGGGCCACGTCCGCCAGCAATTCGATGACAACATTGCCATCCTTCAGCTCAACAATGACGGTGTTTTCTGGATCTTTGATATCGGCCATGAGGCCCTCCTGTCTGCAAAATTTGCAACGATAGTTAAGGGTAGCGCTCGCAATTGCCAAGGGAGCATTGACTGACGGCCAAAAAGCGCTGAAAGAACAGCGTGATTACCCGCGATATTTGCACAGAGGAGCCTCTGATGGGCTGGAAAACACTCGACGATATGGATCTGAACGGCAAACGCGTCCTGGTGCGTGTGGACATCAACGTCCCTCTTCTGGAGGGCGTGGTGACCGATTCCACCCGAATCCGCCGCATTGCGCCCACCGTGCGAGACATTCTGGCAGCCGGAGGTCGGCCGATCCTGCTGGCGCATTTTGGCCGCCCCAGTGGCGAGCGGCGCGAGAACCTGTCGCTGAAGCAGCTGATCCCAACCTTGGAGCGCGCCTTTGAAACCCGTGTCCGCTTCGCTGCTGATTGCGTTGGCGAAGGCGCCAAGGAGGCCGCAAGCACCCTGCAGCCTGGCGAAGTGCTGCTGCTGGAAAACACCCGGTTCCACGCCACTGAAACCAAAAACGACCCGGATCTGGCCGCTTCCATGGCAGAGCTGGGCGACATTTATTGCAATGATGCCTTTTCTGCAGCGCATCGCGCCCATAGCTCCACCGAGGCCCTGGCGCGACTGCTGCCCGCATGCGCGGGCCGCTTGATGCAGGCCGAGCTGCAGGCCCTGGAAAGCGCGCTTGGGGCGCCGAACCGCCCGGTGACGGCTGTTGTTGGTGGCGCCAAGGTCTCGACCAAGCTGGAGCTGCTGGGCAATCTGGTGGAAAAGGTCGATTATCTGATCATCGGTGGCGGCATGGCCAATACCTTTCTTGTCGCCAAAGGCCTGTCCGTGGGCGTTTCCCTAGCTGAACGGATGATGAAGGACACCGCCGCGCAGATTATGGCCAAGGCCGAGAAGACCGGCTGCAAGATCATCCTGCCCAGCGACATTGTGGTCACCGAAAAATTTGAATCCCACGCGCCGCACCAAGTGCTGCCCGCAGATCAGTGCCCGGACAATGGCATGATCCTGGACGCAGGCCCCGAAAGCCTGAAGGTGATCAATGACATCTTTGAACAGAGCAAAACCCTGATCTGGAATGGCCCGCTTGGCGCTTTTGAATTTGAGCCCTTTGATGCCGCCACCAATGCAGCTGCCCTGAAAGCCGCAGCGCTGGCCCGTGCGGGCCGGTTGACAGCGGTGGCAGGCGGTGGCGACACGGTCGCGGCGCTAAATGCTTCGGGCGCGGCGGGGGATTTCACCTATATCTCCACAGCCGGAGGCGCCTTTTTGGAATGGATGGAGGGCAAAACCCTTCCCGGTGTGGCCGCGCTGAGCCGGCACGAATAAGGCACCCTGGGCCCCTTCACAGCAAAGGCAAGGCTACGACCACCGATCCGGGATTTCTCTGGGATCGGTGGTTTGTCTTTTGCGGCTATCAATCTGGTCTGCAAGGCAAAATCCTTAATAAAACCTTAAGGCGAAAAATTCTGTACCCGCGGCGTTAAAAGGGGATTCACAAAGCGAATCACATATGCCATAACAAAGCCAGAGGCCGGAACAACTGGCCCAACAGCAGACTTGAGCAGTAAACATACAGGCACTTCCATTGACCCGAAGCCACAAGCCTTCCCTAGGTTCGTTCGTCTTTTTTGTCGTCGCATTTGCGCTGGGCGCATATTTTACCTTTGCGGCGGTGCAGGGTGATTTTGGGTTGTTCAGAAGGGTTGAGATCCAGGCCGGAGCCGATGAGCTTCGTCTGGATCTTGATCGCCTGACCCTGGAGATTGCCGAGATCGAGAATCTCACCCATCGCCTGTCCGACGATTATCTCGATCTGGACCTGCTGGATGAACAGGCGCGCTCGGTGCTCGGCCTGTTGCGCGCTGACGAAATCGTTATCCGTTAAACGCTTTTTGCACCCCTCCTGTGTCACAGCTAACGGATCTGGCTGTTGAACAGGGCTGATCATCATGCAACCATAGAATAAATGCTCTGCGGCAGCAGGTCATCCAGCGCGCCAGTTTTGCCCGCTTCTGGGCCTGTACTGCGGTGAAATGACCTGAGGTCAGAATAAGTCTCGCCAGCCACGCCAAATTCAACTATTAAATAGTTTAACACTAAACTATCTAGCCTCAAGGGGGAGCCCGCACCGATGGCAGCTAGGAAAAGCACAAAGAAAACAAATGTTTCTGCCGAGGAACTGACCCAATATTACCGCGACATGTTGTTGATCCGTCGATTCGAAGAAAAGGCCGGTCAGCTCTATGGCATGGGCCTTATTGGCGGGTTCTGTCACCTTTATATCGGTCAGGAAGCCGTTGTTGTCGGCCTGGAGGCCGCCGCACAAGAGGGCGACAAGCGCATCACCTCTTATCGCGATCACGGTCACATGCTGGCCTGTGGCATGGATCCAAATGGCGTTATGGCCGAGCTGACCGGGCGCGAAGGTGGTCTGTCCAAAGGCAAGGGCGGATCCATGCATATGTTCTCGAAAGAGAAGCATTTCTACGGTGGCCACGGTATTGTTGGCGCGCAGGTGCCACTGGGGGCCGGTCTGGCTTTTGCCGATAAATACAAAGACAATGGCCGGGTGACCTTTACCTATTTTGGCGATGGTGCGGCCAACCAGGGCCAAGTCTATGAGACCTTCAATATGGCCGCCATCTGGGATCTGCCGGTGGTTTTTGTCATCGAGAACAACCAATACGCCATGGGCACGGCGCAGGCGCGCTCGACCTCGACCCCCGACATCTACACCCGCGGTGAGGCCTTTGGCATCCCCGGTGAAGCCGTTGACGGCATGGATGTTCTGGCGGTCAAGGATGCCAGCGAACGGGCCACGGCCCACTGTCGCTCCGGTAAGGGGCCTTATATTCTAGAGGTCAAAACCTACCGCTACCGGGGTCATTCGATGTCGGACCCGGCCAAGTACCGCACCCGCGAAGAGGTGCAAAAGATGCGCAGCGAGCGCGATCCCATCGAACAGGTTCGTGATCTTCTCCTGACTGGCAAACATGCCACCGAAGAGGATTTGAAAGCGATCGACAAAGAGATCAAAGAGGTGGTGAACCAATCCGCCGAATTTGCCCGTACCAGCCCGGAACCAGCGCTCGAAGAGCTCTGGACCGACATCTACGCTTGAGGGGAAGAGAAAAGATATGGCAACTGAAATTCTGATGCCCGCCCTGTCGCCCACTATGGAAGAGGGCACCCTGGCCAAATGGCTGGTCAAGGAAGGCGATACCGTCAAATCTGGCGATGTAATGGCTGAGATCGAAACCGATAAGGCAACTATGGAGTTTGAGGCTGTTGATGAAGGTATCATCGGCAAGATCCTGATCTCTGAAGGCTCTGAGGGCGTAAAGGTGAATACGCCAATTGCGGTCCTGGTAGAAGAAGGCGAGAGCCTGGACGCTGCGCCTGCGGCGAGCAATGAAGCGCCGGCGGCCGGGGCACCTGCGGCGCCCGCAGCCCCCGCCGCTGCTGCCGCGGCTCCAGCAGCCCCTGACGTGGATGACAGCCCCGACTGGCCGGAAGGCACCGAGGTGGTTAAAACCACGGTCCGTGAAGCCCTGCGCGACGCTATGGCCGAAGAGATGCGTGGCAATGAAAACGTCTTTTTGATGGGCGAAGAAGTCGCCGAATACGAGGGCGCCTACAAGATCAGCCAGGGCTTGCTGGACGAATTTGGCCCCAAGCGGGTCATCGACACCCCGATCACCGAACACGGCTTTGCCGGGATCGCCACTGGCGCGGCCTTTGGCGGCTTGAACCCCATTGTTGAGTTCATGACCTTCAATTTCGCCATGCAGGCGATTGACCAAATCATCAACTCGGCGGCCAAGACGCTTTATATGTCTGGCGGTCAGATGGGGGCACCTATGGTGTTCCGTGGCCCCAATGGCGCTGCCGCTCGTGTTGGCGCCCAGCACAGCCAGGACTATGCCGCCTGGTATATGCAGGTGCCTGGTCTCAAGGTTGTCATGCCCTATTCGGCCTCTGACGCCAAAGGCCTGCTGAAATCCGCGATCCGCGATCCCAACCCGGTGATCTTCCTGGAAAATGAGATCCTCTATGGTCGGTCCTTTGACGTGCCCAAGATGGATGACTTCACCGTTCCCTTTGGCAAGGCCCGGATCTGGCGCGAAGGCTCTGACGCCACCATCGTCTCCTTTGGTATCGGCATGCAATACGCCCTTGAAGCGGCAGAAAAGTTGGCCGAAGAGGGCATCTCGGCCGAAGTGATCGACCTGCGCACCCTGCGCCCGATGGATCTGCCCACAGTGATAAAATCGGTGATGAAGACCAACCGCCTGGTCACCGTCGAGGAAGGCTGGCCTCAGGGCTCTGTTGGCAGCTATATCGCCTCTGAGGTGATGCAGCAGGCCTTTGATTATCTGGATGCCCCGGTGATCACCTGCACCGGCAAGGACGTGCCCATGCCCTATGCCGCCAACCTGGAACGCCATGCGCTGATCACCACCGACGAGGTTGTGGCAGCCGTGAAGCAAGTAACCTATCGGTAAGTCATGTTTGAGGCCATCACCTTCCCCCTAAGCTCTGCGACTGAACACGGCAGTTTGGTTCTTTTGGAACGCGACAGCATCCAGGGAGACAAGCGCCCTGTTCAGTATTGGACAGCCGGGAAGCGGGATGGTCTCAAAACTCAGTTCAAAGAGGTCATGGACCTGACCAGAGCCGAGAATGCCTGCGGCTCCAACAGCGGGCGGATACCCGGTAAAGACCTCTGCGAGGATGAGACCGGTGACCACCCACCGTTTTCGAGTGCAACCGCGCACCACAAACTTTTTCCGATGTCCCTGAAAGAGCACGAACTGTCCTTCGGCGCCTATGGGACTTTTGACATAGACTCCATGTCTTTTGACATGGCGAGCTAGGGGAACCACAAGATGCCCACTGAAATTCTGATGCCCGCCCTTTCCCCCACCATGGAGGAAGGCACCCTGGCCAAATGGCTGGTCAAGGAAGGCGATACCGTCCAGTCTGGCGACCTGATTGCCGAGATCGAAACCGACAAGGCCACCATGGAATTTGAAGCCGTGGACGAAGGCACCGTCGGCAAGATCCTGATCGCCGAAGGCTCCGAAGGGGTCAAGGTCAACACCCCCATCGCGGTGCTGCTGGAAGAGGGCGAAAGCGCCGGTGATATCGCAACATCGGCAGCAACCCCGGAGGCGGCACCAGCCGCTGACGCGGGCACGGAGGCGGCCTCCAGCGGAGGCTCCGACACGTCCGCTGCTGCCGCCACACCGGCGCCCGCAGCCCCCACCGCTGCGGATGGCGCGCGCATTTTTGCCTCGCCCCTGGCCCGTCGCATTGCCGCCGACAAAGGGCTCGACCTCAGTTCGCTCAGCGGCTCTGGCCCACGTGGCCGCATCGTCAAGGCCGATGTGGAAAACGCCAGTGCCGCACCCAAAGCCGAGGCCAAACCAGCTGCGCCAGCCTCTGCCCCGGCAGCCGCCGCCCCCGCTGGCCCCTCGGCGGATATGGTCGCCAAGATGTATGAAACCCGCAGCTTTGAAGAGGTCAAACTCGACGGCATGCGCAAAACCATCGCGGCCCGCCTCACCGAAGCAAAACAGACGGTGCCGCATTTCTACCTGCGCCGCGACATCCAGCTGGATGCGCTGCTCAAGTTCCGCGCCCAGCTGAACAAACAGCTCGAAGGCCGGGGCGTCAAACTCTCGGTGAATGATTTCATCATCAAAGCCGTGGCGCTGGCGCTACAAGCGGTTCCAGATGCCAATGCCGTCTGGGCCGGAGATCGCGTGCTGAAAATGAAAGCCTCGGATGTGGCCGTTGCGGTTGCCATCGAGGGCGGCTTGTTCACGCCGGTGCTGCAGGACAGCGAGCTCAAATCCCTCTCGGCGCTCTCGGCAGAGATGAAAGACCTGGCCGCCCGCGCCCGGGATCGCAAACTGGCCCCACATGAATATCAGGGCGGCAGCTTTGCCATCTCCAACCTGGGCATGTTTGGCATCGACAATTTTGATGCCATCGTCAATCCCCCCCATGCCGGCATACTTGCGGTTGGCGCGGGCAGCAAAAAGCCGGTTGTTGGGGCGGATGGCGAGCTGAAAGTGGCCACTGTGATGTCTGTCACCATGTCCGTGGATCACCGGGTCATTGACGGCGCCCTGGGCGCGCAGCTGTTGCAGGCCATTGTCGAGAACCTGGAAAACCCCATGGTCATGTTGGCGTAACTCTGCAAACCGGTCTGCTCGAAAACGGGCCGTCTCCCAAACGGACCTGACAGTAAAATCCGAGGCGAATATTGCCTCGACGCCCCTGCCGCAGATTATCCCTGCGGCAGGGGATTTCTGTTTCGCAGGCCTTGTTGGTTTCGCAGGCCCTGTTGGTTTCACCGGCCCTGTTTGTTTTCACCGGGACGGATAAATTTATCGGCGCTACTGGTTCCACCGCAATCCTGGCCTCGGCGACAGCCCTTGCTCCACCAGCCGTTTGACAGCCGACCCTACAGAATACGCAGTCTGAATCAAAAAGGGGCAGAACATGCCCCCTTTTCTCTTGCTCAATCAGCTGGATATCAGTCTGTGCAGTGCGCCTACTGGCGTCCTCTATCAGATCCGTTTGGCACCACCTGATCCATGCTGATCGAAGGCTGGTCGCAGCCAGCCTCACCGACGATTTTGGCAGGCACACCAGCGACGGTCTTGCAGGGGGGAACCTCGGACAAAACGACCGATCCCGCCGCTATACGGCTGCAATGACCAATACGGATATTGCCCAGCACTTTGGCCCCGGCACCGATCAACACCCCGTCTTCGATCTTGGGGTGGCGGTCTTCTTCTTCCTTGCCGGTGCCGCCCAGGGTCACCGAATGCAGCATGGATACATTGTTTCCCACCACAGCGGTTTCCCCGATGACGATGGAATGCGCGTGGTCAATCATGATGCCCCGGCCAATCTTGGCCCCTGGATGAATATCAACGCCAAAGATTTCGGAGATCCGCATCTGGAAAAAGAAGGCGAGGTCAAAATCCCCCTGCCGCCACAACCAGTTGGCCACGCGATAAGCCTGTACCGCCTGATAGCCCTTGAAGTACAGGATCGGCTGCAACAGCCGGTGGCAGGCGGGATCGCGGTCATAAACCGCCATCAGATCGGCACGGGCAGCGGCAATCAGGTCAGGGTCGGACGCATAGGCGGTATCGACGATTTCACGCAGGATCACCATCGACATCTCATTCGAGCAGAGCTTTGCGGCGATCCGGTACGACAGCGCCTTCTCCAGTGTTGGGTGGTGCAGGATACAGGCGTGGATCAATCCGCCCATAAGCGGCTGTTTGGCAACGGCCTCCTGAGCCTCGATGGTGATTTGTTCCCAGACCGGGTCCAGGGGCGAAACGGCTGTGCGCGTCTTGATCATGGCATGGCGTCCTCTTCTTGCCCTTAGGTTTGCATTTAGGGGAGAAAAACCCAAGCGCAAACCCTTGATGGAGAAGATTTCTAAATAGAATGAGTCAGGTCTCTGCCCCAGGTCTATTGCCCCAGGCCCTCGCCAGAGGAGCTAACTGGCTTGGATTTTGCCGCCGGATCGCTTCCGGTTTTTTGCACCTCATTCACCGGGCCAGGCGGTGCTCCAGTTCCGCAAGAGCTATGCGCAAGCAGTTGATATAGTTCAGATCATCCCAAAACGGCTCAGCGCCAAGCGGGCCGCAACACTGGCGCACCGCCGCATCCAACGTGCCATTTCCCCACTGTGGATGCAGCTGACCTGTGCGCGCCACATGGCCTGCTGCCTGCTCTGCCAGATCAAACAGCTGCTGACATAAATTTGATCGCTGCGGAGCAGGCACCACCAACAAAGCCCGTGCAAGACTGCTCAGATCTTGCGGAAAAACTGGCCGGAGGCGACTGGGGGACCTGCCACTATTTGCGGCCAAGCGGTCGCGCGGCGCTGTCACGCAATTGGCATCCTGGCTGCAAAGCCTGCTCCGTAGCGGTCTGACAGCTGGGCCACCTCGATAATATCCCCCGACAGGGCCGCATCTGTGCTTTGCTCGCCCAAGGAATAGGTCCAGACCGGGGCGCTCACCTCCTGTTCGCGCAGCAGGGTGGTGCCCCGCAGGATGCGAATTCTGTAGGCTTCCCGCGCCTCCGCCAGGGGGATCTCGGCCAGGTCCCAACTGTCGCCTTCCACTCGGCTGCGGCGGATCCAGCTGACAGAAATGTCACTGCCAAGCCCGCCACTGAACCGCAGATGCACCGGAGCATAGGGGCGTAACCCATTGCCATCAAAAGCTTCAACCTGGTGGATATAGCTGGGATCGTCATAGCCCCGCCGTGCCGGCCCAATCCGGTAATGGCGCGCCATGCGGCGTTGGGCCAAAGACAGCTCCAGCTGAGAGAAACTGCCGTCCAGCAGCACCACGTATGATCCCTCGGGCCAGAGCAGCGGCATCAAGCCGTCGCTGCCCAATTGCCCCCGCAATCGGCCGCGCAGCATATAGGTATTGTTGCCAACCAATTCGGCCTCGCGGAACTGGAAAATCTCCCAGTTGCCATTGCTGCCATCGCCGATGGCCACCGCATTGGCCCCATTCAGCACCGCAAGCGCTGATCGGCTTTGCAAGGCGCCGGAAATCAGTTTCACCTGCAGATCAGCACCAAGATCCCAGCGCCCCGGCGCTGCCGCCGCCAGGTCCGTCTGCGTCACGCCAATGGTGCTGCGCGCCGCAATGATCTGCTCCAATGCATAATCGGAATCGCTCCCCGAACTATACACCGCAACGGTTCCGGGCCAGGGCGCTGCTGTCACCGCCAGATGTGGCGCATGGGGTGTTTCCTCACCTGTCAGCAGGGGCAGATCCAAAAACAGGGGCAAGACCGGCAGGGGCGGCTCAAATTCCTGACCGGTGGGCAGCGTTTCCGGAATATCCGTCGGCAGATAAACTTCCGGGTCGATCCGCACCGCATCGACGCTCTGTGCCGTGCCCAGCTCCATCCGGTCAAGACGATAGCGCGGCACCGGCTCTGTGCCCGCCTCCGATTCTGTTGGGATCGCCAGGGCTGCGTTGTCTGGCAGTGCAATGACATCGCCCACCCCAAGGTGCAGCAAGGAGGGCGGCAGGACAAAGCGGGCAGTGTCACGGGACACCCGCGCCTCGGCCAGCCAGCGTTCCACCACCTGACGTGCCTCGCTTTGCGTCAGGACCAGGGCCAGCTCGCTGGTGTTCACCGCATGGGTTTCCTCATCCGGCAGGCTGGCCTCTACGGCAGCAATATCATAGCCCGCCCCCCATTCGATAAACCGCAGACGCACCCGCCCCGCCAGTTCGGCCTCAGCCTCGCGGGTGAGCTCTATTGTGCCGTCCAGATCTTCATCATCAACCAGGCTTTGCGCGGGCAGCAGAAAGGCGCTGTCGCCCTGACGCAGGCGGAACTGCAGCACCCCGTTGCGTTCAATCGTATCAAACCCATAGCGCAGGCTCAGCGGTTGCAGCGCGGCGCGCGCCTCGGCCACCTGGCTCACCCCGTAGCCGTGCACGATCCCGTGCAGCTGGCTGACGTCAATCTGCCTTTGCCCCGCCGCCCAGCAGATCTCGCGCACCACCGAGGCCAGGCTGCGCTGCCCTGCCCGCCCGTTGAGCCAATGGCCGCGCAGGTAATTCGCACCATCACTCCAGACCCTATCGAGGTTTGGAAAAGCAGGAAAGGGACGCGCATCCCAGGCCCAGACATAGGCGTTGCTCATATCCAGCATCCGCCCCTCATATTCGCTGGATTCCGGGTTGTTGGCCTCCTCGCCCCAATAGCCCAGCACAGCCCGCAGGTATTGCAGTTGCATCAGATCATCGCGCTGGCCGTTGGAATAGTTCGGCAGCTGCGATTCCGAGCTTTTGGGGTCAAGGAATTTATTGGGCTGATTGGTCCCCTTGTCGATGGCAGCACAGCCCAGTTCAGTGAACCAGATCGGCTTTTTCTGCGGCTGCCAGGCGGTGGGCAATGCTTGGCGGATCCCGTCTATGCGCTCATAATGCTGGTTGCTCCACCAGTTTTTCAGATCTTTGTAACGCCAGATCCAGGGCTCATCATGGGCGCCATCGGTGATCGGCGTGCGGATCTGCGCCGCAGCCGCCTGGGGTGAGTGATAATACCAGTCATAGCCCTCACCGCCAGCAACATTGGCGCGCAAATAGTCCAGATCATATATGCTGGGCGCCCCTGCGGCGCGGTCCAGATGATCCACGCCGTCGCGCCAGTCCGACAGCGGCATATAGTTGTCGATGCCGATAAAATCTATATTGGCATCAGCCCAAAGCGGGTCCAGGTGAAAATATCTGTTGCCCTCGGGGCTTTGGTAGCCCCAATATTCGGACCAATCCGCCGCATAGCTGATCTTGGCCTCGGGCAGCAACAGGCGCACCTCGGCTGCCAGATTCCGCAGCGCGGCAACCGCTGGGAAACCAGTAAGACCGCGGATCTGGGTCAGCCCGCGCATCTCGGAGCCGATACAAAAGGCTGCGACCCCGCCCGCAGCCGCACACAGCGCCGCATTGTGCAAAATGAACCGTCGCAGTCCCCAATCCGCCGCACCGGTATAGCTCACCTGACCGCCGGCAACGGAAAAATCCGCTGCCGTGGCCGCCCCCATAAAGGCAGCGACCTCGGCCTCTGCTGCCAGGGTTTGATCCGGTGTTCCCGTCAGGCCCGGCGCCTTTGACAGGGTGATGCGCCCGCGCCAGGGCAGTGGCGGCTGGGTTGTGGCATCGCTCCAGGGGTCGGGAAGGCTGTTGCCTGCAACCTGATCCATCAGCACGAAGGGGTAAAACATCACCCGCTTGCCAGACAGTTGCAGGGCCTGGATCGCCTCGATCACCGCAGCGTCACTGGGGGTGCCGCCATAGACGCCGCGCCCCTCGCCATCCACTGGCACCAGATCGGCACTGGTCCGGGTCTCCCCGCTGACCCGCCAGGCCATAGGGATCCCTTCAGCCTGCTTTTGCTCCACCTTGGGTTTGATCTGACACTGCCCGCAGCGCAGATCATCACCAAACCACGACACAATCAGCGAGGTGGCTTGGCAGCTTGGCAGCTCGGAGCACAGCCCCGCCAGCGAAGTTGAAAAGTCGCTTTGCCCAGAGGCCGTGTGGCTGTTGGCCCCCGTGGCCTGGCCCGGACCAATACCGTAGTGAACCGCCGTGGTGGCCAAGGCATATTCGCCAGTGCCCGGCAACAAAGCCACCCCCTGAACCAATTGCCCAAGGTCTTGCGAATACTCCGGGCTACCGGGTTGCTCGGGGCGCACCACCTCAAAGGAAAACTGCGGCACCCGGTTGCCAAAGGACTCCAGCGCCAGGTCTTCAAACACCACATAGGCGGTGCCACGATAGGCGGGCACCTCGCCGGTGCCCTCAATCGCCTCCATCAGCGGATCCGGCAGCTGATCCTGGGAGCCGCGATAAAGCGTCATGTTCAGGTCCCTGGCAGAGACCTCTTCGCCGTCCGCCCAGATCCGCGGAACTGCGGCGATCTCCCCCTGACAGAGCGCAATCGCCAGTGAGACCGAATAGCTGTAGCTGGTTGTGCGGGGCTGGCTTGGCGCCCCTTTGCCGCCGCCGGATACGGTGGTGGTTTCGGCAAACTGGCTGGCCCAGATCACCTGGCCGCCAATGCGGGTGCGCCCATAGATCTGCGGGATTGGCGCGCCCTGTCCGGCTTCTGTCAGGCGGAACCGGTCCACCCGGCCCGTCTCGATCGCGTCAGAGCCCGCCCCCAGCAGCCGGTCATCAATGGCCCGCCCCAGAGTGGCGCCAACTGCACGACCAATGGCGACGCTGGACAGGCCAGCCACCGCGCCACCAATCGAGCCACCAATGGCGGCGCCCGCTGCAGAAAGAACAATAGTTGCCATCAGATGTGCTCCTCAGGAAAGCAAAACCGCGCCACCAGGCGGCGCTGCCAGGGGGCCGTCAGGGCACTTTCCACCACCCCGTGACCGTAATAGGCGTGAATAAACCCCGGCCCAAAATTGGCGCCAGAAGGAGAGCCAGTATTGGCGCGGGCCAGACCCGGCGCGTTCAGCCGGGACTGTACGCCGAGATGTTTTGCCACCGCCCCTGCCCGCATGCGAAACAGCAGCACATCCCCCAGCGCCGCCTGCGCCAGAGGTTTTGCCACAAGATGGGTCAGCGCCGCCTGCCACAGCCGCTCCTCGCCCTGCGGTTCCGACCAATCCATTGAATAGGGCGGCGGTGTTTCCGGCTCGGTGGCAAAAAGCCCGCGCCAAATCCCCCGGATCAACCCCAGACAGTCGCAGCCGGCACCACGGCAGCTGGCCTGGTGCAAATAGGGCGTTCCCATCCAGCGCCGGGCCTCTGCCACTGCTTGCAGGTTATCCCTTGCATCAGAGCTTCCTTGTCCCGTCATCTGCGGCTGCCCCCGGTTGTTCTACCCGTGGATTTTGGCACCGCCATCACCCAGTCTTCGCCGGGGATATCGGGGAAGCCCTGGTAGTTGATCAGATTGTTGAACTTCAAACGACAGCTCTGCATGGATTTGTCACATCCCGGCACCAGCCGCAGCTGATCCCCAGCCCGCAGCCCGCCGCGCAGGACCTCCCACAGTGTAATCCGCCGCATGCCCTCCAGCTGTTGATCCCGTTTGATACTACCCCAAAGCCCCGTGGCTGCGCCGCTGATCACCGTCAGGCGCCCACCCGCAAACCAGCCTGGCTCAAAGCCATCCAGGCCAAGCCATTCAAAACTGCCGTCTTTGTTTAGCGTCTCAACCTGGCCCTCATAGGCATAGCCCGGTGTCGCGAGATCAAAGCGGCAGTGACTATCGCCCAAAACCGCCGTGCAGGGGGGCTGAAAGATCCGCCCCAATGGCTGGTTCAGCGCCTCGGTGAGGCCGCGCAGTTCCGCCTCAAAAGCGCCGCCCGCCCGGTGCAGCTCGCCGATGGAGCCGCTAAATTGCAGCCAGTGATCTGCGGTGTTTTGCCAGTTGACCAGCCAACACTTCAGGTCGGCTCCGTCGAAGCGCCCAGCCATAATATCGGCTTCCCGCAGAGCCACGTCACTCAGCGCCCCCTGTGCAGAGGAATTGTCAATCGACAAGCCGGTGCTCTGCACCAAAGCGCGCGCACTGAGCCCGGTGCCGGCGGTGAAATGCCAATCCTCAAACGCCAGATCCAGATCGTGATCGGTAAAACCAAACCGGGTTCCGTCCTTGCGGGTCAGCCCCCAGCACCGTGCCAGGGTGGTGATGCCTCTCTGGGCATGGGCCCATACACCTTCCGCTGCTGACGCCATCAGACCCGCACCTCCACCACTGGCACATTGGGCACATCCCCGGCCTGAAAGGAGGCAACACTGGTCAGGATCCTATCGGTGTCAAAACGCACCGGCACGTCAAATTCACAGCCTGCAACGATTTCGACCCCCTGTTCCGGGGGATAGCTCAGCTGGATCAGGCCGGTGGTGGAATCGAGCGTGAAATCAATGTCTTCCTTCAGCTCTTCCTGCCCCAGCCCCAGGCGCACGGTGCCCGCAACAGGTTTGGCGATGGGGCGCTGGTAGATGCTGTCGCCAGAGCGGTAATTCTTGATCAACTGAAAATCGCTGCGGGCGCCATCCCCCAGCCCAATAACCTGATCGCGAAAATCCACCTCCGCCGAGGCACGGGCCGATTTGTAATCGGACCAGTCTTTCCAGCGAAAGCCGTAAATCTGCCCCTGGCGGGCTTCGAAAAACGCAATCAGCGCTTCGATATCATCCAGTGAGCGCAGCCCCAGACCGGCATCATAGCGCCGTCGGGAATGGGCCCAGGGGGTGTTGCGCTCCTCAAACCCATTGGCCAGCGTCACCACATCGCTGCGCCGCTCCGGCCCACCAACCGAGCCAAAGCTCAATGAGGCGGGAAATCTGATTTCGTGAAAACTCATGGGGGTGCCCTCCTAACGGTTGCGATTGCCACGGCTCAGGGCGCGCGACAGCTGGGCGGCGATCTGGCCGCGACTGCGCGCAAAGCCCTGCACATCGGGGGTGCTGACATTCATCACCACGGTGGTGCCGCCGCCCTGTGAGCGCACGCCGAGGCTGCCATCGGTGCCGCGGCTCAGCGGCAGGATGGCTTCGGGGCCGGCCTCTCCCATCAGCCCGGTGCCGCCGCGCATGGGAAAGCTGGTCGGGGCGCTGACGATGCCGCCGCGCGCAAAGGGCACCACCCGGCCCTGTGAAAATGCCGCGCCATCGGCAAAGGGCAACAGCCCGCCAATGAGATCGCCAACCCCGGTGGAAATCAGCCCGCCAACGTGATCGGTGATCGGGCGCAGAGCGGCGTTATAGGTGGTTTTGACCAGCGTGCGCGCCAGACCATCCAGCGCCGAGGACAGGCTGTCGCCATCAAAAACCACCTGTTCAAAGGATCGCCGCAGCCCGCGCGACAACCCACGTTCCAGGGTTTCGACATCCTTTCCAGTGGCTTCAAAAGCATCACGCACCCGGCGCAACTCTGCTTCAAAGCTGGCGGCCATTCCGGCAGCATCGCCCAGCGTATCGCCAAGTGCTCCGCTTTGGATGTCCAACGCGGCAATGTCATGACTGTCAGCCATGGTGCGATCCTTTGTACTATCCGCCGTCAGCGTCTGACGACGCCAAAGCGGGGAAATTGAAACTTACTCAGAGTGTTCACTCTGCTGGGGAGGAAGGTCCGGCTGATCAGGAAAACGCTGCATCAGCGCCTGCAACCCGCTTCGGGTCAGGCTTGGGGCCTGCACCGCAGGGCCCAGCAACAGCTGCAATTCCAGCGGGGTGAGATCCCAGAACTCTGCCGGCTGCAGCCGCAGCCCGCCCAGACCAGCCCGCATCAGGCCAGGCCAATCCAGCCCCGGCCCATCCAACCCGGTCATAACGCGGCCTCCTGGCCCTGTGCCTCCGTCGGCAGTGAAAAGCTGCGGGCCAAAAGTTGCGCCGCCACCCTTGCCGCCTCGACAGCGCCGCCGGTGATCTCGGCCCCGGCCAAATCCAAACTGTCCAGATCATGGCCGCCGCCCTCCAGACCGGCAGTCAGCAGCGCCAGAATATCAGCTGCCGAAAATCGTCCCGTTTCAAAGCGCTGTACCAGCGCCACAAGCGATCCCTCCTGCAGCTGCTGTTCCAGCCGCGCCAGTGCGCCGAGGGTGAGACGCAGCACATGGGGGCTGTCGTTGATGACCAGCGTCACCTCACCGCGCCAGGGGTTTTCAAGCTGTTGTTGCATGGCTCACGCCGCCGTAAAGCTGAGCGCGCCAGCGCTGGCCAGGGAGAGCTCATAGGTGGCTTCGCCATTATGGCTGCCCACATAGTCCAGCGCGGTCACCTGAAACGGCCCCTCAACGGTGCCAAAGTCCGGCACCACCACCTGGCAATCCGGCGTCACCCCGTCAAAGAACAGCTGGCGCGCCCGCTCATCCGTGGTTTCATCGCGAAACACCCCCGACCCCGAGATTGAGGCAGAGCGCACCCCAGCCCCCGCCAGCAGCTCGCGCCAGCCACCCTGGCTTTCGAGACTGGTGACATCGACAGTTTCGGCATTAAAGCTGATCCGCGTGGCGCGCAGCCCCGCCAGAGTTTCAAACTGACCATCGCCGGTCATATCCACCTTGATCAACAGATCCTTGCCATTTTGGGTAGCCATGACAGCGCTCCCTTTCTAACTGAGTAAGTGTGTATGGATTGGTGTTTGTATGCAAAAACTGAAGCTTAGACCTCAGTCATCTTCCACCCGCGCGGCAAAAAGCAGGGTAATGCTGCGACCGCCGTCTGTCAGGCGCTGGGCGCTGGCGCGTTCAAACCAGATCCCCACCAGACGCCCCCGGCTGAGGGTTAGCGGCGCATCGACCAGCGCATCACAGATCGCGGCGGCGGCCTCTTTGGCGACGATAAAGCCGGCGCTGCTGGTGAAAACGCTGATGGTAAAACGATGCCGGGCGCCCGGACCGCTGGCGTCTGAACGGTCCAGCACCTCTTCGGAGCCCAGAACCGCGTAGATCTGCGGCAGGTTGCCCGTTGGCATGGCGTCAAACAGATCAGAGCCCAGGGCCGCCGTCACCCCGGCATCTGCCGTCAAGTGCTGAAACACCGACTGCTGCAAAGCACTGGCCAGCGCATAGGTCATGGCGCCACCTCCTCGATACACTGACACTCCAGATAGCGCCCGCCCGGGTCTGCCTCGCTGACCGCCTCGATACGGAACAGACGTTGACCCTGACGAAACCGTTGCCCAGGGCGCGGACGCGACAGGCTACCCTGAGGTGTGGCGCGCAGGGTGATCTTGTAGCGCTGCAGCGACAGGCTGCCGCCCTCTTGCCCGGCGGTACGCCCTGTTTGAGCGCTCAGCCCGGCCCAGACCACACCCAGCGGCGCCCAGCTTTCGCTATAGCCCCCGGCCCCATCGCTGAGCCGCTGTGGGTCTTCCAATACCAGCCGTCGGCGCAGCTGCGGTGCGCGGCTCTGGGTCATGATGCCCTCCCTGCGGAGATCCGCAATTGGCGGTAACGATCTATCAGGCTGACAACGCCAAAGGGCATGCAACCGCCATGGAGAGCAGTGTCATCGCGGTATTCGTAATAATGCGCCGCCAGCATCAAAACTGCCTGGGCCAAATCATGGGGCAGGTCCTGCCAGCTGGCGCCCATTCCTGCGGTCAGCGTGATCTCAAGCCGGGCGCCGCTTTCCAGACGGGGCAGCGATCCTGCGCGGGGGTGCAGGCGGGGCTGCTGGCTGTCGGGTTCCACCCAGAAGGTCTCTGTGGCCAGGGTTGAGGGATCGCCCTCAGCATCAAACAGGGTTGCCGAGGTCAGAGCCACAACCGGGGCCAGCGGCAGCGCAGCCCAATCCCGCCGCCGCCAACCGGTAATCACCCAAAGGAAACCGCGCTGCAAAAGCGCCTTGCCGGTCCGGTTTTCAATCGCCGCCAGAGAAGCCCGCAAAAACCCGGTCAATACACTGTCCTGCAGGTCATCTTCGCCAAAGCCGGTGCCCAGTCGCAGGTGGGCCTTAAAGGCCTCCAGCGGCAGGGCCATATCCGGCACCGGTGTCACTTCGCTCAACATCATCATCAACTCCGCGGGCTCAGGTCCCCAAGATGTCCCAATCTGGTTCAGCGGGCACGCAAAGCTCTCTGCCGCTCGGACGGAGGGGGAGCAGCTAGACGACAGAAAACCAGAAAATGCGTACCCGCCAGGGAACCGGGCTGCCGGTTCCCCATTCAGCCAAAGCAGTTAGCTGAGGCCGAATTTCAGCAGTTTGATGGCAGCAAAATCGCTGACATCGCCGCCCACCCGTTTGGTGGCGTAAAACAGCACATGGGGTTTGGCGCTAAAGGGGTCGCGCAGCACCCGCAGATCGGGGCGTTCCGCAATGGTATAACCGGCGGCAAAGTCACCAAAGGCCAGCGACAGGCTGTCCGTGGTGGCATCTGGCATGTCCTCGGCAATCAATACCGGATAGCCCAGCAGGCGCGCGGGCTCACCAGCCGCCAGACCATCGGACCACAGGAAGCGGCCATCGGCGTCTTTCAGTTTGCGCACCAGGCCTGCGGTTTTGGAGTTCATCACAAAGCTGGCATTGGCGCGATACTGCGCCCCCAGGGCGTAGACCAGATCAATGATGGCGTCGCCATCTCCAATGCCGCCATCTTCCCCCGAGGCAACATAGCCAAGGCTGCCCCAGCTCCAGCTGCCATTTTCCACTGTCGGATGGGTCAGAATACCCGTTGGCTTGTCGATGCCATCGCCGGTCAGAAAGGCCGCGGCTTCGGCGCGGGAAAACTTGTCGGCGATCCGCCCGGCCAGCCAACCTTCGATGTCAAAGGCGCTGTCATCCAACAGCCGCTGCGAGGCCTTGGGCAGCGCGCTCAGCTCATGCAGGGCAATGGTGATCCGGTCGATCACCGGCGTGCCGCTTTCCACGGTTGGATCGGTCTCGGTGGCCCAGCCCGCCCCGGTGTCGCTGTGATCAATCAGCACATCAAACGAGGTGGCCTCCACGCTCACCACCGTGGCCACAGCCCGGATCGACGCGGTGGATTGCAACACAGATTTCACCGTCTCCGAGGTCTGCGGATCCACCAGATAGCCGCCATCACTGTTGACGGTGGTCGACAGGGCCTTGCTTTCGGGCATCAGGCCGCGAAGCGCGCTATCGTCGCCGGTGCGGATATAGCCGCAAAAGGCTTTCTGGTGGGGGGCTTGCTCCGTGCTTGCGGCTGCAAGATGCGGGCGCACAGCCCGGTTTGTCTTTCGATCCAGCATGGTCATTCGCTCTTCCGTCTGTTTGAATTTCACTTTCACAACGTCCTGAAACCCTTTGAACTCTCGCAGAAACCCTGACATCGCCTGGGTGACTTCCTGGGTCAAAGGAACTGCCTGATTGGCCAAGTCCGGGGTATCCCTTTTCGTCATTTCTTTTGTCCTGTTCTGTTCAAGGTTGGGGAAAGGGTCATATGGCTCAGGTCGCGGCTGGCACGGCGCAGATCAGCCGCCAGTTGCCGCAGCTTGCGCTCTTCGGCGTCGGATTTCTGGCCCATCACCCGCGCGGTTGGCAGCATCGGAAAGGTCACCAAAGAGACCTCCCAAAGCTCGACCTCGGTGAGCACGCGTCCGCCGTCCTCACCCCTGCGCGCGCGCTTGGTGCGGTAGCCAATCGACAGGCCCTCAATAGCGCCTGCGGCAATCAGGGCTGCCGCTTCGGCCCCGCGTGCGATTTCCGTCAGCAGGCGGCCCTTGACCCACAGCCCGCGATTGTCTTCGCGCAGCTCCTCCCAGACCCCAATCGGCTGGGCCGGATCGTGCTGCCACAACATCTTTACCCGACAGCCTGAGGCATGGAGGCGCTGCAGCGAGGCCCCATAGGCCCCCGGTGCGACCCGGTCTCCGCCCTGATCGGCCTCGCCAAACAGGCTGGCATAGCCCTGGATCACGCTGTCATCCTGAACCGTCAGCATCTCCCCAAAGCGAGAAAACTTATGTTCAAACCCTGCTTCAATACCCATTGAAGAACCTCACATAACAGATTGAAACCACGTCAATTCATCGCCAAAAAAGACTGAAAGACCCGTGTCAGTATCACAGCGGCCACGCCATAGAGTGTCAGCCAGAGGCGCCGCTCCAGCCGCTCCAACAGTTGCTCAAGCTGCTGCTGTCGCCGTTCAACTGCCTGCAATTGGATCTCGATAACCTTTTCATGGGCCGACAGCCTCAGCCCCGGCGCACAGTCAAATGGCGGCATTGGGTACTCAGCCATCCAACTCACCCTCGGGCAATGGCGGCAGGCCAAGCAATTTACGCTTCTCGGTCTGGCTGAGGAAATCAGCAGCTGCGACCCGCTGCCATTGTCGCTCTCGCTCTTCTGACAGAGCTGAAACCTGATCAAGATCCGGTTTCAACTCGATGATTTCGTTGCCATAGCCAGAGATCCACTCTGACAGCCCCGCCGCAATCCGGGTCACCAGAGGCACCACTGTCAGGCGGTAAAAGGCCCGGTTTGCTTCTTGGTAATTGGAATAAGCCGTGTCCCCCGGCAGGCCCAACAGCATCGGCGGCACGCCAAAGGCCAGGGCGATCTCCCGCGCGGCGGCCTCTTTGGTTTTTTGAAACTCCATGTCCGAGGGCGAAAACCCCATGGGTTTCCAGTCCAACCCGCCTTCCAGCACCATGGGTCGCCCGGCATTGCGCGCACCCTGAAAATTGGCCTCCACCTCTTCACTGAGGCGGCGAAACTGGTCATCTGACAGGCTACCCTGGCCATCGGTCCCGGCCCAAACCAGCGCGCCTGACGGGCGAGCTGCATTGTCCAACAGCCCCTTTGACCAGTGCGAGGCTGCCGAATGCACATCCAACGACAGCGCTGCCGCCTGCAGCGGTGCCAGCCCGTAGTGATCATCCTGCGGGTGGAAGTTTTTCAGATGCAGCACCGCAGCGCGCCCGTCTTCGCAGGCAAAGCGGTGTTTGCGCCCCCCCACAGTATAGTCATAGGCCTGGGGCCAGCCGTCAGGGCCGGGTAGAATTGTCATGCGATCAGGGCGCAGCAGATGCAGCTCCGCAGGCCAACCTTCTGTGGTGCTCACCGCCTCGACATAGGCGTTTCCCGACAGCATCAGATGGCCAAACAGGCTCTCGAAAAAGTCCTGCCGCGTCTGTGCCGCGTTCGGGCGGCTGATGAGCGACAGCAGCGGATGGCTTTCATAGCGCTGCGCCGCGTCCTGAACCACCAGCGGCAGGGCTGCTGCCGCCTCGATCACCATACGAACGGCGCGAAACCCAACCGGATTTCCCAGATAGCCAAGCCGCGTCAAAGAGCTGGTATCGCGGGCAGCCAGCGAGAAGGCGCCGCTGCCCTGCCAGGCAATGCCACGCGCCGCAGCGCTGGCCTTGGTCTGGTTCACCATGGCCGGTGAGGCCAGGGGCTCGCTGGACTGTTTCTTGCGCCAGGGTAGGTCAAACCTCATGGGCGGCTCCTTTGATCCATCATCCGGGCATCGTGCCCTTTGCTGGAGAAAAGATATGACCTGCTGACCTGAACATTCCCCAAGGCAACCGTTCCCCACAGAGGAAACAAAGGGCCTAACACATAGTATTCAATACACAAATACAGATGGTGAGGTGTTGCATCCCCCGTTTGAGCGTCAGACCATTCGGGCGCGTGGCAGTCGCTTTTGGCTGGCGGGATCCAAAATCAGCTGATGAATGGCCCAGACCAGCGCATCGACCCGGTCAGGTGAGCCCTGCCCCTGAAACCCTTGCGCAGCCATTTGGCACATCTGCTCTTCCAGTTCGGCCAGCCCTGGCAGATGGTGCACCCGACGTTGTTCATAGAGGGCAGCGACGGGCTCGGCGCGCACTACCTTGCCGCGGCTGGCATGAACCGCCTGAAAACCGATCAGCGGATCAATCTGCCGCAGCAGGTTTTCAACCAGCGCACCGCCCTGGTTGACCTCTGCCACCACCCGGTCAGCGCCGAACTCCTGATGGGCGGCAATCACCGCCTTGGCCCAGGTCAGCGGCCCCACCCCCTGCACCGTTCGATCCGCCAGAACATAGGCCTGCCAGTTTTGCACCGGTCCCTGCAGGCAGGCGCCGGCGACAATGATCCCGCAGGCATCCGACGCCTTGCCCGAGCTCACAGCCGGATCCACCGCCACCACGATACGATCAAGCACCGGCGCCGCAGCCACCTGTAGCTCAGCCAGCTGAGCCGCCCGCCAGATGGCGCCCTCGACATCGCTCAGCAGCACGCCGTCCAGTTCCTGCCGCCCCAGACGCGAGCCTGCATAGCGGGCGCGCACTTCAGTCAGGAAAGAGCCGGCAAGATTGGCGCGGTTAGCCTCTGTTGCGGCGTGGCTTTGCACCGTAGAGGGCGTTTGCAGCAGTTGACGCAGCACCGCCACGTTGCGCGGTGTTGTGGTGACACAAACCCGTGGATCCTGCCCCAGTCGCAAGGAAAACTGCAACATGTCCCAGGCCTCGCGCGCGCGGCGCCATTTGGCCAGTTCATCCGCCCAGGCAGTATCAAACTGCGGCCCCCGCAGCGCTTCGGGGTCATGGGCAGAAAACGCCTGGGCCATGGCGCCATTGGCCCAGATCAGCTTGCGTTCCCCTGATTTCCACTGGGGCCTGCGATCCGGCGGCGTGCAGGCCAGGATACCACTGTCCCCCTGGATCATCACATCCCGGACCTGATCGTAGGTTTCGCCAATCAGCGCCAAGCGGCGGGCGCGACCGGGGGCCAAGGGGGTGGCCCCTTCGACCTGGCTGCGGATCCATTCCGCCCCGGCGCGGGTCTTGCCTGCGCCGCGCCCCCCCAAGATTACCCAGCTCCGCCAGTCTCCCGTGGGTGCCAGCTGATGCGGATGAGCCCAGACTTCAAACAGATAGGGCAAGCAGCGGGTGGCATTGTCACTCATCTCCTGCATCAAGGTTTCCTGCACCATGGGCGTGGCGCAGGCGATCCAGGCGGCTGCTGATTTCAGCCCGGGCTGCGGCAAGATCAAGCCCCTGTTGATCACAGGTCTCTTGGGGGTTTTGCTCGACAAGGGTCTTCTCCACTTTCTGGCAATCTCTGATAAGCCCCTCAAGTTTTGCGATCCGGGGAAGCGCGGCGTTCAGTGCCTCCTCCTCGGAAGAGGCAAGCCGCTCCTGGAGGTCTTCGGCCTCCTGACGCAGTCGCAGGATCGAACGCTGAAGCGACTGAAACAGATCCTGCGTGGTTTGAGTTTTTGGGGGTTGCTCTGTCTGTGACATCTGGGCCTGGGCCTTTCATCCAAAGGGCCCCCGACACGACTAAAGACTGAGAGGATCAAACGCTGGCGCCAAGCACCTGGCGCGACGGGCAAGAAAGTGATCTTCGATCTTTTACCAGCTGCGCGATAAATTAGGCGAAGCCCTGGGCAAAAGTCAAATGTGCCTGGGTTGCCAAGCGTCCGAGAATAAAAGGAAACATTAACAAACCGACGCGGATCACTGCCCCTGAGCAAAGAAAACCCGCCCCCATCAGATGATGAGGACGGGGTCAAAGATCATTCAGACCTTGGCGCGGTGGTCAATCAGTTGTTGTTACGCTGCGCTTCGATCTCGCGCCATTTAACAACGTTGCGATTGTGCTGTTGCAGCGTCTCAGCAAAGGCATGGCCACCAGAACCATCGGCCACAAAGAACAGGAAATCGGTCTCGGTCGGGTTCACCGCCGCCAACAGGCTCGCGCGGCCAGGGTTGGCGATAGGTGTTGGGGGCAACCCTTCAATGACATAAGTATTCCAGGGCGTTACCTTGCGCAGCTCGCTTTGACGCAAGCCCCGGCCCAGCACGCCTTCACCCTTGGTTACGCCATAGATCACGGTGGGATCCGTTTGCAGGCGCATGCCGCGATTCAACCGATTGGTAAAGACGCTGGCCACTTGGCCGCGCTCTTCTGCGATGCCAGTTTCTTTTTCGATGATCGAGGCAAGGATCAGCATTTCCTCAGGGGTTTCAACCGCCGCATCCTCGCTGCGGTTTTCCCAGGCGGCCGCGATCAGCAGCTCCTGGCGGTCCTGCATCTGTGCCAGGATCTCGTCGCGGGCCTGCCCTTTGACAATTTCATAGCTGTCAGGTGCCAACATGCCTTCTGCGGGACGCTCACCTGGGTCACCACTAAGAATGTCGATGTTTTGCAGGGCATTCACCACCTGCCAACTGGTCACACCCTCGGCCAAGGCTACCCGGAAACGGGTATCTGTGGCGGATTTCAACTCGGTAAAGATTGCCGGAACATCGTCCGCGCCGAGCTCAAAATCAGCCCGTTCGACAAATTTTCCGGAGACCGGGTCCAGTTCACGCACCTCGGCCCGCAGGCGGGTCACGCCAACACGGTACACCACCTCCGTGCCGCAGGTGCTGGCGCCGCCAATGGTGATCTGATCGAGAATACGCTCCATCGAGGTCCCCGGACGGACAAGAAAGCTACCAGCTTTGAGCTGGTTCGACTTCTCGGTGTATTTGGCGCTGACCCGGAACAACACGCCGGAGCTTACCGCCCCCTGCTGTTCCAGCTCGGCGCTGACCCGGGTCATGTTTGACCCAGGGCGTACCTGCAGACAGATCGCTGTCTCCAGCGGCCCTTGCGCGGTGTACTGCGACTTACCCCAGAGGATGACACCGCCCAAAAGGAACAGCAGCACCACCAGGACGGTCAGCATATTCGAAGCCAGGCTGCGCCACATTTATTTAGGCTTCCCAAAGACAACCGAGGCATTGGTTCCGCCAAAGCCAAAGGAATTGGACAGGGCCACGTCAATCTTGCGCGCGCGCTTGGCATTTGGTGCCAGATCAATAGGGGTTTCAACCGCCTGATTGTCCAGGTTGATGGTGGGCGGTGCAACCTGATCGCGAATCGCCAGGATCGAGAAGATCGCCTCAATTGCGCCAGCCGCGCCCAAAAGGTGACCGGTGGAGGATTTGGTCGAGGACATGGTGACATTGCCCGCGTGATCGCCCAGCATCCGCTCAACCGCGCCCAGTTCAATCGTGTCGGCCATGGTCGAGGTGCCGTGGGCGTTGATGTAATCAACGTCTTTGGGCTCAAGTCCCGCATTTTTCAACGCCGCGCGCATGGAGCGCTCGCCGCCCTCGCCGGTTTCGGAGGGGGCAGTGATATGGTAGGCATCGCCCGACAGGCCATAGCCCAGGACCTCGGCATAGATTTTGGCACCACGGGCCACGGCATGGTCGTAGTCTTCCAGCACCACAACACCGGCACCTTCGCCCATGACAAATCCGTCACGATCGGCGTCATAGGGGCGCGACGCCGATTTGGGGTCATCTGCCCGTTTGGTCGACAAGGCCTTACAGGCGTTAAAGCCAGCAATGCCAATTTCGCAAATGGCGGCTTCGGCGCCGCCTGCAATCATCACATCGGCATCGCCAGATTTGATCAGCCGGGCCGCATCGCCAATGGCATGGGCTCCGGTTGAGCAGGCCGTCACAACCGAATGGTTGGGACCTTTGAAGCCAAAGCGGATTGAGACCTGGCCAGAAATCAGGTTGATCAGCGCGCCAGGAATAAAGAAAGGAGAGACCCGGCGCGGACCCTTTTCCTTGATCATCACCGCAGTATCCGCGATCGAGCTCAACCCGCCGATGCCAGAGCCGATCATCACGCCGGTGCGTTCCAGGCTTTCGGTGTCTTCCGGTGTCCAATCCGCATCGCGCACAGCCATCTCAGCAGCAGCGATACCATAGAGGATAAAGTCATCGATCTTTTTCTGATCTTTCTTGATCACCCAGTCATCCGGATTAAAGGTGCCGTTTGTGCCGTCACCGCGAGAGACTTCGCAGGCATAGGTGGTGGCGACACCACTGGCCTCTGCGTCAAACAGAGTGATCGGTCCGGCGCCAGATTGGCCGTCCAACAGGCTCGACCAGGTCTCTTCAACTCCGGTTGCCAATGGTGTCACCAATCCCAACCCAGTTACAACGACTCGACGCATTCCTTGATCTCCTCTGCCTCGGCAATTCGCAACCAGATAGCTTGGATTGCCCTAGGGGTGCAAGTGCGCCAATAGCACCCTCTGGCAGGGGAAACCAAAAAGTGGTGAAAGCTCGCCACTCAGCCCGCCCCAAACCGCAAGGTTTCCGGCTGCCATCACAATCGGGGCCGACTGCCCTTGAGCCAAATGTATCCGGCTCAGGACAGCCCTCTGTGCTGGTCGCCACTTGTTCGCCACTTGTTCGCCCCCCGGGGAGGGGACGACAGGGGCTTCCATTTTAGGTCAAATGAATTCAGCGACTTGCTCGCCCTGAGGCTGCGCCATCGCAAGGGCGTCCTCCAAGCTCAGGGATTTGCGGAACAGGGCCCGCCCGACCAGGGCACCGGCAATATTGGGGATGTAGTTCAGGCGGGAAATATCGTCCGCACTGCGCACAACGCCACTTGCGATCACTGGAGAGTGAGCCACAGACGCCAAGCCTGAGATCAATCCCAATTGCGCCTCGATATCAGACATATCGCTGTCGATATCGGTGACAATGATTCCAGCAAAGGGGGCGGTGCCAAAGGCAGCGATATAGGTTTCCGGCTCAAAAGCGCCGGCTTTCAGCCAGCCTTCGGTCATAACCTGCCCCTGCCAGATATCGACTGCCAGAACAATTTGATCGGGATGTTGTTTGGCCAACTCGCACACCAAAGTAGGATCCAGCGCCGCCAGCGTTCCAACCACAACACGACCAGCGCCTTGGTCGATCCAGGCTTCGACGCTGTCCCGGCTGCGCATGCCGCCGCCCAATTGCACCGGAATACCCGCGGTGCGGATTATTTCCTTAACCAGGTCGCTGTTTTGATCGTCGCCTTTGACAGCATTGAAATCAGTCAGATGCATCCATTCCGCCCCGGAGGCGGCGAATTCCCTGGCTTTTTCAATAGGATCCACGTGCCAGATTTGGGGCTCGTCCAGGCGCCCCTTTTCCAAGGTCACACAGTGCCCGTCCAGCAGCTCCATTGTTGGATAAATTTGCATCCTCAATCCCCTCCTCGTTGCTCAGCCTTTGCATGATAACACATATCATAGCGGTGTAGGGGCAACCTTCCTCAGAACGGTAAGTGCTGCGAGACGCAAAACGGCGCTTCCCAGGTGGAAAACGCCGTTTCGATAATCACATTACTGTGAGCGGGACTTAGGAAGCTTCGGTGATGAACTTCACAGCGTCGCCAAATGTCTGGATGGTTTCGGCCGCATCATCAGGGATCTCGATGCCAAACTCTTCTTCAAATGCCATGACCAGCTCAACGGTGTCGAGGCTGTCAGCACCCAAATCGTCGATGAAGGACGCGTTTTCGGTCACTTTTTCTTCTTCAACACCCAGGTGCTCTACAACGATCTTTTTTACGCGGTCTGCGACGTCGCTCATGTCATTTCCTCGTTCTTCAGGGCAGTCTGCCCGGTTTTTGCCCTTACCCGCTTGGGGTGGCATGGTTTTGCCCAATGCGGGCGGTTCTGCTCTCACAAACGAGAGCTGCCCGATCGCTTTCCCTTGCGAGGAAAACGTCAGGACGAATATGGGCCGCCTATAGCACAGACCAGCGCAGAGGCAAATGGTTTCGCTGCATCTGCGGTTCCAGTCTATGCCCGGTTTTGGCCGCCCAAGTCGAGCAGATGGCGCCGCCCTGCCCCAAGGACAAGGGGCGGCACCGAAGATTTCTAAAACCCTGTTGAAATCAATACGATATTTACAAAGTTCTAGGGTGTTTTGTGCTTCGATTACCTCGATTCTGCAATGTTTTTTGCAGCAAGCCGAGGAATTATCAAAGCCAAACCCGCCTACAGCATCGCCATGCCGCCGTTCACATGCAGGGTGGTTCCGGTGACATAGGCAGCCTCGGGGCTGGCCAGATACAGCACCGCTGCGGCGATTTCTTTCGAATCTCCCATCCGCGCGGCAGGAATCTGTGTCAGGATGGCGTCTTTCTGCGCATCCGTCAGTTTTTCGGTCATCGCAGTGGCAATAAACCCAGGTGCTACCGCATTCACCGTGATGCCGCGATTGGCGACCTCATAAGCGATGGATTTCGACATACCGATCATCCCGGCCTTGGAGGCAGCATAATTGCCTTGCCCAGGGTTACCGGTGGCGCCCACAATCGAAGAGATGTTTATGATCCGGCCCCAGCGGGCTTTCATCATACCGCGCATCACCCCACGACACAGGCGCATGGTCGAGGTCAGGTTCACGTCCAACACGCTTTGCCACTCTTCATCTTTCATCCGCATAAACAGATTGTCTTTGGTGATCCCGGCGTTGTTCACCAAAATATCAACGCTGCCCATAGCGGCGGCAGCCTGTTTGGGCAGCGCCTCCACCGCCTCTGGATCGCTCAGGTTGCAGGTCAGCACATGGGCGCGCTCGCCAAGCTCGGCTGCCAGTTCCTGCAGCGGGGCCTCGCGGGTGCCAGACAGCGCAACGGTCGCACCCGCTGCATGCAGGCTACGGGCGATGTCGCCACCAATACCACCCGATGCCCCGGTGATCAGGGCCGTCTTACCAGTCAAATCAAACATAACTCTTCCTTTATTTCCGTGTGCAGGACCATCAGAGCCGCGCTCGGCCCCGGTTGCACCGCATTTACGCGCGTGGGGATCAGGCCTCTGTGACGGCTGCAACCGCCTCAGGCGTGCCAAACTGGCGGCAGGTCAGGCTGCGGTCGATCTTGCGGATCATGCCGGACAGGGCCTTGCCAGAGCCAATTTCCCAAAATTCTGTCACGCCTTTGGCGGCCATGGCCTGAACGCTTTCACGCCAGCGCACCGAACCGGTGACCTGTTCAACCAACAGCTGACGGATTTCAGCCGGGTCGCTCACCTCATCAGCGCGCACATTGGCGATCAGCGGCACGGCGGGGCCTTTGATCTCAACCGCTGCCAGGGCCTCTGCCATCACATCCGCGGCGGGCTGCATCAGCGCACAGTGAAACGGCGCCGAGACCGGCAGCATCACTGCGCGTTTGGCACCACGGGTCTTGGCAATTTCTGCGGCCCGTTCCACGGCGGCCTTGTGACCGGAGACAACCACCTGAGTGGGGTCATTGTCATTGGCCGCCTGGACCACTTCTCCCTCGGCTGCAGCCTCGGCGGCCACCTCTTTTACAGTGGCAAAATCCAGCCCCAGAAGGGCAGCCATGGCACCAATGCCTACCGGAACGGCGCTTTGCATGGCTTCGCCGCGGGTGCGCAGCAGGCGCGCAGTATCTGCGATGGAAATCGCACCGGCTGCAGCCAGCGCCGAATATTCCCCCAGCGAATGCCCGGCGACAAAACCCGCATGATCAATTGCAATACCTTCGGCCTGCAGCGCCCGCAGGGCCGCCAAAGAGGTCGCCATCAGGGCTGGTTGGGCGTTCTGGGTCAGGGTCAGGGTCTCGATGTCGCCCTCCCAGATCAATTTGCTGAGATTTTCACCAAGCGCCGCATCGACCTCATCAAAGACAGCCTTTGCGGCCGGATACGTCTCTGCCAATGCCTGGCCCATTCCAATGGCCTGGGCGCCCTGCCCCGGAAATACAAATGCGATCGTCATTAAGGGTCACTTCCTTCGCTATCGTTTTCCCCGGTTTAGACGCAGCCGACCCAACGCACAAGAGAACTGACCCCAGTTCCCAGTTCCGCCGTGATCCCACCCCACCGAAACTGGCCCCTTGGTGGCGGCCAGATTGACACTCGGCGCCGCAGGATCCTGCGGCAGCGGTCCCTATGCACAGACTCTGTTGCACAAACTCTGTTCGCAGGTGGACAGAGCCCCCCATTGCATGGATCTGCTGCAAGACTAAAGTAACAGCAACGCACCTGTTCAAGGAACCAACCCAGTGCCAGCCCAAAACACCACCTCCAGCTATGGCAGCGTCACCAAGAGCTTCCATTGGCTCACAGCGCTCCTGCTGATTTCCGCCTTTCTGATGGGCCTGATTGCCAACGATCTGGCCCATGACATTCAAAGCCCCAGCTTTGATGGCTCTGCCGAGACCCTGTCGCGCGCTGTGCTGCTGTTCTCCATCCACAAGACCATCGGCGTTGCCGCCTTCTTTACCGGGCTGGCCCGCATAGTCTGGGCGCTGTCCCAGCCCAAACCGGGGCTGTTGCACCCTGAAAACAAACCCGAAGCCCTGGCCGCAGAGGTGGTGCACTGGGTTCTTTACGGCGCCATGGTGGCCACCCCTCTGACCGGCTGGATCCACCATGCCGCCAGCACCGGGTTTGCCCCTATCTGGTGGCCCTTTGGCCAGGAGCTGCCTTTTGTGGCCAAGTCTGATGCCACCGCAGCTCTGTTTGGCGCGCTGCATTGGATTTCAACCAAGACGCTGATGGTCACCTTTGGCCTGCATGTAGCGGGCGCGCTGAAGCATGTGGTGATCGACCGCGACGCAACCCTGCGCCGCATGTTGCCCAACTCCGGCGATCTGCCAACACCGCCGGCGCAAAAGCACAGTCTAGTTCCTGCAGCTATCGCAGCAGTGATCTGGGCGGCGGTCCTGACCGGTGGCGTCATGCTGGCGCAGAGCACACCGCATGATCACGATGGCCACAGCCACGCCGAGGCAAGCCCTGCGGCTCAGGCCGGGGCGCAAAGTGAAAACCAGGCCAGCAACGGCACAGGCAACTGGACCGTGCAGGACGGAAAACTCGCCCTGACCATTCAACAAATGGGCAGCAGCGTCAGCGGCTCCTTTGCCAACTGGCAGGCAGATATCACCTTTGACAACCCGGATGCCCCCGGCCCCGCAGGCCAGGTCGCGGTTGAGATCGACATTACCTCCCTCACCCTGGGCACCGTCACAGATCAGGCCATGGGCGCGGACTATTTTGACAGCGCCACCTACCCAAAGGCCCGGTTTGAGGCTCAGTTGGAAAAGCTGGAGACCGGATACCAAGCGGTTGGAGAGCTGACGATCCGTGACAAGACCCAGCCCCTCACCCTGCCCTTCACCCTGCAAATCGATGGCGACACGGCTCAGATGCAGGGCCAGACTGTGGTGAACCGGCTTGATTTTGACATCGGAGCGGGCACCCAAGACGAGGGCACTCTGGGCTTTGAGGTTGTTCTGGATATTTCCCTGACAGCCCAACAGACCAACTAACGCCGCGCCCCATTCTTAGACCACCACTCACACCACGCAGCAAACCTCTCCGGGGAAACCTGGGGAGGTTTTCCGTTTTACGGATCGTGGCCTGGCCCATCGGTAGTGGTTAATGGATTGGGGGGCTTGGTACACCTCGACAGCCTGCCATGTCTGCGCCATTCTGACGGGATGTTGGCCTGCATCTCCTATGATACAAACTACACTAGCAAATGGACTGGCCCGCTCTGGCTTGTTTACTCAGTCGCAAACGCCAAGTGGTTCGCGCAGCAAAGCACCCTCGCGCAAGGAAGCGCCGTCTTTTATCTGAAGAACGACGAGCGCCCCGGGGACAGCCTGTTGCGGGTGCTGTGGGAGATCGAAGATCACCACCCAAAAGTTGCGGACATCCAGATACAGGGCCTCGCACTCTCAACCGCCGAATTCAACGCACTCTCTCCTGGTCTGCAGAATCAGGGGTTTGACATCACAGAACGACCCGCTGGCTTTATCGTCAATCGACGCCACAGCAGCCTTTGAGTGCCACCAGGGTTTCTCACATAAAAAACGCCGCCTCCCTCAGGGAAGCGGCGCCTTCATGTCATTGCTTTCAGCAGGGAAACAGCTGTTACTCAGCTTTCATCGCTTCAACAGAGATCTGCACAGAGACCTCATCGCCTACATATGGCGCAAATTTGCCGAGGCCATAGTCAGACCGCACCAGCGTAGTGGTGGCATCAAAACCAGCCCAGGGCTTACCTGCCATTGGGTGATCGCCAACCTGGTTCAGGGTTGCGTCCAGAACCACGGATTTGGTGACGCCATTCAGGGTCAGATCGCCGGTGATGTGAGCTGTGGTGTCGCCTGTCACTTCAATCTTGCTGGAGGTGAAGGTGATCTGCTCGTCGCCCTCGGCGCCAAAGAAATCAGCGGACATGAAGTGATCAAACCGCGCCTGCCAGCCGGTCAACATGGAGTTCAGCGGCATGGAAACGGAAACACTGGAGTTTGCAGGGTCTTCCTGATCAAACATGATCTCGCCTTCAAAGCCCGAGAACATCCCAACGCCGGTCGAGAACCCGAGGTGGTTGTAGCTGAACACGATCTGGCTGTGGCTGGAGTCCAGGACATACTTCTCGGGGGCAGCAAAGGCTGCGGTTGTGCTCAGGCCGACAAGTGCTGCAGCAGCAAGGATCTTTTTCATTAGTTTTCGCTCCGTTGGTGAAGAGTGGTGTTTCAGTGTGGTCAAAACTTGTGAGCTTAACCTGTGGTCTGGGCGGCCAAATTGAAACCGGCATTTTCCAACATCATCTGTTGAGAAAAGAACAAAGGCCCTGCGCGGTGACGCAGAGCCCCTTATTTATCAAGGTTTCCCGGAGGGAGGGATCATATCTGCTCACGCAGGCGTGAACAAATCAATTGAACAATTGCACCGCGCCGCTCAGCTGGTCGCGCAATTGGCTGCGCGCCGCCGTGCTGCCAAGGGGAATCTCGATCAGTAGGCTGCCGTCATTTTCAAACAATTGCACTGCTCCGTCATTCAACCGGGCACCGCCAATGGTATCGTAGCTGCGGCGCAGAACCGTTTTGGGCTGCCCATGGGCATCGCAGCGCAGCACCCGCAACTCACGGCGCACCGGATCAAAACAGGCCTCTGGCGGCTGGCTCTGGTTACGGGTGGTCATCAACACCAGGCCGAGCACACAAAACAATACCGAGACACCAACCTTCAGCAGGCTCAGTTCAGGATCGGCAACATTGCTTGGAAACAGCCACAACCCGCTGGCGCTGACCAGTGTGGCAAGTCCCAGACCACGCAGCATAAGGATACGCACTCCCCAATTTGCCTCAAAGCTCAAAACCAGTGGCATCGCCGTCGCCAGGTTTCCAGCGGTGCGCGCGTTGCCCATAAATCTGGAACGGTACTGGTGCCCATAGGGCAGCGGGGCCTGGCTGGAAATGCTCATTATATGCCTCAATCTGCTGAACCGTCACCAACCCGGTGCGGATTAACGTTTTATTAACCAAGCTTGACGCGAGGAATGGGGCGACAATGGGGCGAGAGCTGGGAATTGTTGATTTCCCTTATCTTTTGGTCGACGTATTTGGTAAAACAGCATCTCACCCAGCCCTGCAATTGCCGCGGCAGCTGATGTTGCCCGCCTGAGATGTCTTTGTGACCTATTTCACCTTGCTCTTTGCGTCAAAGCAGCTATATGAGGCCATCCTTCCGCGACACATTCGATCCGCGCAGACTCTCGTGACAGGGCAGCGGAAGGCTCAACCGCCCGGTCTATGAAATGCGCCTTGAAACAAACTGGAGTTCGCATGCCCCTCTATGAGCATGTTATGATTGCGCGTCAGGATCTGTCCAACTCGCAAGCTGAAGGTCTCGTCGAACATTTTGGTGCCGTATTGGCTGACAACGAAGGTAAGCTCGTTGACAGTGAATACTGGGGCGTCAAAACGATGGCCTACAAGATCAACAAAAACCGCAAGGGCCACTATGCCTTCCTGCGCACCGATGCACCTGCAGCGGCTGTTCAGGAAATGGAACGCCTGATGCGCCTGCATGATGACGTGATGCGCGTTCTGACCATCAAGGTCGACGAGCACGCCGAAGGACCTTCGGTCCAGATGCAGAAACGTGACGAACGCGACACCCGTCGCGAGCGCCGCTGATCTAGCTTGAGAAAAGGACGCTAAACCATGGCAGCCAAACCATTTTTCCGCCGTCGTAAAGTCTGCCCCTTCTCGGGCGACAACGCGCCAAAGATCGATTACAAAGACACCCGTCTTCTGCAGCGCTACATCTCTGAGCGTGGCAAGATCGTACCTTCGCGTATCACCGCCGTTTCGGCAAAGAAGCAGCGTGAACTGGCCCGTGCTATCAAGCGCGCCCGCTTCCTCGCCCTGCTGCCCTATGCTGTTAAGTAAGGAGACCTGAGCAATGCAAGTTATCCTTCTTGAACGTGTGGCCAAGCTGGGCCAGATGGGCGACGTTGTAGACGTCAAACCCGGGTTTGCCCGCAACTTCCTGCTGCCCCAGGCGAAAGCCAAGGTCGCATCGGAAGCCAACCTGGCCGCCTTTGAAGAACAGAAAGCGCAGCTGGAAGCACGCAATCTGGAAACCAAGGCAGAAGCCGCCGCTCTGGCTGAAAAGCTGGACGGTCAGCAGTTCGTCGTGATTCGCTCCGCTTCGGATGCCGGTTCGCTTTACGGTTCTGTCACCACTCGTGACGCCGCCGATGCCGCCAGCGAAGCCGGGTTCTCGGTCGACAAAAAGCAGGTTGTTCTGATCGATCCGATCAAAGACCTCGGCCTGCACACCGTTTTGGTCAAACTGCACCCAGAAGTCGAAGCTCAGATCAAACTGAACGTAGCCCGTTCGGCCGAAGAAGCTGAGCTGCAGGCCTCTGGTAAATCGATCCAGGAGCTCGCTGCCGAAGAGGAAGCAGCTGCTGAATTCGAAATCTCTGAACTGTTTGACGATATCGGTTCTGCCGCATCTGACGACGATGACGAGGGCGATGCCCCCGCAGCGGCAGCTGACGAAGAGTCTGCAACCTGATCAGCTCTTTGATCAGACATCAATTAGAAAAGGCCATGCCCCTGCGGTGTGGCCTTTTTTCTTTTGGGCTGGCTCAATCCACTGCCCCGCCCTACGCTGGGGCGGTGTCACCTTTGGATTGTAGGGAGCAAAGCAGATGAATAGCCGAATTTTGACGGGTCTTTGTGGTGGTTTACTTGTCCTGGCAGTCTCCGCCTGCGACACCGTTCCGTTGGAGGCACCGCTGCAGGTCAGTGGCGCTCTGCCAAGTGGGTATGCCAATGATGAGGCCCAGTGCCGCGCCGAGGCCCGCCGTGTTGGCCAGGGCCATATCGGCAAGACCGCAGCCATCGTCGGGACAGGTGGCGCCCTGGGCGGTGCGCTTGAAGGCCACGACAAGGCACTGGCAGGGGCCGTCGTCGGGGCGGCCGTTGGAGCTGCGATTGGCGATGCCGAGGTCAAGCAGGCGCAGCGCAACTACCTGGTCCAATGTATGCAGCAGCGCGGTCACCCCGTAACGGGCTAGGGGATCAGAGCAGTTGATCGGCGCCTCCCGCAGAAGCACGCCATTCCCAGCCCCTCGCCCAGAGGGGCCGCTCTTCGAAGGCAGGTGGCCTAACTGTCCTCTTCCGGCAGATGTTCCAGAATGTCGCCGGGCTGGCACTCCAGAAACTGGCAGATCGCATCCAGCGTTGCAAAGCGCACGCCCTTGACCTTGCCGGATTTGAGCAGGGACAGATTGGCCTCGGTGATGCCAACCGCCGCGGCCAGTTCCCGGGATTTCACTTTGCGACGGACCAGCATCATATCAAGGTTCACACGGATCGGCATGCCTATCCCCTTATAGGAACTGGTTGTTTTCGTCTTCAATCTCTGCCGCGCGTGTCAAGGTCTCTGACAAGGCGACCATCACCACCGCGAGAACCAGAAACACTGTTTCGATCTCAAATGGGGACCATTCAATGTCCATAAGATCAGGTGCGACACGTCCCATCGACAGGGTCAGCGGCACCAGGTTCATAAAGGCATAGAGCCCCACCCACATCAGGGTCAGACCAACACCGCAAAGACGCAGCCGGTGCGCCAAGGCGCGAAACAGATGCGTACGCCCCAGTTTCAGCAACAGATGTGATTGCCAAAAGGTCATCAGCAGTCCGCCGACCACAACGACAGCAAAAAACAATCCCAGAGCGATGCCAATCGACGACGGGGCAAAATCCTGCGGCGGGAAATCTGCCAGCTCCCAGATCTCGTCATAGTTTCCGATCATCACCAGGCTACAGATCAGCACCATATAGGCCACCATCAGAACGCTGGTCACCCCCATTAGTATTCGTGCGACCAAGGCCATCGGCTTTCCCTTCCCATTTCCGTCCCGTCTTGCGGTCATCGCAGCCGACACCGTCGATGGCAAGAATTTTTTGTTTAACTAGTACTTTTTATCGTTTTACAGAAATTTCTTGTTGCAGATTAAAAATTCCCTCCTATGTTCCAGGCCGATCGCAACAGCAGGCAACCTGCTGCTGAATTTCAAACAAGGACTCTGGTAATGACCGACAAATTTGTGACCCCAAAACTGATCCTGACCGCCGCCGTCACCGCCCTGGGCCTAGGCGTGAGCGCCTGCGGCCTGTCGCCGGCCGCGCAACCGCTGCGCACCAGTGGCCCGATCTCAGCCAGCTACAACAGTGATCTGGTGGATTGCCGCCAAATCGCGATGCGATACGACAATGAGCTGACATCAGAAGGGGCCATGATCGGCGCTTTGATTGGTGCCGCAACCGGCGCCGGGGAATCCCACGAGGATGCCATTGCCGGAGCCGCCATTGGCGGGCTGATCGGCGCCGCAGAAGGCACAATGGACAAGGAAGAAAAGCAACGCGAGATGATCATTCGCTGCATGCAGAACCGGGACCATCCCGTAATCGGCTAACCCCGCCCCGCGTCTGAATGAGTAAGTTCCCGCCGATCTAGGCGGGGCTTTCTTTCCTTTCCCAAGGGAATGCCTAGGATGCCCCAATGCCCCCCCGACACTTCATTCCAACTGGTGGATTTCTCTGCATGATGACATTCAGAAACAGCGGCAAAACTATGATTCTTTTGCTGAGCTTGGCCGTGCCGCTGGCATCCACAGCCTGCAGCCCGGTCAAACCAGGTGGGGCAGGAACCCAAATCACCCCGCCGCTTTACCCTAATGAAACACCGCAACTGCGGCAAAGCATCAACCATTGGGCAGACCACTATGAGGTTCCGCGCGCCCTGGTACATCGCCTGGCAATCCGCGAAAGCACCCATCGCCCCAAGGCCATCAACCGCCCCTACTATGGCCTATTGCAGATCCTGCCGGCCACCGCACGTTCCATGGGCTTTTCCGGCGCGCCGAAGGACTTGCTGGATGCGGATACAAACCTTGAGTATTCGGTGAAATACCTGCGCGGCGCCTGGCTCTTGTCGGATGGCAGTTTTGATACTGCGGTCAAACACTATTCGCGCGGCTACTACTACGAGGCGAAACGGCGCGGCATGTTGAAAGAGACCGGATTGGTGAAATAACCCGCCCCCCGGTTCAACAAGCTGTGGTCGGTGCTGTGGCTCAAATTCGCCGGGACACCTGTCATTTTGCTGTTATCGTTACCGGATAGCTACGCTGCAAACTGACACTGGGAGTTTCTTCATGCCGATCTCACTTGACCGCCGGTCTTTTCTCGCTGGCAGCGCCGGCTTCATCGCGCTGCACCCGTTTTCTCTGCAGGCCGCCTCGAACCAGATGCATCTGCGATTGATGGAAACCACCGACCTGCATGTGCATGTCTTTCCGTATGATTATTACGCCGACAAACCCCGCGATACGGTAGGGCTGGCCCGCACCGCCTCGATCGTCAATGACATCCGGGCAGAGGCCACCAATGCGCTGTTGCTGGACAATGGCGATTTCTTGCAGGGCAACCCGATGGGGGACTACATCGCCTATGAACGCGGAATGCGCGAAGGCGATCTGCATCCAGTGATTGCCGCAATGAATACCGTGGGCTTTGATGCCTCGACACTGGGCAATCACGAGTTCAACTATGGCCTTGATTTCCTGATGAAATCCCTTGCCGGAGCGCAGTTCCCGGTGGTCTGCGCCAATATCGCCAAAGAAACCGGGGCTGGCCCGCGTGACGATAAAACCCTACTGCCCCCCTATGTGCTGATGGACCGCGAACTGACCGATGGTGCCGGCGCTAAACATGCGATCAAAATTGGCCTCATTGGCTTTGTGCCGCCGCAGGTGATGAACTGGGATCGCCGCCATCTAGAAGGTAATGTCCAGGCCCGTGATATCCTGCAGGCCGCACGTGCCTATGTGCCGGAAATGAAGGAGAAAGGCGCCGATATTATCATCGCTCTGTCCCACTCTGGCATTGGCGGGGGACAGGAAACTGATGGCATGGAGAATGCCTCATTGGTGCTGGCTGGTGTGGACGGCATTGACGCCATCATGACCGGCCATAGCCACCTGGTGTTTCCCTCCTCCAAATATGACGGGCTGGATGGTATCGACGTGGCCAAAGGGACCCTGCAGGGCAAACCCGCCACCATGGGCGGCTATTGGGGCAGCCACCTGGGGCTGATTGATCTGATGCTGGAACGCGACGCAGGTGGCTGGCGCGTTGTCGGCCATGCCGCTGAAGCCCGCCCCATTTCCAAACGGAATGAGGATCGATCAATCACCGCGCTGGTGAAAAGCGACGCACAGGTGCTGGCCTCTGTCGCCCAGCAGCACGAGGAAACCCTGGCCTATGTGCGCCGCGCGGTGGGGAAAACCGATGCGCCGCTGCATAGCTATTTTGCCCTGGTTGCCGATGACCCTTCGGTGCAGATCGTGTCGATTGCACAAAGCTGGTACATCGCCCAGATGCTGAAGGGCACCAAATACGAAGGCCTGCCAATTCTATCAGCCGCAGCCCCGTTCAAGGCTGGTGGCCGTGGCGGGCCTGAGTATTTCACCGATGTGCCAAAAGGCGATGTGGCGATCAAGAATGTCTCGGACCTATATCTTTACCCCAACACCGCCCGCGCGGTTCTGGTGACCGGCGCCCAGGTCAAGGACTGGCTGGAGCGTTCAGCCGGCATGTTCAATCAGGTAGAGCCGGGCAAGGCAGACCAGATCCTGCTCAACCCTGACTTCCCAAGCTACAATTTTGATGTGATGGACGGGGTGCGCTACCAGATCGACCTGAGCCAGCCGTCAAAATTCAGCAGCAAGGGCGTTCTGCAGAACCCAGAAGCCAATCGTATCGTCAACCTGACCTTCAACGGCGCGCCAATCGACCCAGCGGCCAAGTTCATCATTGCCACCAACAACTACCGTGCCGGCGGCGGCGGCGATTTCCCCGGCGCTATGGGGGACACCATCGTCTTTGAAGGGCCTGACACCAACCGCGATGTGATTGTGCGCTACATTGTGGAGAAGGGCACCATCAGCCCCCGCGCCGATGCCAACTGGAGCTTTGCGCCCCTGCCCGGCACCAGTGTTCTGTTCGATACCGGCCCCAAAGCAAGCGACTATGCCAAGGATGTTCAGGGTGTCACCCTGTCAGCCGCAGGCGACGGTCCCGATGGTTTTGCCCGCTTCCGCATTGACCTCTAGTAGGGTCGACCGTCCGGGCGGCTGACCCCGCCAGTAAACAAAATAGAAAAGGGCCCGCAGATCTGGCGGGCCCTTATTATTTATCAGGTGCAATCCTGGATATCAGCAACCGCCCTACGCCCGGATGCCATCCGTCCCGGTTGCAGCCATCATCGGCGCGACCTCGGCGACACTGTCCCAGCTCTCTGTCGTCTCAACATCCCGCAGCGCAGTTGCCACTGCAGCCGCAGGGCTGGCATCCGCACCCAAGGAGCGGGGTTGATGCGAGATCTGAAAATTCCCCATCAAATCAGCGAGTTTTCCCGCATCCGTTTTGAGCAATATACTGGCCGCTGTGGCCTCTTCCACCATCGCGGCATTTTGCTGCGTCACCTGATCAAGTTGAATCATGCCAGTATTGATCTCGTTAAGCCCTGTGGACTGTTCGACGGCACCTTCGGCAATATCGGAAACCTGTGTCGAGATCCGGCTCACCTGTTCAACGATGGTTTGCAGCGCGTCGCCCGCCTGCCCCACCAGATCCACGCCCTCACCGACCTGTTTGCCGCTGTCTTCTATAAGCGTTTTAATCTCCATCGCTGCAGCCGAAGAACGCTGAGCCAGGGCACGTAC